>WRBQ01000001.1 GCA_009784445.1 Oscillospiraceae bacterium
AGCCTAGCCATCACCGACCACGGCAACCTATATGGCGCAATTGATTTCTACAAGGCCGCCAAAGTGCGGGACATCAAGCCCATTTTGGGCTGCGAGTGCTATCTGGCTGCACGCACCCGGCACGACAAACAGCATGAATACGACAGCAAACGCTATCACCTGGTGTTGCTGTGCGAAAACGAAACCGGCTGGCAGAATCTCATCAAGCTGGTCAGCGCAAGCTGGGTAGAGGGCTTCTACACCCGCCCGCGCATTGACCGCGACTTGCTCGCGCAGCACAGCGAGGGACTCATTGCATTGTCGGGCTGCATGTTTGGCGAAATTCCACAGGCCTTGCTCAATGGCGATGCCGCCGAAGCAAAACGCCTAGCCCTGTGGTATAATGATGTGATGGGCGCGGGCAATTTTTTCATCGAGCTGCAAGACCACGGCCTGCCCGAGCAACAACGTCTGTTGCCGCAGCTGGCTCGCCTTGCCGGTGAATGCGACATTCCCATGGTCACCACGAATGATGTGCACTATGTTCACGCCGAAGATCACCGCATGCAAGAAGTGTTGCTGTGCATTCAAACGAACCAAGTGGTGGGTGAGGGCGGCAACTTTGAGTTTGAGTCCAAAGAGTTTTATCTCAAGAGCGAAGCGCAAATGCGCGACTTGCTTGGGCAATACGAAGGCGCAATCGAAAACACCGCAAAGATTGCGGAACGCTGCAATGTGGAAATCCAGTTTGGGCACACGCGGCTGCCGCATTTCAGCACACCGAATGGCGAAGACCACTTGGACTATTTGCGGCAGTTGTGTCAAACCGGTTTGCTTGCGCATTATGGCCACACAAAATATCAAGAACGCCTTGACTTTGAACTGAGCACCATCCACCGCATGGGCTTTGTAGACTACTTCCTCATTGTGCACGATTTTGTGGCCTACGCGAAATCCAAAGGCATTGCCGTGGGGCCGGGTCGCGGTTCGGGTGCAGGGAGCTTAGCGGCCTATTGCTTGGGCATAACTGGCGTTGACCCGATGCAGTATGGCTTGATGTTCGAGCGTTTTCTCAATCCCGAGCGTGTGTCGATGCCCGACTTCGACATTGACTTTTGCTACGAACGCCGAAGTGAGGTCATCGACTACGTGGTGCGTAAATATGGCAGTGAACACGTGGCACAGATTGTGACCTTCAATACCATGGCCGCGCGGGCTGCGATTCGCGATGTTGGCCGTGCGCTGGGCTTAGCCTATGCCACCGTGGACGCCATCGCCAAGATGATTCCCGGCGAGCACCGCAGCAGTATTGACCGTGCGATGAAAAACAGCAAGCCCCTGCGCGACGCCTATGCAGACGATGAAACCGTGACTGAGCTTGTTGACATGGCGCGCAAGATTGAGGGCATGCCGCGCCACGCGGGCACGCACGCCGCTGGCGTGGTCATCACCCATCAGTCGGTAGACACTTACGTGCCGCTTGCTCGCAACGATGAGGCCATCGTCACACAGTTCACCATGGGTACGCTTGAAGAACTTGGTCTGCTCAAGATGGACTTCCTTGGCCTGCGATCGTTGACGGTAATCAAGGATGCCGCACGCATGGCCGGCGATATTGACATCGACACCATCCTCAAAGACGACCAAACAGTCTTTGAGCTGTTCCGCAAAGGCGAAACCACGGGCATCTTCCAGTTTGAGGCGGGCTGGGTGCGCAATGTGCTCATCGACATTGCCCCGCAAAGCATTGAGGACTTGTCCACCGTCACTTCGCTGTGCCGCCCGGGCCCCATGGAGTTCATTCCCACCTGCGTGGCTAACCGCCGCGACCCACGCAAAATCAGCTACGCCGCGCCGCAGCTGGCTCCCATTTTGCAAGACACCTATGGCGTGATGATCTATCAAGAGCAGGTGATGCAGGTGTTCCGCGAGCTGGCGGGCTATTCACTCGGCCGCGCAGATATCATCCGCCGTGCCATGAGCAAAAAGCAACACAAAGTGCTCGAACAAGAGCGCACTGGGTTTGTGCAGGCCTGCCACACGCTGCATGGCATACCCACCCAAGCTGCCAACAAAATCTTTGACGACATGACCTCATTTGCAAGTTATGCATTTGCTAAGCCGCATGCAGTGGCCTATTCGCACATCGCCTACCAAATGGCTTGGCTGAAGACTTACTATCCCGCGGCGTTTTGGGCAGCACAGCTCAGCAGCGTGCTCGACCATGCCGGCAAGGTGGCGGAATATGCCGTTGAGTGCGGCAAAGCGGGCTTTGCGCTGCTGCCCCCGCATGTGAACCACGCGCAGCTCAAGTTCACCACCGAGCCAGACGGCGTGCGTTTTGGCATGCTGGCCATCAAAAACTTGGGTGCGGGTTTCATCCGCAAAATCATCGCCGAGCGCGAGCGCAACGGACACTTCAGCACGTTTTTTCAGTTCGTCAAGCGCATGCAAGGGCGCGACTTCAACAAGCGCGCAGTGGAATCCCTCATCAAAGCCGGTGCGCTTGATGACCTAGGTGCCAACCGCCGCGAAATGCTCATGGCCTTGCCACTGTTTGCCACAGAGGTGGATAGCGAAGCCCGCAACAATATTGACGGGCAACTAGGTCTGCTGGATATGCTGGGTGACCAAGCCAAGCAACAAGCTGAACCCCGCCCCGCCGAGCAAGAGGAATTCTCCCACGCTGATCTTCTTGCCAATGAGAAAGAAACTCTGGGGTTTTATCTTAGCGGTCACCCGCTGAGCAAACTGGCCGACACCGCAAAACGCTTGGGCTGCGCCAAAACTCTCGACTTGCTTGACCCTGCCAACGAAAACGGCCAAGGTCCGCACCACGACAACGAAGAGGTTTCGCTGCTGTGCAGCATTGTGCAGGTTAAGCAAAAAATCACCAAAAGCGGCGGCAACATGGCCTTTGTGCAGCTGGAGGATATGTTTGGACAAATGGAATCGCTCGTCTTCCCCAAAATCCTGGATCGTTACGCGAACCTGTGCCAAACCGGGCGCACGGTGCTGGTGAGCGGCCGTTTGAGCCTGCAAGAAAACAAAGAGGCCAAGCTCATCGTCAACACCATGGAAGAGATTGACGAGCCTGTAGGGGTGGCCATTGGCCGTCTGCGGCTTAATGAAAACCATAACAGAACACAGCGAAGCGACCAAGCTCCACCGCAGGTGGCGTCACAAGTTTATTTACGCCTGCCGCCCAAAACCGACCCCCTGCATACCCGTGTGCTGCATCTGCTCGATAACCACACAGGCGGCATGCATGTGCCGGTGACGCTAGTGTTCGAGCAAGACGGCAAGAAATACAAGGGAACAGCCGGTGCACACTGGAATGCAGCTCTTGAGACTGAACTTACCCGCCTGCTGGGCAGCGAAAACATCGTCATTAAAGCATGATGAAGAGCTGCGGACGAGCGAAGCTCGCCCCTACACGAATGCGAGCAAAGCTCGATCAACGCACTGCGTTGCCACGGCCTTTGGCCGAATCCCGGTAGGGGCGACCTTTGGTCGTCCGTGAAGTTTACACACGCCACAAAAAGCAACAGCAAGAAAGGACTCCCCATGATTTACTGCTTCACTTCCACAGGGAACTCGCTGCATTCCGCGCGCAACATTGCCGAGGCACTGGGCACGCAAGTTGCGCCCATCACCCGTGAACCCGCTACCTGCCACAGCGATGTGGTTGGCTTGGTGTTCCCTGCGTTCTTCTATGGCGCGCCCACGATTGTGGAAGACTTCGCCCGCGCGCTCACCATCACCAAGCCGGATGCCTATGTGTTCGCCGTGTGTGTCAGCGGTGGTGGTGCCCACGGCGCGGGCAATGCCCTGCGGCGATTTCTTGCCTTTGACTACATCGCTGAGCTCATGCACGTGAATAACTATATCCCCGGCTACAGCATCAACAACAAGCCCGATGTGCACGCTGCGGCCAGTGAGCAACTGGCGCAAATCATCGCCGATTTAAAAGCCCAAAAAATGCAGCGCGGCCGCTATACGCCAATCAATCGCATTGTGCGTCGGGTGATGCCCGGCCCTGCTAGTGACGCCAAGTTCAAGATATCAGGCTGCACCGGCTGCGGCATTTGCGCCAAAGTGTGCCCAGTGGGCAACATCAAGATTGATGCGCAGCCACAGTTTGCGCATCGCTGCGAGCATTGCTTGGCCTGCATGCACGCCTGTCCCGTTGCGGCGATCAACTTTGGCAAGTCTGCGGGCAAGGCGCGTTATATTCACCCGGATGTGCCACTTGCTGAGCTTATTCAATTTTATCAAGGAGAATCAATATGTTAAATCCCACTCTTTACCCCGCCATGTTCGAGCGAAAATCCATCCGTAAATACAGTGACGTCCCCCTCACACAAGAGCAACTGGAGCAAGTCGAGCGCGAAATCGCCGCCGTCACTTCCCTGCTGCCAAACGAAAAATTCGCCCTAGAATTCAGCACCTCCAAAGAGGGCTGGCGCATTTATGGCTACTGTGAAAACACCATTCTGGGCAACGTTAACTTAGGCTACATCTTGCAACAGCTGGATCTTGCTCTGCACCTGCATGACCTTGGCCGACTGTGGTATGGCTTTGGCCGCAAGCCCGGTGATGTGACCGTGCCCAAGGGTCTCACCTACGCCATGTGCCTGAAAATCGGCAACGCCGCCGAGCCCCTAACGCGTGAGATCCACGAGTTTGACCGCAAGCAGTCCGTCACGCCAAATGCCGAACTGGTTGAGCTGCTCGAGCCCGCACGCCTGGCCCCCAGCGCGATGAACTCCCAGCCCTGGCACTTCACTGCAGATGGAGATGTTATCCACGTGTGGCGGCAAAAACTTGGCCTAAAAAAGCTCATTCTCGACCGCATGAACCTCATCGACACTGGCATTGCGTTGTGCCATGCCGTGCTTGCTTTTGAGCGCGCGGGCAAAAACGTTAGCGCCAAAACTTGCGATGGCTTGACGCTTGATGATATGCAATATGTGTGTACATTGACTGTATAGGGGCGGCCACTGGCCGTCCGAGGGTTTTCTCTTACTATAAAGTGTAACGGACGCGCGATGCGCGCCCCTACATCCCCGAAAGGAATCCCGTTGGACAATCACGATTACGACCTCCCCCAGCTGCACGGCCACGCTGAAGCGGTTGTGTTTCGCAATGAAGAAAACGGCTTCACTGTGCTCGATTTCGCCACCGACGATGGCGAATTGGTGAGCGTGGTGGGCGTGCTGCCGCAGATTTCCCCGGGCGAACCGCTGCGCCTGCAAGGCCGCTGGGAAAGCCACGCCACCTTTGGTAAGCAGTTCAAGGCGCAGCACTGCCAGCGCTCGTTGCCGGCCACGCAAAATGAGCTGCTCAAGTACCTCAGCAGCGGGGTGATTAAAGGCATGCGGGCGCGCATGGCGCAAAAAATCGTGGAGCACTTCGGCGAAGACACCCTGCATGTGTTGGAAAACCAGCCGCAACGGCTCACTGCTGTGCGAGGCATCACGCCCGAAAAAGCGGCGCACTTTGGCGAAACCTTCGCCGAGCAATTTTCGTTGCGCCAAGCCATGGTGGCGCTTGAGCGCTTCGGCATGACCACCGCTGAGTGTTTGCGTGTGCACAAAGCCTTTGGCTCGCGCGCAGCCGAGATGATACAGCGCAACCCCTATATTTTGTGCGACGGCGAGTTTGCCATTGGCTTTGCCCGCGCCGATGCCATTGCTGGCGGCATGCCGGAGCCTCCCCTGCCGCACAGTCGCCATGAAGCTGGTGTGCTGCATGTGATGAAGGATCACACGTGGTCTAACGGTCACACCTGCATTGCTGCAGGTGAACTGGCCGCACCGGCCGCTGCGCTGCTGCGCATCAGCGAAATTGAGGCTCAGGCTGCCATTGACATTTTGGTGCAACAACGTCGCCTCACCCTATGGGAAGAAAAACTCTTCCTCCCCACCCTATTCAATCTGGAAGAGAACATCGCCAAGCGGATAAAATTTCTGCTGGACTTTCCACCTGCTGCCACCGACTGGGACGGCGACTTCGCCATGCTCATCAAGCGCATGGAACACGCCCACGGGCTTGACTACGACGCCTTGCAGCGCGATGCCATGCAAGCCGCGATGGAGAAAGGCCTGCTCATCATCACCGGCGGACCGGGCACAGGTAAGACCACCACACTCAAGGGCATTCTCGAGCTGTTCGAGCAAGCCAATCTCAAGGTAGCCCTCGCCGCACCCACCGGCCGTGCCGCCAAGCGCATGCAAGAACTCACCGACCGTTCGGCTAAGACCATTCATCGTCTACTCGAAGTGGAGTGGGGCGACGACGACAAGCAGCGCTTTGCCCGCAACGCGCAAAACCCGTTGAGCGCACAGGCCGTGATTATCGACGAAATTTCCATGGTGGACGTGCCGCTGTTTAGTGCGTTATTGGATGCCTTGCCCATTGGCAGCCGCCTTGTGCTGGTCGGCGATGCCGACCAGCTTCCGCCAGTTGGCCCCGGCAGCGTGCTGCAAGACCTGATGAAAACCGGTACACTGCCCATCATTCGGCTGGATAAGATTTTCCGTCAAGCCATGCAAAGCTTGATCATCACCAACTCCCACGCCATCGTGCGCGGCCAGCTGCCCGAGCTCGCCTGCAAAGACCGCGATTTCTTCTTTCTGGACTGCGATAACAGCATCGCCGCTGCCAAGACAATCGCCGGGCTTGTGGGTACACGCCTGCCCAAGGCTTATGCCTTCGATCCGCTGCAAGATATTCAGGTGCTGTGTCCCACCCGGCGCGGCGAGTGTGGCACCGGCAGGCTCAACGAGGTGCTGCAGATGGCGCTTAACCCGCCTGCCAAGAACAAAAAGGAACGCCAAATCGGCGCGCGCACCTTTCGTCAAGGCGACAAAGTCATGCAGGTGAAGAACAACTACGACCTCATCTGGGAAAAAGACGGGGAAAGCGGCATGGGCGTGTTCAACGGCGACATTGGTTTCATCGAGAAAATTGCCATGATTGAGGGGCACTTCCTCATCCGCTTTGATGATGAGCGCATCGTTGAATACCCCTTTGAGCATGCGGCAGAACAACTCGAGCATGCCTTTGCCGTTACCGTGCACAAAGCGCAGGGCAACGAATTCCGCTGCGTGGTCATGCCCATGCTGGGCGTGCCGCAGCCTTTGGCCTATCGCAATTTGCTCTACACCGGGGTCACACGTGCCAAGCAATTGATCGTGCTGGTGGGCACGCGTGCGCAAATTGCCGCCATGGTGCAAAACGAGCAAAAAGGGCGGCGGCAGTCCGCGCTGGCGCAGATGTTAGCAAGTGAAAAATATGTGTCGTAAGCATTGACAAGCCTTGAATTATCTGGTATAATGGGAGAGGTATTTTATAAAAAGTAGAGGGGGATTATTTATGTTAAGAACAATTTGGGCATGGATTATGTCCGTCGTTATCGCTGTTCTATCCTTTTTCGGCATTATCACGCCGCAACCACCCGAACCGCCACCGCACGTATACGGCGGCTTTCCATCGCTGCACATTCAAGCCAACGGTGTGCCTTTTGTGCATCGTGAGCTGTGGATTGATTCTACGTTCACTTTAACTTGTGATGTGAATGGCGAATTTGAATTTGAAAATGTTTACGGTCGTATCCGCGGCCGCGGACAAAGCAGTTGGCGTCGTCACGAGGAAAAAAGAGGAATACGTGTTCGTTTCGATCTTCCGCAACACATGCTGGATTCCTACGGCGCTCACCGTGAATGGGTGCTGGTTGCCAACCATGGTGACAAAACTCTCATGCGTAACTACACCGCGTATCACTTGGGCCAACTACTGCCGGGCATGGAATGGTCACCATTTGCGCGCTTTGTGCACCTGTATGTGAACGATGAGTACATGGGCGTTTATATGCTGGCCGATGAACGCAACCTTGGCCCCGGGCGTTTGGACATCACCCCTCACGCGAACCCTGCTATTAGCGAATATTTCTTGGAATGGGATTGGCGGCTGTATCGCGATGGTAATGTAGAAGGTGTGGACTACTTCCGCATCAACACCAGCCCAGGCGGATATGTGTTCTGCACGCGCTTTAGTACGCGAAATCGCGACATGTTGTATGAAATTCGTGTGCCCAGCAACACCACACCGGGGCACATGGAGTACGCAAGATACTTCATCGAACGCGTTAGCCGCGCAATTCGCTCGCGTGATTTTGAAAGAATTTCGGCACTCATCGATATTCCTTCTATGATTGATTTCTACATTGTTCAAGAGTTGAGCATGAACGTAGACTCCGGTGCTTCCAGCGTGTTCATGCAAATCAGAGGTCAAGGCGAAAACCGCAGGCTCCACATGGGTCCAATTTGGGATTTTGACGTAGCTTTTGGCAACACCGATTGGGTAACCAATCAAACTCCCTATGGTTTCTATGCTGAAGGGCGGAGCTACTGGTATTCCAACCTCATCCGCACTCCCGAGTTCCGCGCAGCATTGGAAGCACGCTGGAATGAGCTGATTTACGATGCGATTTTTGAAACGCTGGATCATATCCAGCAGCTGGCGATTGAGTACGAAGAATCCTTTGAGCGCAACTTCTTGCGTCACGAAATTATGGGTGTTTATGTTTGGCCAAACCCGCCCCGCATTGTTGAGATTGACACCTTCATGGGTCAAGTAGACGATCTGGTTGATTGGATCACACGTAGAACGAATTACCTCAATGGACGATTCAATTCCTAAACTTTTCCGGTATACCATGCTCCCCCTCAACACGAGGGGGAGTGCGTACGTTACGGACACAAGGAGGCACCATGAAAGGCATTATTACTGTGGTTGGCTGCGACCGCGTGGGCATTATCGCGCAGGTGTGTAGTCATTTGGCCGCACAACAGGTCAATATCCTAGACATTTCGCAAACCATTGTGCAAGATTTTTTCAATATGCTCATGATTGTGCAGTTGCCGCCTGCCGCCGCGTTTGAACAACTCGCAGGCGACTTGGCACAGCTAGGGCAAAGCATGGGCATGGACATCAAGCTGCAACGCGAGGATATTTTTCAAGCCATGCATCGGGTGTAGCCATGAAGAAACTGTTCACCCTCATCAAAACATATCCTAGCACCACGGCCCTGCTTTGCATGCTGGCAGTTGCCGTGCCGCTGATGCTTTCGCCTATTGGTGCCCTTGCAATCAATCCCATTGGTGGGCAGCGCATCATGGTAATGGATGGCATGCTGTGGTACAACGCAGAGTATATCTCAGAGGTGTTCACGCAGCTGGGTGCGCACGGCCGGCAGGTTTACCTCATCTTTCACGTGTTTGACTGCCTATTTGCCGTTACCTACGCCGCGCTGCTGATGACCATCCTCAAGCCCCTCGCGCGTGCGAAGTGGCAATGGCTGTTGCCAATCGTCCCAGCTGTATTCGATATCACGGAAAACACGCTGATTCAAATCATGTCTGCGCAGCATCCTGCATTTTGGAGAGAGTTTTGCTCGAATACACCCCTGCTAGCTTCAATTGCACCTGTTT
Source organism: Oscillospiraceae bacterium (assembly GCA_009784445.1). GTDB lineage: Bacteria > Bacillota > Clostridia > Oscillospirales > Acutalibacteraceae > WRMQ01. Next base: position 9,477 of record WRBQ01000001.1, read on the forward strand.
TTACCCTGTTGAAGTGGCTAGGTTTTTTGGCCTGCTTGGTGATGATAGTCGTGCTGCTTGTGCAAAAGCGCAAACGCCCGCGCAAGCTGCTGCTCTTTGACCTTGACGGCACACTCACCGACCCGCAAGAGGGCATCGTCAACGCAATCACTCATGCCCTGCATCAGTTGGGCTGGCCCGCGCAACCGCGCGAGCTGCTTGCCACCTTCATCGGCCCGCCACTGCGTGACAGTTTTGCCGACACCTTGGGCATGCCACCTGAACTCATCGAACCTGCCATTGCCGCTTATCGTGAGTATTTCGCCGAACGCGGCATCTTCGAGAACAAACTTTACGATGGTATTCTTGAGCTGTTGCAACGCTTGCAGGCTGCGGGTATTCCCATGGCTTTGGCCACCAGCAAGCCCACGGTGTACGCCGAGAAAATCGCCGCGCACTTTGGTTTTGCGCAGTATCTTGACTACATCGCCGGGGCGAATCTCGATGGCACGCGTGAGCGCAAAGCTGATGTGATTGCCCACGCACTTGAGGTTCTTGCTCCCCCGCCCGGCACACAAATCGTCATGATTGGCGACCGCGAATTTGACGTACTCGGTGCTGCCGAACATGGCATTCCCTGCATTGGTGTGCTGTGGGGTTATGGCAGCCGCGAGGAGCTTGCCAGCGCCGGTGCGCAGCAGATTGTGCGCACGATGGATGAATTGCTTGAGGTATTGACATGAAAGTTTTGATTCTTGCGGTGGCATTGCTGATGATTTTGACTGCCTGCACTGCGCCTGAAGAAGCCCCTACACCCGCCATAACTGATTTTCCCATGACAACAATTGCAACCACCGAAGTTCCTCCGCAGCAGCAGCCTCGGCAAACTGGTTGGCTAAGCTGGTCTGAACTTGCGCTGTGTGATGAGATAACCATCGTTCAAGTGATGGATGAGCAATTTTACACGGAAATTCGCTTGCTCAATCACGCCACGGGTGAAGATACGCTGTTGCTTGAGCCTTTAGGCGAAGAACATGGCGATGCACGCTGGCCATCGTTGGGTGGTCGTTTGAATGAACGCTATTTTTTCTTCCATTTTCGCTTGCCGGAATCATGCGGCAGAAGTAGCATGATGATTTATGATGTTGTGCAGCGGCGTATTATTGATGCACAGTTTCCGCACGAACTAGAGTTCGTGAATGTGAGCAATGGGCGAGTTTATTTGTGCGAAACGTTTATGATAACTGATGTTGCACGCCTATATTATTTCGAGCTTTCTGCGCTGGCAGGCAATGGCGCGGTTGCGCTGCACGAAGCTGGCACACTTACTTATGCGCAATGGGATGTGCGCAACGCGCCTTATCGAAGAACCGCAGGAGTAATTGCATGATTAACCAGCACGAAATCAACGAAACCAATCAAATGATCAGCGAGGCAAAGCTTGACGTGCGCACCATCACCATGGGCATTAGCCTGCTGGATTGTGCCACGGACAGCCTGCCGCGCTTTTGCGAGAAAGTGTATGACAAAATCACCCGCAGCGCCGAGCATCTCGTGCGCGTGGGCGACGACATCGCCTTGGAATATGGCGTGCCGATTGTGAACAAGCGCATCTCGGTTACCCCTGTGGCGCAGGCTGCCGCCTCGCTTTGTTGCGACGAAGACGGCTTTGTGGAAATCGCCCGCACGCTAGACCGCGCAGCCCAAGCCGTGGGCGTGAACTTCATCGGCGGGTTTAGTGCGCTGGTGCAAAAGGGCAGCACCGCAAGCGACCTCGCTTTGCAACACGCTATCCCCCGTGCATTGGCCGAAACCCAGCGCGTGTGCGGCAGCGTGAACTTGGGCAGCACCCGTGCAGGCATTAACATGAACGCCGTGGCGCGAATGGGGCGCATGATTAAACAAGCCGCTGAAATTGACATCAACGCCTGTGCAAAGTTGGTGGTTTTCTGTAACGCCGTGGAGGACAACCCCTTCATGGCTGGTGCATTCCACGGCGCAGGCGAGCGTGATTTGGTCATCAACGTGGGTGTGAGCGGCCCGGGTGTGGTCAAGCGCGCCCTTGAAGAAGTGCGCGGCGCAGACTTTGAAACCGTGTGCGAAACCGTCAAACGCACCGCTTTCAAAATCACCCGCGTGGGGCAGCTGGTGGCGCAAGAAGCCGCTGCTCGGCTCAATGTCCCCTTTGGTATCATCGACTTGAGCCTTGCACCCACCCCTGCCGTGGGCGACAGCATCGCCGAAATTTTCGAAGAACTCGGCTTGGAAAAAGCCGGTGCGCCGGGCACAACCGCAGCCCTCGCGATGCTCAACGACAACGTGAAAAAGGGCGGCATCATGGCCTCAAGCTATGTGGGCGGACTCAGCGGTGCGTTCATTCCGGTTAGCGAAGACCACGCCATGATTGAAGCCGTGCAGGCCGGCGCCCTCACGCTTGAAAAGCTCGAAGCCATGACCTGTGTGTGCTCGGTGGGGCTAGACATGGTTGCCGTGCCGGGTGATACCTCGGCTGCCACCATCGCGGGCATCATCGCCGACGAAATGGCCATTGGCATGATCAACCACAAAACCACCGCCGTGCGCATTATTCCCGCTGTGGGCAAACAAGTGGGCGATGTCATCGACTTTGGCGGGCTGCTTGGCCGCGCCCCCGTAATGCCCGTCAATCAGTTCTCGTGCGAGAATTTCATCGCGCGTGGTGGGCGTGTGCCGCCGCCGGTGCATAGTTTTAGAAACTAGTCATTACTACATAAAAAGGAGAAAATCATGACCAAAATTCGTGTATTCCAACTTGCGTTATACTCCGTGTTTGTGCTGCTGTTTAACGCGCTGTTTTTCCTGCTGAGCACTTTTCCGCAGCCCGCGTCGGTGTGGATTGCCTACGCGTTTATCCACGTGGCCTATGCCGCCATGCTGCTGTCGCCGCTGATGCGTGGGCAGGCGCGCAAATCACGTGCGTTTGCGGTGAGCACCTTTGCAGCGTCGGCGCTGTACTTCTTGGCAGTGCTGGGCAGTGGCGTCATCACCATTCTCATTGCACCGCAGGGCTTTCGCTGGGCGCTTGCCGCGCAGCTGGTGCTGCTGGGTGGCTATGCCCTGCTGTTGCTGCCAAGCCTGATTGCCAATGAGTATGCCGCAAAGCCCGTGGATAAGCACTATCGCAACTTGCCGTTTGTACAAACGGCCTGCAAGCAGCTTGACTCTCACCGCGGCAACGCCTATGTGCAGGCCTTGGTTGAATTATTCAAGCAAAGCCCCACCAATTCGCGCCCAGAGCTAGCCAGCGACGAACAACGCATTCTTGCTATGGTAGATCAACTAGTGCAAGCTGCCGAAAACGGCGCCAACGGCACCATCACAGCCTTGGCTGGCGACATCACCCAAGCCCTAGAACAGCGCAATGCGCAGTTGTAGTGGATAGTGAATAGTGAATAGTGGTTAGTTGAAGAGACGCAACTGCCTACGCATCATTCACTATTCACTAACCACTAATCACTATACACTAAAGGAGAAACCCTATGCCCATTCATTACGACGAGTTCACGCAGATTTTTCACTTGCAGGCAGGCCAAAGCAGCTATGCCATGCAAGTGAGCGACGAAGGCTATCTGTGCCATTTGTACTATGGCAAGCACATCAGCCGCGACGATTTATCCTACCTGAACGAAACCGGTCGCGGTGCGTCGTTTTCGCCCAACCCGGCCGATGGCTCCCCCACGCTAGACACCCGCTTGCAGGAATTCCCCGGCGCAGGTGTGGGTGATTTTCGCCAGTCCGCCTGTGGAGTGCGTGCTACCAATGGCGCCTATGCCGTTGAACTGAAGTACATTTCGCACAATATCTTGGCCGGGCAAAAGCCTGCGCTGCCCGGTTTGCCTGCGTATTATCTCAACAGTGCAGCCGACGGCGATACGCTTGAAATCACCATGGAAGATGCCCTGCTGGGCCTGCACGTGAAGTTATATTACTGCGCTTTTGCGGGTGAGAATATCATCACTCGCTGGGCTGTGGCGGAAAACCACGGCGCCGCTACCCTTTCCCTCGAAAACCTGCAAAGCGCCTGCGTGGAGTTCCCGCGCATGAATTTTGACATGGTTAGCCTGCACGGCGCTTGGAATCGTGAGCGCCACGTGGAGCGTCACCCGTTGTTTCACGGCAGCACCGTGATTGCCAGCAACCGCGGCAGCAGCAGCCACCAACTCAATCCCTTTGCGGTGCTATGCGACAAACATACAACCGAACACACCGGCCAAGCTTATGGTGTGCAATTGGTATACAGCGGCAACTTCAAGATTGAAGCCCAAGTGAATCAAATGCACTGCACGCGCCTATGCGTGGGCATTAATCCCGACAATTTTGCGTGGCAATTGCAGCCGGGCGAAAGTTTCACCACGCCCGAGGCTGTGTTGAGCTACAGCGACGAAGGTATTGGCGGGCTCAGCCGTACGCTGCATCGTCTCACCCGTAACAATCTCGTGCGTGGCGAATGGAAGCAAAAACTGCGCCCGATTAAAATCAACAGCTGGGAAGCAGCCTACTTTGACTTTAATGCTGACAAACTCGTGGCCTTTGCGCGCGAAGCCGCCAAGACTGACGTTGATCTGCTGGTGATGGATGACGGCTGGTTTGGTGCGCGAAGCGACGACAAAACATCGCTGGGCGACTGGTTTGTGAACGAAGAAAAACTCGGCTGCACGCTGAAGGAATTGGCCGAGCGCGTGAACGCCGAAGGCCTAGACTTCGGCATTTGGTTTGAGCCAGAAATGATCTCGCCCGAAAGCGAGCTGTATCGCAAACACCCCGACTGGGCCTTGCATATTCCCGACCGTGGTCGCAGCCTTGGTCGCCGCCAGTGTGTCATCAATATGGCACTGCCCGAAGTGCAAGATTATCTGTTCGACTGCATCAGCGCAGTCCTCAAGCAAGCCAACATCACATACTTGAAATGGGACTTCAACCGCAACCTCACGGAAGTGTTCTGCCATAGCCTGCCCGCAAACCAGCAGGGCGAAGTGGGTCATCGTTTCTATCTGGGCTTATATGACCTGTGCGAGCGCCTCACGACTGCCTTTCCGCACATCTTGTTTGAAAGTTGCTCCGGCGGCGGCGGCCGCTTTGACCTTGGCATGCTGTACTACATGCCCCAAACCTGGACCAGCGACAACACCGACCCCGTTGATCGTCTGAAAATCCAGTGGGGTACTTCCATGGCATATCCCCTAGCTACCATGGGGGCTCATGTGGCTGCGCCCTATGGCCATGGCCGCGCCAACAAGATTCCCTATCGTGCAAGCGTTGCCACCACCGGCGCCTTTGGCTATGAATTAGACCCCACCAAGCTCACCGTTGAACAAATTGACGAAATGCGCGCGGCTAACGCTGCTTTCCGTGAAGTGCAACAATTGGTGACTACGGGTGACTTCTACCGTTTGATCAGCCCATTTGAGGGCAGAACCTGCGCCTGGCAGTTTGTTTCGCCGGATAAATCCGAGGCATTGGTGCAGTGCTTTGTGGTACTTAGCGAGCACAACGAATGGGATTTGCGCGTCTATCCCCAAGGCTTGGATGCCGACGCGCAGTACGAGCTCGACTGCGGTGCGGTGCTGCACGGCAACACCATCATGCACGCCGGCTTGCGCCTGCAAGACTTTGGCGGCAGAGACTTCGCCCATAGAAATATCTATCTGAAGAAGCTCGTGTAGGGGCGCGCATTGCGCGTCCGTCCTATTCTACCCGCCACAAAATCTCGGACGGCCAATGGCTGCCCCTACACCCGACCAACAATTAAGCCGAGGATTAAGCATCCTCGGCTTGTTTTTGTATGAGCATATCAGGCAGGTATCGATCAAACTTGGAGAAACGCTGTGGCGTTTGGCACAGTTGCTCGGGCAGTTGTGCACCGCCGCGCCGAAAAGCCTCGCGCATGGCCTGCAACGTCGCACGACTGTTTTGATCGAGGTAAGCATAGTTTTCATCGCTAGTTAGCACTTGCTGCATGCGCTGCAGTACAACCGGGTGCAGCGCTTCGCCGGCATAGGAGGTCCACTTGGTTGCGGCGGCACCTTTGCTTGGCTGCACGAGAATCTCACGCTGGGTGGCGTGCAGGCTCTTCACCTGCCAGCTGCACCCGGCCAAAGCAAAGCGCTCCCCTGCTCGGTATGCTCGCCCAACACTGCCGATGATCTTCTCGCCCGCCTTGACGGTGTAATCTTGCGGTGCGGTGAACACAGACAGAAAATCCCGGCTGGTGACGATGGGCTCAGCCGCAAAGCCGATAACTAGGCCGCCAGTTTCGCTGCGGCGCAAATGGTCAATGTCGATCAAGTGCCGCAGCAGTGTACGGAAATCATCCTGCGAAATTTGCGCGAATGCAGGCAGGGTAAGCACCTGCTGCGCCAGCTTGGGCGGGCTGATCTCCCCTGCCGCCGCCACGGCACACATGCTTTGGTGATAGAGCAAATCGAAGGGTTGCAAGGGTGGCCGCACAGGTTCAACCCACTTATGCTTTAAATATAATTGCAGCATGGCGATGGCCTGCACAAGCGGCCAGCAGATGTCTTCTTCGCCGTCGTCTTGCAGCAAAAACACAAGTTCGGCGGGTTGCCCTTTGCGTCCACAGCGGCCAATGCGTTGGGTGAGGCTTGCCACCGAAAGCGGCGCGCTTAGTTGCACAATGCGTTGCAGGTCGCCAATGTCCAAGCCCAGTTCAAGCGTCACCGTCGCGCAAGTAACCAGTGCACGGTCGCTGCTTTTCATGTCGCGCTCGGTGTTTTGCCGCAGTGCTGCCGCCACGCTGCCGTGGTGCACGCGGTAGACATCCGGCGTGCCGCGTTGTGCTGCAATTGCCTTGAGCTGCTGCGCAGTTTGCTCGGTTTGCAGGCGCGAATTGGCAAACACAATGGCCTTTTTGCCCAGTGTGGCGCGATACAGCGTTTCGTTCAGGCTGTCATCGTCCGGCGCAACATAGCGCATGGAAATCTGCAGCTTGCGGGGTGGCTCTTGCGCGTGTGGGTGTGCGACGGGCCTTGTTGTGCTACCCTGTAGCCAATTCTGCGCGGCCTGTGCATCACCTAGGGTGGCCGAAAGTCCAATGCGTCGCGGCGAACAGCCTGCCAAGCGCTCAACTTGCGCAAGCAAGCATTGCAGTTGCAGTCCCCGCGGGCTTGCCATGAAATAGTGCACCTCGTCAATCACCACAAAGCGCAGCCGGGCGAAAATTCTCGCACAGTCATGTTGATGATTAAGCAGCAGCGATTGCAGCGACTCCGGCGTAATTTGCAGCAGACCTTTTGGCTGGCGCAAAAAAGTCTGCTTTTGCGCGGGTGAGGCTTCGCCATGCCAGCGCGTCACCGACACTTTGCCCTCTTTTAACAGCGGCTGCAAGCGGGTGAACTGGTCATTGATGAGCGCCTTTAGCGGACTGACGTAGACAATCAACTCATCGTCGCCCAGCAAGGTCAGTGGCGGCAAAAACGCAGCCTCGGTTTTGCCGCTTGCCGTGCCGCTACTCAGCAGCAGGTGATCCTCGCTGCCAAAAAGCACAGCGGCCGCAGCCAGCTGCACAGGTCGCAGCTGGCTCCAGCCTTTACGAAAAATATGCGCTTGAATCCACGGACTCAAGCGCTCAAACACATTGTTCAATTATTCAGCAGCCGGTGCTGCCACGGGATAAACGCTTGCGCGTTTGCGGTCTTTGCCCATGCGCTCAAAGCGCAACACGCCGTCAACGGTGGCAAACAGGGTGTGGTCACGGCCGAGCCCAACGTTGGTGCCCGCGTGGATGCGTGTGCCACGTTGGCGCACCAAAATGTTGCCAGCGAGGACGAATTGACCGTCAGCGCGTTTTGCGCCCAGACGTTTGCTGTTGGAGTCGCGCCCGTTACGAGTGGACCCCATGCCTTTCTTATGAGCCATAATTATCTATCCTTTCGTCGTTACAATCAAAACTATTCTGCTGCGGTTTCGGCCATGGCTGCGGCTTCAACGGGAGCTTCTACTTTCTTCTTGGCGGGTGCGCGCTTGGGTTTGGCGCTAATGGCCGTGATTTCCACCAAGGTGTAGGGTTGGCGGTGGCCAACGCTGCGGTGGTAGCCCTTGCGGCGTTTGTAGGTGAACACGTTGATTTTCTTCGCTTTACCGTTTTTAATCACTTTGGCGGCAACGGTTGCTTTTTCCACGTCTTTGCCAACCAGTAGGCCTTTTTTGTCGTCGCCAATGGCAACCACTTGGTCAAAGGTCACGGTGTCATCAGCTTTTTTGTCCAGCTTTTCAATAAAGAGCTGTTGGCCGGCCTCAACTTTGTATTGTTTGCCGCCGGTGGTGAAAATTGCGTACATGGGGTTCCTCTTTCGATTTAGACTCGCTGCAACAAGGCGGGCTAGCCCACTTTTGAGCCTTGGACATGCGGCACGTAATATTATACCAGATTTGGTGGTTGATGTCAAGCATTTTTTCATTTTTTTACGCACATTTTTTTTTGCAATCGGCGCAATCTAATCAGGCAGCTGCTTGGCGGCTGCGGCGGGTTGTAATATACTCGCAGGAAAATGAAGGGTGGATTAAATTCCCATGATGAAAAAATCGCTCAAACGCAGCGCAGCATTCTTAGCTATTTGTAGCATGGTTTACCTGTCGTTCATCGGCATTGGCAAGCACACGCTGCCGCAAGACTACACCGCCATCCACGCACAAGTTGCCACAGCAAACGCGCCGTTTACGGCACAAATTTCGGCCGACCCCGCGCAGCAGGTAGATTTCTCCTTGCTTGGCGTGTTTCCGGTACGGTCATCCAATTTTTCGGTTGTTACGCGGAACTATGTGATTGTAGGCGGTGATGTGTTCGGCATTAAATTGTACACGCGAGGTGTGCTCGTTGCCCGAACAGACGACGTGAACACGGCAAATGGCACCGTGCAACCTGCGCATGCCGCAGGTTTGCGTTCGGGCGATATCATCACCCACATTGACGGACAAGAGGTTGCTCGCCGCGGCGAAGTTGCCCACGCAGTTGAACAAAGCGGGGGCATACCCTTGGCTTTCACCGTTGAACGCGGCGGCAATGTGCAGCAGGTTGAGGTAACCCCGCAACGCTGTGCCGACAGTGAACGCTACACCGCAGGGCTGTGGGTTCGCGATAGCTCGGCAGGCATTGGCACCGTCACTTTTTTTGACAAAGCATCTGGTATGATGGCAGGGCTTGGCCACGCCATCACCGACGTAGACACCGGCGACATCATCCCCATTTCGGGTGGTGAACTGGTGGGCGCAAAGGTCATGGGCATTCATCGCGGTGCAGATGGTGCACCAGGTGAACTGTGCGGCATGTTTGAGCCGCAAAGCTTGGCCACGCTAGATATCAATGACGAAACCGGCGTATTTGGTCGCCTGCACGAAACCCCGCAGGGCGACTTAGTTCCTGTGGCGTTGCGCAGTGAAGTGCGCGCAGGCCCAGCGCAGATCATGATGACTGCCGCTGGCAATGAACGCCGAACTTTCGACATTGAAATCACCCGTGTTGCGCTGCACAGCCAAAGCAACCAGCGCAACATGACCTTGCGTATTACCGATCCGGAGTTGATTGAAATCACCGGCGGTATCGTGCAAGGCATGAGCGGCAGCCCCATCATGCAAAACGGTATGTTGGTTGGCGCAGTCACCCACGTGTTTGTCAACTCCAGCCTTGAAGGTTACGGCATTTTTGCCGAAACCATGCTGGGCACGGCACGTGGCGAATAACCCTGCTTTGCGGTGACTTTTATGTGACGATAACAGGACACAGTGAAGCGATCGAGCCCCACCGCAGGTGGTGTCGAAATGCGTCGAAAAAAAGATGGAATTTTTTGGCAAAAGGTATTGACAATCATTGCCAATTGTGGTATAGTAAACTAAAGCGATAAAGTAACCACAATTTTGGCAGGAGGATTTAGACCCTATGATGACTGATACCCGACGCGTTTTGCTCACCGACGAAGGAAACGAAACAACCTGTGCACAAACCTTGCGCAACTGCGGTTTTCAAACCCAAACGTTGCCCAAAGATGGCCGCGAAGTGCTGCGCCAAGTGCAAAGCCAACGCCCCGATGTGCTGATTATGGACACGTTTTTGACTAATCTGGACGCCTTGGGCGTGCTGAAAGAAATGAAATCCATGCAGCAAAAACCTCTTGTGTTTTTGCTTAGCGCAGTGGACAACCCTCGTTTTGAACAGGAAGCACTCAACGCCGGCGCAGATTATTATTTTCTCAAGCCTTTCGATGCAGACGTTTTGGCAGAACGTGTGAACCAGCTGAGCAGCTGGCGTAACATGGGCATTAAGCAACCACGTATGGTGGTGCCCAGTGCCATGCGCAACAAAAGCGACCTTGAGGTGATGATTTCCGAAATCATGCACCAGCTTGGCGTGCCCGCACACATCAAAGGCTATCAATATCTGCGCGAGGCCATCATTCTTTCCATTGAAAACACGGAAATGATTAGCTCGGTCACTAAGATTTTGTATCCCACCGTGGCGCGCAGTTTCAACACCACGCCCAGCCGCGTGGAGCGCGCGATTCGCCACGCCATTGAAGTGGCTTGGGATCGCGGCGACGTGGAGGTTTTAGCCGGGTATTTCGGTTACACCATCCAAAACCAGCGCGGTAAACCCACTAACAGCGAGTTCATTGCTATGATTAGCGATAAGTTGCGGCTGAAATTGCGGGCTGCTGCTGCGTAGCGCGAAGTGTTCTTTTTTGCAAAAAAAGAACCAAAAAAACCTAGTCGCTTCGCGGTGGACGATTAACTAAATAGCAAACTCCTACTCACTGCGGCGCAGAGGGTGGGGTTTATTTATTCTACAAGCCGTATTTCGTTTTCACGCGCTCGAGTTTGCCAAGCAATGGCTTTGCGATGAGTGCTAGGAATACGACTGTGGAAAGCGCATGCATAATATTAAACAGTACGCCGTGCCCAAACACCAGCAATGCACCTTCCCAGGTGGGCTGTGGCATAAACATAATCAGTGCATGAAAATCCATGATGCCGCCGTAAATGACGAAGGTAGACAACCCGCCGAAGATGCATAGCAAAATCGTGCGCCAACTGGATAGCTTGCTGCGTTTGAATAGCAAACCCGCTAGCAGGCCGATGAGTCCTAGCGCGAACATTTGCCAGGGTGTCCATGGGCCTTGGCCCAAAAACATATTGCTGATGAACATGCTAAGAGCACCCACTAGAAATCCGGCTTGCCCGCCCAAGGCCACGCCCGCGATGATCACAATGGCCGCCACGGGTTTGAACTGCGGCAGCATCACAAATGCGCCGCGTCCGGCTACGGCCAAGGCCACCAGCACGGCGAGGATTACTAGGTGGCGGGCTTGGGGTTTGCCGCGCTCAAAATGAAGGATGAATGGCAGCATAGCCTGCAAAATCACCAGCAGGGCGATGAAGTAGAATTGCCGATTCCCCCAAAACAACACCCCCGCGGCAATGGTGGCGGGAATGGTGAGGCAAAAGGTGATGACGGTGAGCAGCGTGTGTTTGGGCATGAACACTCCTTCTATGAACAGTCCAGCGCGAAGCGGCTAGGTTTTTTTGGTTACTTTTTTTTGCAAAAAAAGTAACACGTCCTCGCACGTTATCGCCCATGTTGCAATGCGGTTGGCGGCGGTGGTGTAGAAGCTGTTGCCGGCAAAAAACTGCCGCGCGGGCGCCTGTGTGATGACTTGGCCGTCGAACATCAGGGCGCAGGTGTGGGCGTGTTGGGCGCAAAACTCAATGTCGTGGCTTACGAGCACGATGGATGTCCCCTGCTGTGTTAAGTTATCTAGGATTTTTGCTAGCTGTTGCTTGAACTGTGCGTCAAGGCCTTTGGTGGGTTCGTCTAGCAGCAGGATTTTCGGATGGGTGAGCAGCGCCTTGGCCAATGCTAGGCGTTGCTGCTCGCCCCCGGAGAGATCATAGGGGTGGCTTTGCAGTAGGCTTTCGAGTTCGCATAGCTGCGCGATTTGTGCGTAATCGCGCGTAATTTCTTGCAGATCTTCTTGCACAGTTTTGCCGATGAACAGCGATTGCGGGTTTTGCGGCACGGCTGCCAGTCGGCTCTCATGCATGATGACTTTGCCGCGCTGCGGCTTGTGCAGGCCGAGCATTACGCCCAGCGCGGTGCTTTTGCCGGCACCATTGCCGCCGAGAATGGCTGTGATTTCCCCCGCGTGTGCGCTGAAGTTCATGCCACGCAGCACGTCGGGCGCGTATTTATCATAGCGAAACCAGATATCCTTCATGTTGAGCACGGGTGCTTTTTCGGGGGCGGGCGGATTTGCATCCGCCTCTACAGCTGGTGGGTCAATCGAAAGTTGCGCGAGCCTTTGGCGGGCTTCGGACACCGTGAGGCAATCGCCAAACAGACGCATGGGCGTGGGCATGGCCAGCTGCATGGGGTGGTTCATGTTGCGCAATTGCTGGCCCACTTCACGTGGTTTGCCATCGCAGAAGATGCGTCCGCTGTCCATGACAATCGCACGTGATGCATGGGCGAAGGCTTCTTCCAAGCGATGCTCGGTGAGGACGACAGTAATGCCGAGGTCGCGGTTGAGTTTGGCTACAGTGGCCAAAAACTCTGCGGCAGCAATGGGGTCCAGCTGGCTGGTGGGTTCGTCCAGCAGCAGCAATTGCGGCTGCATAGCCATGATGCTAGCGAGATTCAGCAGTTGCTTTTGCCCGCCGGAAAGCTTGGCAGTGCGCTGGTGAAACCATGGCTCAATGTCGAAAAATGCTGCCATTTCGGCCACACGCAAGCGAATGACCGGCGTTGGCTCACCCAGGCTCTCTAGGCCAAAGGCCAGCTCGTGCCACACGCTGTCGGTAACGATTTGATTTTCGGGGCACTGCTGCACAAAGCCGATGTCGGCGGCGGCAGTGCGAGCGTCTAATTCGCTCAATAGCTTGCCATGGTAGTGAATCTCCCCTGCTGTGCTGCCGTGCGGCGCCATGGCGGGCTTCAACTGCCGCAGCAGGGTGGTTTTTCCGCTGCCGGAGGCACCGCAGATGACAACAAACTCGCCCGGCTGCACGGCCAAGTTGATATCACCCAGCGCAGGTGCCTTGCGCTCGGAATAGGTGAAGCTGAAATCGCGCATAGTTATGATTTCCATGTTAAGGCCTCCTTTACGCTCGGCAATAGGGCTAAGATGGTATGCGCGGCAAATAGCACGAATGTCAGCGGCTGCCATGCTAGGGAGATTTCTGCGAAGTAGATTGCCCGCAAGCCGCCGAGTGCCGCGCCGGTGATAATCGCTGCTGCGCAAGTGAGCACAAAAGCTAGCACGAGCATGTCGCGCTGCGTCCAGCGGAAGATGGAAAAAGCGGTGCGGCCGGGTAAACCGTAGCCTCGTGCGCGCATGCTGCTTGCTGTTTCCACAGCGTTTTCCAGCGCCCAAGTGACGGTGATGGACAAAATCTTTAGGCCATGTTTGGCGCGTTGCAGCGCATTGCCTTGGGTAACATCTTTGCCAATCCCCCGCAGTGCGGCAGCAATAATCTGCATCTGGCGGGTGAAGCGCGGAACAAACCGCAGGCTCATGCTTAGCAGCAGGACAAGTGCCGGTGCTGCGCGGCCGAAGAGATACACAAGTTTATCGCTGGACATTACGGCGTTGAAGCAGCGAAACCAAGCAATCACCGCAACCAGCATGGCAGCTTGTGCGATGCCAAACAGAATGCTCTCAAGGGTCAGCGGGTTGCCGCTGGGGAAGTAGGCCAAAATGGTGACACCTTGGCGGCTAAACAGCAAGTTGGCGGCGGCCGCAAACAAAAACAGCGGCAGCAAAAACGTGAGCATAAAACGTAGTGCCTTGTGTTTTTCCAGCAGGGACATGAAGCTCAATGCGCCGGCAAGAGAAATGCCAAGGCTCACCGGGTGCATGAACACAAATGCGAACCCGATGAGCGCGGTGAAGTATAGTAAACTTGTAATGGGGTGCAGAGTTTTCAATTGATTGTGACCATCTCTAAGGTGTAAATCAGTTCAACCACATCGCCGGGTTGCAGTGTGTGCGCGCTAACACCCATGCCCAAAAACACGCCATTCACGCGATATACCCAGCCCGAAAGCTCGCCAAAGTCGAACTCATATAGGTTGTTGATGCCGCGGATGTAGGCGCTGTTGAACAGCGGGTTGTTCACGTGCTCCATGTGAATGCCACGTGCGCGGGTTTCACGCAGCAGCAAGTCAAACACGGTTTCGCCGGGGGTAAAGCTGACCTGCACCGGCGCGAGAATCACGCCGCCGGGCGGCATGGGCGGGTTGCGGTTGGGTCTGCGCAGCTGCGGGTTTTGATAGGCTTGCTGCGCGTTAATCGACAACGTGACATGTGGTTGCCCCGGCGGCACCGTGGCCGCAAGGGTCGTTGCAGCGGTTGCTGTTGTGATAACGGGAATCTCTTGCTGGGTAATTGACCCGTTGCCGGAATATAACTCGTTGGCTGTTGTGGTTGTGGTGAATTGAGGCGGCATGCCCAGCTCGAATTCATTTTGCCCAGTCGTGTATTCTGCAGCGGTGGTGATTGGTGCAAGGGCGGGTTCAGGCGCACGCGGTGCGGCCAAGAATGCAACAGTCAGCACGGCAGCAATGGCCACGCCAACCAGCGCGATTTTCATCCATTTTTTCACGAAAAGGCCTCCACAATGATGAGCATAAACATAAAAATATACTGAAAGACAGTCACGAGAAAATCCCAAATGATGCGCAGCACATTGGGGCGCGGCGGCGGAGGTGGCAAGTCCGGCAAATCACGAGAGGGCACGTCGCTCATGTTGAACAAGTCAATGTCAAGCGCAACCAGTGCGAGGGCTGCTTGTTCGGTGGCCATTTGCGTGTTGCCGCTGCCAGCGGTGTTGTGGCGAAAGCTCCCGTTGGCTTGCTGGAAGGTTAACAGCCTAGCTAGTGCGGCGTCATGGCTTGCGCTGTGCCGACGCTGTGCAATCACTGCCCAAGCGGCGTGTTCGGCGGTGGTGAACATAATCGGTTGCAGCACGGCAAGCCCGCGGGTGATCACAGCCGCCACGGCTGCTTGGTTGGCATAGGGCGCCAAAGCAGCAAGCACCATGCCAGTGATATCCGCTGCAGGCGTGGTGGTGTTGCCCAGCGCAAAGCCGCCGCCGGCAATCTCACGGCCAACGAGGAAATTCACATACTGCTGGCGCACAGCGGTGTTGCCCCAGCCGTTGCTATCGAGGGCAAGCAGCGCAAAAGCCGCACCGTTCACGCCCTGTGCGGTAACTTCTGCGAAGTTCTCAAGCGGGGTGATGAGGTTGTGGCTGTCAATGTTGGTGACGTCAATGCCCAGTGCAGAGAGTGCCAGCACCACGCGAGCGAATTCGGTGCGTGCACCGGGCAGATTGCCATTGTTCACGCGCAGCACGTCGCGCACGCGGTTGATGTAGGCGTCGTAGTAGCCTGCGGGCACATTTGCGCCGCCGCGGGCAAGGGCAAGCACCGCCCACTCGCCGCCAACAGAGCTGACAGTTGGCGCGGTGACGTTGTTGCGAAGAAAATTGAGCACGTTGGTGCGTGCTGTGTTGGCGTTGGCAAACGCGGCGATGCCGCCTGCAAACAAGCAGGCGGCGGCCACGATTATAGCTAAAATGCGTTTGCAAATTCGCATGATGTACTCCTTTATGGGTTTACATTGCGGCCAAAATGCGCACAAAACGGAAGATGGCAAAGCCACTAACCAGCGAAAGCAGCACAATGCCGCTAATGGCCAAGATATTGCGCCAAATGCAGCTGTCGTTGGGGTAGCAGTCGCAGTTCTGCAAGGCAGCACTAGCGGCCGCATTCACTTGCGCTTGCGTAGCGGTTAAGTTACCTAACACAGGCAGTATATCGTCATGAAAAATCACGTCACATCTTGCAATCACTGCGTTGTGAATCAATGTGCTTTTGTCGGCGCGCTCAAATGCGGGCGGTGTGCCATCCCAGCCTTCAAAGCCGATGTCCACGCCGAAGTCTAGGCTAAATTCCCAGCGGATGACATCGCCCGGTTGCGGGAATTCGGCAGCTGCGCCCAGCATAGTCATTTCGTTGTTGATGGTGAGCATCCAGCCGCTCCATTCAGCGTGGTCGCTGGCTTGCAAGGTTTCGCCGTCAATGCTAATGCCAAACAGGAATTCGCCTGTAACCAGTGCACTTACGCCAAGTTCGCGCATGGTGATCTCCAGCACATTTTCGCCGACTTCAAATTCAACGGCACGTGGCGTCCAAAAAAAAGTGGCGTTGTCCAGCACATTGGCATCTACCATGAAGTAAACATAACTGGTGGTGGATTCGGGCGTGGCCTGCACAGCAAAGGCAAGGCCCAGCAGCAGGCACAGGGTAAGTACGATTGAGATAATTTTACGCATGAAAAAAATCCTTTCATAATAACACAAAGTGTGAAAAGTTTGTTGTGCGTGGCAGGTCTCCTGGCTTTGCGGCTTCAGGCCTCATTGTCGCCTTCTCAAGCTTCCGGACGCTTAATGGCATATGACAATTCGTAGCCGCTTACAGTAGTTTGTGCGCTGCCGCGGACTTTCACCGCGTTCCCTATTCTCGCTTGCGCGCACCATGCACAGGTTTAGTATAGCACATGATTTACAGTTTGTCAACAAAAAACGAGCGGATTTTTCATCCGCTCATTGCGATTTTAAAGTTTAATGTCTCGCCTACGATAGCCAATCAGCCCTACTGTGCTTAGCGCTGCAGCAATGCCGGTGAGCACAATCAGCGGCAGCCAGGCGAAGTCATCCACCGGCAGCTGGGGAATCCAGCCGAAGGGGGTGAAGCGTTGGGTGAATTCCGCCACGTCCTGCGGGAACATCAGCCTGCCCATGTAGTTGAAGAAGAACGATATGCCGAACACTGCCCAGGCAATCCAGCCGAGTTTTGGTGCCCAACCAACCAGCAGCACGCACAGCCCTAGCATGACCCAAATGGCAGGCAGATAGCTCAATCCGCCCAGTATGAACTGCCCTAGTGACAGATTAGCTGCGCCCTGCGAAGCCAAGTACATCCCCAGTGCATTGAGCGCGGGCATTACAATGCTGAACAACACGCCCATGGTCATGAATGCCGCCATCATCTTCCAGCGCGGCACAGCACGGGCATAAAGTGACTCGAGGCGGTGGTGTTTTTCTTCGCCCCACACGCGCTTGACGGCGATCATCACCGGCACAACGCTGAGCAAGCCCATCATCATCAACAGCATGCCCACAAAGCCTTGGGCCATGTTGGGAATGTCGCCCATGGTGGCCAGCATGTCTTGCAGCATGTCGATTTCGAAAAAGTCATCCATGCCCAGCGATACGCCGTACATTGCGCCAAAGCTGAACAACGCAATGGCCCAGCCAATGAAGCTGCCGCGCAACATGCGCCAGGCAAAGCCCAGTGGGCTAAGCAGCAGTGGGCTAGCCTCCCCTGCCCCTTTGCGGGCGGGCACGAGGCCCTCGCCCAAGTCGCGTCGTTTGCAAAGCAGCAGAGCGATTGCGGCCAAAACAGCGGCAACAGCAAGCATCACCACAATGGGCAGCAAGCGGTTTTGATAGAAGGCATAAGTTTGCATGGGCAGTCCCATGACGGACAGCCAGCTGAGCCAGTTGCCATCCACGTAGGCATCACCCACTGCACGCAGCAAGAACAGCGCGCTCATGGTGGCCATAGCACCGGTGGTTGCGCCGCGCGCGGTGCTGAACACCTGCGCCATCAACAACGCAAGGGCGGCAAAGAAAATGCCCGCCGCGCCCAGTGCTGCGCTATAGACCCATGCACCAGCGACAGTGATGCCATCCATGGGCATGAACATTAGCCCTATGGCGCTGACGACAGTGATTTTGATGTTGAGCGAAACCGCGCTGGTGAGTGTAGCAAGGGTGCTGGTTAGGCGGCCAATGGGCAGCGAGCGCAGCACCTCCATGCGGCCAAGTTCTTCGTCTGCACGGGTGTGGCGCACCACGAAGAAGATGTTCATGCAAGCAATGGCGATGACAAATAGCAGCAGGCTCATTTGGCTCATGACCATGGCGGAACTGATGGCATGCAGGCCATACACAGGGCCAACCATGGCGATCATCGCTGGGGTATTCATCGTGGCGGCGATGGCAGCCATTTCTTGCGGTGTGCCGAACAAATTCGAAAACAGCGGTGCAAAGCCAATCATCAGCCCGGCAATGCCCAGCAGCCAAACGAGGCTGTTGATGCGCTCGCGCTTGATGATGAGGCGAATGTATCGAAATAGCATAGGCTTTCTCCTTAAAGTTTTAGTATACCGGTAGTAGGGGCGGCCATTGGCCGTCCGTGGATTTTAACGGCACATGAGGGCGGACGCGCAATGCGCGCCCCTACACGTATCAGCAAAATCCCCTAGCCCTCATATTGCTTCAAGAATACATCTTCAAGCGATTTGCCGGGGTGGGCTGCGATGAGATTTTCCAGCGTATCGCAGGCAACGATTTCACCAGCACGGATGATGCTGATTTTGTCGGCCAGGCGCTCCACTTCGCTCATGATGTGGCTGCTAAGCAGCACGCTTTTGCCGTCGGCTTTTAGTTTCAGCACGCAGTCTTGAAAGACTTTTTCCAGTAGTGGGTCAAGCCCGCTGGTGGGTTCATCAAAGATGTATAGATCAGCGTTGGCGGCAAAGGCGGCCACCAAGGCAACTTTCTGCCGGTTGCCCTTGCTGTATGTGCGGCATTTCTTTGCGGGATCAAGCTGGAATAGCTCAAGATATTTCGTGCGGCGTGCGGGGTCAATTTTGCTACCGCGCAGGCTAAGAAACAGGTCAATCACTTCGCCGCCGGTGAGGTTAGGCCACAGGTTCACGTCGCCGGGCACATAGGCCAAGCGTTTGTGCAATTCCACGGCGTCTTTCCAGGCGTCTTGCCCGAACAGCTTTACATTGCCCTCTGTGGCTTTCAATGTGCCGAGAAGACATCTGATTGTGGTGGTTTTTCCGGCGCCGTTGGGACCCAAAAAGGCCCGCACCTCGCCGGGGTTGACTGTCATGTTAACGTTGCTCAGTGCGGTGAACTTGCCAAAGCGCTTAACTAGGCCATTGATTTCGATGGTGTGCATATGTGTACCTCCTATGTGGTTTATTTGTAGAAAATTGCTCGGGGATGTTTTTACTTATGCCATGAATTTTTCGCCAACATCAAAGGCTTTGCCTGTTGTTGCTTGCTTAAGCCAAGTTGCGACGGAAATTCCGTCCTGCATGTTGCCAAACAACAATTTTGGTGTGCCTGCAAAGGTATGCGGTGTGGCACCGTCTTTGTTCTTGCCGTGGTCGGTGAGATAAACGTGATAATTTGGAATTTCCAGCTTTAGTGTCCGCACTATTTCTGCCAAGCTGGTGCGAAACTCCTCCAATGCGGTTGCATTTGCCTGCAATGTCCCATACTTCTTTTTGTGCATGAACGAAGCCAGTGCGGCGTCCCATACGGAGTTCGCGTGCAAAAACTGTGTGGTTGGCGGCATATGATCACGTGCATAGCGAAACAGGTCGGCAATCAACGATTCGCTCTTGATGTACGGCAGCAAGTCGGGTCGCACATTCCAAATGTCTTTCGCGATTTGCGGCCAAATTGGGCTATCGATGTGTGCCCCTTCCGAATAAACCACCACGCGTTTGCAGAGCGGATATAGATGCTGAATCTGTGGTGCGTGCGCCAGGCAACCGAATCCGCCTGCGCTCAGCCCCATGACCATTAGGATTTCCGGCGTTTCGGGGCAGAGTTCCTTGAGCAGAGCTAAGGCTGCGGACACGTTCTTTTGTCCGTGATGGTGCAATGTTTTAGCTTCACCCTTTAGGCTTTGGTAAGGATAATCGTTGTTCTCCAGATGGAAATCGCCGCTAACATAGGGGATGTTAAGCATGTGCCAATCACGAAAAGGATTGCGTTTATCGCTGGCCTTGAACAAGCCTGCATCGGCGAAGCGCAGCTGTGCGTTGATCACATCGGACATATAAAACGCTTCTTGGCGCTTGAGCATTACAGCCGGTGTGTATGGGCGTGCGGCGGTTTCTTCGTTCCAAGATGCACCACCACCAATGAAGTTGACCAGCAGGTTGTTGGTTGTGCCACGTTTGAGCAAAACTTGGTAGGGCTTGCCCGTGCTGCTCACGCAGCCATTTAGTGGCTTTCGATACCACTTTTGCGCACGTGCAGTTGGCGCGTTCCATAACTTCAGCATGGATTGATCTCCTGTTTATTTGTAGAATAATTTGCGCAGGTCTGCCAGAAATGCGTAGTAGTTTTCCCATTGCTCGGGGCCAGTGCGTGTGCTGCCGTCTTTGATGCTGGCGGTCACGTCTTGCTCCATGCGCTCAAGCAGCCAGCGCATATACTGGATGGCGGTGACGGGCGGTATGTCGTCGCGCAGCAGGCTGTAGTCTAAGCCATCGTAAAGTTTGTGATACATTTGCTGCTGCAGTTCGGCAAGCCGTGTAGCGAATTTCTCGGTGTGTGCGTTTTTGCGATAAAGACTTTCGTAAAATCGCATCAGCAGCGGGTCGCTAGCCATCATATCTTGCTTGTGCTTGGCAATTTGCAGGTAGCGCGCCAGAAAGTCGCCGTCTGCGAAGTGTAGCTGCTGCAAAAACGCTGCGGGCGGCTGCAAGGCGTATTCGCACAGGAATTCGTACAGTTCCTCCTTGCTGCCGAAATAGTAAAACAGCATGCCCTTGCCAATGCCTGCGGCCTTCACAATGGCGTTGGTTGACGCCCGTTCATAGCCCTGAGTGGCGAATTCCTCCATGGCTGCATGCAAAATGCGTTGCTGCTTTTCGGCGTCTAGCGCGTGAAATAAGTCGAATCGACCAGTCAAACGACCACCTCCTTTTATTTCATAGACCATTGTGGTCTATGAAAATTATAGCACAGGTCGAATTGAATGTCAAGTGTTTTTAAAAAATTATTTTTTCACAAAAACAGTTGACCTGCTTCGCACAATCTGTTATAATGAAAAGAAGTGTAAGGACAAGGAGAGTGTCTATCATGGCAAAGCGAATTAAAGTGTTTGATACCACACTGCGTGACGGCGAGCAGTCGCCTGGCTGCAGCATGAACCTCAACGAAAAACTCGAGGTTGCAAAGCAGCTGGAAAAATTGGGTGTTGATGTCATCGAGGCCGGCTATGCGTTTTCGTCGCCCGAGGATTTTGAAAGCGTAACGGCTATTGCCAAGCTGGTGAAAAACGCCGGTGTGGCTAGCCTTAGCCGTGCGCTGAACAAAGACATTGACGCGGCCTATGATGCCGTGCGGCACAGTGCTGCGCCGCGTGTGCATATCTTTTTGGCCACGTCGCCCATTCATATGCAGTATAAACTGAAGATGACCGAGGACGAGGTGGTAGCGCGTGCTGCCGCTGCCGTGGCGCATGCAAAGAAATATTGCAGCGACATTGAATTTTCAGCCGAAGATGCCAGCCGCAGCGACAAAGCCTTTTTGGCACGCGTGTTCAGTGAGGTGATCAAAGCGGGTGCGACGGTGCTCAACGTGCCCGACACCGTGGGTTATTCAACGCCCGATGAAATGGCTGCACTGGTGACCTACTTGCTGGAAAATGTGCAGGACATTGACAAGGCGGACATCTCGGTGCACTGCCACAACGACTTGGGGCTTGCGGTGGCCAACACCTTGGCGTGTGTCAAAGCCGGTGCCACACAAGTGGAATGCACCATCAACGGCATTGGCGAGCGTGCGGGCAATGCAAGCTTGGAAGAACTGGTGATGAACCTGCACACCCGCGCAGATGTATATGGCGGCGCACAAACCGGTGTGAAGACCGATCAAATCTACCGCGCCAGCCGCTTGGTGCAGAAAATCACAGGCGTAAAAGTTGCGCCGACCAAAGCCATTGTGGGTAAAAACGCCTTTGCGCATGAGTCTGGCATTCACCAGCATGGCGTGCTTGCGCACCGTGAGACCTATGAGATTATGACGCCGCAAAGCATTGGCATTCCGCAAAACAAAATGGTGCTGGGCAAACACAGCGGCCGCCACGGCTTCAAAGATCGCTTGACGGAGCTGGGTTATTATCTGAACCAACAGGAAATTGACGAGGCCTTCGTGCGCTTCAAAGCATTGGCCGACAAGAAAAAAGTTATCTTCGATGAAGACCTTGAAATCTTGGTGAAGAACGCAACGTCGGATTATAGCCAGCAACGCTTTACGCTGGTGAATTTTAAAATTGATAGCTACAAGGCGTCGGCGCAGGCACACATTTGCTTGGACGTGCGCGACAGCGGCGAAGAAAGCGCGATATGCCTGAGCAACAGCGGTCCTCTTGAGGCGGCCTTCAGCGCCATCAATGAAATCATCAAGCGTCATGGCTGCAAATTTGAAAAAGATGCGTTGAAACACTATGATGTGCATGCAGCAAGCGGCGGCGAAGATGCAGTTGCCGCAGCGGTAGTTAAACTGGCCTGTGGCGACAAAAAAGTCACTGGCCGTGGCGAAAGCACCAACACAATCATGGCCAGCATTGAGGCTTATCTGAACGGAGTGAATAAATTATGGGCATGACGATAACACAGAAAATACTGGCGGCGCATGCAGGACTGGATAGCGTGGTTGCCGGGCAGCTGATTGAAGCAAACCTCGACCTCGTGCTGGGCAACGACATCACCGCGCCGGTGGCCATTGATGAGATGACCAAACATGACCTTGACCGCGTGTTTTCGCAGGAAAAAATCGCGCTGGTGATGGATCACTTCACACCCTGCCGAGATATCAAAGCCGCGCAGGCTTGCCAAAAAGTGCGCAACTTTGCGCACAGGCACGGCATCAAGCATTTTTTTGATGTGGGCGACATGGGCATTGAGCACTGCCTGCTGCCCGAAAAAGGCATTGTGAAGGCGGGCGATTGCATCATCGGCGCAGACTCGCACACCTGTACTTACGGCGCGCTGGGGGCGTTCAGCACCGGCGTGGGCAGCACCGACATGGCTGCGGGCATGGTGACGGGCAAGGCGTGGTTCAAAGTGCCGGGCGCGATTAAGTTCACGCTGACGGGCGAGTTTGCGCCGCATGTGAGCGGCAAAGATTTGATTTTGCACATCATCGGTATGATTGGCGTGGACGGCGCGTTGTATCAATCCATGGAGTTTTGCGGGCCCGGTGTGGCAAACATCAACATGGAAAACCGCCTGACTATCACCAACATGGCCATTGAGGCTGGCGCCAAAAACGGCATTTTTCCGGTGGACGAGCAAACCATTGCCTATATGAACAAAGCTGGCGTGACGGACTACACCGTGTATGAGGCAGATAGCGACGCAATCTACGACAGAGAAATTGAGATTGATCTAAGCCAGGTAAAACCCACGGTGGCTTTCCCTCACTTGCCGGAGAATACTCACACAGTCGACAGCATTACCGAGAACATTGTGATTGACCAAGTGGTCATCGGCAGCTGCACCAATGGCTGGTATAGCGACTTGGAGGCAGCGGCAAATGTGCTGCGCGGGCAAAAAGTTGCCGCCAATGTGCGCTGCATTATCTTCCCCGGCACGCAGCAGATTTATCTGGATGCGATGCGCGACGGGCTGCTGGAAGTGTTTATCAAAGCTGGTTGTGCGGTGAGCACGCCCACCTGCGGGCCTTGCTTGGGCGGTCACAGCGGTTGCTTGGCGCAAGGTGAGCGCGCCGTGGCGACCACCAACCGCAACTTTGTTGGCCGCATGGGTCACACCGAAAGCGAAATCTATCTGGCCAGCCCTTATGTTGCGGCCAAAGCTGCAATTGCTGGCTATTTGGGAGGAGATATACTATGACCGCAAAAGGCACAGTACACAAATATGGCGACAACGTGGATACTGACGTGATTCTACCCGCGCGGCATCTCACTACCACCGACCCCAACGAGCTGGCCAAGCACTGCATGGAAGATATTGATACTGCATTTATCACGCGCGTGCAGGCGGGTGACATCATGGTAGCGGGCAAAAACTTTGGTTGCGGCAGCAGCCGCGAGCACGCACCCATAGCCATCAAGGCCAGCGGTATTTCCTGCGTGATTGCCGAAAGCTTCGCACGCATTTTCTACCGCAACGCCATCAACATTGGCTTGCCAATTGTGGAAAGTGCCGCGGCAACCAAGGCCATTGCAAACGGCGAAACGGTTGAAGTTGACTTCACCCGCGGCATTGTGTTTGCGGGTGGATGCGAGTATGAAATCGCGCCGTTTCCGCCGTTTTTGCAAAATATCATTCAAGCTGGTGGGCTGTTGCCTGCCATTCAAAACAGCTAGGAGAGAATAACCATGAAGTACAACATTGCAGTGATTGAAGGCGACGGCATTGGCCCGGAAATCACGCGTGAGGCCATCAAAGTCCTCAACGCCGTTGGCGAAAAATTCGGGCACACGTTTAGTTACACCCATGTGCTGATGGGCGGCTGCGCCATTGACGCACACGGCACAGCCCTGCCCCAAGAAACCACCGACGTTTGCCTCGCAAGCGACAGCGTGCTGCTGGGTGCCATCGGCGGCCCACAGTGGGATAACCTGCCCGGCGATCAACGGCCCGAAACGGGATTGCTGGCCTTGCGCCGCGCCATGGGCTGTTTTGCGAACATCCGCCCGGCCAAGCTGTGGCAGCCGCTGAAAATCGCCTGCCCGCTGCGCACTGACATCGCCGAAAAAGGTATCGACATGCTCATCGTGCGTGAGCTGACCGGCGGCATCTACTTCGGCGAACGCGGCCGCGACGCAGACGGTGCATACGACACCAAGCGCTACAGTGAAATGGAAGTGCGCCGCATTGCCAAAATCGGCTTTGAAACTGCACGCCTGCGCGGCAAGAAGCTGCATAGCATCGACAAAGCCAATGTGCTGGAAAGTTGCCGCCTGTGGCGCGAAGTGGTTGCCGACGTGGCCAAAGATTACCCTGATGTGGAATATCAAGACATGCTGGTGGACAACGCTGCCATGCAGCTGGTGAAGTCGCCTTGGCAGTTTGATGTGATTCTTGCGCCGAACATGTTTGGCGACATTCTGAGTGATGAAGCCGGTGCGGTTACCGGTTCGCTGGGCATGCTGGCCTCGGCCTCCATTGGCGAGACCAAGTGCGGGCTATATGAACCCAGCCACGGCAGTGCACCGCGCATGGCCGGGCTAAATAAAGCCAATCCCCTCGCTACCATCCTCAGCGCGGCGATGATGCTGCAATATAGCTTTGGCTTGCTGGACGAAGCCAAGGCTGTGGAAGATGCTGTGCTGCACTGCCTGGAAAATGGCGTGCGCACCTACGACATCGTCGGCGACACCGGCGTGACGCCCATTGGCACGAGCGACATGGGCGATGCTGTGGCTGCGGCGGTGCTGGCGGGTTAGCGCGAAGTTTTGCTACTTTTTTTGCAAAAAAAGTAATCAAAAAAACCTAGATTGACTGATTATGAATTTGCTGTGCCTATCATAGAACACAGCGAAGCGAAGAAAAGGGGCGTTTATGCAAGACACTATCACGCAAGTTGTTGATACAGAGCAAAAAGTCGTGCCTCGCAAGGAGTTTTTCTCCTACTGCACAGCGGCTACGGGGCAAGGCATGGTGTTTGGCATCATGTCGTCGTATATGTCGGACTTTCACCTGAATGTGCTGCGCGTTAATCCCCTGTTTGCGTTTTTTCTCACGCTCATCACCCGTGTGATGGATGCCTTCACCGACCCCTTAATGGGCATAATCGTGGACCGCGGAAACCTAAAAGGCGGCAAAATGCTGCCCTTTGTTAAGTACTCTTGGCCGTTCATTGCGGTGCTGACATTCTTTTTGTTCTTTGCGCCGAACAATATCTCGCCCATGGGCAGAATGGTTTATGCGGCGGCGATTTTTGTGCTGTGGAGCTTGGCCTACACCGTGACGGATGTGCCCTTTTGGGCGCTACCCAATCTAATGACCCCCAACCCTGAAGAACGCAGCAGCTTGCTTTCGCTTGCAACGGTGACCAACGGCGTGGGCGGTGCAGTGCCCATGGCGCTATTTATGGGCCTTGGGGTTTTGCTGCCTTTGCTAGGTGCCGACGCAGATGACCCGGCGTTTGAACGCACGCGTTTTATCATCATTGCGGCCTTTGTTTCCACGGTGGGTGTTGGGCTTTATCTGAATGCGATGCGAGCCAAAGAACGCATTAAGCTACCACCGGTGGAAAGAAAAAGCAGCCACGACGGACAAGCGCATGCCAGCACGTTCAAGCAAATCATCAAGTGCAAGCCCTTGCTGCTGATTATTGTGATGGGCATTTTATCTGCCGGGCGATACCTGTTCAACGCCGGTGCGGTGCACGTGGCGCGCTATGTATTCTTCATTGGCTCGGAACTAGAGTTTGCCGGCATGAACGCCGCCGATCGCGCCGTTGCGCTGCAGCAGAATATCTCAACGGTGCAGATGGTGTACTCCATGGCGGTGGCGGGTGGCATGTTCGCCACCATGATTGTGGTGACACAGCTGATGAAACGCTTTAACTACAAGCAAATTCTCATTGCAAGCGGTTTGCTTGGCGCCGTGGTTTGCTTGATTGTGTTTGCGCTGGGCTATGAAAGCTTTTGGCGCTTGGTGCCGTTTTTTGCGCTCACGGGCGTGCCGCTGGGGGCGATTAACGTGCTGATTTACCCGATGATTGGCGACGCGCTTGACTACATGGAATGGCAAACCGGCGTGCGGCAAAGCGCGCTGGGCCAAGCCTGCGCCACCTTTACGCAGAAATTTGGCAACGCCATTGCCACCAGCTTCATTGTGCTGATGTACTTCATTGTGCAGCTTGATCTTTCGGCCTTGGATCCCAACTACATCCCCAATGTGCTGGTGGTGGGTGACACCGTGCGTGACGGCATGTTCTCGCTGGTGTCGATCATTCCCGCTGTTTCGCTGGTGTTGTGTGTGCTCCCCATCTTCTTTTATGACCTCACTGGCAAGAAGAAAGACCGCATCACCGCCGAACTCGCCCAGCAACGCGCCGAAAAGGGCATTGAAATTGCGTAGGATGCGAAGTGTGTTACTTTTTTTGCAAAAAAAGTAATCAAAAAAACCTATACCGCTTCGCGGTGACTGCTTCAAAAAAATCAAAACTCCACTTTATGAAAATCACAGAGTGGAGTTTTTGTATCAGTTTGTAGGTGTTGCCGCGAAGCGTCTGCTCACCGCAGGTGGGTTAGCAGGGCCACTGCGTTTGTGGCCAACAGGGTGCAGACATCTGCGGCTGCCGCTGCAGAAACTGCATGACCATATTTGCTTGCATGTTTTGCAGCATTTGGTTGACCATGT
Organism: Oscillospiraceae bacterium; assembly: GCA_009784445.1. Taxonomy (GTDB): domain Bacteria; phylum Bacillota; class Clostridia; order Oscillospirales; family Acutalibacteraceae; genus WRMQ01. Next base: position 36,728 of record WRBQ01000001.1, read on the forward strand.
TGTTATTGTTCGAGTTATTGTTATTATTGTTATTGTTGTTGCTACTGACAGCCAGTGGCGGCGATGCACAGGGCACCGGAAACGGCCGTGGAATAAACTGCGGGATAAAACATGGCTCGCAGGGGGGCGCCTCGCTATCCTCGTCATCATTTCTGGCGAAATCAAGGGTGATGGTATGTTGCGCATGGAACTCTTGCTCGTCGTCTCTACCATGCACAAGTGCCATGGTTTGTGTTTGGGTCCCAAAATAATGCACGATGGGTTGCGTGATTGTGACTTGTGCACTGGCCTGCATGGTGATGCTTGCCGGGCTGGACTGCGGGTGCACGCGAATCCAAAATGGCTGCCCACGCATTGGTGCGCCAGCAATTTCGTTTAATCCTGCAGCATCGCTGGTGGCCACGCCGGACGACAACAGGAAGGTCAACTCAGCGTCTTCACAGCCATTGAGCATGAAGGGTCCTACCGCTACCTCACGCGCGCAAGATGGCAGCGTGAATGTGGTTTGCGGCCCGGAAAACTGCAAGGGACTAATGGGCATATCGCCCTCGCAGTTCAGCTCGCCGCGTGCGTAGGCTTGCGCCATCAAGTGCAGCATGGTGTAGCCGTTGAACAGGCGAAAGCGGTTTTCGGCGTTCATTAGGTTGCCCGCGCCATCTAGGAAAGTCAGCTTGCCGTCAGGCGGGAATTGTCCGAGCAAAAACCACAGCGCCACTTGTGCCATGCCTTGTGCGTCCCAGGTGTTCCACGGGCCAGCGAAGGAGTTTGCAGCCAGCTGTGCAGGTGGAATTCCGGGGGTAACGCCGCCGACGTCCGTCAAATACAGCATGACATGATTGCCGAAAATTCCTTCGTTCCACAGCTCAAAGCCGCGTTGCAGCAACGCACGAATGCGCAGTGCTTGCGGGTCGTCGAAGTCATAGTTTGGGCTTTGCGCCAGCTGGCCGACCACAAATCGCACGGCACGCGCAGTTTGCGGGTTGGCGAGCACTTGGCTTTCTGGCAAGCTGCCACAGGCATGCGGCAACGGCTGGCCGCGGCGCAGGCAAAGTGCATAGCCCACTGCATCGCCCACAGTGCAGGGGTAAGTAAATAGTGCCGATGTTATGACATTTTCTTCGGTGATGTCACTGGCGGAAACTTGAAAGGGAATGCAAGTGGAATCAGGCGCGCCAAACGAAATGGCACCTGAAAGATTGGTTGAAGTTTGTGGTGAAACACACGGCGTGGTAGCCATAGAAAAATCCCTCCCCATTTATGCTTAATGCATTATACGGAAAGGGTCAGGCTGTCGTGCACCTGCGGTGCGGCTCTACTTTGTGCACGCTAAGGCGCGCAAAAGTCGCTTCGCTGTGTTCTATTATTGTCACATCAAAGTTCCCACGCGAAGCGCCTAGGTTTTTTGGTTACTTTTTTTGCAAAAAAAGTAACAACTTCTTCGTCTCTTCGGCGGTTAACGTGCGCGTTTCGCCCACGGGTAGCATGCCGAGTTTTAGCGGGCCAATTTGTGTGCGCTTAAGGCGCAACACCTGCAATCCCACGGCTTGGCACATGCGGCGGATTTGCCGGTTGCGGCCCTCTTGCAGGGTGAACTCGAGCACGGTGCGGTCGGGCTGCTGGCTCACTTCGCGCAGTTGCAGGGGCAGGGTGCGCGTGCCGTCAAGCATGATGCCGGTTTGCAGCTGGGTGCGCATGTTTTCGCTAACCTGGCCGCGCAAAGTGACGCGATAGACTTTCGCCACTTGCCGCGATGGATGCGTGAGCGCGTGCGCCAGCTCGCCGTCGTTGGTCATTAGCAGCAGGCCTTCGCTGTCTTTGTCTAGCCGCCCAACGGGATAAAGCCGCTCGGGGCAATCGACAAGGTCAGCCACGGTTTTGGTTGCGTGGCGATCGTGCATGGTGGTAACATAACCGCGCGGCTTGTGCAGCATCAGCGTGATTTTTTGCTCGCGTTGCGGCGGCAATGCTTGTCCGTCCACGGCGACTAGGGCAGTTGCCGGGTCGATGGACATGCCGATTTCGGCGCGTCGGCCGTTGATGGTGATGCGGCCTTGCTTAATCATTTCCTCGGCACCGCGGCGCGAAGCAAGCCCGCGTTCGGCCAGATATTTTTGCAGTCTAATCATGTTAACTCCTGAAAAAGTTTCGTATGCGCCACCACAGGCTTGGTTGTGCCGTTGACCTTGGTGGTCTAGCTATATCTATGGTGGATTGTACAATGAGTGGCGCTTCTGCTAGCAACAGCGTGCCGTCGTAATACCGCGCGGTGCCCACTACGCTGCCCGCTTGTAGCGGGGCGAATTCAAATGGCCGCAACAACAGCACGCGTTGCACGTTTTGCGGGCGATTTTGCAAGTAAGCTGACGGTGTGCCAGCCAGAATGATGTTCGCATGCGACACCATGCCGTTTGTGATGGGCAGGCGTGCAACCACATCCCCTGGGATGTCCAACTGCACGCTGCGATATTGTGCAAAGCCGAACTCAAACAGGCGGCGGTGATCCTGCCAGTCGTTAGGGGCGTGCAGCGTAACGGCGATTAGAGTTCTGCCGTCGCGCTCCACTGCGCTAACGAGTGTGCGGCCCGCCGCGCGAGTGAAACCGGTTTTGATGCCGATGCAGCCGGGAATTTCACGCACTAGGCGGTTGTGGTTGCGCAGATAATGCCATGTTGGCGGGTTGCCAAAGTGTGCACGCATGCTGCTTTGGCTGCTGATGGCACGAAAATCCGGGTTAGCAATGGCAGCAGCGCCCAGTAGCGCCATGTCAAATGCGGTGGACAAATGCCCTTCGGCATCCAGTCCGCTGGGGGTGACGAAGTTGGTCTGGGTCATGCCAATGGCACGGGCGCGGGCGTTCATCATGGTGGCGAAGCTTGGCAAATCGCCTGCCAAGTGCATGGCTGTGGCGTTGGCGGCGTCATTGCCGCTGGCCAGCAGCAGACCGATAGCTAGCGCTTCTCGTGTCACGGTATCGCCTGCGCGTAAACCCATGCTGGTGCCCTCAACCTGCACCATGTTGTCAGTCACGGCGAATGAAAGCCCCGGCTCCCCTGCCTCAAGCAGCAGCAAAGTCGTCATGATTTTCGTGGTGCTTGCCACGGGCATGGGTGTGTGTGCGTTGTGGGTATACAACACCTGCAAGGTGTGCGCGTCAATGAGCACCGCGCTTTGCGCCGAAAGCCCAAGGCTGCGCTGTGCCACCGCCACGGGAATGCTCCCCGGCAGCAACAGCAAAATCATCAGTACACAGCAAATCTTTTTCATGCCCCATACCTATGCAAAACACCGGACATGTATGACAAGCTGCCTCTTTATCTTGGTTGAATAGAACACAGCGAAGCGACGGAGCCGCACCGCAGGTGCTATAGGGACTCCTCGGCATCTGCGATGGCTTGCGCAATCACATCTTCTTCATCGTCTTTGCCGAACTTGGTCACCAGCTTGTCCACCGTGGTGCTCACTTTGTCCACCAGATCTGGCACCATGCCAATCACGCGCTCCACAGAGCTTTCTTGCGTGGAAATGTGTTTGATGCTCACCTCGCCGTTTTGCACGACCAAAAAGCACACAGGAGTGATCGTCACGCCCGCGCCGCCTGCGCCGCCAAACAGCTCTTGGTTGTGTTTAGACGGAAAATCGCTGCCGCCGCTGGCAAAGCCATAGCTGACTTTGCTCACGGGAATGATTCGCACGTTGTCGCCCAGCTCAATGGGTTCGCCAATGATGGTGCGCACGTCCACGGCCTCGCGCAGTTTGTCGATAGACACGCCCAAGATGCCGCTTGCAGATTTTTCTTTCATGGGTATTCTCCTCTGTGTTTATTCGTTTGAAGTGTTGCATTGACGTTAAACAACTTGTCGCTCCGCGAACCTTCCTCACCCCTCGCGGCTCGGGGAGCTCCTTCCCGAGGAAGGAGCCGAAGCTTGTTTCTTCAAGTTACGATATCGTTATCCTCTTAAGCCCCATGGCTCCTTCCTTGGGAAGGAGCTGGCACCTCGGGTGACTGAGGAAGGTTCGCGGAGCGATTTAGATCGCGTCGCTGTGCTTTAAGATAGGCACTGCGTTAGTCCGTTTGTGAATTCGCGTCAATGTAGAATTTCAGTGCCACACGCAGGCCAAGGCGAATCAACAGCACCAATGTAGCCGTAATCAGCATGGCGGGGATTACGCTGACGGTGGCAGAAAATTTGATTTCGCGCTCGCTTTGCCCGGTGAAGTCCGGCGTGATGTGCGCGCGCACTTTGCCGCGGCGCGTGCGCAGGTGCGTGGTCAACCAGCCCAAGCTAGGGAAGATCGCTGCGCTGAGTTTGCCGTATTGCTCGGCCAAAGCGGCGGGGTCGTCGCCTGGCAGATGCACGCGCAGACTCAACTGGCGAATGCAAAAGCCCAGCCAAAGCCCGTGCCGGAATTTCTTCAACGCAACCACGGTGCGGCGCAATAGCTCGATAAACCCGCGCAAACCCCGTGCATCGTAGTATCGCTTGAGGAGGCTGGGCGGTTTGTCGGGGGCTTCGGGTTCGGCAGGGGTTTCTTCTGGAGATGGTTCTTCGGGTTTTGCTTTTTCTGGCTTGTCCTTTTTTTTCTTTTTGGCTTTTGCGGGCACAATTTGGCGGCGCAAAAACAGCCAGCGCACGTGCAGATAAAGCTGGTCTGTATACTTCACATGCAGCACAAAGGGGATGCACAGCGGCAAAAACAGCAGTGCATAGATGCCCAAAAACAGCAGCACCGCCAGCACGCCGGCCAAGACAATGGCGACGAACAGTAGCTTGCGTGCAATATTTTTCAGCAGTGCCTTCATTGTCTACTCCAAGTTCATTTGGTCGTCAACAGGTGGGTCGTCGGGCAAGTCATCGCTTGGTCGGATATCGGGGATTGGCGGCAGCTCGTCCAAACTTTCCATGCAAAAGCACTTGAGAAATTCGTCGGTGGTGCCGTAAATCAGCGGTCGGCCGGGAAGATCAAGCCTGCCGCGTTCTTCCAGCAAACGCTTGCGGCACAAGCTTGAAATAATGTGGTGGCAGTCTACGCCGCGCACTTGCTCGATGTAGGATTTCGTGACCGGCTGGTGGTAAGCCACCACGGCCAGGACCTCGAATGCTGCCGATGACAGCGGCTGGTTGTGCTTGAGCTCAAGGGCTGCGCGCACGGCATCGCCATGCTGCGGGCGGGTGCACAGCTGAGCTTTGTCGCCCATGCGCACCAGCACCACGCCGCCGTCGCGCCGGTCGATGACTGCGGCCAGTTCGTCGATGAGTTCACGCGCGTGTTCGGGGTCGATGTCAAGGGCAGCGCCGAGGCGTTCGAGTTCAAAGGGTTCGCCGGCGGCAAACAAAATGGCCTCGGCCGCGCCGAGCATATGGGGGTAAATCATTCGTTACCTCTTCGGTTGTTGATGTGTTATTCTTCCTCGTCAATGTCGCGCCATTGTTGTTCATTGGGCTGCAGGGCAAGCACGGCGGTGCTACCGCTGCCATGGGCGGTGATGCGGTTGGCCTTGCACAGCGCAAGCACCGCCAGAAATGTGGCCACCAGCTCGCTGCGGCTGTCGCTTTCGGCCAGTACATCGCGCATGGCGGTGCGTTTTTGCACGCGCAGGCGGTCAAACACATAGCCAAAGCGGCTCACCACGCTAACAATGCGGTGCGCGATGATGCCCGAAAACGCCTCAACTGGTGGCGGCAGACGGCGCTTTCCTCTGCCCGCAGCAGCCAAGTAGGCCTGAAAAATATCGTTGGGCTTGTGTGTGTGGCAGTAAGTATAGTCCGGCGGGATTGCCTCGGCCGGGCGGGCAAGCAGGGCAAAACCCGTGCCGCGTTTGCGCAGTTGCTCGGCAAGCAGCTGGCAGTCGCGGTAATCTAAGAGCTCTTGCCGCAGGGCTTCGGCGGCATCTTCTTCGTCGCCGTGCTTGGGCAGCAGGGCTTTGGACTTAATGAACACCAGCCGTGCGGCCATCTCTAAAAATTCGGCCTGTACCTCAAGTTTTGCGTCGCGCAATTGCGCCATTAGCTCAAGATATTGCTCAATGAGCGCCGCGATGGGGACGTCGTGAATGCTCACCTTGCGCTGGCCAACCATGTGCAGCAGCAGGTCAAGGGGGCCCTCGAACTGGTCGAGTTTATACTGAAAAACGTTCATAGTCCTCCTACACAAACACTCGCGCGATTGCAACTGCCCCGCGTTCAAACAAGCCAAAAATGGGGTTGGCCAGCAAACTGATGATAGGCGTGAGGATGCCGAAAATTACCAGCGCAAAGAACCCCCAACGGATGAATTGCGCGTAGCGGCTAATCCACAGCGATGCGCGCATGGGCAGGAAAAAGTCAACAATTTGAAAGCCGTCAAGTGGCGGTATGGGAATGAGGTTGAATATCATCAGTATGATATTTAGTCTAAGCAAGTGCTGGGCAAACACAAAAAATAGCAAAGCGAAGTCGCTTGGCGAACCTATCCGCAGCACCCACGCACCGGCCAGCAGCAGCATAAAGGGCACAGCAAGTAGTAGATTTGAAGCGGGGCCAGCAAGTGCGGTGAACAGCATGCCTTGCTTGCGGTTGCGGAAGTTGCGCGGGTTCACCGGCACGGGCTTGGCAAAGCCAAAGCCCACAATCAGCAGCATCAGTGTGCCCATTAGATCTAGGTGTTTGAAGGGGTCAAGCGTGAGGCGGCCATGCATCTGTGCAGTGTTATCGCCCATCTTTTTGGCCATCCATGCGTGTGCAAATTCGTGAAATGGCAGTGCGGTGAACATCACCACCACGATTGCTGCCAGCTGCATGAGCAAAAAGGGCATGCTTTCGGTGCCCAAGCCTTGAATCAATCGCCAAATCATACGCAATCCCCTTCCTAAGTGATATTATTATATCACACTTGCGCGTGCTTTGCAAGCACAACGCGGCCAATACCGTTAAAATCTGTTAAAATTTGCCCGCCGCCGAACAACTGCACAATGTCTTGAGCTTGTCCGTCGCCACATTCCACCGCCAAAACATCGCATTTGGGCAGCCAATGCTGCGCCAAGCTGCGATAAAAATCTAGGCCATCTGCGCCGCCATCGAGCGCCATAGCGGGCTCGTGCTGCACTTCTTGCTGCAAGCTGGCTAGCTCGTGTGTGGGGATGTAGGGCGGGTTACTGACAATGAGTGAATAGTGGTTAGTGGTTAGTGAATAGTGAAATGCGTCGGCGTGATGAACGGTTGCGTTGGGGTAGCGCGCGGCGTTTTTGCGCAGATACGGTAAGGCTTGTTCACTTAACTCAACCAGATGCACTTGTGTGTTGGGTAGATGATGAGCGATGCTCAAGCCAATGCAACCAGAACCAGCGCACAAGTCAACCACGGTTGCGGGTTTGTGTTGCAAAGCGATGTCAACCAGCATTTCTGTTTCGGGCCGAGGAATGAGCACGCCGGGGCCCACGGCAAAGGGCAGGCCGTAGAACTCCCACGTGCCCAGAATATATTGCAGGGGCTCCCCTGCGGCGCGCTGTGCTACCAAGCTGAAGAAGTGCGTGGGGTCAACGGGCGTGTCTGCTTGCAGGCGCAGCGCGGTTTTGTCTAGTGCAAAGGCATGCTCGGCCAAACAAAGCGCATCAAAGGGTGTCAGTGTTTTCTTCGCTTGGTTCATCGCTTGGCGTAGCGTCATGGTTTTCCTCTTTATCATTAGTCACTAAAAATTCATCGCAGGGCATGTCTAGGGCTAACTTCAGCGCAACAATGCCGATTTCGATCATGCTGTCGTCGGGCTCTTTGGTGGTGATGCGCTGCATGCTTTTGCCGGGGAACGACAGCGCACGCGTGATGGGGTTGTTAATGTGCTTGCCTGCCAAGCGAATGAATTCGTAACCGAGCGCCATGAGAATGGGCATCATCAGCAGACGAATGGGCATGCGGATGAGCAGGTTGTCGGCCGCCCACAATTGTGGCACCAACACCGAAAGCAATGCCGACACCAGAATGCTCAATAGAATCACCATGAAGATGAAGCTGGTGCCGCAGCGCGGATGCAAGCGGCTTTGCTTGCGCACGTTTTCCACGGTGAGGTCAAGCCCGGCTTCATAGGCGAAGATGGCTTTGTGCTCTGCGCCGTGGTAGGCAAACACGCGCTGGATGTCTTTGAGCAGCGAAGTGAGCCACATGTAGCCCACAAAAAGCATGATGCGAAACAGGCCTTCAAACACTGCACGCCAGCCGATGTCGCCAAAGAACCGCAGCACAATTTGATCATAAAGCAGCGTGGGCAGCAGCAAAAACAGCCCCAGCATCAATACGATGCCCAGCACAGTGCCAATCACGCCGATCACTGACATCATCTTGGGACCAAAGTGTTTTTCAATCCAGCGGTCTAGTTTGCTTTCGGGCGGGCTTTCCTCCATAATGCCATCCACGGCTTTTTCGGCGGACTCCATCAAGCATTTGATGCCAAAGGCCATGGAATGCACCAAGTTCACCGGTCCGCGAATCAGCGGCCAACCCAGCAGCTTGCACCTATCTTTTGGCAGGGTGATGGGTATAATTTTCGTTTCGATTTTGCCGTTTGGCAGGCGAATGGCTGTGGCGGCCTGTGTTGGGCCGCGCATCATGATGCCTTCCATCAACGCTTCGCCGCCCACGGCGGGTTTTGCGGGGGGGTTCTCTTTTTTCATGCTATTCTCTTTCTGTGTTTTGGTATGATTTACTCTATGCCAACGGAAACGTCATATACACGCTTAGCCCTTGCCCGGGTGCGGTTTCAAATTCAAGGGTGGCATGGTGGGCGCGCAAAATTTCCTCTACCACCGCAAGACCAATGCCGCTGCCAGGCGTGTTTGCCGCAGCTTTGTAGAACTTTTCGGTGATGTGCGGCAGGTGCTCAGCGGCAATGCCGCAGCCGGTGTCGCTGATTTCCACGTTCAGGTGCTTAGTTTCGGTGCTAAACTGCGCGGTGACGTTAATTACGCCGCCTTGCGGGGTGTGCTTAAAGGCGTTATCGAGCAAATTGATGAACACTTGCCGCAGCCGCGCGGCGTCACCTAGCACGGGCGCCGGCACATCCGGGGTGTTGGACTGCAAGGAAATGCCATCACGCGCGGCGCGTTGTTCGCAGAAGAAATAGACCACTTCGTCAAGCTCGGCCAAGAGATCCACTGCTTCGTGGTCGGGTGCCTGTTGACTTTCCTGCATGCGTGAAAAGTCCAGCAGCTGCATCACCAGGTTATCCAGCCGGGTGGTTTCGTCGATAATCACCCCAAGCCCGCGGCGAACCAAAACAGGGTCGGGAATGTCGTTTTGCACTAAGGTTTCGCTCCAGCCTTTGATGGCAGTGAGCGGCGTACGCAGTTCATGCGACACGGTGGACATGAACTCGCTTTTGGTGCGCTCGGCAAGGGCGAGACGCTCGGCCATGCTGTTGATTTGTGCGGCTAGCAGGTGCATTTCGCTTTGCTTTTTGGGCAATTCTCCTACGCGAACGTCATAATCCCCGCGTGCGATGGCCTGCGCTGCCTGCTGCACTTGTTCAATGGGCTGCATCAGCGCGCGTCGCAGTTTACTTACACAAACGAAAAGCGCAATCACCAACACAAGCCAAGCTACGGCCAAGCCAATGCTGATGTGCAGCAGCACCTGTGGTTGTTGCTCGCGGCCAAGCAGTGAAAGCATCAGTGCGATGAACACGCAGCCAAACAGCACGGCAATGGACACCACGGCAAACGCCATGCTGCGATTTATGGACTTTGTGCGGTTGTCTTTCATAGCATACCTTCGCTTTCATCAACTAATCACTAACCACTGACCACTAATCACTAAACTTATAGCCCTGCCCCCACACCGTGGCAATGCGCTGCGGATTGGAGGGATCATCCTCGATCTTCAGGCGCAGGCGGCGCACGTTTACGTCCACGATTTTGGCGTCAGCAAAGCTGGCGTCGCCCCAAACCTCTGCAAAAATTTCCACGCGGCTGAGTTCTTTGCCCGGGTTTTGCATGAACAGTTCCATCAGCGCAAGTTCGATGTTGGTTAATTCTATGCGTGCACCGTTGCGTTTTAGCCATCTTCCGCGCATATCTAGCAGAAATTCGCCGCTTTGCAGCACACTGGACGGCGACTTTGCCGGTGCAGGCATGTTCACGCGCCGCAGCACAGACTCCACACGTGCGCGTAATTCGCTGGGCGAAAACGGCTTGGTGATGTAATCATCCGCGCCCGAAAGCAGCCCCTGCACTTTGTCATCTTCCTGTGATTTTGCCGACAAAAAGATGATGCCAATGCGTGGGTTTTGCTCGCGAATGCGCTGTGCCAATTCCAAGCCATCTAGTTCGGGCATCATGATATCCAGCAATGCAAGATCAAACTCGCCTTCCTCGGCCAAGTAGGTTTCCCAAGCTTCGGCGCCGTTGGTGGCCTGCACAATGTCTGCACCGGTGGCTGCCAAATTCAGCACCACCATGTCGCGGATATTCTGTTCATCTTCTGCCACCAAAATGCGGCGGGAGGGTGTGTTCATGCGAGGACTCCTTTTCTGTTCTTTTTTTGCAAAAAAAGAACCAAAAAAACCTATGCGCTTCGCGGGGGATTTTTATGGGCCTAGAATAGAATGCAGCGAAGCGACTTGCTCGCCGCTAGGTGTCCGTCAGTTGCGCGGTTACGAAGTGTTCGCCGAAGGCCCAAGTGCCGCCTTGGCGCGTGCTAATGTGCAGCGGCAGGCGGTGTGTGCCCGGGGTGAGGTCGTCGCTAAGCAGGGCCACGGCGGTGATATCTTGCGCGGTCATTTCACTCAGAATTGCCTCTGGGCCAACAATGGTGATGCCCGCAGCGCTGCCAAATGTGGCGGTGAAAGGGCTGCCATCTGGCAGGCGAATTTGTGCGGCAGGCAACATGAAAGACGTCATATCATAGCCTTGCAGGTCAACTTCTACTTCGAAATAATCCACTTGGGTGAAGAAGTGTACCTCGGAGATTTCACTTGCAGCAAAGCGGAAACGATTGTTGCTTGGCGAAAGCTGATGCGCATGAATTTGGCCGATGATGAACGCGCTATACTCTTCGGGCACATTGGCGGCAGCGGCATTCACACGGCTTGGAGTGATGCTAAAACTCGGTTGCGCGGCCGAAGGAATGCCAGTGAAGGTCACGCCGGTATCCATTTGTGCAATTTGCCACACAGGCTGCACGGCGCTGATTTCAGGCTGACCACCGTTGAAGGTGAGGTAACTGAGACGCACGCCGTTTTGGTCATAGGCGGCTAAATAAGCGTCGTCAAAGCGAGTAGTTTCATTCAGGGTTAGGTCGTGCTCAAAGCGTGCATATACCACGTCAATGCGCTGCACAATGCTTTGTGGACCACTGACCTGCACGGTGGGGTGCAGCAAAAATGGTTCGGCGGCAAAATAGCCTTCTTGCACCATGGCGTTAGAAATATCGAGCGTTAGGGTGAAGAAATCTTCACTGGGATGGTCGAAGAACAACCAAGGGGCTTGCATGGGTTCGTGGTCGATAATTTGCACGCGGTCGTTGGTGGTGGTGACGCGGATTTCGGGCATCACTGGCCCGCTTTGGAAAATATCGCCGAGCACCACAAAGGCTTCAATGTCTGCCGCGGTGATGATTTCGTTGCGCGCGGCACGCACGGTTACATCAATGGTCAATTCATGTGGGTTATCTGCGGGGGTTTGCCAAAACGGTTGCAAGTGCTGCGCGGTTGGCGGCAGGGAGCTTACATCAAAATTAACCGTGATGCCGGTGATAATACGGTCTTGGTTTTCGCCACCCACCACGGCAAACATCACCCAAACAATCACAGCAAGAATCAGTGAAATGGCTGCAGCAAAGCGTTTGTTGTGCCATAACTGCGGCGAGATAATGGGGCGGCGTTCTTTTTTTGCACTCATTAGCGGCCCCCTTTCTTGCGGCGATTTAGCACAAAGCGTTTACTGGTGGTGTCGCCCTCTAGCAACAGGCCGCGCAGGCTTTGCCCCGCTTCCTCGGGGGTGATGCCCCAGCGCAGTTCACCTTTGTAGGCCAGCGAAACATGTCCGGTTTCTTCGCTAACCACACAGACCATGGCGTCGCTTTGTTCGCTCATGCCAATGGCGGCGCGGTGGCGGGTGCCAAAGTCGCTTTCCACTTCGCTGTCTTGCGGCAGCGGCAAGATGCAGCCAGCAGCCAGAATGCGTCCACGGCGGATAATCACTGCGCCGTCGTGCAGCGGTGCTTTGTTGTGAAAGATATTGTGCAGCAGCTCGCGGCTAACCACGGCTTTGAGCAACGTGCCGGTTTTGGCGATTTCGCCCAGCTGGGTCACGCCCTCAAACACGATGAGCGCGCCGGTGCGGTTTTTGCTAAACTGCCGCAGCACCTCGCAGATAGTATGAATGGCTTTTTCGATTTCTTCTTGCTCGCGCTCGGTTTTGTTTTGCTGCTGCAGGAACTTGAGATTGGTGACCGGGTTGCGACCAAGGCGCTCAAACACGGTGCGGATTTCCGGCTGAAACAATACCACCAGCAAAACAATGGCGTTGTTCATCACTTGGCGGAAGATGAAGCCGCTGGCTTCCATGTTTAGCGCACCGGCGATTAGCGCAACAATGGCCACCAAAAACACGCCCTTAAGCAGCTGCATGCCGCGTGTTTGGCGTATGAGACGTATGAGTCCGTAAATCATTAGGGCAACGAGCAAAATATCTAATGCATCGCGGAAGTGAAAGGTGCTAATAACTACCCAAACCTGCGCGAAAAAATGGCTGATTGCGCCGATGACTGTGCCGAAAAAGTCAAGCATATGTGTCCTCCGTGCTGCGTTAATTCGTTAATAATACCACCGCATGTGCGGCAATCCCCTGCTGTGCGCCGGTGAAGCCCAAGCCTTCTTCAGTGGTGGCTTTCACGTTCACTTGGTTGATGCGCAACTTGCAGGTGCGTATAAGATTCATTTGCATGGCTGCAATGTGCGGGGCAAGCTTGGGCGCTTGGGCAACGATTGTGCTATCGATGTTGCTGATGGCATAGCCCGCCTTGGAAATCTTCTTGCAGACCTCGTGCAGCAGCACTAGGCTGTCGGCGTCTTTGTAAGTGTCATCGCTGGGCGGAAAGTGCTGCCCGATGTCGCCCAGTGCGGCGGCGCCCAGCAGGGCATCCATGATGGCGTGCGCTAGGACGTCGGCGTCGCTGTGGCCGTCTAGGCCCATGTCGTGCGGAATTTCCACGCCGCCTAGCACAAGCTTGCGCCCGGGCACCAAGCGGTGCACGTCATAACCGTGGCCGATGCGAAAGTGTGGCATGCGCATATTCTTCCTCCGTCACAATGGCACAAAAGTGGTTGATGCTGAGGTGTTCGGGCAAATCCAGTGCACGCAGCAGGTTTGCATAACGTGCTTTGGCACCGGGCTTGCCCGAAAACCCATCGCGGTAAAGTTGCAGTTTGGTGATTGGTAGGGGCGCGCATTGCGCGTCCGCGCCTGCGGCGAGCAGGTTGCTATGGTTTTCATTAGGCAACGGACGGCCAATGGCCGCCCCTACAAGCCCTGCACGTTCAAACGCGAATAAAATCGCGGCGTTGTCGGTGTCTTCCACTTCAATGGTTGCGCGGGGCACAAACACGTGGGTGATTTGCTGCGCAGGGATGTGTTGGCAGATGAAGTTGCGAATTTGCATGCCGGCGGGGTCGCTATCGGTAACGATAATGAGTCCGCGTTGCTGGGCCAGCTTGCCAAACAGTTTGCGGCGTGCAGCGTTGTTGTAAATCTGAAAGCCATGGGTAGGCAGAATTAGCGTGTCGAAGATGCCTTGCAGGCGTTGCACGTCATGTTTGCCTTCGCACAGTATGACCTCAGGCAATGGGATTTTCATGGCTTCCTCTTTCAAAAACTAGGATGGGTTGCCGCGAAGCGCCAAAAGGCCGATCACACATTGTTCCATCACCAATCTATTGTCCATCGCGGAGCTTTTCAGGCGGCGGTCGGCTTGGTCGAGGATATCGAGGCTGCGGCGAATTTGGGTGTAGCTCATGCGCTGCGCCATGCGGCCTGCGTTTTGCAGGCGAAATGTTTTGCCCTTGTAGTCAAACAACTGCGCGGGTGCTTCAGCGGATTTGCCGCTGTTCATGGCCGCCCATGCGCGATACAGGTCAACATAGTTTGCCACCAGTGAACCAAGCAGCAGTTGCGGCGCAATCTTTTGGGTGAATAGTTCATCCAGCAGGCGCAGCGCAACGGTGCCATTGCCCGCTGTCACGGCTTTGACCATGTCAAAGCTTTTGGCGTCGACTGATTTCACGCAAACTTCATCGATGTGCGCGCGTGATATCTCCCCTGCTGCGAACGCGCAAAGCTTGGCCAGCTCGTTTTGCAGCAGATTGAGGTCGCCGCCCACACACTGGATGAAGTAGTCGGCCGTTTGGCGATCGATCGTGCAACCGCGGCTTTTCACACCTGCTGCCACTAGCTTGAGCACAGAAGCACTGTCTGGCGCGTTAAGCTCGGCCACGTGGCCGCTTTTGTTGATGGCTGCGGTGAGCGTCTTGCTTTTCTTGGGCTTGAAATCCACGCTGTCTTGCCAGAAAATCAGCACGCAATGCTCGGGCAAGTCTGCAAGCCAAGCAGCGAAATCTTCGTCTTTGTCATAGCTATCTAGCGCAAAATCGCGCACCAAGATGCAAGTGCGTTCGCTGCCCCAAGGCACGGCCTCCACGGCTTGCGCGAGGTCATTGAGGCTTACATCCTTGCCCTCAAAGCGGTGAAAATTGAAGTCACGAGCCGTTTCATCCACCGCGGCATGGCTAAGTTGCCGTGCAAAATGCTGTTTAAGATAGGCTTCACCTCCGCAAATCACGTATAGGCGTGCGAATTGCTTGTCGTTAATATGCTGTTTGAGTGTGGCTTGGTCAATCAAAGTGCAACACTCTCCCATTCCATTCCAAAATTATTCTGCCGTCGTACAAAATGCCGGTGAGGTCGTCCCACAGCCCAAAACGTGTGCCGCCGGACGGCAGGTCAATCGTGTCAATCAGCAGCGCAATGGGGATGTCGCGTTGCAGTTCGGGCGCGCCGGCGGTGTGTTCGCGCTGCGTGGTGGGCAACACCATCACCTGTAGTTCACGCTGGCCGCGCAGTTGCATCTCTCGCTTGGCGGCACGGGCATCGCCCGCACCGAGCAAAGCCGCGCGATATCCTTGGCTGACCAGATAACTGCCCTCGGTCAGCTGCGTGACGTGAATCTCATTGCGCACTAGGTGGCTAGGCAGCCAGCCGCCAATCATCATGAACACGGCAACAGCCAAGGTGGTGTAGCGCAGCGGCACGGGGCGCTTGAGGTAGCGCAAAATCAGTGCGGCTGCGGCAACCGCTGCGCAAATGCCAAACGCAAAAGCCAGTGACTGCATGTCACCCTGCAAACGTGGCGCGGCAAGGCCTGCCATCCAGTTGGTGCTCCACATCATGAAGTTTGCCAGCTGAGTAGCTAGCCACATCAGCGGCGGCCAAGGCAGAAACACCGTGATGCCGGACAGAATCATCGCCGGGCCAACCAATGGGGTGAGAATCATGTTGGCGGGGAAGCTTAGCAGCGAAGTGCCGCCGGGCAGCCGCAACAAGGTGATAGGCAAAGTGAGTGCCAGTGCCGCCATGGTGACGGCCAATGGCTCGGCGAAAAACTTGGGCAGGCGCAGCTGCTTGTGCAGCGGTTTTGCCATGCGGTTAGCGAATAGCACAATGCCCAGTGTGGCCGCAAACGAAAGCTGCAGGCCAATGTGCCCCGCAGAAAGCGGATCTATGGTCAGCAGCACAATTGCTGCAAGGCCAAGCGAATTCAGTGCGTCGGCGCGGCGGTTGAAGAGCTCGCCGCCGAGCATAATGAGCATCATGATGCCCGCACGCACACACGACGGCGTGAATCCCGTGAGCGCCATGAACATCAGCACAAAGGTTGCGCAAGCGCAAACTGCAAGCTTATCGTTCACGCGTAGTGCACGCAGCGCCTTGAGCAACGTCCACGCCAACACAGACATATGCAGGCCGCTCACACTAAAAATGTGCCACTTGCCGGTGATGCGGAAATCTGCACCCGTGGCCCAGCTGATGCCGCTTTGGTCGCCCAGCAACATGGCACGAAACAGCGCAGACTCCTCGCCGGGATAAAGCGCCGTAAGCTGCTGTTGCATGTGCCGTTGCAGGCGCAAAATTGGCTGCATGGGATGGAATGAATCGCGCGGGATGACTTGGTAAGGCTCGTCCACCCAGCGGTGCATGAACGTGCCCAAATAAACACCGCGGGCGCGATGCACTTGCAGCATGTCGGGGTCGTCGCCGCCGAGTAGAAAAATGTTGCCGGTGAAGATGATGTCGTCGTATGGCTGCGCATAAACCGGCATGGGAGAACTTAAACGCATGCGTAGGTTCACGGGCTGGCCGTCAATCTCCCAAGCACGCAGTTGATAGTAGTGCCTGCCAAAGCGGGCGTCGGCGTTGCTGGTGATGGTTGCGCGAATCTCCACGCCTTGTGCGGTATGTTGTAGTGCGGGGTAATACACCATGGCCAGTTGCACAATTAGCAGCAAGCAAGCTAGGAGCCCAGCAGTTGCTGCCATAGCAAAGACTTTTCGGCGCAGGATGAGGGTGATCACCAGTGCCAAGGCAAAGCTGCCCAGCGCAACGAACACCGCCCATTCGGGCAGAAAGAACAGAAGAGCCAAGGTTAACAGCATCGTGTAGCCGATGATGGCAAATGGTCTGGACATAAGTTACAATCCATGTGTAGGGGCGCGCATTGCGCGTCCGTGATTTTGATGGTATTTTCAGGTGACGGACGGCCAATGGCCACCCCTACTGATTAGCCCATCGTCAGTTCAAGTTGTCGCCCACCTAGCAGATGAAAATGCAGGTGCGCCACGGTTTGGCCGCCGTGTGTGCCGCGGTTGGTTACAATGCGGAAGCCGTCGGCTAGGCCAAGCTGTGCGGCAAGCATTTCGGCAACGGCAAAGCAGTGCCCAGCCAGAATGCTGTTTGTGCCGTCAATTTGCTGCACATGCAGCTTGGGGATGATTAACACATGCGTAGGGGCTTGTGGGTTGATGTCTGCGAACGCGAGGACCAGTTCGTCTTCATAGGCTTTTTGGCAGGGAATTTCGCCAGCAATGATTTTGCAGAAAATGCAGTCGGTCATAATTTTTTCGCTTTCAGGTGTAATCAGCATTGTAGGAGCGCGCAATGCGCGTCCGTGATTTTGATGGCGTTTGCTAGGTGACGGACGGCCAATGGCCGCCCCTACACCAGAACCTCGTCTCTTTCGGGTTGCATGTTAGCGGCGATTTGCTTGCGGTCGCGCTGCCATTGCCAGTAGCTTTTGAGCGTCATGGTGTATTCGTTCAGCTCCATTTTAGCCAAGATGACCGTTTCTTCAAAACCAGAGAGAGTTACGGCGCCCAGCAGTATAGCAAGCGGAATGTCTGGCAGATAGCCCAGCAACACGCTCACGGGCATCAGGCACCAAATAGCCACCGCAGCCCAGCGCATGGAGCGCAAGTGGATGAAACCCACGCGGCGGAACTTTGACCACGTGAACACCATATTGTGCGCACGGCCAATCATCAGCAGGCCAAACAAGGCCCAATGCAGCGTGGTAATCACCACATCAACGCCAAGAATGACTGCGGTGATATAGCACACAATGGCAATGCCGTCGGCGGCGCTGTCTAGCTTTTCGCCAAGTTTGCTTTGTAGCTTCAGTGCCCGTGCCAAAATGCCGTCGAGTACGTCTGTTACGCCGCAAAGGCCAAACACCACCAAAAACGGCCACGGGGATTCCAGCAGCACCAAAAATGGCAGCGAAATGGCAAGCGGAATGCGGCTAATGGACAGGATATTGGGAATATGCTTCACCATATATTATTCTCCTCACACACAATTTGTAGGGACGCGCATTGCGCGTCCGCACGAGCGTATTTCCGCGGACGGCCAATGGCCGCCCCTACGCGCGTTTCCTCACATCATCATTTGCAGGGCAGCCTCGCCTGCTTGCAGGGCCTCTTCTAGGTTGGCGGAATCTTTGCCGCCAGCCATGGCGCTGTCGGGCTTGCCGCCGCCGCTGCCCCCCGCAGCTTGCGCGGCCGCCTTGACCACATTGCCCGCATGCGCACCGGCTGCCACTGCGCCGGGTGCGGCTGTTGCGGCAAACTGCAACGTGCCTTTGTCTGTTTTTGCGACAAACAGAGCAACCACATCATCGCCCTGTGCACGCGCGGCATCACATGCACCGCGAACATCGCCCGCCACTTCGCCACACACGAATTTTACACCGCCAATTTGCTTGGCGTTTGCAATCAAGCTTTGCACGGCAACTTGGCTCAGTTGCTCTTGCGCGGCGGCGAGTTTGCGTTCCAGTTCTTTCGTGGTGGCTTTGAGCTTCGCTTGTGCGTCTTGCATGTCACTTGCATGCAACGCACGCAACTTGGCATACTCTGCGTATGGCGCACGGGCGTAGGCCTCAATGCGGCGTGCTCCGGCTGAAACTGAGCTCTCTTTCTCAATCACGAACAAGCCCAGATCGCGGGTATTGCTCGCATGCGTGCCACCGCACAGTTCTTTGCTGAAGTCGTCGACGCTCACCACGCGCACGGTGTCGCCATATTTCTCACCGAACAATGCCATGGCACCGGCTGCGCGGGCTTGCTCCAAGGGCATTTCTTCTATAGTAATGGGTATGGCCTGCTCGATAATTTCATTCACGCGGGCTTCCACGCGAGTGAGCTCTTCGCCTGTCAGCGCGCTGAAATGCGTGAAGTCGAATCGCACACCTTCGGACGTAACAGCCTGCCCGGCTTGTTCCACGTGCGTGCCCAGAATCTCGCGCAGGGCAGCTTGCAGCAAGTGTGCTGCGGTATGGTTGAGCGCGCTGGCGGGGTCGTCGCCTTCGGCTTTTGCCTCTTCTGTGGCGTTCTCCCAGCCTTCGGTTTCTTTGCGGCCTGCGCGGGATTTCTCCCTTGCTTCTTTCACCAGCTGTTGATAGCCCGCTTCGTCAACTTCAAGGCCATGCTCTGCTGCGATTTCACGCGTGAGGTCAAAGGGGAAGCCAAAGGTGTCGCTGAGCATAAAGACTTTTTCGGTGGTCAGCGCATTGGTGGCAATCATCTCATCCAAGAGTTTCATGCCTGCGTCAATGGTGCGGGCGAAAGTCTCTTCCTCCGTGGCGATGACCTTGAGGATGAACTCGCGCTTGTCGGCCAGCTCGGGGTAAGCCCCAGCGTTTTCGGCAATGACGGTGGTGGCAATTTCGCTCAAAAACGGGCGGTTGATGCCCAGCAGTCTGCCGTGCCGTGCGGCGCGTCGCAACAGGCGGCGCATCACATAGCCGCGGCCGTCGTTGGCGGGCAGCACGCCGTCGCCAATCATCATGGTCGTTGAGCGCACGTGGTCGGTGATGATGCGCAGTGAAATGTCAGTCTTCTCGTTGGCTTTGTATTGCACATCGGCGATGCGCGCGGCGTGCTGCAAAATCGCCTGCATGGTGTCTAGCTCAAAGATGTTGCCCACGTCCTGCATCACCAGCGCAATGCGTTCTAAGCCCATGCCGGTGTCGATGTTCTTTGATTCCAGCTCGCTGTAGTTGCCTTCGCCGTCGTTGGCAAATTGCGTGAACACTAGGTTCCAGAACTCCACAAAACGGTCGCATTCGCAGCCCACTTTGCAGTCAACGTTGCCGCAGCCACGCGCCACGCCGCGGTCGTAGTAAATCTCACTGCATGGCCCACATGGGCCTTTGCCGTGCTCCCAAAAGTTGTCGGCACGACCCATGCGCACCATGTGGCTTTCGGGCACGCCGATTTCCTTTGTCCAGATGTCCCAGGCTTCGTCGTCCTGCTCGTACACACTGAAATAGAGCAGCTCAAGCGGAATTTTCAGTTCGTCGATGATGAATTCATAGGCCCAAGCAATGGCTTCGCGCTTGAAGTAGTCGCCAAAGCTGAAGTTGCCCAGCATCTCAAAATAGGTGCCATAGCGGTCTTGGATGCCCACGCCTTCAATGTCTGGCGTGCGAATGCATTTTTGGCAGCTGGCCATGCGGCGGCTGGGCGGTTGCACCTCGCCGGTGAAGTATTTCTTCAGTGGAGCCATGCCGCTGTTGATGAGCAGCAGGCTGGCGTCGCCCTGCGGCACCAGTGACGCGCTAGGCGCACGCAGGTGGCCCTTGCTCTCAAAAAAAGCCAGATATTTCTCGCGCAGATCGTTTAGCCCAATGAATGCCATAACGGTTCTCCTGTTACACATAATTACATTTCATTATACCATTAATGGCATGGGTTGTCAAGCCCTGTGCATGGCATAAAAAGTGGGCGGATTATCCATCCGCCCAGCAAATTATTCGCTTATCTCCCTTTTATCACAATGCTACCATCGGCCGTGGCGTCGCCGCCAATGTTTCCACATTTGATTCTGCCGTCGGCTTTTGCATTGCCGCTAATATTTCCGCATTTGATTCTACCATCCGCAATGGCGTTACCGCCAATGCAACCATGTTTACTCATTACAATTTTGCCGCCGGCCTTGGCGCTGCCATCGATGTTCTCACATTGAATGTTGTTGCCAGCTTTGGCAGCACCGCCGACATCTCCGCACTCGATGTTGTTGCCGGCTTTGGCAGCGCCGCCAACATTCCCGCATTCGATATTATTGCCGGCCGTGGCATCGCCTTGGATATCCCCCTGCACATGCAAGTTGCACTGGCATTCCACGTTCATCAGGCCTTTGCTAATGGGCAGCAGCCAGTTGAATTCTGCTGTGTTCACATCAATCACAGGGAAACTTTTTTTCTCGTAGCCCAAGATTTTGCGTCCCCACGCAACCACGCCGCGCAGGGTTTGGTCGTCCGGCCAGGGCAGTTCGAGAGTTGCAAACACAGGTTCGGAGATAGGCAGGGGCTGCTGTGCTAGTGCTGTTCTGCCGAACAAGCCGTCAATCGAGACTTCGAAAATGTCGGCCAGCAACGGCAACAGAGCGATGTCTGGGCAGCTTTGGTTGTTCTCCCATTTGCTGATGGCCTGAAAACTCAAGCCTAGTTTCTCGGCCAGTGCCTCTTGTGTCATGCCTTTTTCTTTGCGCAGCGCCAAAATACGCTCGGACAATGTTCTTGCGTAATCCATGGAAATCCTCCTTCAGTTTGTTGCTTCAAGTATAGCACGCAAAGCCGCCAACATTCAATCATGCGTTCGTTGAAGACGCTCAACCTATGGTTGAAGTATACACTTTCATACGGAGATTGTCAAGCCTTGTGAGCCCGCTGGGAAAAATTATGTAATTTCAAGGCTAAATTCCCCGAAGAAGGAAAATATCGCTTTAGGGAAGAAAAACAAATACTTTTTCGCGCTAAACCAGATTGACATTGCTCGATTAATGTTGTACCATGGTGAAGTGATGAAGCGAACCGTTTGAAAGTTTGGAGGCGTATGCCAAAAATGAAGGAAGTATTGCGGCAAGAAAAAAAATACCTGATTAGCCTAGAGCAGTATTATCAGCTGTCACAGCACTTCAGCAATTTTTTGCAAGAAGACGAACACAGCAGCGGCGATGGCTACACCGTTCGCTCGCTTTATTACGATAGTATTGATGACCAAGACCTTGACGGCAAAGTTAGCGGCATTGAAACGCGGCGCAAAATTCGTCTGCGCAACTATGGCGCGCAGGCGCAAACCGCCAAGCTTGAAATGAAGCAAAAGCAAGGCATGCTGCAAAAAAAACGCTCGCTAACGCTAGATAGACAGCAGTCAGCGCAGATTATTTCGGGGAATTATTCCAGCTTGCTTGGCCTTAATTCGGATTTTGCCGCGGAATGCTTTGGTGTGATGCAAACGCAGTGCTATCGCCCCAAAACGGTGGTTTCCTACACCCGCAAGGTGTTTGTGGCAAATGAAAACGAAATTCGCATCACCTTTGACCAACGCATCAAAGGCACAGAATCTAACTTCGATATTTTTTCGGACGACTTGACGGAAAACATGCTCTTTGATCCCTACCAGGTGGTACTTGAAGTGAAATTCAACGGTTTTTTGCTCAGCTACATCAAAGATGCCATCAATGAAGTTAACGCAAGCGAGCTATCCGTCAGCAAATACTGCCTCGGTCGCTCAATCGGCAAAAAATATATATTTCTGTAAAATTCAAGGAGTAAAACATAATGAGAACAATCATGCTTGATTTATTTGCGCAAACTGGCAACCTCACCATTGGAGACATTGCGCTGCGCATTGGAATAGCCGCGCTGCTTAGCGCAATCATCTTCCTGTCCTATTGGTACACCCACGCGGGCACGTCCTACAGCAAAAAGTTCAATGTTTCGTTGGTCACGCTCACCATCCTCACCTGCACGGTGATGACGGTGATCGGCAACAACATTGCGCTTTCGCTGGGCATGGCCGGCGCGCTTTCCATCGTGCGCTTTCGCACCGCGGTGAAGGACTCGCGCGATACCATCTACATCTTTTGGGCGGTTATTGTGGGGCTTTGTGCAGGGGTTGGAGACTTCCTCACCGCTGTCATCGGCAGCGTTGCGGTGACGATTGTGCTGCTGATTATGGGCCGTGTGCGCAACGAAAACCGCATTTTGCTCATCATCAAAGGCAACCGCAGCTTGGAAGCTGACATGGAAGCTCTGGTGTTCAATCACTTCAACATGAAGCCATTGCTGCGGGTGAAAAACACCACCCCAAACAGCGTGGAACTGATCTTTGAAATGAGCCGCAGCACCTACAATCTGACCTACAAAGGTGAAAAGAACATCACCCAGTTGCTGCATGAAAAAGAAGGCATTGAGTACGTGAACGTAGTGACGCAAAACGATGAAATAAGTGGTTAATCATGAGACGAAGTGTGATTTATTATATCACCGGCGTGGCGCTGATTGCAGCACTGATTGCCGGTGTGGTGCTGGTTGGCGGTAGTGACGATGTTGGACGCCATCACCAGCACTTGCATCGCCCAAGCGAAAACGCACTGGGCGAATGCTTGCATTGTGCTGGCGACGTCTTATGCACGCATCTGCCTTTGATTGTGATTGATACCTTTGGCGCAGATATTCCGGGTAGGCCACTGTATTTTGACACGGCTGACGACATGGAGTTTTGGCGGGAATTTGTGACCACGCCGGATGGAGAAACCGAAATCGAAGTGTTGGTGCAGGTCATCGACAATCTAGGCGCCTGGAACCACGAAGGTGATGCTCCCGTGCACCAGTCCATGGCCAGCATGCGCCTGCGCGGCAATTCGTCGCGGTTTTTTGACAAACCCAACTATCGCATTCGCCTGATGGATGACAACGCCGAAGGCAATCCCCTGCCCTTGCTTGGCATGAGCCCGCACACGGAGTGGTCGTTGCATGGCCCGTTTTTAGACAAAACGCTCATGCGCAATTACATGTGGATGAACATTGCTGCTGACGTGATGGGTCCGGGGCATTTTGTGCCCGAGGTGCGATTCTTTGAACTGATACTCAACGGCGAATATCAGGGCCTTTATGTGCTGATGGAAACCGTGCGTGTGGCTCCCGATCGTGTGAATTTGAACCGCCACCGCCCCGGCATGCCGGTCACCAGCTATCTGGTGCGTTTTGACACCTACACGCACTCGCCCCATCGGCTGGCCAACACCTTCAACTATTATACTTTCCGTCTTGAAAGCAATAGCTTGGAGATTATCTATCCCAGCTATAGCAGGCAAACTGCCGCCACGCGCAATTATATTGCCCGCAGTGTTAGCAACGTGGAGCGACTGTTGCACTCGCCGGAAATCGTCTGGCGCACAGCCCCCTATGCGCGCTACATTGACGTGGACTCTTTCGTGAACTTCTTTATTATCAATGAGTTCATTGGCAACGTTGACCTTTGGGCGGGCTCAACCTATTTGCACAAAGATGTGCGCGGCCGCTTGGTGGCCGGGCCGGTTTGGGATTTCAACAACGTAACGAACAATTTCTTTTTGGATGTGCCTGCGGAAGGGTTTTTGCTGGCAGGCCGTGGCTGGTATGGCCGGCTGATGATGTGTCCGCTGTTCACCAACCAAGTCATTCGTCGCTGGCATGCGTTGCGCATGGGCGTGCTTGCAGAAGAACATCTGCTATACTACATGCAACAGGTGGAAGATTGGCTGGGTAGCGCCATTGACCGTAACTTTGCGGTTTGGGGCTATAGCTTTGACCCAGAGCAAGTGGGACCCATGGCGCGCAGGCGCCCAACGCGCGCGCAAGCGGAGTGGGGCATTACCATACACGACATGAATCCCACAAGCTTTGCGCAAGCTCAAGATTGGGCACGTGATTACATGGTCACACGTGGCCGCTGGCTGGATGATTACATCGACACATTACGCCAGTTTAGCCACACATCGCGGCACGCAACATTGGTGCTGCAATAGTTCAGTAGACAGGGGGTGTGCTTGGCATGCGAAAATATTTCATTGCGATCGTGCTAGTGATCGCGGTTGTGGTTGGCGTGTTTTTCGTCACCTTTTCCACCAGTTTCTTCATTGATCTGCAGCCAAACGCGCCCATCACGGTGGAGTTTTACGCACGCGGACAAGACATAATGCATCAGGGTGAGCCCTTGCTGCTGCGTGGCGTGGAGATCACGCCATCGGCGCCGGGGCGCCTTGCCGGCGATTTTTCCATTGGCACGGACGATTATCTGCGCTGGTTTGGCCATATCTACGCTATGGGTGCCAACACCATTTACGTGTCCAACGTCATGGATCCCGCGTTTTATCGTGCGTTATATCGCTTTAACAGCGCAGACGATGATAGGCAACTGCTTGTGCTGCAAGGCGTGCATGGCGATGACTACGACAGCCTGACCCGCGAACTCAAACGCGCCATAGATATCATCCACGGCCGCAGGGCGCACCTGCTTGGCAGCCGCGGCGCTGAGTTTTTCCTGTGGGACATTTCCCCTTGGGTGGTTGGCTTTTTGGTTGGCGCGGAATGGGAGCCGGACTGGATCATCTACAAAAACCATTTTGTGCCAGACATGCCGCAAACATTTCAGGGCGAGTTCTTCAGCGCGTCCGAAGAAGCAAACCCCTTTGAGGTAATGCTTGCGCGCGTGATGGACAGCGCCACGGCCTATGAAACCACGCGCTACAAAACACAGCGACCCATTGGCTTTATCTCAAGCCCCATCACTGATTTTTTGGAATATTACTGGACCTATGCCAGCCAGCTGCGCAAATATGCACAGCTTAATGCCGAACACGTCATTCCCACGGATGCCATGACGGCGGGCACCTTCGCGGCTTATCGGCTGTTTCATTTTGCCGATGACTTCGTTGATTTTCTCACACCCAACCAGCAGCAAGCACTTGCGCCCATTCTGGAAAACCTCGACCGCAGCTGCTTATATTACGGCTATTTCGACCTGCTGGTGCAAGTTCACAGCATGCCGGTGCTGGCCACAGGCTTTGGCTTTTCGTCGGCTCGTGCGCCGCAGCGTGAGGGGCAAGTGCCGCTGACTGAATATCAACAAGGCCAAGCGCTTGCGAACATGGTCACACAGCTGGAAGAACGCGGTTGGGCGGGCAGCATTATTTCCACCTGGCAAGACAACTGGGAACGACGCACCTGGAACAGCGCGTTTATGTCCAACCCTTGGCGTTATCAGTATTGGCACAACTTACAGTCCGTCGCGCAGGGCTATGGCCTAATGGCCTTTGACCCGGGTGCAACGAGGCGCCCAGTGGTTATCGATGGCACTACTCGCGGCTGGGATGAATCCCACTTTGTGCACACGGCCGACGACATCAGCATTTATGCGCAGTATACGACGCAGGGGCTTTATCTGCTGTTGCGCGGCGAAGGCGTGAATCCGCGTAAACGGCTCTATCTGCCCATTGATGTGACGCCGCTTTCGGGCACATATGCATTCAACGGCATGGAGTTTGAGCGGCCCGCCAACTTTGTGTTGCGCCTTGCTGGCAGAAACAACACCAGCTTGCTGGTGAACCGGCGTTACCACTCAACTTATCAACGGTTCTACTATGAAATGACGGGGCGCAACCCTTTCGTGGCCGTGCCGCCGGTGTGGGATTCTGATTTTGTGCCGGTGACCATTGCGGTGCAAAACCCCTTCATCATTGCGGCTGAAGATTTTTACTACTTGGCCGACGAAGTGCGGGAAATGCAGCGCATGCAATCGTGGAACACGGGCAGGCTCACGCACGGCATTGGCAATCCCAATTCGCGGCGCTTCAACTCACTGGCAGATTTCTTCTTTGGCGAAGATCTAGTGGAAATCCGCCTGCCGTGGTCGCTGCTGAATTTTTATGATCCATCTGTCATGCAAGTGCATGATGACCACTTTGCGCATTTTGGCGTGCAAGGGCTGGGCATTGGCGAAATCTACATTGGTATTGCCACGCAAGAGGGCATGGCAGCGATGTCGCCCATTGTGCTGCGCGGCTGGGGGAACACCGTGCAGACCCACGAGCGCCTCAAGCAATCCTACTTTGTGATGCAAGAACTTTGGGGACAGTAAAAATTGGAGGAGGAAAAAAATGGACCTGAGAATTTATCTGATTGTTGGCTCATTCATGTTTGCCTGCATTGCGTTGATGGTGTTCAATTTCGTCATCATGCGTGTGAGCAGAGAGAAGAGCGCATCCTCGGCAGACAAAAGCAACACATGGCAGCATATTCTTGCCACACAGGCTCTGGCAGAGCCGGGCAAAGCGCCCTGCTTGCGCAAGCATGATAAGCTTTTGCTAAAAAAATTAGGCGATGCGCAAAATCTGGTTGCCTATGGCCACGCCTTGCAGAAATTGAAAGACGAACACGGCGACGAATATCTTATTTACATGCGCGATCGGCACCACATGTTTTATCTGCTTGCACAACAGTATTTCCGCAAAGCAAGCGTAGACCGTGCCTGTTTCGCTGATTTTGTTTGCGATTTTCCGCAAGTGACAGACGGTGCTTACGAAACCTTAGTGAGCACTTTGGTTGCTTGCATCAACGACCCCAGCGTACACTGCCGCACCAACGCTTTGCGCGCGCTGTGCAGCGTTGGCAATGTGCGTGGCGTGGTTAACGCACTGCAAACTATCAACGACAGGTCGCTGTTTGTGCATCACCAGCTGCTGACCAACGAATTGCTAAGTTTCAGTGGCAACAAAGAGGACTTGGGCGAGCAGTTGTGGAAAGAAAATGCACACTGGAACGACGGCATTCGAGCCTCTGTGGCGCAGTTTATCGCCGATGCATCGAAGCGCCGCAGAAAAGCGAGTTCGGCTTTGCATACTGCCTGCGCTGCAACGCGCAAGGGCAAGGAAAAAAGAAAAAGCGCATAATGACATGCGCAGGATGGTTAAAAAAGGGAGAAAAAATATGATATGGCTACGTGAAGGCCTCAACGTTGTGGGCGCATTTTATTTCGTATATTTAATCGTGTTCGCAATGTTTTCGCTTTTTTCGGTTGCGGTCGGCGCCTACAAGTTATATAAAAACGACCGCATGATTAGGCTGAAAAACAAGTTCACTGCCAATGATTTGCCGGTGTCTATTCTGGTGCCGGCGCATAACGAGGCCGTGACGATTGTAGACAGCGTGAAGTCACTGCTGGCAGTTGACTACCAAAACTACGAAATCATTGTGATAGACGACGGCTCGCAGGACGACACCGCGCAAAAGCTCATTGACGCATTCAAGCTTAAACCCGTGAGTCGCAATGTTGAGCGTGTGTTGGCGTGCCAGCCTGAACAAGCGATCTATGCAAATAAGGTGCAGGGCACTGCAGTAACCCTTGTGCGCAAAGAGAATGGCGGCAAAGGCGATGCGCTGAACATGGGTATCAACGTTTGCAAGCACCCTTACTTCATCAGCGTGGACGCAGATTCGAAGCTATACCCAGATGCTTTGACGGAAATTGTGCGACCGGTGTTGGAAGACGACACCGTGGTGGCCGCCGGTGGCATGGTGCTGATTTCGCAGTGCATGCGCAAGCGCGAAAACAAGCCAACAGACTACCGCTTTCCTTCAAACTTGCTGGTTAGCTTGCAGGCACTGGAATACAATCGGTCGTTTTTGGCCAGCCGCATTTTGCTGGACACCTTCAACGGCAACTTGATTATTTCCGGGGCGTTTGGCTTGTTCAAAAAATCCACTGTCATGAACGCCGGGGGCTACAACACACAAACCTTGGGTGAAGACATGGACCTTGTGCTGCGGCTGCACGGTTATTGCCGCAACAATAACATCAAGTATCGTATGCGTTATCAGCCCAGCGCAATTTGTCTCACGCAAGCGCCAACCACCATGCATGACCTCAATGGCCAGCGGCGCAGATGGCATTTGGGTTTGCTGCAAAGCATGTTGTCGCACCGACGGATGATGCTGAACCAAAAATTCGGCTTGGTGAGCTTTTTGTCTTACCTGTACTATTTGTTTTATGAGTTGCTGGCGCCCTTTTTGGAACTGTTTGGCGTGATTACGATGGCGTTGGCTTACTTTGCAGGCATGTTGAACATGGGCTATATGATTGCGTTTTTGGTGTTGTATGCACTATATGGCTCAATCATCAGCCTCACGGCGTTTTCGCAGCATATCTATGCCCAAAAAATTCATATGTTGCCCTTGGAGATGCTAAAAGCGGCGTTTTTGTCTGTGCTGGAGTTTGGCTTCTTTCGCTATGTGCTTGTGGTGGTGCGGGTTATGGCGGTCTTCCGCTACGGCAAAAACAAAAGCACGTGGGGCAAAATCAAGCGCGTGTGATAGTAACTTAACACAAACCCTGTTAGACGGATGCGTTTAGCAGGTTTTTTCATCCATGCCCTTGCAATTGCCCGCGATATCTTGTATAATATAAATTGATATATTATGCAAAGGGGAAATCGTCATGCTAAAACGCACGCTTTCGGTGTTCATCATTGCTGCCATGTTGGGCGGTGCGCTTGCGCTGTCGGCGCAGGCAAACCGTGCCACGCCTCCCTGTGATTGCGACACTGTGTTGCAAGTTTGGGTGGACGGCTGGGGGCAAAACTTGTTCTTTAACGAGGGCACGCCCGAAGAGATTGCGCAGGGGCCCATACGTACCGATCGCATTTTGCAAAGCATACCCGGTGTGTTGTGGGGTGCCACACGCACGACGTTGAGCTTTTTCAACCCTTGGCGCAGGCCGGGCTTCCATTACGAATATTTTGTGCGTGGGCTTGCAAACGCAGCAGAAAACCTGTTAGGGCACCTGCAAATTGACGAACACGGCAACAGCGTATACCCGCTCACCAGCACTTGGTACATCGCTGACCAATGCCATATTGAACACCCGCAGTTTTGGTTTATCTATGACTTTCGCCAATGCCCGTTTGAAAGTGCGCGCCAGCTCAACGATTTCATCGA
This sequence comes from Oscillospiraceae bacterium, assembly GCA_009784445.1. GTDB lineage: Bacteria > Bacillota > Clostridia > Oscillospirales > Acutalibacteraceae > WRMQ01. Next base: position 66,058 of record WRBQ01000001.1, read on the forward strand.
GACATTGCTGGCACACACCGGTCATCAGACCATTGCGCTCACTAGCCACAGTCAAGGCGGCATTACCGTGATGGCTTATCTTGCGCTATTTGGCTCGCGCAGGCTCGATACCTTGATTCTTGCCAACAGCGCCTTTCAGGGTCTTGACTTGGTTGGGCGACTGTTCACCCGCCAGATTGGCATTGACCAATACGCCGCAGCTGCGTTCATGGGCATTGACCCACGCTGGACACGATTCTTGCCCAATGTGGGGAATGCTATCTATAACAACTTGTTTGACTATCTGATGGATTTGTATATCATTCCGCAACTGGCCACCATGCCGATTTTGTGGGCCTTTGTGCCGCCGGATTACTTCGAAGAAGCAGTGAGTCTATGGGGTGATGACCCCCGCTTGCAGCATGTGCTGCAGGGCGCACGGCGCTATCACCGCGAGGTGGCCAACCGCAGCGAACAACTGTTGCGCCAAGCCATGCGCAACGGCACGCATGTGGCTGTTCTGGCTAGCTACAACAACGCGCCCATTCCGGTTACCAGTGGCGTGCAGTATCAAAGTGACAGGCTCATTGGCACAGCCCGCATGAGCGGCGGTGCAACGGTTGCGCCCTTTGGCGAAACCTTGCCTGCGGGCACAGGCCGCCACCGCAGCCCCGACAATATCATTGATGCCTCCACGGCTATGTTCCCCAACTACACTTGGTTTGTGCGCGACAATTGGCACTGCGCCAATGTCATGCACGACCTGCGCATGTGGATTATCCACAGCAACCGGCAGCCCACCGTGTGGCAAAACGCGGACTTCCCGCAGTTCTTGCAGCACCCCGGCAATGGCGGGCAAGCAGTGCCGTTGCTGTAGTGATTAGTGGTTAGTGATTAGTGTTGGGAGGTTACTTGTGAGTGCTATTCAAAGTTATAAGGATTTGACAGTTTGGCAGCGAGCGATGGAAGCTGTGGTGGAGATTTATGCAGTCACCAAGAAGTTGCCTAAAGAGGAGTTGTTTGGTTTGTCAAACCAAATGCGCAGAGCGGCTGTGTCAATTCCATCAAATATCGCAGAGGGGCAAGCGCGCGATTCAACGAAAGAATTCATACGTTTTTTAGCCATTGCTAAGGGCTCAAAAGCAGAACTTGAAACACAATTATTTATTTGCGTGAAAACAGGATATCTGACAAAAGAGGATGTTGTTCCTGCGCTTCGATTACTACAAGAAGTTGGAAAGATGCTGACGGTTTTGACGAAATCACTATCCACTATTCACTAACCACTAATCACTACGAACCGGAGGTTCGCATGACCACCACCAAAAAAACCGCCCTGTGCGGCGTATTCACCGGCCTTTCCCTCGCCTTAATGTGGACGCTGTCGGTCATCCCGTGGATGGACTACACCGCGCCCGCGCTGGCGGGGATGTTGGTGTTTGTGCTGATTCTGCACTTGAACTGGCGTTGGGCCGCAGCGGTCTATGTGGCAAGCTCGGTGTTGACGGCGCTGCTGCTGCCCAACAAAAGCATCGCGGTGATCTACATCTTGTTGTTCGGTGGCTATCCCCTGCTGCGCCACGCGCTGCAAACGCTGCCCAAGTGGCTTGCCTGGCTGTGCAAGTTCGCTGCCTTCAACGCGGCCATGGTGGCAAGTTATTATTTCGCTGTGCTGCTGCTGGGCATTGACATGATGGCAGACTTCGGCTGGTTTGGACGCTTTGCCATTCTCATTGTGCTTGCCATGGGCAACTTGGTTTTTTTGCTATACGACGCAATTATTCTCGCCACCTTTGAGCTGATTTATCGCAAACGCTGGCGCAAACGATTGCAACATTTATTAAAGTAAAGGAATTTTTTGTGTTATCTTCTCTCGAACCGCAATTTGCCAAAACCATGCTGGGCGTGGGCATCCCGGTAGTGGGTTCAAGCCTGCTGCAAAACAGCATCATGCTGGCGGACATGCTCATGGTTACCACCTTGGGTGATCAGGCTGTGGCCGCTGTGGCCGCAGCCAACAATTTTTTCTTTGTATTTTTTCTCATGCAGTTTGGTCTGGTTTCCGGCGCGGCCGTGCTGTCGTCGCAATATTGGGGCCGGCGTGACACCCGCAGCGTAGCGCAAATCGCGGGCATCATGCTGCGTTTTTCTATGCTTGCCGGCGCGATTTTCGCCTTTGCGGCCATCGTCTTCCCCCGCCCCATCATCTCTGCGTTTAGCAGCGATCCCGAAGTTGTTGCGCTGGGTATCACCTATCTGCGCATCACGGGCTTTGGCATGTTGCCGTTCTCTTTTGCGCGGGCATACTGGCTATTCCTGCGCTCGGTGGAAAAAGCTAAGCTTGGCTTTTACATGCAAGGCATGAACTTTGTGGTTAACGTTGGCCTAAGCGCGACGTTAGTCTTTGGCTTGTTTGGTCTGCCTGCCATGGGTGTGCGGGGCGCGGCCTATGCTGTGCTCATTTCCCGCGTGGTGGAATGCCTCGTCATGCTGGTGTATGTGCGGCGTGAAAAAACCATTGAACTGCGTTTGCGAGACATTACTCACTCTCGCGGTGTGTTGCTGCGTGATTTCTACAAGCACAGCAGCGTGGTGGTGGCCACCGAAATTGCCTTTGGCTTGGGCTTTTCGCTGCAATCGGTCATCTTTGGGCAAATTAGCGCAGCGGCGCTCACTGCGCAAAGCCTCACACGGCTTTTCTCCAGCCTGTGCAGCATTCTCACCTATGGCCTAACCAACAGCACAGCAGTGGTGACGGGCAAGGCCGTTGGCCGTGGCGATTTTGCACAAACCAAGCGCCAAAGCAAGTTTATCCTCATGTTGTCCGTGGTGATAGGCATGTTGTGCAGTGGGCAAATGCTGCTAACACGCGTGTTGGTGCTCGGCCCGGTTTATATCAGCGGTTTCATGGGTATTTCCACACAGGCACTGCAATTGCTGCGGCAATTCATGCTGGTGGAGGCCGCAACGCTGCTGTTTGTGGCACCGCATGTCACCATCATCATCGGTCTGCTGCGGGGTGGCGGCGACACTCGCTTTTCGTCAGTGTATGGCGGCATTTTCGTGTGGATATACTCGTTGCCTGCGGCGGCAATTGGCGTTTTCATGTTTGGTATATCTCCAGTCACTGCGTTCATGCTGCTGCGCTTTGAAGAAGTCATCAAGTGTGCGGTGGGCGTCGCTCGCGTGCTGAGTTGGAAGTGGATGAAGAATGTGACGCGCAACAGCAAGATAGGAGATGAGAATGAATAAAACAGGTATTGACTGGACAGAAGAAAAATCAAATGAACAACTTGAAGAAACTCTTTATTTTTACACAAGAAATGATTATCTAATCATCAACAACTTGCTATGTGGCAACCTAGATTTTTTATGGGAAGTCGCTCATGTTGTGATTAAAGATAACATTGGTGTGCTTAATGAGCATGATAACGGTGAGCGCCCGCCGCTTGACGATAAAACCATTGCGTGGCTCAAAAGTCGTATATGGGAGGAGCTTGACGATAAAGCGAAAGCGGAAATTCTTGAGATTGCAAAACAGGATATTGTGACTATTCTTGATGCAATGAAACCAACAAAAAACAACATTACACTCTACAGAATTATTATCATTGATGACGACGGTTCAAGGCGCCCGTACACAAATTCCCTCAGTCACAACATTGGTGATATTATGGAGTTTAAGCATATTTCATCAACATGTATTCACTCTGGCTATGAAGAAACAACTGGTCAAGAAGAAAAAGCGGGCTATGCGTTTTATCGTTATGAGATCACCATTCCTCAAGGGGGATATCTTTTAGATCTCGATGCGCTTTGCCAAGAAGACGAGATCCTTTTGCCGCCAATGCAATGCAAAATAACAAATATACATTGTGTCGATGATAACAAAAACTGCAAGGGAGTGATTGAGATGAGATGTATCTCTTGTCAAGGCTCACATTTTGCTGCGCTTTGAGGAGGTCATCAAGTGTGCGGTGGGCATCGCTCGCGTGCTTAGCTGGAAGTGGATGAAAAATGTAACGAGGGAGGCAAGGCTGCCAAGTGCAAATTAATCGACTATTCGAAATCGTATATCTATTAATGGAGAAAAAACGCGTCACAGCAACAGAGCTGGCGGCGCATTTTGAGGTATCCAAGCGCACCATTCTGCGCGACATTGACACGCTAACCATGGCAGGTATACCCATCTACACCACGCAGGGCAAAGGCGGCGGCATTTTCTTGCAAGACAGTTTTGTGCTCGACAAAGCCGTCATTTCGCCGGACGAACAAAAACAAATTTTGTTTTCGCTGCAAAGCATGGCCGCAACTCGCCTAATCGAAACCGATCAGGTTCTTGGCCGGCTGCGCAGTTTTTTCGCCGCGCCCAGCAAAGAATGGATTGAGGTTGATTTTTCGCGCTGGGGATACAGCGAGGAAGACAACAAAAAATTCGAACTACTCAAGCACGCCATCCTCAATGAGCTTGCCGTGAGTTTTGACTATCTTAGTGGTCACTGCGAAACCAAAGATCGCGAGGTTTATCCCCTCAAGCTGGTGTTCAAGTCCAAGGCTTGGTATGTGCAATGCTTTTGCCTTAAGGCTAATGATTACCGCACCTTCAAGTTCACGCGCATGAGCAATATGAAGCGCTTGGATATACCCTTCAACAGCAGCGATTACGAGCCGCCCACTATGGATACCCTTGAGGAACCCCCGGCGCTGTGCTATGTTGACGTGCGCGTGCGTGTTTCGCAGGGTGCGAAGTATCGTATTTACGACGAGTTTGAAGCAAGTGACATCACCGCACACGACGACGGCACATTTACTCTGCGCATGCCCGAGGCCCCGTGGGTTAGCGATTACCTGCTTTCCTATGGCACGTTGGTTGTGGTGTTGGAACCGCAGCATATTATCGACGACTTGCTGGCACACATGGGAAAAATTATAGAGAAATATTCGTCCGAAACATGATCACCTGCGGTGGGGCTCGGTCGCTTCGCTGTGCTTTATTATGGTTTGCGCAAGAGGTTTGTGCTTCGCACGCACCAAAATATTCATCCCAAACATGACACGCGGTTGTCGCCTTAAGTGTGTTATACTATGCCAAAACGAACATGGAGGGCTCACAATGTTAGGCATGGTTAGAGAAATGAAAAAGAAGAAGCACGGCATCCCCGAGGATATGCTGTCTGTTTTCGAGAATATCTATCACCAACACAGAGACGAGATACGCTTTTCGCCCGAATGGAATGACGTGTTTTGCCAAGCCATGAGCAAACATCTCACCCAGGCGCAGCGGTTTCAGCTGTATGAAACACAAGGTGCCTGCAACGGCGCAGCAGCCGACAGCGAACGCAAAATTTTCGCGCTTGAACACGCCCATTTGGCTCTTGATGAAAGAATCGCACTGTTTGCAGAAACATTCGGCAGATGCAAGCCTGTGCTGAACGATGACAACACGCTCACGCTCATTTTCAAGTGCTCGCATGGCTACTACGCACGAGTGAAAGAGGGCAAATTCAGCACGCCGCCGCTGAATGTCGAGGGCTATTTCGAGCGATGCGCAGGCGGGCGATTGTATGAGCTGCAAAAAGCGCTGGGCATCAAGCTGAGGATTAAGTCGGTAGACGTATCGCCGCTATTCGAGCATGTGGAAAACCCGGTTGTGTTCACATTTGAAATAGTGGAAAATTAAACATAAACATTTTCGCAAAACATGACAGCCTGTTGTCATGTTTTTTGTGTTATACTAACGTTGTGCTGCGGCACACAAAACACGAAAGGAGCATAAAAGATATGCTTATTCCAGCAATCGCGTTTCAAGGCAACTGTGACGAGGCCATTGCGTTTTACAAAGAGGTGTTTGGGGCACAAGTTAGCAACATTAGCTATGGCAGCGAGGCCCCAAAAGAATTTGGCGAGGGCGAACCGTTGCCAGATAATTTTGTGATGTATTCAGAGGTAACCATGTTGGGCGCAACCATGATGATGAGTGACGGTGGCAACAAGCCATTGTCAGAATCAGATTTTTGGATGCAAGTTTCGTTTGACACGAAAGACGAAGTAGTTTCTGTGTTTGAAAAGCTAGCAAATGGCGGAACAGTTGTTGAAGCACCCACAGCGCAATTTTGGGCAACCCTAAACGCTTATGTAACGGATCGCTTCGGTTTGCATTGGAATATTTTGACAAACGAACAGGTTTCATAAAAAATACTACTAACAAAGGAGCTTAAATTCATGTCTAATGCTATTTACTACGTTTCCTACCCATTGAAGAAAGATGCTTCGGTGCCGGATTTTTTGCTGGCAGCAGAAAAACTAAACAACGAGTTTATCTCAAAGCAACAAGGCTATGTGTCGTGGCAGCAATTTCGTGACGGTGACATTTGGGCAGACGCTATCACATTTGAAACGATGGAAGATCTCGAGAATTTCAAAGTTGTGTCGAACAACCCCAGCGAATTGGCCGAGCATTTTTATTCGTTCATGAACTTCAACCCCAAGCTTTGCAAGTCGCATGTCTACACTGTTGAAAGAACGTTGACGAAGGTGCAATAATATGCTAACGAGCGAAACCGTAAAAGAATACGGCGTGAACGCAGGCGCGAGCGTGGTTGGCATCGCCGCTGCGACGGACTTCGGATTAGCGCCGGCTGGCTTCAAACCCACCGATGTGCTCGCGGGCTGTGCTTCCGTCATTGTGTTGGGTGCTGCGTCTTCGCCACAAGTGCTGGGTGATGCAGCCGAATATACCGCTAGCCGCAATGCCATGCTCGCAACCATGACAGACATGGCCAAGCAAGTTGCCAAGCGCATCAAAGCTGACGGGTACAAGACAAAAGCTATCAGCGCAACCGGCGGCAAATGGGTGCAGGGTGAAGGAAGAAAAGAGCACTTTGGCACCATTTCGCTCAAACACGCTGCGGAGCTAGCCGGGCTTGGAGTGATTGGCAAGAATTATTTGCTCACCAGCCCGCAGTTTGGCAATTTACTTTGGCTTAGCGCTATGCTGACTGACGCACAACTGACACCAGATGTAAAACTGCAATCAACCATGTGCGACAATTGCAACAAATGCGTTGAAGCTTGCCCCTGCGGCGCGCTAGATGACATTGCCTCGTTCGACAAAAAAGGCTGTTCTCAGTTTTTCAAAATCGAAAACAAAGCACTTGTCATCCAGTGCTTCAGATGTCGCACAGCGTGCCCTCATCGTTTTGGTGCTGCTGGCAAAAAAAGTTTTTGCCAAACATGACGCACAGTTGTCATCTTAAGTATGTTATACTGGTGTTGTGTTGAGACACAAAAAAACAACAAAGGAGAACTGATGATGGAAAACGAAAAATGTTGCGAAAGCTGTGGCATGCCCATGGGCGAAACCGACGAAATGTATGGTCTGGAGGCCAATGGCAGCAAAAGCGCGGACTGGTGCAAGTTTTGCTATGAAAACGGCGCATTCACCCAGCCGGACCTCACCCTTGCGGAGCAAATTGCGCAATGCACGGAACTCATGGTAAACGAGTTTGGCTTTGAACGCGCAGACGCTTTGCTTCAATGCCAAGAAGGCCTGCCCACGCTCAAGCGCTGGAAAACAGCAGCTTAACTCAACAAAACCCGGACTTTTCGTCCGGGTTTTTTCTGTTTGCCAAGGGCTTGCAATTTGCGCAAAAATATGGTATAATAGACACTAGACGCTAGATTTTAGATACAGATGATTAATGTACAGCGAAGCGACGGAGCTCACCGCAGGTGTGGTATAATAGTTGGGTATAAGGAGATTATTCCCATGCTGATTGTTCTTGAAGGTCTGGACGGCAGCGGCAAAAGCACGCAGCTGGCATTGCTGCAACAATGGCTTGCCGCGCAGGGCGCAAACCCACTCACCACTAAGCTGCCGGATTACGACGACGACTCGTCGCTGCTGGTGCGGCAATATCTTGCCGGGCGTTTTGGCAGCCAACCGGGTGATGTTAACGCCTATGCCGCATCGATGTTCTACGCCGTGGACCGCTACGCAAACTACAAGCTCAAATGGGCGCAAGATTATGCCGACGGCCACGTGATTCTGGCCGACCGCTACACCACGTCCAATGCTTATCATCAGGCAAGCAAGCTGCCGCCTGAGCAATGGACGGACTACTTTGCTTGGCTTGAGGACACCGAGTATAATAAGCTCGGCTTGCCTAAGCCCGATTTGGTGCTTTACCTCGACATGCCCACCGCGCTGTCGCACATGCTCACCGGCAAGCGGGGCGCGCAGGACATTCACGAAAGCGCCAGAGACTACCTTGCCTTGTGCCGCGAAGCCGCCCTAGCTGCCGCCGCGCACTACGGTTGGCACATCATCCCTTGTGCAGAAAATAATACAATCCGAAGTATTGAGGAGATTCATGATAGCATCGCAAACCACATCCGACCCTGCCTTGCCCTGTAGCGCCAACCCGCTGGGCTTTCACCAACCCACCGCGCAAGACTACACTTGGGCGCAGCCGATTTTGCACAACGCCGCCCGCGTGGGCTGTGAATTCTGCTTCGGCAACATTTTTGCCTGGTGCCTGAAATATGGCACCGAAATTGCGCAGGTGGGCGAGTTTTTCATCTCGCGCAGCCGCAACCAAACGGTGCACTGCATGCCCATTGGGCAGGGCGATTTGCGTGAAGTGCTCGATTTGTTGCAGGCCGACGCCGCCCGCTGCGGGCACCCGCTGACGCTTTACGGCATCACCGAGGATGACATTCCGCGGCTAGAGGCCGCCGCCCCCGGGCAGTTTTGCCTTGAGCGCTGCGCACAGGATGACTTCGATTATATCTATGCCCAAAGCGATTTAGCAGAGCTTGCAGGCAAGAAATACCACCAAAAGCGCAATCACGTGGCGCGCTTTATGCGTGAGTGCCCCGGCTGGCACTATGAAGAGATCACCCCCACTATGCTGGACGAAGTTCTTGCCATGGAAAAAGCTTGGGCTGCCGAAAACCGCGAACGCAACCCCGAGGGCTTTGACGAAGAACTCGTGGCCTTCGAGCGCAGCATCAGTCAATTCGAGGCCTTTGGCATGCGTGGTGCCGTGCTGCGCGAAAACGGCGCAGGCAGCCGCATCATCGCCTTTACCATGGGTGAACCGCTTAGTGCCAACACCTTTTGCACGCACTACGAAAAAGCCTATGCCGACTACACCGGCACCTATCAAATGATCAATCGCACTTTTGCGCAGCACAGCTTGGATGAATTCGAGTTCATCAACCGTGAAGAAGACTTGGGCCACGAAGGCCTGCGCAAAGCCAAGCTCAGCTACCACCCGGCCATGCTGCTAGAAAAATATCGGGCGGTGTTTTAGCCGCTTCGCTGTGTTCTCGGATAGACTGTGCAAGATGAAAGGTCTTTGCGTTATGATCTGCCAACTCACTTACGATGATTACCTACAGGTGCTGCACGTGTGGCAAACCTGCTTTGGCGACAGCGAAAACTATGTGCGCTTCTTTTGGCAACACGCTTTTCCCCATTGCCAAGGCATTGGCTGTTGGGCTGGCGACACACTGGTGAGCGTGCTGTTTTTGCTGCCGGGCGCATTGCAGCCCGCAAGCATCGCAGCAGACTACGTCTACGCCGTGGCCACCCTACCAGATTATCGCAACCGCGGCTTGGCGCAACAGCTCATCACGCACGCCGCAAGTGGCACAAGCGCCCTTGCGTTGTATCCTGCTACCGCGCAGTTGCAAGCCTATTACGCCAAACAGGGCTTTGCGTCCGCCTTTCGCAAGCAAGATTGCGGCATGGGCAAGTTCGAGTTCACGCCCGCCATGCTGGCTTATCTGCAAGCAGAGGCTAAACTGGTTAACCGCGATTTATCCCCGTGTGATGCCTTCGGCGGCATGCTGCTACCCTTGGATGAACAAGCGCACGCATGGCTCACACAAACGCAAGGACAAGCCTATTTGGAATACACGTTGGAGTAGTTATGAACAAAGCCGCCTTACGCCGCGAATTATTAGCCCAACGCAGTGCCATGCCAAACAAGCAAGCCCGAGATGCCGCACTGTGCCAAGCGATAATTGTACATCCCGCTTTCATTCAAGCCAATGAAATCCTAGGGTTTTTCCCCATCGGCACCGAGCCAGACATCAAGTCCGCACTTGAGCACGCCCTCGCACAAGGCAAAGCACTCTATCTCCCCTGCTGCACGCCTGAAACTCGTGTGATGACATTCCGCCGCATACACGCATTAAATGAACTGGTGCCCGGCGCACACAATATTCCCGAGCCGCCACCTTATCACCTAGCACTTAGCACTAAGCACTTGGCACTGGCTCTCGTTCCCGGTTTAGCGTTTAACGAGCAGGGCTACCGATTGGGCTACGGCGGCGGATATTACGACCGATTTTTGGCAAACTTTCAAGGAAGCACACTGGGCATTTGTTATGCCGCGATGATAGGTGAAATTCCCACCGGTCCGCACGACTACCCCGTGGATGTGGTGGCTACTGAAGGAGAACAGTATGGACAACAATAACAACGGCTTTCAGCCGCGGCGCCAGCAAGAGCCGTTTAAGCTCGACATCAACTTTGATGATGACGACCTGTTATATGCGGATTCTGATTTAGCGGATGATATTCCTGTGCCTGCCAAGCCCAAGGGCGAGGTATATTTTTCCAATCCGCCACCTGCCGCACCTGCACGCCCGCAAACCATGGCCAATGCAGGCAGCAGTAAACCGAAAAAACCGGCGAAAAAGCGCAACAAACGCGGCCTATCCTCTGCGATGATTTTGGTCATAGTTTCGCTATGTTTGTCCATTGTGCTGTCGTATGTGGGCATCACCGCCATGCGTGATATTTTCGCCATCGGCAAAGATCCACTGAACACCCGCGAAGTGAGCGTGGTGTTGCCGCACAACGCCACCACAGACGAAGTTATTGACATTTTGGCACAGCAGGGTCTCATTCAACAGCGCTGGATTAGCCAGATTTACGCCCGCTTTACCTACTGGCTGGTTAACCGCAACGTGGTCAACCCGCCTGCGCCTATTTATCTACCAGGTGAGCACATGGTGTGCATTAGCTGGGCCTTAGAGGAAATGCTGGATAGCATGCGCCCGCGCCGCGGTGTGTATCAAACCGTTACCGTCAATTTTCACGAAAACATGACCGCGCGGCAAATTTTTGACCGCTTGCATGATAACCGCGTGGTCAGCCGTGACAGCCTGATGCGTGCCATGCACAGCGGCGAATTTGACTATCACTTCATCAATAATCTCGGCGACACCAGTCTGCGTTTCTTCCGCCTAGAGGGTTATCTCTTCCCCGACACCTATGAGTTTTTCGTTAACGAAAGCCCCCACAGCGTGCTGCGGCGCTTCTTTGATAACTTCAACCGCCGCTGGACCGACGAACACGCTGCCCGTGCCGCCGAACTTGGCATGACCACTGATCAAATTATCATCTTGGCTTCTATGATTCAAATGGAAGCAGCAAATGCGCAGCAAATGCGGCAGGTTTCCGGTGTGTTCCACAACCGCCTGAACAACCCCAGCCAGTTTCCCCACCTGCAAAGCGAAGCAACCCAGCACTATATCATGAACAACGTGGCGCAGCACGTGGAAAGCGGCATGCTAGCCTCCATCAATCAAGTCTATAACACCTATGTGCGTCCCGGCCTGCCTGCTGGTCCCATTGGTAACCCCGGCATGGACGCCATAGAAGCCGCCCTGTGGCCCGCTGATAGCAACTATTATTTCTTCCAGCACGACCGCAACGGGCAGATTTATCTGTCTGCCACCCGCCAAGAACACGAAAGCACACGCTCACGCCTGATGCTGGAAGGGCTACTACGTTAAGCGCCTGCGGGCGCAAAGCTTTTGCCACTTTTTTTGCAAAAAAAGTAGCGCAAAAAACCTAGATTAGCATTATAAAAGTCCACCGCGAAGCGGCTAAAGTTTTTTGGTTCTTTTTTTCAAAAAAAGAACAGAAAAGGAGTCTTTCCCCATGACAGAACTACTCGCCCCCGCTGGCGACATGGATTGCCTACAGACCGCACTGCGCTTTGGCGCGGATGCGGTCTATTTGGCAGGCAGGCATTTTGGCATGCGTGGCGGCGCGAAAAATTTTGCGTCGGACGAGCTGCCCAAGGCTGTGCAGCTGGCACACGCGGCAGGCAAGCAGGTTTACGTGGCCTGCAATATTATCCCCCACCCAGATGATATGGCTACCCTGCCCGCTTGGCTCAAGCAAATCGCGCAAGCCAAGGCCGATGCCGTCATCGTCAGCGACTTAGGCGTGATGAAACTTGTGCAAAAGTATGCCCCCGGCGTGGCGATACATATCTCTACTCAGGCAGGCGTAACCAATGCCGAAACCGCCTGTGCCCTGCATGAGCTGGGTGCAAGCCGCGTGGTACTCGCGCGTGAACTCACCTTGGAGGAGATTACGCAAATTCGCGCCAACATCCCGCGTGAGCTTGAACTGGAGTGTTTCGTGCACGGTGCGATGTGTGTCAGCTACAGCGGCCGTTGTTTGCTCAGTAACTACCTCACTGGGCGGGACGCCAATGGCGGAGCTTGCACTCAACCCTGCCGCTGGGGATATGCTTTGGTGGAAGAAACCCGCCCCGGCATCTACCTGCCCATTGAGGAAGACGTCCGCGGCACGCACATCATGCACGCGCAGGACTTGTGCTTGATTGAGCATATCCCGGCATTGCTGGGCGCAGGCATCACCAGCCTGAAGATTGAAGGCCGCGCCAAAGCGGCATACTATGTTGCGGTGGTGGTTAATGCCTACCGCGCTGCGCTGGACGTCGCGCTGCAAGGTCAGCCTGTGCCCGCTTGGGCATTGCGCGAGCCTTATCTGGTTAGTCACCGGGAATACTGCACCGGCTTTGCCTTTGCCAAACCGGGTGAGGCTGCGCACATCAGCGAAATCAGCGGCTATATCCGCGCCAGTGAGCCAATCGGCATTGTGCAACGTTGCGAGAACGGTCGGTGCTATGCTGTGCAGCGTGGCCGTGCTTTTGCGGGTGATGCCTTGCAAGCCGTCGCGCCTGGCCAGCCACCGGTTGACTTGCAACTCAACGACCTGCAAGACGAAGCCGGGCAACCTCTTGAGGCTACCCGGCATGCGGAAATGTTGTTCAGCTTTTCGTGTGATTTAAATCTGCCCTTCGGCACCATTTTGCGCAAGTGATTCACTTGCGTTTTTTTTCTTGCCGTTGTTTAGCAAAATTACAAACAGCGGAATAAACCCAAGCAGCACCAGCGCACTCAAGCCAATGCTGACGGCCAGGTTTTCGTGCACAAAGCCCAGCACATGCCCCGCAAGGGGAATGCGCAGCGCGGTAACGCCCATCACTTGGCTGCCGCCCACGTGAGGGTCTGGGCTGCGGTTTGCGTCGCCTTGGGTGATGAATCCCAAGCCGCTGGGGTCATCAAAGTTTTCTAAAATAGCCATCACGCGGTGGGTCAGCGGGTCTTGCTGCGTGCCGCGGTCGACGGTAATCACATTGCCCACTGCAATGTGTTGCGGTTCAACATTGCGCACGATAATCGCATCGCCCGCGCGCATCCAGCCGGACTGCACATTGCCGTTGCTGTTTGCCGTGGGCGCCATGGAATTTGAAGTGACATGGAACACACGCAAACCTGCCACGGCACGCGCGCTGTTTGCGCTCAGCGCAGTCATGGCCGCGCCGCCTAGTATTACCACGCACAGCACGCTCATCAGCGCAAGGGCAACCCAAGGCACTGCTTTGGATTGTCTTTTTTGCTTTGCTTGTGGCAATGCAGGCAGAGTGAACGCCAAGCCATCGTCAGGCATCACAACAGCAGATGCCTGTGCAGGCACGCCAAGCAACGCCAGCAAATCGTTGTCGCTGTCGTTAATGTCGCATGCATCAATGAGCTGCATGAACTGCTGTTGTAAAACAGACATCTTGCCCTACCCTTTCCAGTTCTTTCTTCCATCTTAGCACGACACAGCGCAAAAGTCAAGCAGGCCGCAAGTTCTTTCTTGCGGCCTGCCCCATTTTTCATCTGTGTTACCAAATATTAACGTGTTCTACTTGTCGCCCTTCCGCAAATTACCTGACTCCAAGAACAGCACACCCAAGCAAAGCAAGGCGAATCCGCCGCGCAGGCCAAGCGCCAGTTGTTGCGCCGCCATCATCGAAAACTGGAAATCCAGCATATGCCCAGCCGTGGAATACAGCAAAGTTGCCGCCAAAAACAACAAAACCAGTGCCGCGCCGCCGGGTTTGAGCAGACGAATACTTTCGGGCTTTAAAGTTATGCTTTCGCGTAAAGTCTTCATGGCACATCCCTCCTTTTACTGCACCTATCATAGCATACTGCGGCCTAAAATGCAATGGCAGAATATTTCCAATTTGACAATCCCTGCAAAACATGCTATACTATTTGCATGAGTAATTTTTTTAATTTTAGCCCCGCCCTGCGTGAATTGGCCGCACAAGCCATGGCGGAAATCTCCCCTGCCTTTGCCGAAATCGATGCCCTCACCGAGCATAATCAACACAAAGTTTTGGCGGCCTTCATGCGTCACCGTGTGAGCGAAACCCACTTTGCCGAAACCACCGGTTATGGCTACGGCGACCGCGGCCGCGAAGTCTTAGATGAAGTCTTCGCTGACGTGCTGGGCTGTGAGGCCGCGCTGGTGCGCCACAGCTTTGCCAGCGGCACGCATACCTTGGCTGTGGCCCTGTTTGGCTTGCTGCGGCCGGGTGACTGCATGCTCAGTGTTACCGGCAGACCATATGACACCATTTTGCCTGTCATTGGCCTCAACGGCAGCGGCATGGGTAGTCTGGCCGACTTCGGCGTGCGCTACGAGGAAATTGCCCTCACCGCCGATGGCACGCCGGACATGCTTGCCATTGCACAGGCAATTGCTACGCATCAGCCCAAGATGATTTACATCCAGCGTTCGCGGGGCTATACCCTGCGGCCAAGTCTGCGTGTGGAGGAGATCAATGAAATCGCTCGCTTAGCGAAAAGTCAAAGCAACGCCATTGTGTTCGTTGACAACTGCTATGGCGAATTTGTGCAGCGCAGTGAACCCGATGTAGACATCATTGCTGGGTCGTTGATTAAGAACCCCGGCGGCGGGCTGGCCAAAAGCGGCGGTTACATCGCCGGCCGCGCAGAGCTCGTTGAGCTGTGTGCCTATCGCGCCACCGCACCCGGCCTAGGCAGTGAACTTGGTGCCTCGCTGGGACAAAATCGCGATTTATTCATGGGCTTGTTCCACGCACCGCACGTGGTGGGCGAAAGCCTGAAGACTGCTGTGTTTGCAGCTGCACTGTTCGCACGCATGGGCTATGCCGTCAGCCCCACATGGCACGAACTGCGCGCAGATATTATCCAAAGCGTCACGCTTGGTCAGCCTGAAAAACTCATTGCGCTGTGCCAAGGCCTGCAAGCCGGTGCCCCTGTGGATGCCCACGTGCAGCCCCAGCCTTGGGACATGCCCGGTTACGATAGTCAGGTCATCATGGCCGCCGGCGCTTTCACCATGGGTGCCTCTATCGAGCTTTCCGCTGATGCTCCCCTGCGCGAACCCTACGCCGCTTGGCTGCAAGGTGGCCTGAACTTCCATTCGGCCAAGATTGGCATTTTAATGGCCGCAGAAAGGTTGCTTCAATATGTATAACGGCATCACTCCCGATGCTCTGTTCTTGCTTGCCCAAAACAAGCACGAGAACGACAAAGCGTTCTACGACGCCCACAAGGCGCAGATGAATAAGCAGGTCTTCGAGCCGCTTGCGCAAGTTATGCAAGACTTAGCCGACGACTTCGCAGCGCTTGACCCGCACATGTGCTTGCTGCCGCAAAAAGCCATGTCACGTCTGCGGCGTGACACCCGCTTCACCAAAGAAAAACATCTGTATCGCGACAACGTGTGGATGATGTTCATGCGCCACAAAGCCGACATCGACCCATATCTCTATCCCTGCATGTGGTTTGAAATTAAACCTGCCGAGGGCTACTTCAGCTGCGGCGTGTGCGCGTATAACCCGCAGCCCAAATTCATGCAGTTCGTGCGTGAGTGCATGGATGATGACTTCTTGCAGGCCGCGCAGTGCGCCATTGATGGTGGCTGCGAAGTGATGCTTGAGTCCTACAAACGTCCCAAAGTTGAGCAAGCCGACCCTGCCCTGCTGCCCTATCTTAACGCCAAGCACTTTCAGTTTTGGCACAAAAACGAAGACCTCAGCTTACTGCAAGCTGAGGCCTTGATTGAGCATTTGCGCAAGGTTTATCGCGCCTGCCACCCGATGTACACTTGGTTGATGAACACCGCACAAGACTATTACACAACTGAATTATCTCCCCGCGAAGCGGTATAGGTTTTTTTGGTTCTTTTTTGCAAAAAAAGAACACTTCGCGCTAAAAGCCCGGCATGATTTCGTTGGCAATGCGCGCGAACACGCGGCCGCCGTCTTGGGCGCCTGAAACGCCATCTTCACGCAACACGGTGATCGTATAGCGCGGGTTGTGCGCGGGCACAAAGCCGGTGAATGAGGTCATGAGAATTTCGCTGTTGTTGTGAAATCTGCCGGACTGCGCCGTGCCGGTTTTGCCGCCGGCAGTGGCATTGGCAGGGCGCGCGCTTTGCCCGGTGCCTTCATCCACGGTGAGAATCATCATGTTACGCAGCTGTGCGGCCAACTGAGAGGGAATCACTTGGCGGCTGTGCTGCTCATGCTGGAATGGCGTGGCTTGGCCGTAGGCATCAATGGTAGCCTGGATGAGCGTGGGCGAGCGATAGACCCCACCGTTAGCGATGGCGGCGGTGGCAGCAGCCATTTGCAGTGGCGTGGCCAGCAATAATCCCTGCCCAAAGGCGAAATTGGCCAGCTCCCCAGAGGATTGCAATTGCTGCATGGTGGGCAGATTACCCGCAGCGCCGTGCAAGCCATCGGCCAAGGGCGTTTCGTCGCCAAAGCCGAAGAGCTTGAGCAAGTCTAGCGTGGGCTGCAATTGCAGCTGCCGCGCAAGGTCAATGAAGTACACGTTGCAGGACAGTGCGAGGGCGTTGGCCATATCCATGTCGCCATGGGCGTGCCAATGCATGCAGCGAAACACACTGCCATCCACCGTGATGCTACCTTCGCAATAGAAACTGTGATTAGGCGAGATACCCTGTTGCAACGCTGCTGCGGCAACGAAAGTCTTGAAGGTTGAGCCAACTGCATAGGCCCCCAACGCACGGTTGAAAAAGGGCTGCAGCGGGCAGGCCAAGCTTGCGGCGATGTCCGTTGGGTCAAAGGTGGGGCTGCTTGCCAAGGCAAGGATTTCGCCAGTAGCATTGCACAGCACTACCACCGCGCCTTGGTAAAGTTGATAGTGTCGCAGGGCCTCCTCGGCCACGCGCTGAAAGTGCAGGTCAATGGTGAGCTGTAACCCGGCGGGCGAAAGATAATTTTCGTTTTGCACAATGGGTGCTGCCCCCGGCAGCGGCGTGCCCAGCGCATCGATCATCACCAGCGCACGCAGTTGCCCGGCAGCATAATTAAACAGGTAGTCGAACACGCTTTCCAGACCCGTGGCGCCGCGCCCGGTTTCATCCAAATGACCAATGAGGTGCACGGCTGGCTGTTCGCTTGCGTGTCGAGCAAAGAATTCCAAGGTCAGTTGCTCGTTAACCAAATGCTCAACCCCCGTGGCATGCACAAGCGGTCTGCCGTGGCGGTCGAGAATCACCCCACGGCTGTGTGCGGCAGCCAGCTGACGCGTGCCGTGCGGCAGCGGCGTTGGGTTAGCGGCGATATCTACCATACGAACGCTGATGGCACCCATGGCAGCCAGAAACAAAAAAAACGCGATGACGTAACGTGAACGCAAACAATGCACCCCCTTGTCCTTAGTATGAGCAGGGGGGAGTTTTTTATTTGCGCGGGATTGTGAGTTGATGCAGCGAAAGTGCAAACCGCAAGCTAGCAATCGCTCCGCGAACCTTCCTCACCCCTCGCGACTCGGGGAGCTCCTTCCCGAGGAAGGAGCCTAGGGGCTTGATTCTTCATCTTTTCATGAATAGTCCACCGCGAAGCGACTAAAGTTTTTTGGTTCTTTTTTTCAAAAAAGAACAGACGAGTTTCGACAAACTCCCCCGGCCAAACCGTGTATAATAGAGACATCCCAGCAAGGGGGGCTCTTTTTTGCGCGAGGTTATTTACATTGACGTGCTGCTGGCGTTGAACATATTCGTCACCTACCTGCTGCTAGCGGCCACGGTGCTGCTTTCAGCAGTGCAGACTAAGCGCTGGCGCTTATTGTGCGGCGCATTGCTGGGCGGTGCGGCAGCGTTACTGATTTTTTTGCCGCCGCTGCACTGGACATTGCAGGCGCTCATTCGCTTGGCACTTGCCGCTGCGATTGTTTGGGTAGCATTCGGCTGGGGGAACTGGCGGCGCGCACTGCGCTGCTATGCCGCATTTTTTGGCATGAACTTTGCCCTTGCTGGCAGCATGCTTGCGCTGTGGCTCACACTGCGGCCAGTGGGCATGCTCATGCAAAATGGCGTGGTGTACTTCAACGTCAGTCTTATCACCTTTGTGCTGCTGGCCTGTGTGAGTTACGCGGCCATGCGCGGGGCGGTTATCTTGCTGCGGCGCAGGCATCCCGGCAACAACGCCTGCACGGCAACCATTTGCGTTGACGGGCAAAGTATCACCTTGCCTGCGCTTTACGACAGCGGAAACAAGCTCACAGATGGCTTCACCGGTGCACCCGTGGTGGTGGTGGAATACCAAGCGTTGCGCACATTTTTGCCTGCCGAGCTGCACGAGTACTTCACCGCCGAACTTGACTTGCCGCCCGAGCACGACTGGCGCACACGCCTGCGCAAGATACCATACCACGCCGTGGGGCACAGCGGCTTGCTGCCAGCCTTTCGCAGCGATAAAATTACCGTGAAAAGCGGCACGAAAGAGCAAACCACGCCCAACGCAATTGTTGCCGTAACCACTGAAAACCTAGGCGACGGAACAGTTCACGCGATTTTGCAAGCGACAATGCTTGAGCACTAAGCATTATATCAGGGGGAATGATGATGAAAAACATGCGCACGTGGCTGCGGAAAAAATGGCGTTTGTGGCGTAGCCGAAAAAAGTTCGACATCTACTACATCAACGGGCCGCAAACACTGCCGCACCCGCTGCCCAAAGAAGAAGAAGCCGCCGTCATGCAACGCTTGCGTGAAGGCGACTTCAGTGTGCGCGAAAAACTCATCACGCACAATTTGCGGCTGGTGGTGTATATTGCGAAGAAATTCGAAAGCAGCGGCGTGGGCGTGGAAGATTTAATCTCGATTGGTACTATCGGACTGATTAAAGCCGTGAACACCTTTGCGCCCGAAAAAAACATCAAACTGGCCACCTATGCCTCACGCTGCATTGAAAACGAGATGCTCATGCACCTGCGCAAGGTTAATCCCACCCGTGGCGACATCAGCATTGACGAACCGCTCAACATTGACTGGGACGGCAACGAACTGCTGCTAAGCGATATTCTGGGCAGTGACGCCGACGCCGTGAACACCACCGTGGAAGAAAACGACGAACGCGACCTGCTTGTGCGCTGCGTAAACAGCTTGCAGGAGCGCGAGCGGCTGATTATGCACATGCGCTTTGGCATGAACGGCATGCGCGAACACACCCAAAAAGAAGTAGCCGACCTGCTGGGTATTTCACAAAGCTACATCTCGCGGCTGGAGAAGAAGATCATCGACCGCCTGCGTGGGCAGATGGAAGCGGTTGCGGGTGTGGCGTAGGCGCGCGGCTTCGCGCTGGACGATTATCGACACAGCAAAACCCACCTGCTTAGAAATTGCATGGTGGGTTTTTTCATGTGAATTTTAAGCAGCCGCACCGCAGGTGCTAAAAATCAACTGCAGCTCTGCCGTCAACCACACTTCTGACAAATTTCCGCACCTCTTCATGCGCGGGATGCTTGTCATAGTCGTGCAGTGCCTGCATGCTTTCGTGGTGCGAGATGAGAGCAAGGTCATACTCGCCGCCGTTGGTGTTGCGCGCCACGGTCGCATCAAGCAAACCTGGCACCACGCCAACCAGCGCGCCAATACGCCGCGCGATTTCCGTGGCGTTTTCGTCCATGTTTTTGGGCTTTAGCTTCCAAAATACAATATGAGTGGTCATACAAGACTCCTTACATGTTGTTCTAGTGTGCCCGACAGCAAATCCGCAACCGGCACCTCAATCATGGTGTATGCCCCCGGGGCTTGCTTGGCGGTGGCACGCGCACAGGCGGCCATCACCTGCCCGGTGAGCGCCGGGTTGTTAATGCGCATGCTGAACTCAAGCAGCTGGTTGTGCGTCGCGCCACTGGAACCTTTGCGGGTCATCTGCACGCCGTGGCCCACATCTTGCAGCGCGGCGATGTCATCCACCTGCGTCACGTGCGTGTCGTCGTTGGCGAAATATGCATCAGCCTTCAATTCGCGGGTCACTTGCTCAAGGGTAGCGCCAGTTTCCAGTTCAACATACACCATGCGGCGATGCACGCCCGCGCCCGTGGGCAGCGTAATCGAAAGCGCGTTGGCCACACCGGGGATTGCCTTTGCCGCAACCGAGTGCCCCATGCTCATGCCCGGGCCAAAATTTGTGTAGGTAATGCCGCGCGGCACAATGGCTTGCATCAGTGCACGCACCACGCTGTCACTGCCCGGGTCCCAGCCGGCGGCGAGGATAGCACGCGCGCCGTGCTGCTTGGCAATCTCATCCAGCTCGCAGCGCACATCCCAAATGCTGTCGTGAATGTCATAGCCGTCCACGGTGTTCACGCCCATGGCCAGCAGCGTTTGTGCCACCTGCGGGCAAATGCGTGTGGGCAAGCACAACAGCGCGCAATCCACCTTGCCGTACGTATGAATCTGCGCAATATCTGTTAGCCAAATGTCTTTCATGTGCTCCGGTGCGGTGAGTTGCGGGCTTTCTACCACGCAGCGAACGGTCATGTCTTGTGCGGCCAGCACGGCTTCATATGCCGCCCGGCCCACGTTGCCGAAGCCTACAATTGCGATGTTCAACATCATTTTGTTCTCCAATCAATCTGTAATGTATGTGCTGCCCTGCGCAAGTTTGCGCGGCAGCTTAGCTGTAGTTCGTGCAGAGTTTTGTCTTGCGTCACGCAGGGATAAATCGCCGCAAAGCCAGCGGCTAGCAACGCGGTGTCATCGTGCAGCTGCCCGCATATTGCCACGCAAGGCACGCCCGCGGCCTGCGCCCGCTTGAGCACACCAAACGGCGCCTTGCCGTGCAGAGTTTGCGCATCCATGCGGCCTTCGCCGGTGATGACCAGATCCGCCTGCGCAAGTTGTTGCGAAAAATTCGAGCTATCCAGCAGCAGGTCAATGCCCGGCTTAAGCTTGCCGCCCAGAAATGCCAGCACGCCGAATCCCGTGCCGCCTGCCGCACCGCTGCCTGGGATTTCCGCCCCTAGCAAGATGCTCGCCAAATGCCTTAGGCCATCGTCAAGACGCCGCACCATGGCTTCATCTGCGCCCTTTTGCGGGGCGTAAACATAGGCCGCACCCTGCTTGCCATGCAGCGGATTCTGCACATCGCAGGCTGCAAGCATTGGCAAGCAAAATGGCTGTGCAGGCGGGATTATCCGCGCAATGTTGCGCAGCGTGCCGCCGGTGGGGCAAAAGCTTTCGCCACGCGAATCAATAAACCGCCAGCCCAGAGCATGCGCCATGCCGCTGCCGCCATCGTTGGTTGCGCTGCCGCCCAAGCCGAGTATAACCCGTTTTGCGCCGCGATCTCGCGCATGCAATAGGAGTTCACCCAGCCCGCTTGTGCTGGCCAACTCGGGATTCAATCCATGCGGGCGGGCGAGTTCAAGGCCCGCGCAGCTTGCCAATTCTAGCACAGCTGTGCCATCGGCCATCAGCAGGTAATGCGCTTGCACTGCCTGCCCAAATGGCCCGCTTACGGTCGCAGTGCACAACTCGCCGCCGCAAGCTGCATGCCACGCGGCCACCATGCCCTCGCCGCCGTCAGCGAGGGGGAAGGCCTGCGTGTTGTGCCCGGCAAAGGCCTGTGCGACAATCTCGCACACTTCTTTTGCCGTCAATGTGCCTTTGAAGGAATCAGGCGCGATGAGGATATTCATGATTTATCCGCCGCCATTTTGATATACCGCTTGAAGAAGCGCACTCCATCGCCCAAGGTACTTAGCGCCAAACACTCATCAGTCGCGTGTGTGCGCATGAGCAAATCTAGGGGCATGAAGAAGGGCGAAAAGCGGTAGCAGTTGTCGCAAATGGGTTCGTAGAACACGGTGTCGGTGCCGCCCATCACCAAGTAAGGCACAATCATGGCGTTGGGCGCGCTGTGTAAAATCAGGTCATGCAGTGCCGCGTAAGCAGGGTTGTCGGTGCTTGAAAACGGCGAAGCTTCAATGTTTCTCAGCACCTTGATTTCGATATTCTTGTTGCGCACAACTTTACGAATATGTCGCACGACATCTTCAGTGCTAGTGCCCGGCATCATGCGAAAGTTCACCACGATGCTTGCACGCTGCGGCAGCACGTTGCTGGCGGGGCTGCCCTGTGCCATGGTTACCGCCGTGCAGGTGCGAATCATGCACGCCGCCTGCGGAATGCGTTTCATCACGGCTAGGAACAGTGGCTTCATCAGCTTGTGATTGACCATGATCACCCGCAAATAAATTGGCATGCGCCGCGATGCCTGGTCAATGATATCCACCATGTGCGGCAGCAGCTTGCTGTTGAACTGATTGCGCTCAAGGTCGCGCACCACTTTGGCCAGTTCGCCCACGGCAGTATGATTCGGCGGCGCGGAGGAATGCCCACCTTTGCTAGTCACAGCAATTTCAATGTCTGCAAAGCCTTTTTCGCTCACGCCGACGCCCGCTAGGGTGCTTTCGGGCAGCACGCCGAGCACCTTGGGAATCGGCAACACAGCACCGCCTTCGTCCAATGTACTGGCAAGCTTGGTCACGCCACGTGCAATTAATGCCTCGCGGATTTTGTTTGCGCCGCTGTTGCCGCCAGCCACCACTTCTTCGTCATCGCCCAAGCAAATGTATATATCACGCTCGGGTGTGTAGCCCTCGGCAAGCAGCGTTTCCGCCGCCTCGAAAATACAAATCAGGTGGTTTTTCATATCTACCGTGCCGCGTCCCCAAATGAACTCGCCATCGTTGTGGCCACTGAAGGGCGGGTGTGTCCAGTCCTGTTCTGTTCCGTCTTCAATGGGCACCACATCGATGTGCGCAAGCAGCGCCATGGGTGGCAGGTCGCTGTTTTTGCCCTTCCAGTGGTAGAGCAAGCTGGCCGGCGGCACGATTTCACGGGTGCAAGTTGCGTGCACCAATGGGTATGCTTTTTCCAAAAATGCATGAAAGCGCTCAAACTGCGCCCAGTCTACTTTGTCCTGCTCAGGGTACGATATCGTGGGAATTTGCACCGCAGCGCTGAGGTTTGCCGCCGCCCGGGCTTCGTCAACCTGCTCGTCGGGGTACGCGGGAATCTCACGCTTTTTCGGCTTAAAGAAGATGGCGCGAATCAACGAAATCAACACAAATAGTGCTAGCAACGCCAGCACACTCCAGCCGATGATTTGACCGATGGACATACGAATACCCCCTGTTAAGTGTTCTTATTAACTTGATGAAATTGCTTCAGGTTGCCCGTTTTCGCCGCGCGTTTATCTAGCTCCGCAGCGATATCTTCGGGCGAAATGCCCATCTGCGCCATCAGCACTGCGGCGTGAAAGGCCAGATCGCACAGTTCAAGGGTGAGCTCTGCTTTGTCGTTATTCTTGGCAGCAATGATGCACTCGGCACATTCTTCGCCAAGCTTTTTCAGCACCTTATCCGTACCCTGTGCAAACAGATAGTTAGTGTAGCTGCCCTCCTGCGGCTGTTCGCGCCGCGCGAGGATGGTGTCATACAGGTTGTTGAATGCTTGCATGGTTGCCTCCTAATATTTGCTGTGCAATTTCCTCCGGCGATGCATGCGTGGAGCAAATGCGTTGTTCGTTCGGCAGCAGTGGCCGCTGCAAAATCTCGCGGTTGATGCGCTGCGCCGACTCCCAGTCTTTGTATAAATTGCCGTTGTCGCGGCTAAGAATGCGCTGCTTGCAGGTTTCATCGTCTGTATAAAGGGTGAAAATGCGATAGTCACTGCCCTGCAACGCTTGCGGAATTTTCCCCACGCAATGGTTACGCAGATCAGATAAAATGACGTTGCGAAAGCCACGGCGATTATAATTTTGCGCAACCAACATGAGATTTTCAAAGCTGATGAGTTCTTCTTGTTCATAGGAAATTTTCGTGTGCGGGTTTAGGTGCTGAAATTCGGGGATCCAGCCAAACTCAAACCAAGGGCTACGCAGTTGTTCATGCAGCAGACGTGCCACGGTGGTTTTGCCGCTGCCCGGTGCGCCATGTATCACAATCACATCAACGTTTATCGGGTTGTTGAATGCTTGCATGTGTGCCTCCTAATTTAAAATTCCAGGTATCATCAAACCGCGCTCCCCCACCCGCCGCGATAACTCCGCAAAAGAAACATCTCACGTTGCGGCGGGAGCCCCCTCGCACGCGAGGAGGCCGTCCGGGGTTGCGGCTCGCCGAAAACCATGTGGAATTTTCAACAAAAGCCGAAGAAAATCGTTTCTTGAGCGGCCCTCGCGCAGGCGCGGCGACTGGGGGTGCGGGTTATAGCGTTACGCCACCCCCACCGCCTCGGCCAAATCAAGGGTGCCCGCATAAATACTCCGCCCACAAATCGCGCCATACAGCCCCGCATCCCGCAGCGCATGAATGTCGTCAATGGTCGTCACACCGCCGCTTGCGGTGATGTTGCAGTCCACGGCATCCCGCAGCGCACACAGCTGGTCGAGATTCGGCCCTTGCAGCATGCCGTCTTTGCTGATATCCGTGAAGATGATATACTGCACGCCACGTGCCACCATGTCGCGCGCCAAGTCAATGTAGTGAATGTCGTTCACATCAAGCCAGCCGCGTGTGGCCACCATGCCCCGCTTGGCATCAATGCCCACGGCGATTTTCTCTGCCCCGTGCTTGGCAATGGCCTGCGACACAAAATCGGGGTCATCCACCACAACCGAGCCTAAAATCACCCGCGCAACGCCATTGCTCAGATAAAAATCCACGTCGTCCATGGTGCGAATGCCGCCGCCTAGTTGCACTTTCAAGCCGCTGTTCGCGGCAACATCCAAGTAGATATCTTGGTTCACGCGCTTGCCCTCAAGCGAGCCATCCAAGTCAACCATGTGTATCCACTCACAGCCGGCTTGTTTGAAACCCAGCGCAGTTTGCATGTAGCTTTCGGCCACCTGCTCGGCGGTATCGAACTTGCCCTGAAACAGGCGCACGCATTGGCCGCCTTTGATGTCAATTGCGGGGAAGATGGTCATGTAATGTCCTGCTTTCGCTGTAATTCAAATTGTGGTTTCGTGGCATAGGCATGGTACTGCACGCCGCCCGCCAAGTAAGCCTGGTACTGCGTCAAAAACGGCTCAGCAAACAGGGTTAGCGGCTGTTCTTTCGGCACCCAGCATGCACTGTGCGTTTCATCGCTGTCGCGCAATTCGCCGCTCCTATATTTACATACAAAGCCCAGCATCACCTTTGTCGGCACATGCGCATAATCACCAAAACCCGGGTAGCTGCTAGTGTTGGAACTCACGCAAAACAGCCGTCCCACCGTAATTTCAATGCCGCATTCTTCCATAGCTTCGCGCTGCAAGGCTTGCAACAAATCTTCGCCGATTTCCACTTGCCCGCCGGGGAAATGCCATGCGTCGTTGCGGTGGCGGCTTTTGAGCACCAGCACTTCGCCGCGCTCGTTTTCCACAATGCCAAACACGGCAACAATGTGCGTAGGGAATTGTTTCATTGCCGTCAATCCTCCAACAATCGCCGCAGCATGCCCGGCGTGTCGTTCAAAAAGCGCTTTGTGATGCGGTAGTGCGTCGTTTCGGTATAAGGCGTGAGTACAATGCCCTCTTCGCTGAATTCGTAGATTTCTGCGCCGGGAAAAGCCAGCAAAATCGGCGAGTGCGTGGCGATAATCAACTGCGAACCTGCCTTGACCAAACGGTCAATCTCCACCAGCAAGGTCATTTGCCGGGTGGGCGAAAGCGCAGCCTCGGGTTCGTCAAAGAAGTAAAGCCCGCAGCGCAAGCGGTTTTGTATCAGCGCCAAAAAACTTTCGCCGTGCGATTGCGCGTGCAGCGATGTGCCGCCATAGCTGTTGATGAGTGGTGGTGAGAACGCAGGCATTTCGTCAAGTTTATCGATGTGTGTGGCCACGTTATAGTAGCTTTCGGCGCGCAGGAAGTAGCCGTCGCGCTCTCGTGCATTGCGCGCCAATTGAATGTGATGATGCAAGCCTGATTCTGTGCGCTTGGTCGCAAAGTTAAAGTTGCGCGAGCCGCCTTCGGCATTCAGTCCCGCGGCCACGGCAAGTGCCTCCATCAGCGTTGACTTCCCGCTGCCGTTTTCACCCACAAAAAATGTGACGGGGCTGTTGAAGCGAAAGATATCAATGCCTTGCAAGCAGCGCACTGCTGGCAGCGCTGTGAAGTAATCTTTGCTGTACGTTTCGGTCATGCGAAAGCCATTGAGGAACATATTATTTCAACTCCAACTCCACCACTGTGCCCATGGACTCGGGCAAGTCCGCCGTGCCGAGGTCAACGAACGCGCCCGGCTGATATCTACTATACCACGGCTCAAACAGCTGCAATTCGCTGCCGTCCATCAGCAAACGAGCTTTTTTCACCTTACCTTGCAGGTCATCAAAGCGGAACGCAGCCGTGCCGCGCTCAAAAATGTGCGCATAAATTTTATTGCCGCGCTGGGTGTAGCGACCCCACTCGGGCTTGGGCAAATCTGCTCTGCCGCAGCCATAGATGCTGTCGCTGTTGTTGTGCATCCACTCGCCCACTTCTTGCAGCACCGCAACGGTTTCTTTGGGAATCTCGCCCTTGGCGTTGGGTCCCACGTTAATGAGCAGGTTACCGCCTTTGCTCACGCATTCCACCAGCATGTGCACCACATTTTGTGCAGTCTTATAGTTCTTGTCTTTGGCCACATAGCCCCAGTTGTCGTTTAGCGTCATGCAGCATTCCCAGGGCACCGGGCGACCGAGTGCATCTGTCACGCCCTGGCTGGGAATGATTTGCTCGGGCGAGTAAAAATCTCCAGAGTAGAAAGGCGGCTCGGCCAGCAAGGCTTCATCTTTGTTCGTTTGCCCCAAGCGGTTATCAATGATACAGGTGGGCTGCAGCTCGCGCAGCATTTCAATGAGCTTTGTGGCCTGCCACTTTTCCCCCTCCATGTCGTCATAGGAAAAGTCGAACCACATCACATCAATCTGGCCATAGTTAGTGCACAGCTCGCGCACTTGGTTGTGCAGGTATTCGACATAGTTATCAAAGTTTTCGGGGCGATCTTTATAGGCTTCGTTTTCACGCATGGGATGAATGGCGTCGCCATAGGCCGGGTAGTCTGGATGATGCCAGTCAATAAGCGAATAGTAGAAGCCAATCTTAATGCCCGCCGCACGAAACGCATCTACATATTCCCGCACTAGGTCGCGCCCGGCGGGTGTGTTTGTTGCTTTGTAGTCGGTGTACTGCGAATCAAACAGGCAAAAGCCGTCGTGATGCTTGGTGGTTAGCACGGCGTATTTCATACCCGCTTTTTTGGCCAATGCCGCCCACTCGGCGGGATTATAATGCACGGGATTGAACTCGTCGAAAAACTGCTGATAGTCTTCGTTGGAAATTTGCTCTAGGCTGCGCACCCACTCGTGTCGCGCGGGAATGGCGTATATCCCCCAGTGGATGAACATGCCGAATCGGTCTTCTTGGAATGCCTTGGTGCGTTGCGCGCGCTGCTCGTAGAATGTCATGGTGACTCCTTTTGATGATTTTATAGTTTCGGGTGGCGTAATCGCCACCCCTACATGTTGCGGCATGATGCAACGTTTCAGAAATATCCACCTGTAGGGGCGGCGATTACGCCGCCCGGGGAATAATCCCAACACTAAATACGCCCTTTCGTGCTCAGCACACCCGCTTTGGGCAGCAAAGCCTTGCGCAGCGCATGCGCAGCTGCTTTAAACATCGACTCGGCCTCATGGTGGGCATTTGCGCCATAGCGTAGGTTCAAATGCAGCGTAATGCCCGCATTGTGCACCAGTGCCCGCCAGAATTCCTCACACAGGCACAGCTCGAACTCACCCGTGATATTCTGCGAAAATGCAGCGTTAAACACCAGCAGCGCACGACCGCTCACGTCAACGGTTGCGGCCGCAAGGGCTTCATC
The DNA here is from genome assembly GCA_009784445.1 of Oscillospiraceae bacterium. GTDB lineage: Bacteria > Bacillota > Clostridia > Oscillospirales > Acutalibacteraceae > WRMQ01. The sequence goes on from WRBQ01000001.1 coordinate 94,375, forward strand.
CATGGGGATTTCCGCCGCACCAAAGCGAGCAATGCCGGTTTTGTCGCCCAGCTGCTCAGCTAGGGCCTGTCCCAGCACAATGCCGCAGTCCTCCACCGTGTGGTGAGCGTCCACCTCAAGGTCGCCCACACAGGTGAGGGTTAGCCCCCAGCCCGCATGCACGGCCAATGCGGTGAGCATGTGGTCAAAAAACCCCACACCGGTGTTGATGGCAACCTCGCCGCCCTGCAAGTTCAGCGCCGCGGTGATGTCTGTTTCTTTTGTTTTGCGTGTAATCATGGTAGTGTCCTTTCTTGTTCTTAAGCCGCGAAGCGAGGAGCCCCACCGCAGGTGGCTTTCACTGCCCGCGTGTAAATGGCCACAGGCATATATTCTCCTAATAAGCCACCCCATTTGGGTCGCTCTTCACGCAAATCGGTCAAGACGAAACCTGCCTTTAGTTGTCCACCGAGTTGTTCTTCTAACGAATGGCTGAATGTTAAGTTTTCATCGTCATCTGGCTCAACATAGCTTTCGTATAACGCGCGGTCGCGCAGTGGGTTCCATGGCAATTTGTATTTGGCAATCAGCTGTGCATCTTCCTGCTCCTCGTCGTAATCCGCGAACATATACACGCAGGGATTATACACTTGCGCCAACAAAAGCCCGTCGGGCTTGAGGACGCGGTGACACTCACGCCAAACATGCTCAACGTCTTCGATAAAGTGATTCGAAATCGGGTGGAAAATCACGTCAAAACTGTTGTCCTCAAACGGAAAAGTTTTTGTCATGTCAGCCTTGACGAGGTTAATGTCATAGCCCTCGCGCTCGGCGACCAATTGCTCGCAATGCAGTTGTGCGTCGGAGTAATCCATCACCGTGCAGGTTGCGCCAAACGCTTGCAGGATAGGCATTTGCTGCCCGCCACCTGCGGCAAGACCCAGCAAGTTCACGCCCTCTAGGCGGTTGTTGTTCATAAATGGCGAAAACCATTCTTTGGGCACAAGGATTTCTGTTTCATCCATAAAGGTAACGCCCCAATCGCCGTTTTGCGCCTTCACATAATCCTCGTGCGAGGTCACGGCACCCCAGTATTGTTCATCCGCAACCCATTTGTTAATCAGCGTCATGTTAAAATCGGCGTAATTCCCTGCATTGAGGTCATCAAATGTTGGACGATTCATTCGTTGCTCCCATCTATATCAGTTCCCGCAACGCAGTCAAAACCGCTGCATTTTCTTCATTTGATCCGGCTGTGATGCGCAAGTTGTCACCTAGGCAGCGCACGACGATGCCCCGTTGCTTGAGCGGCTCGAAGTATTGCGCTGCATCGCGCACAAACACAAAGTTTGCTGAGCAGCCAACCACCGGCAAGCCTAGTTCGCGCAAGCTTTCTGCGAGTTTATCGCAGGATTTTCGTATCGCGGCGATGTCTGCGGCCAAACGTATGGGTTGGCACAAAATAGCTGTGCCGATGGCTTGTGTGAGCGCCCCCACATTGTAGGGCGATTTCAGCGCATGCAGCGCGCGGGTGAGCTCGGCATTGGCTGCTGCAAAACCCAGCCGCAGCCCGGCCATGCCCGCAGCTTTGCTCATCGTGCGCAGAATAATCAGGTTGCTGTGCTGCTCAATTTCGTCTAGCAGTGATTGGTCGGCGAAATCCATGTAGGCTTCGTCGTGCACCAGTAATGTGCCGCATTCATTCGCAGCATGAATTAGCTTGCGCACGTCGTCCATGCCCAACACAATTGAAGTTGGGTTGCAAGGGTTGCTGAAGATGAACAGCGCGGGCTTGTGCTCGCGCAGTGCTTCGATGGTCGCGTCAATATCAATGGTGAAATCATCGCGCTTGGGCAGCGCAATAATTTCTGCACCTGCCACTTGTGCATAAAAGCGGTACATCGAAAAGTCTGCCTGATAGCACAACAGGGTTTTGCCTTGGCCCAAAAATGCGCTGCACAGCACGAACAACGCTTCGTCCGTGCCGTTGAAGGCTGTGAGCAGACCCGGCTTTGTGCCGTAGAACGCCGCCGCCGCTTGGCACAGCTTCGTCGCCGCATGGTCAGGGTAGCGGCGCAAGTCCGTGCTGGCGAGTGCCGCAAGCAGTGCGGCCTGTTCGTCCTTGCTCATGGGTAAAAACGACTCGTTGGCATCTAGCCGCACGGCAAAGTTGCCCTCAATAGGATCATAGGGCACCAGGTTTTTGATGTTGTCGTTTAGTTGAAATGGCATGGTGTCTCCTTACATCGCGTAACGTTATACTGGCTGTCGCTCCGCGAGCCTTCCTCAGACCGACCCGAGGTCGGCCAGCTCCTTCCCGAGGAAGGAGCTAAGGCTTAAGAGAATAACAACAGCAAAACTTGAAGAAACAAGCTTCGGCTCCTTCCTCGGGAAGGAGCTCCCCGAGTCGCGAGGGGTGAGGAAGGTTCGCGGAGCGACGAGGCACCCATCACATAAATCGTATAATCGCCGCATTCCCATGCGCCTGCAATTGCTCGGCCTGCGCGATGGCGGCAATGTCATCTTTGGCGGCCGCAAGGGCCTCGCGGGTGTAATACACAAACTGCGTCTTTTTCACAAAATCGTCTACGGAAAGCGGCGAAAAGAAGCGTGGCGTGCCGCCGGTGGGCAGCACATGGTTGGTGCCGGCATAGTAGTCACCCACGCTTTCGGGCGTGTAATGTCCCAGAAAAATCGAGCCCGCGTTGTGCACATCGCCCAACAGTTCCAATGGATTTTGCACGCATAGTTCCAAGTGCTCGGGGGCGTATTGATTGGCGTAGTCCATGGCTTGTTGCAAATTCTCACACACGAGGATTGCGCCATTGTCGCGCAGTGCCTGTGTGGCGATGTCACGCCGTGGCAGGGCAGCCAGTTGCTTTTCGAGTTCTATCACTGTTTCTTCTGCGTTTTTTTGCGAAGTTGACAGCAGCACGCAACCAGCCAATATATCATGCTCGGCCTGTGACAGCAAGTCGGCGGCCAGCCATGCGGGTTTGGCACTTTCGTCCGCCACAATGAGGATCTCACTTGGCCCGGCAATCATGTCAATGTCCACCACACCATATAGCAGTCGCTTGGCCGTCGCGCCATAAATATTCGCCGGCCCCACGATTTTGTCCACCATCGGCACGCTTTCAGTGCCGTGCGCCATGGCAGTCATGGCAGGCGCGCCGCCCAGCAAAAACACGCGATCTACCCCGGCAATGTGCGCAGCTGCCAGAATCGCCTCGCTGGCTTTGCCTTGCCACGGCGGCGTGCACAGAATAATCTCGCCTACCCCAGCGATGCGTGCAGGCAGCACGTTCATCAGCACGCTGCTGGGCAGCGGCGCCGTGCCCGCTGGCACATAAACCCCCACGCGGTGCAGCCCACGCACAGTCTGCCCCAGCATGGCGCCATTTTCTTGTGTGGTGAACCAGCTTTGTTGCTTTTGCCGTTCGTGAAACGCGCGGATGTTCTCTACCGCGGCATGCAGCGCAGCTTTAAGTTTCGGCTCACATGCATCATAAGCCGCTGTGATTTGCTCACGCGGCACTTCTAGGCTATTCAGTTCGCAATGGTCGAATTTGCGGGCATAGTCACGCAGTGCGGCGTCGCCTCGTGCGCGCACATCGGCAATGATACCCTGCACCACGGCGGTCACTTGGGCGTCCACTTCGCCCGCGCGTGCTTTGAGTTTATCGAACACGGCCAGTTCGCGTTGGCCATCACATATCGTAATCGGCAGCATAGTTACAGTGCTCCTTCTATGTCATTGAGCAATTTCTGAAGTTCCTCACGCCGCAGCTTCATCGCGGCACGGTTCACAATCACTCGCGCGCTAATGGGCATGATATCCTCGATGACGGCAAGGCCGTTTTCTTTCAGCGTCGCGCCGGTTTCCACAATGTCCACAATGCCGTGGGCGAGGCCCAGCAGCGGCGCAAGCTCCACCGAACCATCAATCTGAATGACCTTGACGTCCATGCCTTTTTGGGCAAAATGCTCTTTTGCCACACGCGGATATTTCGTGGCAATCACGCGTTGGTGGTGGCCTGCGTAAAAATCCACGCCCGTGGATGCCGCAAGCGCAAACTTGCACACGCCAAAGCCTAGGTCCAAGATCTCATAGAACCGCCCATCGCCCTCGGCAATGGTATCTTTGCCCACCACGCCGATGTCGCACACGCCGTGGGTGACGTAAGTCAGCACGTCGGCGGCTTTGGCCAGCACAACTTCGTAATCACCCATTGGTAAGATGAGTTTGCGGCCTTTGTTGTGCAGGGGTTCGCAGTTAAGCCCCATGGATTCAAACAGCGCAACGGCGCGTTTTTCTAGGCGGCCTTTGGTCAGTGCAATTCGGATTGGGCGCATGATATTACTCCGTTTTCTAGTGTTAATGCTTCTGCAGCTCTTTTAGGCGCTTGCGTTGGCGAATGAACAGCGGCAACAGCACAATGCCCAGCAACGCAAGGCTAAGCACAATGCATAAAACTGTGATAGCGATAATGAGGTCTGCGTTCACGCCAAACACCGGCAGTAAAACCAGCACAGCAATCAACATGCACGCAAGCTTTTTCATGGCAGCTCCTTTGGGATAGTCGATACTATATTATACCATGCACGGCGAGGGGTGTCAAGGGATTAAAAGCAAAACGGCGGAGCATTTGCTCCGCCGGTCATCTCTTTATCCTGCAGCTTCCACCAGTGCATCTACCTCGATGGCAAAGCCCACGGCGGCGGCATCGCGGCCGAACTCCGCCATGAGGTTATCGTAGCGCCCGCCCGCAAGCACTGTGGCACCCGAGCCCGCGATAAAACCACGAAACACAAGCCCTGTGTAGTAATGCTGGCCGTGCACCAGCGAAAGGTCAATGTCGATGCAATCGTGCAAATCTTGTGCCTGCAACTTCGCATAAAGTTCGGCTAGGTAGTCTAATGCCGAAAGAGCACAGGGCGCAGTGAATAGCTCGCATGCGTGTTGCAGCACCTCTTCGCCGCCAAACAACGTGGGCAACGCAAGCAAGGCTGCAGCCGCGGGTTTCCCCCCATGCGGTGCAAGCAAAGCTTTCAGTGCCGGTGTGTTTTTGCTTTCGATGGCTGCGGCCAGTTCATCGCGCAGCGATTCATCTATCTGCAAGCTATCTGCGAGACATGAAAAAATCTCGGCGTGGCCAAGTTCAATGCGAAAGCCTTGCGCACCGGCTGCGCGCAGTGCCTGCACAGCACAGCCGAGAATCTCTAAGTCAGCGTCCATGCCGTTTGCCCCCAGCAGCTCCACGCCGCTTTGCATGCTTTCGTCTGCGTGCCCGCCGTAAATCTGCGAGCGCCGAAACACGCTTTGGTGATAACACAATCGCAGCGGCAGCGGCTCGCGCAGCAGGCGTGTGGCCGCAATGCGTGCGATGGGCAGGGTGTTATCGGGCCGCAGCACAAGCAGCCGCCCGCGAGAGTCGCTGGTGTGATACATGCGGTCGGCCAGCCAGCCGTGTGCGTGGCGGCGAAACACATCGTGGAATTCCAGCAGCGGCGTGGCCACCGGGCGGTAACCATGCTGTGCAAACACGCCAGCTAAGGCATCGCGCAGGCTGTCGTAGGCCTGCACTTCTTCAAATAAGTAATCCCGCATGCCTTCGGGGGTGATTTTGTCGTGACGTTTCATGACATCAGCCTTTCTAGCCAAGTGCGTTTTGGTGCTTCGCCGGGTTTTGCGCCGCGCAGTTGCCGCAGTTGAATCATTTCCACATCGCCATCGTTGTAGTGCATGACCATGGGGTTTTGCGACGCAACAGTGCCTTTGAAGAACACGCCGCCATGCTTCCAATTGCCCTCCATTTGCAGCACGGCAAAGGCTTGGTCTAGCTGCAGAATGTCATCATCAAGCACCATGGCGGTGTCGCCGTCTAGAAAATGTATTTGCGTGCGGTCGCCGAATTGCTCTTGTTCGCCCAACGCACCGGGATAGAAATAGCCGTCAGACCAGCGTGCAAATACCGTGCCGACTGGGAAATTTGAATTTGGCGAAGCAGCCGATGGCGCAGCTTGCTGGCTGGGCACATGTTTGGTGCCGCAAGCTTGGCAAATCAGCAGGCCGCCGGTCAGCTCAAGGTCGTTGCTGTTGCACCTTTCGCAAATTAAAGCATTCATGTTGTCTCCTCGTGGTTGTTTTGTTGGGGTGATTTATGGCATGGTCTCCCCTGCTCTGATTTATTGCGTTAAATCACAAAGCTTTCGTTAAATAACACACGGGCGGATTCGCATCCGCCCATCCTAGTTATATTATACATGACATTCACGGCTTTGTCAATATGTTCGCCCAATCGCGCCGGCCGTAAAGTATGCGCTCTATTTCAACGAGTTTGTTTTGTTCGTCAACGATGAAGAAGATCAAATAGTTCCCCACTATCATTCGTCGATATCCTCTGGCAGCCAATCTCTCGTCATATACCAGTGCAATGCTACTGGGGTGATATGCCAGAGATTCAATTTCCGCATTGAACGCCAAGACGAGCCGCGTTGCCGCAATTGGGTTGCCTAGCTCGTAGGCAATATAATCATAAATTTCGTTAATATCGTCACGCGCGGCTTCCAGCACGATAACGTTGTGAAAATTCAACTTCTTTTTCCTCCCAGAATTGTGCAAAGAACTCGCCTGCGGGCATGCCGTTGCCGGAGGCTCTGCCCTCTTCCAGCAGTGCATACAGCTCCATACGGGCTGCGTATTGCTCGCGGGTTTCGCCGGGGTTCATTGGATGTTGCATATTGTTGCACCTCCTTGTGCGTATAGTATACACCGTTTTTGCAAAAATGTCAAGTTAATAAGCCCCGTGCTTCTTCACCGCAGCCATAATCGCCTGAAAATTTTCCAGGCTCACGCTGTTGGGAATAGAATGGTCGCTGGCGAAGATGTAGCCGCCGCCCTCTTTCAGGCGCGGCACAAGCCGCTCGATTTCCGCCACGCAGTGGTCTTTGTCATCCCACAGCATGGCATTTAGCCCGCCGTGCAGGGTGAGCTTATCGCCCAATTGCGCTTTCACGGCAAGGGCATCCATGCCTGCCTTTACCTCTAGGGGATTGATGCAGTCCACGCCGGTGGCGATGATATCTGGCAGCAAGGCGTTGATGTCGCCACAGGAGTGCAACCGTGTGCGAACCCCCTTGGCGTGCGCCCAGTCCACAGCCTTTTTGTGGAAGGGCTGCAACAATTCGCGGTACAGCGTGGGCGAAAAAAATGTGGTGCCCTTGTAGCCCATGTCGTCCGGCCAATAGATTTCATCAAAGCGGTAGCCTGCATCCCAAATTTCATCGAACAAGGCCATGCAGCTGTTTAGATATGTGTCGAACATGTCGGCCACCCATTCGGGTTCTTCCAGCATGGCAATCAACAGGGTTTCGGTGCCCACCGTCCAGCTGTGCGTCACATCAAAGCCGAACCAAAACTGCCCGCTAATCCAGCGGCCTTCGGCCTGCCATTGCGGGTAATCTTTGGCCAGCTGTGCCCAGTTGATGCGCCCGCTGAGGTCAGCCATGCGCCGCTTGGCGTCAGCCCAAGCTTCAGGCGTGGTGATGGTGAAATCCAAAAACTCGGGCGTGCTGTCCAGCTCGTTGAACTTCTTCATCGTCACACCCCAGTTGGTGGTAACAATGCGCCAGCGGTCGTTTTCTTCAAGCACTTTTTCTTCATAGCGCGGGGTAATGTTCACGCCAATGCCGCTGAGTTTATCTGCACCAAAGTAGTCCGCCCAGTTCATGCCGGCGGGCATGCCTTCGCTGTGCCAGCGTGCAACGGTGCCTGCCCATGGGCTGTCGATAATGGGCACACGGTCGGCTTCTTTGTGGTTGAACATGCGGGTCATGCGTTCGTGTGTGGTCATGGGGACCTCCCTTTCTGTTCTTTTTTTGCAAAAAAAGAACCAAAAAAACCTATTCCGCTTCGCGCTGGATATTTATGGGGTTGTGAAAGAGAACAGCGGAGCGATGGAGCTCACCGCAGGTGCATCTCAAACAGGCTCATTTGCTCGCTTTGGCTCATGCCGTTGAATGCGCCAAGCTCCTCGAGCAGGGTGAACACTGGTGCGGCAACTTTTGTGCGGCGCTTGAACTCATCTTTGCTCAGGTATTCCCCGTCGTCGCGGGCGGCGGCAAGCTGGGTGGCCGCCACATCGCCGCAGCCCTCAAGCGCAGCAAAAGGCAGACGAATCTTCCCATCTTCGATGAGATAGCGCGTGGCGTTGGAAAGATAAATGTCCACCGGAAGGATTTCCACCCCGCGGGCAAGCATTTCGTTGAGCACTTGCAGCATGGGGATAGTTGCGCGCTCTTTGGGAGTGGCCTCGCGACGCTGGTCTTTCGCGCGGATTTCCCGGATTTTCGCCATCACTGCAGCCTTGCCATGCAGCACGGCGCGGGTGTCAATGTCCTCGCCGCGCACGGTGAGATAGGCCGCGTAATATTGCAGCGGATGGTAGACCTTGAACCAAGCCAGCCGCACCGCTGCCATGACATAAGCCGCAGCGTGTGCCTTGGGGAACATGTACTTGATTTTCATGCAGCTGTCGATGTACCAGTCTTCCACGCCGCAGTCTTTCATGGCGCCAATGTGCTCTTCTGTGAGCTTGAAGCGCGCCAGACCCTTACGCACAATCTCAGTGATGGCAAAAGCCATCTTCGGTTGCACGCCCTTGTGCATGAGATAAACCATGATGTTGTCGCGCGTGCCGATGACCTCGCTGATGGTGCAGGTGCCGGCTTTGATCAGTTCCTGTGCATTGCCCAGCCACACGTCGGTGCCGTGTGACAGGCCCGAAATTTGCAGCAGGTCGCTGAAGCATTTGGGCTGGGCCTCGCCCAGCATACCCAGCACAAAGGGTGTGCCCATTTCGGGCAGGCTCAGCGTGCCGGTTGGGCAGTCGATTTCCTGCGCGGTTACGCCAAGCGGCGCAGGTGAGGTGAATAGTTCATATAGCCGAGGGTCGCACACATCAGCCTGCTCAATATCAATGCCGGTGAGGTCTTCGAGGTATTTATAGATAGTTGGCACGTCATGTCCGAGATTGTCAAGTTTGAGTATCGTGTCGTGCAAGCTGTGGAAATCCAAGTGGGTGGTTTTGCCTTTAGCGGCATCGTTGGCTGGATATTGCACGGGTGTAAAGTCTTCTGCCACCATGTGTGCGGGAATGACCACCATGCCGCCGGGATGCTGGCCGCTGGTACGTTTTACGCCCTCGCAGCCGCGCGCCAGACGTTCCATTTCAGCTTGCGGTAAGTCCTTACTCGTGAGTTCCACGTATTTTTTTACATAGCCAAAGGCGGTTTTCTCGGCTAGAGTGCTAATGGTGCCGGCCTTGAAAACATGTGTTTCGCCGAATAGCTCCTCGGTGTAGCGGTGGGCGTAAAACTGCCACTCGCCGCTGAAGTTCAGGTCGATATCAGGCGTTTTGTCGCCGTCAAAGCCCAAAAAAGTCTCGAAGGGAATGTCGTGACCGTCACGTTGCATGGGAATACCGCAGTGCGGGCAAGCCTTGGGTGGCAAATCAAAACCCGAACCCACGCTGCCGTCCAGAAAAAACTCACTGTGCTGGCATTGCTTACACAGATAGTGCGGTGCCAGTGGATTGACTTCGGAAATGCCGGCGGCGTAGGCCGCAAAGGAAGAGCCAACCGAGCCACGCGAGCCAACTTTGTAGCCATTGTCGTTGCTGTGTTTCACCAGCTTTTGCGCAATCATATACAACACCGCAAAGTTGTGCTTGATGATGGCTGCCAGTTCTTTTTCAAGCCGCGCAACAACGGCCTCGGGCAGCGGATTGCCGTAGGCCGCCTGCATTCTTTCCGTGCAAATATTGCGCAGGGCGTCTTCGCTGCCTGCGATGTCTGGGGTGTAGGTTCCCTCGGGAATGGGCTGCACGTTCTCGCACATGTCCGCGATTTTGTTGGGGTTGGTGACAACAACTTCCATGGCAGCCTCTTCACCTAGATACGCGAATTCTTCCAGCATGTCCTGCGTGCTGCGCAGGTGCAACGGCGCTTGATTGGCGGCGTCGTCAAAGCCCTGTGCGGTTTGCAGAATCTCGCGATACACGGCATCCTTCGGGTCAAGAAAGTGCACGTCGCCGGTGGCGCAAACGGGCTTGCCGAGTGCATCGCCCAAATGAATAATGCGCCGGTTGAGTTCGCAAAGTTCTTCGTCCGGCAGCTTGAGGAAGGCGTTGTGCGCCCGCGGCATGATTTCCAAGTAGTCATACTGCGCGGCAATGCGCAGCAGCTGTTCATTTTCCGCACCACGCAACAAGGCTTGGAAGAGCTCCCCTGCTTCGCATGCGCTGCCCAACAGTAGGCCCTCACGGTGTTGTTGCAGCACGCTACGCGGCACCCGCGGCCTGCGAAAAAAATGCTCAGTATGGCTCTTTGAAATGAGCTGATACAGGTTCTTAAGGCCTGTGGTGCTTTGCACCAACATGGTCATGTGCACGGGCCGCGGAACTTTCGCCGCCACGCGCACATTGCCGTGCAGCCAAGCTAGGTCGTCAGCACAGTTGGGGTATTGTTGCTGGGCGATGTTTAAGAGCTCTTGCAAAATGCGTGCGGTGACGCGAGCGTCGTCGTCTGCGCGGTGGTGGTTAAACGCGCCGAGCCGAAAGTGTTCTGCCACGGTGTTTAGGCGGTAATTTTTCAAGTCAAGCAGCATTTGTGCCAAAGTGAGGGTATCCACGCAGGCATAGTCAAAGCTGCCGCCGTGACGTTGATGCAACGCGCGCATGAAGCCCACGTCAAAGCTTGCATTGTGTGCGGCAAGCACAGCACCTTCCCCGCAGAATTCCGCGAAGGCGAGGGCGGCCTCCCATTCGTCGGGCGCGCCGGCAAGCATGTCCTGCGTAATGCCGGTGAGCTTTGTGATACGCTCGGGCAGTGAACGTTTGGGGTCCACAAAGCTTTGGAATTTCCCCAGCACTTCGCCGCCTGCAAACTTCACCGCGCCGATTTCAATCACGCGGTCGCGCTGGGCGTTTAGCCCTGTGGTTTCCAAGTCAAACACCACGAACTCGCCACCACAACTGACCACTGAACCCTGACCACTGACCACGTTGGGCATATCATCCACATAGTAGGCCTCCATGCCCAAAATAACTTTGATGCCATGCTTTTTACCAGCACGTGCCGCCGCGGGGAAAGCTTGCGCCACGCCGTGGTCGGTGATGGCCACGGCACGGTGCCCCCATGCTGCTGCGCGCTCAATGAGCGTGGCTGGGTCGCACAGGGCGTCCATTTCGCTCATGTTGGTGTGCAGGTGCAGCTCCACGCGCTTTTGCTCGGCGGTGTCTTGCGGGATGACAGCGCTAGCCGTGGCGATAGATTTCGGCCGCAGCACATCGCATTTGCTAAATTGGTCAAACTCTACCGTGCCGCGCAGCAAAAAGGCCGCGCCATTCTTGAGCTTGCCCAGCAATTCGTCGGCGTGCTCGGCTTTTTCAAACAACTTGCAGGCCACGCTGCCAGTGAAGTCGGTGAGATTGAAGGTGATGATTTTGTTCTTGCCGTCTCGGGTTTTGTTGTCACGCAGGCCAAACAGTTCGCCGGCCACGGTAATCATGCCCTTGGTGGTGTCGGCCTGAGCGATGCTGATGGGTGCGCTGGTGATTTTGGGGCCGAACAGGAGCTTAGAGTCGTCGAAAGCGAAGGATAAGTTATGTAGGGGCGCGAATTGCGCGTCCGCATCTGCAGTGGGCACATTACCCTGCTCAAGGTACGGACGGCCAATGGCCACCCCTACAGGTTCATCGTGCAAAAATTCCGGCGGTGCATCCGGCAGAGGGATATCCTCGTCTTTCTCCACCGCGGGCTGGTCCAGTTTGTAGCTCACGCGGCAGTTAGTGGCCTTTGCCACATTGCGGCACAGCGTTTGCACCATGCTTTCATCCACGGCCTGTTGGGCCTGCAGATGAAGATGCATGGTGCGTTGTTGCAGATTAATTTGTGGCTGCACCAGCAGCCCTTGCGTTTCGGCGGGGAACTCCACACCCGGCAGGCAATCGCCAAAGAAAATCCACAGGGGAACGAATGACATGGTGACCTCGTATATATAATTTTCTACAGTTTTTCTATTTCATTCATCAGCGCATCCAAGGCTTGCTCTTCGCTCACGCGGCGCAATATTTCACCGCGCGCAAACAGCGCATAGCAACCGTCGCCACCGGCAAGGCCAACATCGGCCTCGCGTGCTTCACCTGGGCCGTTAACCACACAACCCATAATAGCCACGGTGATTTCTTTTCTACAGCTCGCAAGACGTTCTTCCACGGCTGCGGCAAGACCAATTAGATCAATTTTGCAGCGGCCGCAGGTGGGGCAGCTAATGAGGTTCGGGCGCCCCGGCTGTTGCCCCAGCGCATGCAGAATGTCCTGCGCGGCGGCGATTTCCTCCACAGGGTTTGCGGTGAGCGAAACACGAATGGTGTCGCCAATGCCTTGCAGCAGCAGCGCGCCAATGGCGATGTTACTTTTTACTAGACCCATCTTAGTTGTTCCCGCTTCGGTCAAGCCGATATGTAGTGGATAGTCGCAGGCTTGCGCAAGGAGCTGATAGGCCTGCACGGTGTGCTGCACATGCGAGGACTTGACCGAGATGACGATATCATGAAAGTCGCATTGTTCAAGCAGCTGCGCATGATTGAGTGCGCTTTCGACCATCGCTTGCGCGGTGGGCGCGCCATGTTTGGCCAGCAAATCTTTCTCAAGCGAGCCACCGTTCACGCCAATGCGGATGGGCACGCTGCGTTGCGCACAGGCATTTGCTACGGCTTGCATCTGTGCTTGTCCGCCAATGTTGCCGGGGTTCAAGCGAATTGCATCGGCACCGGCGGCCAGGCTTTCTAGGGCAAGGCGGTGGTCAAAGTGGATGTCTGCCACCACGGGCATGTTGCACTGCTCTTTGAGCGCAGCGATGGTGTGCATGGTGGGTTGATCCGGCACGGCAATGCGCACGATATCGCAGCCCGCGGCTTGCAGAGCCTTGGCTTGCGCCACGTTTGCAGGGATATCATGCGCCGGGCAGTTGAGCATGCTTTGCACGCTAATGCGCGCCCCCCCGCCCATGACGAGGCCACCTACGTTAACTGAACGACAAACTCTGCGTTGCATGGTTATCTCCTAAAGAGTCCTATGATATCTGAAAATGTGATGATGATCATCAGCAGCATTAGCAGGGCAAGGCCAATGCCGTGCACCATGCCCTCAAACTTTTTGGGCACGGGCTTGCGTGCAATGGCTTCGATGAGCACAAACACAATGCGTCCACCGTCAAGCGCAGGCAGGGGCAGCAGATTCATGATGCCAATGTTGATGGAAATCAACGCGCCCAAAAACAGCAGCGGACTCAGTGCTTGCATTACACTTTGGCCTTGGGCGATGCCCTCCTGCACATTTTGTGCGCCGTCGCCCACCATCACCACCAAACCTACGGGACCTGCAACGTCGTTGAGTCCAAACTGCCCGGTGATTAAATCAAACAGGCTTAGCCACACAATGCGCGTCATGCTTGCGCTTTCGGTGAAGGTGTTGGCCAGCACGCGGCCAACACTGCGCGGTGCGGGTGCCTGCCAAAAGCCCAAATGATAATTTTCGCTGCCGTCGGCTAGGGGCAGTTGCGCCAGTTCAATGCCGGGCAGGTCGATGCGTTGGCCTTCGCGGCGCACCACTAAGTCCACCGTGCTTCGGTCGCCACGGATATAGAGAAACTGAATGTCCAAATGCGAATAAACCCGGCGGCCATTCACGTGGGTGATAACATCACCGGTATACAGGCCTTGTTCGTGTGTGATAGCATCACGGTGAAAATAGCCCACCGTGGTGGTTGGTACTATCGGCGAAGCCGCCACAACCACACCCATCATAATCACACCCAGCAGCAAATTCATCATTGCCCCGGCAGCCAAAACAGTGAAGCGGCGCCAAGATTTTTTGTTCACGAATGCACGTGGGTCATCGCTTGGGCCATCGTCTTCTTGCATTTGGCAGCTGCCGCCAAAGGGTATGGCCTTGAGGCTAAACAGGGTTTCGCCTCTTTGCTTTTTCAGCAGCCGTGGACCCATGCCAACGCTGAACTCAATGACTTTGACGTTGTTGGCGCGGGCAGCCCAAAAGTGCCCAAGCTCATGCACCAAAATCACTACGCCGAAGAATAAAATGCCCACAAGAATGGAAAGAATGGTGGTTAGGATATTGATAGGCTTACCTCTTTCTGTTGTTATCCACATGTTCGCGCGCCAGTTTATCGGCCGCAAACACGTCATCTAAGCTGTTGGGATTGCCAACGGGTGCGGCAAGCATGGCTTGCTGCACCGCCGGGGTAATGTCTAAAAAGCCAAGCTTGCCTTGGCGAAACAACGCATTGGCTTGCTCGTTTGCGCCATTGAGCGCCGCACAGGCAAGACCGCCGCGCCGCCATGCTATTTTGCACAGCTCAATAGCTGGGAAGGTTGCGTGATCCACGGCCTCAAAGGTTAGTGTGCCCGTTTCGGTTAAGTTCAACCGTTGCGCAGGCATGGGCAGCCGGGCAGGATACGTGAGCGCGTATTGGATAGGCAGTTGCATATCTGGCGCGCCCAGCTGCGCCAACACCGCACCATCATTGTATTCCACAAGCGAGTGCACTATGCTTTGGCGGTGCACCACCACGTCAATGTCATCCACGTGCATGCCAAACAGCCAAGCGGCTTCAATGACTTCAAGGCCTTTGTTGAATAGCGTTGCGCTGTCTACGGTGATTTTTGCGCCCATGTTCCAAGTGGGATGCTGCAAGGCGTCGGCGGCGGTGACTTGCGCAAGTTGCTCGCGCGTTTTGCCGAAGAACGCGCCGCCGCTTGCGGTCAAAATCAATTTCGCGGGTGAATTATTGTCCTGCAGGCACTGAAAAATGGCCGAGTGCTCGCTGTCTACCGGCAATATGGGCAAGCCTTTTTCATGCGCTAACTGCATCACAAGCGAGCCGCCGGCTACGAGGCTTTCTTTATTGGCCAAGGCCACGGGGTTGCCCGCGCGCAGCGCTTCAATCGTGGGCACTAATCCCGCAATGCCCACAATGGCGTTGAGCACAATGTCGCAGGGAATGGCGGCACATTTCGCAATCTCTTCAGCGTTGCCGCATGCGAAGTGCTTCACATTGAATTGTTTCACTTGCTGGTGCAGCAGGGTTTCATTGCTGTGTGCAGTGAGGGCAACCACTTGCCAGCCAAGGCGATCAATCACCTGCAAGGCTTGCACGCCAATGCTGCCGGTGGAGCCTAAAATAGTTATGCGTTTCATAGAAGACCGCCCGAGAGAGTATATAACGCTGTGATGCCAGCCCACATGGTGGGTGCCACCAGCAAAAAGCTGTCGAATCTGTCTAGGGCGCCACCGTGGCCGGGCATGAGCTTGCCGAAATCTTTGATGCCCAAATTGCGCTTGAGCGTGCTGGCAAGCAGGTCACCCATGATGGCAATGGGGCAAAGAACCAGCGATGCCAGCCCCACCAGAATGAACGCAACATTATCCATGGCGTAACCTGCCATTTGAATAAACGCAGCAGTCAGCAGCAGGTTGATACCCGTGGTGCACAGCACGCCGCCCACGGCGCCCGCCCAAGTTTTGTTGGGGCTAATGCTGGGGCAAAGCTTGCGCTTGCCAAAGGCTTTGCCGCAAAAGTAGGCCATGGCGTCGGTCAACCAGGCGCAGGTGAGCACAATGAGCACCGCAAAGATTGCCACAATGCGCCCGGCGTCGTGCAAAAAGAGATTACGCACCAGCAGGAATGTTGACGCCGCCGCAGGCACAACAAATGCGGCCGTGCAAGCGAACATCAAATGCTGGAAGGTAGTTTTTTTGAACTGCGCCAAAAACAACACCACCATGACGAGACCCACAAGCATCATCAACGGGAACATGCCCAGCTCGAATGGGCGCAGCGCAGGGTGGGCCATCAGCAGCACAACTAGAGGCGCGGCCACGGTGCTTGCCCACATCAGTGGCTTGTTTTTCATGCCGATGACATTGCACAGCTCAAACGCCGCCAACGCAGCGAAAACCATCAATAAGACGTCTACGATTGGCCATTGAATAAAAATGAGCGCGGGGATGATGATGCACATGCCCACGAGGCCAGCCAAGATTTTTGTTCTCATGATTTACTCACTTTCCTGTTTTTCCGTTATTCGCATGAATTGCCGCGAAGCAACTGCTCGCCGCTAGGCGCCTCCATATCGTCGGTTGCGCTTGGCATAGTCCGCCAAGGCTTGGTCAAAGTCTGCCGTGCTAAAGTCCGGCCACAGAATGTCGCTGAACCAAAATTCTGCATACGCACTTTGCCACAGCAAAAAATTGCTGAGCCGTTGCTCGCCGCTTGGGCGGATGATAAGATCCGGCGGCGGCTGCCCGGCGGTGTAAAGCTGGGCTTCGATGTCTTGCTCGGTGAGGCTAGCGGGGTCGCGCTCCCCTGTTGCGCAAGCTTGCGCCAGTTGCTTAACGGCCTGCAAAATCTCCTGCTGGCCACCGTAGTTGATGGCGAGGTTGACCACGGTTTTATCCTGCATGGAACTTTCGGCCTGCATTTCATCAACCAGCGCGAGAATATCCGCAGGTAACAAGCCGCCCGGCTGCAAATCGCCAATGTAGCGAATGCGCCAGCGCTTTTGTTCATTTTCGACGCGGCGGCGCTTGGCTTCGCTCAGCTGGCGGCGAAACAGTGCCATCAGGGCATCCACCTCGCCTTGCGGGCGCGCCCAGTTTTCCGCCGAAAACGCGTAAAAAGTCAGGTGAGCAATGCCGAGGTCTGCCGCGTGTTCGCAAATGCGCTCAAAAGCATCCACGCCGGCACGGTGGCCCTCACTGCGCAACAAGCCACGCTGCGCTGCCCAGCGGCCGTTGCCATCCATAATGATAGCAACATGGCGGGGCAACGCAGGGCGATTTTGTTCTGTAATGGTAGCACGCTGTTGCATAATTCTCCTCAAAATGTGTAGTCAAGCACAGCGAAGCGACATTAAAGTTCCATGATTTCTTTTTCTTTGGCGGCGGCCAGGGTTTCGATTTCTTTGACGAATTTGTCGGTGATGTCTTGCAGTTCTTTTTCGTCCACCTTCAAATCATCTTCGGTGATTTCGCCGGCCTTTTGCGCTTTTTTTAGTCTATCCACGGTGTCGCGCCGGGTGTTGCGCACGCTAACTTTGGCGCCTTCGGCCATTTGCTTAATTTGTTTGGCAATGTCGCGGCGGCTATCTTCGGTTAGCTGTGGAAAAGCCAAGCGGATGATGCGGCCATCGTTTTGCGGGTTAATACCAATGTCGCTGGTCTGAATGGCTTTTTCGATGAGCTTGATGGTGCTGACATCCCAGGGCTGAATGGTGAGCAAGCGGGCTTCGGCCACGTTAACTGCTGCCATTTGCGAAATGGGCGTGGGGGTGCCATAGTAGTCTACACGCAGCTTATCGAGCACCGCGGGGTTTGCACGCCCGGCGCGGATAGCCGCGAACTCATTTTTCATGGCTTCCACGCTTTTGGCCATTTTGTCTTGTGCGGGTTTCAAGAAATCGTCCATGGTTTCCTCCTAAGTGTATGTTTTTGATGCAGCGTGATGAATGTACCGCGAAGCGGACCTACCGCAGGCGTTACGATACGGCCAAGTTCACCAGCCAAACAATCAGTGCAATTGGCGCCACAAACCCTATGATGAATACAATTATTGGCAGCACAATGGCCAACGCGCCAATCAGCGCAGTGCCAGCGAGCATGATGAACGATATGATGGCTCGCCAAATACCTTCATTTTCTATAACTGGCGTGCTCAGCGCAGAAACGCTAGCCATGGCAGGCACAGCCAGCCCAAAGGCCAGCAACAATGTGAGCATAACCGCCAGCAGACGCTTTGTGTGTTTCATGCTTGAGTTCCTCCTTAAATGTGAGAGGCATTTAGAATAGCACAATGATGACTATCAGTGAAATAACTTGAAGAATAATGCCAACGATAGAGCCTATAATTGCCCATGGGCGCAGGGTTTGCCAAATGGACTGAAGGATGCAGCCGATATCATCGCAGGAGGTGGCGGTGGCTTGCAGCACCTCGGCGGGAGCAGTGACGTTGGCCATGGCGGGCACAGCCAGCCCAAAAGCTAAAGTTAGGGTTAATACGAGTGCCAACAGGCGTTTTGTATGCTTCATGATGAAATTTCTCTTTTCGTTTAATATTCATGGACATAGCAAAGCCGCCCTGCTAAAAAACAGGGGCTTTGCCAAAGGTGCTGTTAGGCCCGGCAGTCGTTGTAGTTGTCGTTGCCATTGTTGCCGCCGAAGTGATTGATAGCAAGCACAATAACCACAACCAAGACGATTGCCGACACCACAAAGAGGATGCCACCGCCAATGACCCACGGACGAATGTTGCGCCACACTAGGTCAAAGATGCATGCGTCATCACCACAGGCAGCCAGTTGCGTGGCGGGCACGTTGTTGATGAGGCGTTGTGCAATGTCATCGGCCCAACCGGTGAAGGTGTCGATGAGGAAATTGCCGGTGGGTTGGCTGGGGGTAACGGTGGCGTTGTTGGCCATAGCGGGCACAGCCAAGCCAATGGCCAAAGTCAGTGCCAGCACCACTGCCAGCAGGCGTTTTGTGTGTTTCATACGTAGTCCTCCTAAAGATTTATCGTTACAGCCGAGGCTGTAGTGACCAAGAATAAATTATTTATGTGAGTACAAAGAATTAACGGAAATGTCATGCGGTTTGTCAGCCGCCCACTCCAAAAATATCATGTGCCATTTGCTACCACTGTGCCAACATTCTCACCTTGCAAGGCACGCAGAATATTTGCAGGGTCAGCCAAGTTAAACACCAGCATGGGGATGTTTTGGTCGCGGCACAACGCCGCACAGGTGGCGTCCATGACGTTAAGGCGTTGCTCCAAAATAGCATCGTGCGTAAGCGTGTCGTACTTCACGGCATCGGCATGCTTGTTCGGGTCTTTGTTGTAGATGCCATCAACGTTGGTGGCTTTGAGCACCACATTGGCTTCAACTTCCGCCGCACGCAAGGCCGCAGCGCTGTCGGTGGTGAAAAACGGGTTGCCCGTGCCGCCGCCGAAGACGACAACTTTGCCGGCTTCCATGGCTTCGATAGCCTTCCATTTGTCCACGCAGTCGGCCACTTGGGGCATCACACAAGCCGATTGCAGCAGCACCGGTTGACCCACCCATTCCAGTGCATCATCCAGCGCAAGGGAGTTCATCATGGTGGCCAGCATGCCCATTTTGTCGGCCCAAACGGCGCACATGTCGCCGCTGGTTCTACCGCGCCAAAAATTGCCGCCGCCCACGACAATGCCTAGCTGCGCGCCTGCATCTACGCAGGCCTTAATGGCTTGGCAAATGGGCCGCATGGTATCCGGGTTAATGCCCGGCGCGCCACCGCCCAGCACTTCGCCGGACAGCTTAAGAATCGCGCGGGGATACTTTAGTTGGGACATCTAAAACTCCTCGTAACTTACAACGTAATTTCTTTGCCGGCATCGCTGCTGCGATAAATCGCATCCATGAGTTTGCTGGCAGCGATGGTGCGGTCAATGTGCGCTTGGTTAAGCTGGCGCGTTTGCACGCATTCAACGAACGAATCAACTTCTTTGAAGTAGAAGTTGCCGGCGTCAAGGTCATCAATGATTTCTTCAACCAACTTGCCGTCGCGGGCGGTGTAGTAAGTGAAATCGCCGCAGTAGTTCAGGCGAATGCCGCCTTTGGTGCCCATGAAGTCGATGAAAGATTCGGTTTTGCCAATGTTTTGTGCCCAAGCACCATTAAAGCTGATGGTTGGCCCTGTGGTGCGCACGATGCCCGTGACGGAATCGTCCACGTCGTAGGTACCATCGAGGTTCATGGTGCGGTCGGCCCACATTTTCTCATAGGCATAGTTTTTCATGTCTACCCCAAGTTTGCTAAACGCTTGGCCGGAAGCGGTTTTTACTTCAGGTTCGCCGCAGCAATACAAAATCAGATCAAGGTAGTGCACACCCCAGTCGATCAGTGCGCCACCGCCTGATTTCGCCTTGGTGGTGAAATCGCCGCCCAAGCCGGGAATGCTGCGGTGCGCACGAAAGCTGGCATATACATGGAAGACTTCGCCCAAGTCGCCGTCTTCAATCATTTTTTTCACGGCGTTGTTATACACGCCAAAGCGGTTCACCACACCAATGTTGAGAATCTGCCCAGTTTCACGCGCCACTTTCTGCATCTCAAGAGCTTCCGGAAGGGTGCGTGCGGCAGGTTTTTCGCACAGCACGTCTTTGCCGGCCCGCATGAAGTCAATGCTGATGGGTGCGTGACTATCGTTGTGCGTGCACACGCTCACCGCATCAATGTCTTCTTTGTGCAACAGTTCTTTATGGTCATACACCGCTGTGCCGCCATATTCTTTGGCCATTTCGTCGGCGCGCTCGGGAATAATATCGCAGAAATAGGTGATGTTGACGTTGGGGTTTTCCGCGTATGGCGGGATATGTGCGCCTTTTGCAATGTTGCCGCAGCCGATGACTGCCACGTTAATTTTCTTCATGGATATAATACCTCTCATTTTCACTTTGTCCATATTATAGCATACTTTTGCGCGCTTGTAAAGAGGGAATTTTGGTAGCAAAAAAACCGCCCATGGGCGGTAAGCTTGCGATGGAATTTTATCTGCGCGGGCAAACCGGGCAATTGTGCATGCATTGGTGAATGGCCATGCTGTGCCCTGCGGCGGGAATTTCCGCAATGGGCACATTGAGACCACCGTCCATCACGTAAGTTTTGCCGGCGCATGGGTCACTGATGTAAACTAGGTGAGTGCGTGTATTCACCGCCAATTGCGCAAAGCACTGGCACGCATCATATGGAATATCCAAGCGGCCGATTTCCTCAAGAGTGCAGATGTCGTAGACCAGCACGGCGTTGCGCGCGGCGTTGATGATAAACAATAGCCCAATGGATTGATCCAGCGCAAGCGCGGAGGCGCCCTCGGCCGGCGAAAAACTTTTAATGAGATTGTTTGTCTTGCCGTCAATGACCGCCATACTGCCGTCGTCCCGCAGGGCGTAAATGCGATTGTCGCAGCTGTCCACGATTAAGTCCGTCACACCGGCGTCGCCGGGCAGTGCGATGCTGGCAAAGAAATCGTTGTTGTTGCTGTTGATGACTGGAATTTCGTTGGTGTGGTTGGCGACATACACCAAGTTTGTGTGTGTGTTGACCGCCACAGCCACCGGGCAGCCACCCACCGGTATGAAGTCCATCACACAATCATGAAAACCGTTGATTGCAGCAATCAGCCCGCTGCCCGGCTGAGGAATATACACGTGGTGATCGTTGGGATTAAAGGCCAGTCTAAGGCTGCTCAGAGTGTGTTGCATGGGCTGGCATACGTCGTGACAGTCGTCCTGCAGCGCAACACAATGCAACACTTGCAAATTATTCGAGCCAAGCACGGTCAGTGTCGTCCCCAGCTCGTCTGTGATATAGAGTTTGCGCAAGTCGCAGTCAATGGCCATGCCGGCGGGGCAATCCATCTGCACGCAGGCAACGATATCGTTGAGTGTTGGATCAACCACGTGCACGGTGCCGCATTCGTCTGCGATGAATACATAGGCAGGCATGGGGCCGCAATGCATTGCGGGTTGCGGGCAACAAGCGCAGCAAGCCCCCTGTGCGGCGGCGCATGATCTGTTTGGTTTTCTATGTAATGGGGGCATAGTACTTCTCATTTCTATACCGGGTATCATGTTATTCTATGCGGAAACAAGATGGGGTGCTAATGCGAAAAGAAGCGGGAAAGTTGTACGAGTAGGATATGACACAAAACGCTTGACTTCCCCTGCCCTATCCTGTATAATAATGGGTAGTATGCACGAAAGTGGGTTTGCGCATGAAAAACGCCTTGCAACAACTAGACAAACGGCTAGAAACGAAGATTCCGGAAATCTGGAAGTTCATCAAATGGTGTATTGTGGGCGGCTTGGCTAACTTGGTTGACATCGGCTCGTATTTCATCATGCTTGCGCTGATGAGCGAGGCCTTTCAGTTCGCGCCCATTGGCGGGCCAGCTTGGTGGCAAAACTTCCTCAATGCCATTGGCCTGAACGAAGGACGCGGCGTGCTCATTGCCTTTTTAACCTCCATCACGCTGGGTTATGTGGTGGCGTATATTCTCAACCGCAAGGTGGCCTTCAAAGCCAATAATGGCGTTGCGCTCAGCTCAGTGATTTACGCCCTGAATGTGCTGTTTGTGATTGTGGTGGGCTCGTGGTTTGGCACGGTGTTCACGTTGTGGCTAGTTAACCGCGGTGCATCGGCTACCCTAGTTGCGCTGCTGCCTAAGCCCCTGCAAGTGGTCATCCCCATGACTTGGTCGTACCCGCTGAACCGGCTGATTGTATTTACACAGAAGAAGGAAAGAACTGATGACAACACCAACACCGCAGACCACGCCGACGCCCCCGCCACAGAAGACGCCGCGGCTGGATAACCACGCCTTTGCCCGCAACCACAAAGAGCTTTGGACATTCCTCAAGGCCTTTGGCACGGGCTTGGTGGGCGCGCCATTTGAGCTGGTAAGCTATCTGATGCTGGGCACATGGCTGACCAACGCAGGCGTGACATTTTTGCCGAATTTCTTCCTGTTTGACTTGATTTTGCGCAACGCGGATCAATCCACCACGCACACACCTGCAGCACTGGTATACGCCTTCATCATTTCCACGATGATTGGCCAAGCCATCACCTTTGTGCTCAGCCGGAAATACGCCTTTCGTGCCAACAATAATGTTGCATTGGCCACGTTTTTCACGCTGGTGCTGATTGTGGTTACGATCATCGCCAATGGCTTTGTGGGCCCCGCGATTGTGATGGTGGTGGGTCGCACTGGCTGGCGCGAGGGCGCGGTGCAGGCGCTCAGCAAGCTGTTGAGCATGCTCGTTAGCATGGCTTGGCGCTACCCCACGGCGCGGTTTGTGATTCATCGGGTGGTGAATAAGAAGCAGGAGGAGAAATAACATGCCTATTTTCTCATTTTTACGGCATTGTCATTCGCATGTATTTCAACGATACCGAGCAGCATAACACACCACATTTTCACGCAAAATATGCTGGCCAAGAAGCCGTGTTCGATTTTGACGGCAAGTTGCCGGGAAATTCCCGCCCAAGCAACGGCAGTATATCGCCGTTTGGGCGGATATTCACCGCAAAGAGCTTGAGGTGCTTTGGGAAGTAATGCAAACTGAGGCCGAATTTTTCAAAATAAAGGGGTTGGATTAAATGCAATGCTATCCCAAATTAGTTGGCGTAACGCCCATGGAAAACTACAAGCTGCTACTTCAGTACGCAAATAGCGAAAATCGCGTTTATGATTTTTCTGCCAATTTAACGCACCCATTCTTTCATCCATTGGCCAACGAAACGTTGTTTAAACAGGTCAAAACGGTTGATGGCGAACTGGAATGGCCAAGCGGACAAGACTTTTGCCTGCACACGCTTTATTACAACAGCAAATCCGTGCAAAATGAGGGTTAAATATGCTATATCGTGATTACGGCAACACGCGTAAAATTTCCGCGCTGGGCTTTGGCTGCATGCGCCTGCCCATGATTGAACACAACGGCAGCAAAATCGTGGATGACGAAAAGGCCATCCCCATGCTGCGCCGCGCGGTGGAGCTTGGCGTGAACTACTTCGACACCGGCGAGTTTTACTGCGAAAAACAAAGCGAGGGTGCCGTAGGCCGCGCACTCAAACCCATGCGCGAAGACGTGATGATCTCCACCAAGCTGCCCATGTGGGGGCTCAACAGCACCGGCGAGTTTCGCCGCCAGCTGGAACGCAGCCTGCAAGACATCGACACCGACTACATCGACTACTACCACTTTTGGGCGCTGGACCGCGAAAAGCTCGATAAAATCTTCAAATATAAGTTGCTTGCCGAGGCTGAAAAAGCCAAGGCCGAGGGACTCATTCGCCACATTAGTTTTTCCTTTCACGATGAGCCCATTGTCATCAAAGAAATCATCGACCGCTGCGAAATCATGGAAACCATGCTGGTGCAGTACAATCTTGTTGACCGCAGTTGCGAAGAAATGATCGCCTATGCGGCAAGCCGTGGCGTTGGCGTGTGCGCCATGGGCCCGGTGGGTGGCGGCAAGCTGGCTGGCAACGGGCGCATTACCTACGACACCGCCATGAAGTTTGTGCTGGGCAACCCTAACATTGCCTGCGCACTGGCGGGCATGGAAACCATGGAGATGCTGGAGCAAAACGCCGCCATTGCCGCTAATCCCGCGCTGAGCGAGGCCGAGTGGCAGCAAATTGGCGACAACCTTGAGCAGCTCAAGCGTTTTAGCGACCTGCCTTGCACCAATTGTGGCTATTGCAAAGATTGCCCGGTGAACATTGATATCCCCAAAATTTTTGGTTGCTACACCAACCATGATGTGTATCAGCTCAGCGCCCACGCCAAAAAGCAATGGGTGGAATATCGCATCAAGGGCGGCGCTGCGCTGGAAGATTGCATTCACTGCGGCTTGTGCGAGAAAAAATGTCCGCAGAAAATCGCCATACGCGAAAAACTTGAATATGTAGAAAGCGTGCTTGAAAACATATGAAAAAATCCACGAAGACCATCACCTTCACGGCGCTGTTGCTGGCGCTAGGCATTGCGCTGCCGCACTTAGCACACGCTTTGGGCGGACAACCTGCGGGCGCCATGTGGCTGCCCATGCATTTGGTCGCTATTTTGGCGGGCATGCTGCTGGGGCCCCTTGTTGGGCTGGGCGTAGGCGCTGCCACTCCCCTGCTGCGGTTTTTGATTTTTGGCATGCCGCCCGTGCCGCTGCTGTGGTTTATGGTGCTTGAAGTGGCTTCCTATGGCTTGTTTGCAGGCCTCTGCCACAAGCGCGCGAAAATGCCCGTGTGGGCGTCGCTGCTGGTGTCGCAGGTTACGGGCCGCGGCGTGCGCATGCTGAGCTTGTTCATCGCTGCACGCCTGCTGAACATGAGCAACGTGGCTGCCGTCACTGCCGTCATCACCACTGAATTGCTTGCGGGGCTGCCGGGCATTGTGTTGCAATGGTTTGTGGTGCCTAATGCGCAGCGTTTGCTGCATAAACACGTGAGGTAACCCATGAACAACGAACGCTACACGCGTCAGCTTTTATTAAACGAAATCGGCGAAGCTGGCCAAGCCAAGCTTGCTGCCGGGCGCGTGCTGCTCATTGGCGCAGGCGGCTTGGGCAGCCCTGCTGCGCTGTATCTCGCTGCCACTGGCGTGGGTACCATTGCTCTAGCCGACAGCGATGTGGTGGAGCTGAGCAACCTTAACCGGCAAATTGTGCACAGCACCAGCCGCATCGATGCACCCAAGGTGGACTCTGCCGCTGGTGTGCTGCGAGATTTGAACCCCGAAGTCGCAGTCATCACCCACCACATGCGTGTTGAGCCAGACAATATCGCCGCGCTGATTGCAGACTACGACTTTGTGCTGGATTGCAGCGATAACTTCGCCACGAAGTTCATGATTAACGATGCTTGCACGGCCGCACAAAAACCATTTTGCCACGCAGGTGTGATGGGCTTTTCGTCCCAATTGATGACTTGGCTGCCGGGCTGCACCTGCTTCAGGTGCGTATTCCGTCAGCCGCCGCCGGGGCCGCAAAACAAGGCTGTGCTCGGCGTTGCCGCAGGCCTTGCAGGCACGCTGCAAGCGATGGAAGCCATCAAGTTCATCACCGGCGCGGGCGAGCTGCTCACCAACACCCTGCTGACCATTGACGCCCTGCAAGGCGAGTTTCACCGCGTAACCCTTCCTCGGAATTTACAATGTTCCGCGTGCGGCTCTATTCACTAACCACTACTCACTATTCACAAGGAGAATCCCATGAAACTTGGCGCACAACTTTATACCCTGCGTGACCAAATGAACGCAGATCCCGCTGCCACCCTTGCGCGTGTGGCCGACATCGGCTATAAGCACGTGCAAGTATCAGGCTTTAGCTATGATGCAAGCGAGCTAAAATCAATTTGCGACGGTCTTGGGCTAAGCATCCCGCTCACGCACACACCGCCCGAGCGCATCTTGAACGACACCCAGCAAGTCATCGCTGACCACAAAACCATGAACTGCCCCTATGTTGGCTTGGGCGGCATGCCGCACCAGTATCGTTGTGCGGGTGGTGCCAAGCAGTTCATCAAAGATTTTACTCCAGCGATGGAGCAATTTGCGGCTGCCGGGCTAAAATTTCAGTATCACAACCACTCGTTTGAGTTTGAGCGCTTCGACGGTGTGACGCTCTTCGACGAACTCATCAAACACAGCGACCCTGCCCTGCTGGGCTTTATCCTCGATACTTACTGGGTGCAGCACGGCGGGCTTGACGTACCCGCGCTCATTCGCCGCATGGCTGGCCGCATTGACGTGTGCCACCTGAAAGACATGACCATTGTGAACAACGAGCAGCGTTACGCGCCTGTTGGTCATGGCAACATGAACTGGCCGCCCATTCTCGCTGCCTTTGCGGAAATCGGCACGCAGTTTGCCTTTGTTGAACAAGATGAATGCTATGGTGAATGCCCATTAGATGAATTAGCGAAGAGTTTTGAGTTTTTGAAATAACCCACCGCGAAACGGCATAGGTTTTTTTGGTTCTTTTTTGCAAAAAAAGAACAAGAAAGGAGCTTCCCATGAGCCACAATGCTATTCACATGATCGCCAACGCACACCTAGACCCCATTTGGCTGTGGCGCTGGCAAGAAGGCTGCAACGAGGTGATGCAGACCTTTCGCAGCGCGTTAGATCGCCTGCGTGAAACGCCGGGCTATGTGTTCACCTGCTCGTCGGCATGTTATTATCAATGGGTGGAAGAAACCGACCCCGCCATGTTCGCTGAAATCGTGCAGGCGGTGAAAGACGGCCGCTGGCAGCCCGTGAACGGCTGGTGGGTGCAGCCAGACTGCAACCTGCCCAGCGGCGAAAGCTTTGCCCGCCACGCGCTGTATAGCCAGCTGTATTACCATGAGAAGTTCGGGCGCATTTGCCGCACGGGTTACAACGTGGACAGCTTTGGTCACAACGGCATGCTGCCTCAGCTGTTGAAGCTTAGCGGCATGAGTAACTACGTGATGATGCGCCCAGAGCCGCACGAAAACGCCGATATCCCGCAAAACGCATTCTGGTGGGAAAGCCCGGACGGCAGCAAGGTGCGGGTGTTCCGCATTCCCACCGGCTATGCCACGCACAACGAACGCGGCACGGAGCCCGAACGCATTGACAAAAAGCTCGATGATCTCCAACAGCGCGTGCAAAGCAGCGGTCACGGCATGATGCTGTTCTATGGCATTGGCAACCACGGCGGTGGTCCCACCCGCTGGGATTTAGCACACCTGCAAGACAAAATGCAGCAGGAGGGCTACAAAAACCTCAAGTTTAGCCACCCGGATGAATTCTTTGCTGAACTGTGCCACAGCGGCGTTGACCTGCCCATGTGGAAAGACGATTTGCAACACCACGCCAGTGGATGCTATAGCGCCATGAGCATGGTTAAGCAGCAAAACCGCCGCAGCGAACAAGCGCTTTACTTCGCCGAACTGTTCAACACCGCGGCGGCGAAAGCATTCGGCACAAAAGCGCAAACCGAGCAATTCAAAGCCGCTTGGCTAGACGTTTGCTTCAACCAATTCCATGACATTCTTTGTGGCTGTTCAATCATGGAATCCTACAACGACACGCGCGACAGCTATGGCTATGTGAATACGATTGCAGCGCGTGCGGCGAATCATGCACTCATGCAGTTCAGCCGCCGCGTCAACACCTGGATTGAAGGCGCCGACACCCCCACCAACGAAGTGCGCCACCGCAGCATACCCAACCATCTGCCGCGGCCCGTGGTTGTGTTCAACGCGCTGAGCTTCGAACGCAACATACCCGTAACCACCACCGAAAAAGCCGCCTGTGTCACAGACAGCCAAGGCAATGCCGTACCCAGTCAAAATGTCCTTGCCTCACGCTTCACGGGTGAGCGCGACGAAGACGTGCTGTTCATCGCCCGTGTGCCCGCCATGGGCTACGCGCTATATTGGCTACACCCCGAAAGCGAGCAAAGTCCTCCCGCCACGCAAGTGCAGGCCGGCGAGTTCTTTCTCGAAAACGAACACCTGCGCGCGGAGTTCTGCCCGCAAACCGGCGGGATTTCTAAGTTGGTGAACAAAGGCAGCGGCCGCATCGTTAGCCCGCACACCATGGCCATCCCCTCCGTCATCGACGACAGCGTGGCCGACACTTGGGCGCATGGCATCTTCAAGTTTGAGGATATCAAAGGGCACATGCAGCTGCAAAGCATTGAATTGCTCGAAAACGGCCCGGCGCGCGCCGCCATTCAAGCTAAGCATGTGTTCGGCAATTCAAGCCTATTGCAAACATACACCTTGGCGGCCGACCAAAAGAAGCTCACTGTGGCGGCCAAGACACTGTGGGTTGAGCCCTTCACCATGCTCAAGCTGCCATTACCCATGGCCGGCAACGATGAAATTTCGACTTATGAGATTCCCAATGGCTTCATCAAGCGCCCCTGCAACGGCGAGGAAGAACCCGGCCTGGCGTGGGCGGATCTGACCGTGACCGACGACCACGGCGTACGCCACGGCATTGCGGTGATCAGCGACAGCAAGTATAGCTACGACTGCCCGGGCAAGGAGCTTAGGCTCACTGCGCTGCGCAACGTGATTTTCGCCGACCATTGCGGCAAACGTCCCGCGCGTGAGTTCAACTTCACTGACGAAGGCCTACAAACTTGGGCTTGGGCAATCTACCCCCACGAGGGCGAGGTCGAGTGCAGCGATGTAGCCCGTGAGTCCGCTTGCCTGAACAGTCAGCCCGTTGTGGTGCAGGAGTCATATCATCAAGGCGACATGCCAAGCGAGTTCTCCGCCGTGCAAATTAATGAAGCCGACAACGTGCTCGCCACGGCTTATAAGTTTTGCGAAGACGGCAGCGGCGATATCATCTTGCGCTGTTACGAAACGCAAGGCAAGGCCTACACCCGTGCGGCAATCTTCGTGCCGCAAATGCAAGCCGAGTTCTGGGCAGACTTCACCCAGCACGAAATCAAAACCTTCCGCATCAAGCAAGACGGCCGCGTGCTGGTAACGAATTTCCTTGAGGGAATTACCTTATAAATTTGCACCCCCCGGTAAGTTACCGGGGGGGATGTGTTTTTTATTTCGCCAGCTTAAATAGGCGCTTGCTTAGCTCAATGCCGAACACCGAAAGTGCCATAAAACCAACGCACACCAGCACCTGCACAGCATTTAGCGGCACCACGCTGAACCAATCGTTCAATAACGGCACATACATCACCGCCACCAAAATGCCCAGCGAAATAAGAATGGATAGATTCAGAAACTTGTTGGCAAACAGCCCACGGCCCATGCGGGCGTCAGTTTTGCAGGGGTAGGCAAGCAGCAGCTCAGCAGCAACTAAAGTGAAGAAACACATGCTCATCGCCACAATTTCGCCATAGAAATGCAAGCCAAACCAGAACACACCCAAGCACGCCACCGTGAGGAAAATGGCGCGAAACGCCACCAAGCCTTTCATTTGCCGGTTGATGATAGGCTCGCTGGGGTTGCGAGGCTTTTGCTGCATCACCCCGGCTTCGCGGCGCTCAAGCCCCAAGCCAAACGCGGGGAAGGCATCTGTCAGTAAGTTGAGAAACAGCAGCTGTGTGGCCGCCAGTGGTACTGGCAGGCCGAACAAAATCGCCAGCAGAATAATGAGAATTTCGCCAATGTTGCAGGCTAACAGATAACCCG
Source organism: Oscillospiraceae bacterium (assembly GCA_009784445.1). GTDB lineage: Bacteria > Bacillota > Clostridia > Oscillospirales > Acutalibacteraceae > WRMQ01. The sequence goes on from WRBQ01000001.1 coordinate 124,176, forward strand.
TCACCTTGCGGATGTTGCCGTAAATCATGCGGCCTTGCTCCACGGCACCCACAATGCTCACGAAGTTGTCGTCGCTAAGAATCATGTCGGCGGCTTCTTTGCTCACATCTGTGCCGGTGATACCCATGGCAATGCCGATGTCGGCTTTTTTTAGGCTGGGGGCGTCGTTCACGCCGTCGCCGGTCATGGCCACAATGTTGTTGTTTTCCTGCACAGCCGTCACAATGCGCACCTTGTGCTCGGGCGAAACCCTTGCGAAGACATTTACGCTTTGCACGGCCTCTTTCAGTTGCTCATCATCCATGGCGTTCAAGTCATCGCCATCAATGGCCTGTTCGTCGCAACTTTGCATAATGCCCAGCTGCTGCGCAATGGCGCAGGCGGTGATTTTATGATCACCGGTAATCATCTTCACGTTGATGCCAGCGCTGTGGCACTGCGCAATGCTCTCTTTCACTTGCTCACGCGGCGGGTCAATCATGCCCATCAACCCCACAAAAGTCAAGTTTTCTTCACAGCCATCAAGCGTGTTGCAGGTTTTGCAGGCCACGGCAAGCACACGCAGGGCCCGGCGGGCGAAGTCCTCGTTTTGCGCAAGCGCGGCGGCGCGGTCAGCATCGCTCATGTTGCAGCGGGCAATCACGTTATCCGGCGCGCCCTTGGTGCACATGAGGAACTTGTCATCTTTCTCATGAAACGTGGACATCAGCTTGCGCGTTGAGTCAAAGGGAATCTCCTGCACACGTGGGTATTTGGCATCTAGTTCATGCTTATGAATGCCCAAGCTTTGCGCATAAACCACCATGGCGATTTCCGTGGGGTCGCCGATGGTGGTGGTGGCGTCGTTGCACAGGCAAGCGATTTCGGCAATGCGCGGCGCGGCGTTTTCATCACTCACCTGCACCACAGTCATTTTGTTTTGGGTGAGCGTGCCGGTTTTGTCGCTGCAAATCACAGTGGTGCTGCCCAAGGTTTCTACCGCGCGCAGTTTTTTCACAATCACGTTGGCCTTCACCATCTTCTGCACACCAATGGCCAGAATCACCGTGGCTACAATAGCGATACCCTCGGGCACGGCGGCCACCGCCAAGGCCACGGCAGTCATGAACATCTCCACCAAGCCCATGCCGCGCAGCCAGCCCACACCAAACACAATCGCACAAGTAATCACACAAACAATGCCCAAGTTCTTGCCCAAGGTGTTGAGCTTTGCCTGCAAAGGCGTGGTGGCTTGGTCGGTTTCGTTGAGGATTTTGGCAATCTTGCCCATTTCGGTTTGCATGCCGGTGGCGCAAACCACGCCAACCGCCCTGCCATAGGTGACCATCGTGCCCATGCAGACCATGTCATCCACGTTTTTTTCCACGGGCACGCTTTCGCCGGTCAGCGCCGCTTCGTCTACCTTCAAGTTCACGCTTTCCAGCAGCCGCAAGTCCGCAGGAATATAATCTCCGGTGTCCAAAATAATAATATCATCCGGCACCACTTGGTTGCTGTCGAGCTTTTGCACTGTGCCGTCGCGCCGCACCTTGGCTTTGGGGCTGGCCATGTTTTTCAGCTGTGCCAAGGCGTTGTCTGCGCGGCTTTCCTGCGTCACGCTGATGATAATGTTCACCAACAGCACAGCCAGAATGATGATAGGGTCCTTAAGGTCCTCGCCGGTGATGGCGCGGCCCTCAAACAACGGCACCAGCATCGACACAATCGCTGCGCCAATCAGCATGAGTATTAAGAAGTCTTGCAGCTGCACCAGCACCCGCAATATCATGGGTTTCTTCTTGGCGGTGGTCAAGCTGTTTGAGCCATGCTGCGCCAGCCGTTCGGCGGCTTGGGTGCTGGTTAATCCATCGTGCATCGTCATAAATTTATCTTCCCCCATTTCACATTAAAAAACAACCCAGGCACAGCAATGCTGCACCTGAGTCTCGTTCATTAAGACAAACCAAGCCCGAAGGCCAGTGATTGTTGATTTGCCACGTGGCGTGCCACGCAAACTACTCCCTCATGTCCTGTTTATTATAGCACAGGTTTTGCAGTTTGTCAAGGGCTTTGTGAAAAATTATACAATTTCAAATTCGGCATACAACGCAGGTTGAATGCTGCGACCAAGCCAAACGTTGTCGAACCATACACGATAACGCCCCGGCGGCAGCGCAATGCCTTCTTGCAAGTCTCTTGCGATTAGGTTTGAACCTTCAATTTCACGAAAGTCCACATCACGTATGTCAACAATCTCGAATCGGATTATGTGTTCCTCGCCCTGCGCAACAAAAATCTGAATACTATGCGCAAAATAATAGGAATCACACAAGATTACCCCTTGCCAGTCTTGTCCGTTCCAACGTTCCACATTTCTATGCTGGCAGCGGTTCCCTTCATACCACAGCTCACGGTTGGTGCCGTTGTGCAACGTGGCATGGATTTCCACCGTGCCATAGGGGAACGCGTCTTGTTCCAAGGTGAAGGTGACTTCACCAAACGTCGGCCACTCAAGCCCAAAATAGACAAATGCGCCAGCGGCAATGGCCAACACCAGCAAAACAATGGCGGTGCCCAACAGTTTTTTCTTCATCGCTTGTCCTCCTGTGTAATGAAAAAACGGGCAGATTTTCATCCGCCCCAATAGATTATGTAAACCGCGTTTCCGTCACGCGCTCGCAGCCGTCCGGCGAGTACTTCCAGTGGTCAATGCTGCCACTGTTCACGAAATACTTCAGCGGCTTGCTGGGATAGTCTGCCGGGAAGGAATCGACGATGATGAGCTTTATCTTCATACGCTCCGGCAAAATCGACTTGATGTACACGCTGGCGTGGTAGCCCTCGGCCACGTCTTCGCTGAACTCCGCAAGGCCGGCCAAGTTCGGCGCAAGCTCCACAAACACGCCATATTTCTCCACGCTGCGGATGATGCCCGGCACTGTTTGCCCCGCTTGGAACATCGCGGCGTTTTCTTCCCAAGTGCCCAGCAGTTCTTTGTGCGAAAGCAGCAGGCGGCCTTGGTCGTCGCGGCCTTTGACTACGGTTTTGATCATCTGCCCGGCCGAGAAGCGCGCGCTGGGGTGTGGAATGCGCGACACGGAAATCGCATCAATGGGCAACAGTGCACTTACGCCTGCGCCAACGTCGCAAAACACGCCGAAGTTTTCCATGTGGCTCACGCGCGCGTCGATGATATCTCCCGGCAGCAAGCGGCTGATGTATTTATCCACGCAGTCACGCTGCACGCTCACCCGGCTGAGCCTTGCGAATGGCTCGCCGCTTTCGTTTACATCAAAGCCCACAATGCGCACCATGATCGGCTTGTTCACGCGCGAAATCAGCGCGATGTCGCGCACTTCGCCCTCGGCAATGCCCAGCGCTCCATCCAGTCTTGGCACAATGCCTTGCATTATCCCTAGGTCTACGTGCAGGTTATGTTCGCCGTCGCACAGCAGCACGCGGCCTTCCAGCACGGTTGCGCTGGCCGCGGCTTCCTGCAGGCCGGCCTGCGAGGCCATGTAACGTTGGTTTTCTGCGGTTGCCAGTAATTGTCCCTCAGGTGCAAACTTGTTCATACATACATCCCTTTCCTGCTTGTTTTTTTCCTCTTGCTATTTCTATGGCCGTCAACTCGGCTTTATTCATCTGTATTGACAATTCCTGTTGGTTATGATATAATAGGTGCAGTAAGTTGTTTCTTCATTTGTGCTTGAATCATGCACAGCGAAGCGACGAAGCCCCGCCGCAGGCGGTTTTCCATATTATAGCACATAAAAGGGGCTAAGTCAACCCTTATTTATTGGAGGAAATATGCTAGACAAACTTGCGCAGGTGAAAGCGCGTTTTGAGCAAATTCAGCAGCAGCTATGCGAGCCAGACGTCGTCAGCGACATGGCGCAATATCAAGCGTTGATGAAAGAAACCAAGCGTCTGCAGCCGGTGGTAGAGGCCTTCTCGCAATACGAAACTGCCATGCAAACCGAGGCCGATGCCCAAGAATTGCTCGCCGACCCCGAAATGCGCGATTTTGCGCAAGAAGAACTGGACGCCGCGAAAATTCTAGCAGATGAAACTTGGGCGCAACTGCAAATTCTGTTGCTGCCGCGCGACCCCAACGACGACCGCAACGTGATTGTGGAAATCCGTGGCGGGGCTGGCGGTGAAGAAGCCTCGCTGTTTGCCAACTCTCTGTTTCGCATGTACAGCATGTATGCCCAAGCCAAAGGCTGGAAGAGCGAAATCATCAACGCGCATGAGACTGAACTGGGCGGCTTCAAAGAAGTGAGCTTTAGCATTGAAGGCGACGGTGCCTACAGCCGCCTGAAGTTTGAAAGCGGCGTGCACCGCGTGCAGCGTGTGCCCGAAACCGAAAGCCAAGGCCGCATCCACACCAGCACGGTTACCGTGGCTGTGCTGCCCGAAGCCGAAGAAGTGGACGTGGAAATCAACCCCGCAGACCTGCAGGTGGATACATTTCGTGCCAGCGGCGCAGGCGGCCAGCACGTGAACAAAACCGAAAGCGCCATCCGCATCACTCACCTGCCCACGGGCACAGTCGTAGAATGCCAAGACGAGCGCAGCCAGCACAAAAACCGCGACAAAGCCATGAAAGTGCTGCGCAGCCGCATTCTGCAAGTGGAGCAAGAAAAACAAAATGCCGCCATCGCCGGCCAACGCCGCGCCCAAGTGGGCACCGGCGACCGCAGCGAGCGTATTCGCACCTATAACTACCCGCAGGGCCGCGTCAGCGACCACCGCATTGGCCTAACGCTGTATAAAATTGAAGCCATCCTCAACGGCGACATGGACGAAGTTGTAGACGCACTTATCACCGCCGACACTGCCGAAAAACTCAAAAGCGCGGAATAGTTCTTTTTTGCAAAAAAAGAACCAAAAAACTATGCGCTTCGCGGTGGATGATTAAAAAACAAGCCCCTGCCTCCCCCTTGGGGGAGGTGCCCCGCAGGGCGGTGGGGGTGATTCGGGGGCGAAAATGAACACACTAAACCTCAATGCCCAAAACCCAAACGACCTCCTCGTGGCCGCACACTTGCTGCGCGCCGGCGAGGTGTTAGCCATGCCCACCGAAACCGTGTATGGCCTTGCAGCAAACGCGCTGAATCCCGCTGCCGTCAGCAAAATTTTCGCCGCAAAAGGCCGCCCGCAGGATAACCCACTCATTGTGCACATTGCAGACGTGAAGCAAGCGTTGCCGCTGGTGCGAGAATTTCCGTTGCAGGCCAAGCAACTTGCCGCTGCCTTTTGGCCCGGTCCGCTCACGATGATCCTGCCCAAGCATCCCGATATGCCTGACGTGACCACGGCGGGTCTCAATACCATTGCGTTGCGCGTGCCTGATCATCCCGCAGCATTGGCACTGCTGCAAACCAGCGAACTGCCACTGGCTGCGCCCAGTGCCAACCGCAGTGGCTCGCCCAGTCCAACCACGGCGGACCATGTGCGCGATGATCTCAATGGTCGCATTGCGGCGATTGTGGACGGCGGCGCCTGCAGCCTAGGCGTGGAATCCACCGTCCTAGATTTATCGGGCGACACTCCCCTGCTGCTGCGCCCCGGCGGCGTAACCAAAGAGCAAATCGAGCAAGTCCTCGCATGCGAAATCGATGTCTCGCCTGCGGTGCTTCAGCCGCTGGGCGAGCACGAGCAAGCGGCCAGCCCTGGCCTCAAGCACAGGCACTATGCACCCAAAGCGCAATTGACGCTAGTGCATGGCAGTCTGCGTGCGTTTGCAACCTATGCCAAGCGCGAAAAGCCAGACGGCCTGCTGGTGTTCAGCAGTGACTTAGATGCCCTGCGCAAGGCTAAACTGCCCATGCATCGCGTGGTGTACTACGGCGGCAACCCAAAGGAACACGCACAGCAGCTGTTCGCCGCACTGCGTGAATTGGACAAACGCCGCCTGCATACTGTGTTTGTGCGCCCGCCTGCCCAAGATGGCATTGGTCTTGCGACTTATAATCGCCTGCTGCGTGCCGCGGATTTCCGCGCGGTCACACCCAACTACGTGTTGGGGCTATGTGGTCTCAGCGGCGCAGGCAAAAGCACGGCTGCAAAAATTCTCGCTAATATGGGCTGCCTCATCATTGACTGCGACGACATTGCGCGTGATATTGTACAACCGGGTTCGCCCGTGCTGCAAGAACTCGCCGCGCAGTTCGGCAGCGAAATTGTGCACGAAGACGGCTCGCTCGACCGCGGCGAATTGGCCGCTCGCGCCTTTGCGGACGAAGACGGTCGCCGTGCGCTCAACGCCATCACCCACAAGGCAATCACACAATTGACCCTTGAACGCATGCGTGCCGCACAGGGCCGCGTGGTGGTGATTGACGCCGCCGCCCTGCTCGAAAGCGAAATTGCCCAGCACTGCGACCACATTGCTGTCATCACCGCCCCGCAAGATGTGCGCCGTGCCCGCATCCTCGCTCGCGACGACATCACCGAAAACGCCGCCGACCAACGCATGGCCGCGCAGCAAAACATGAACTTTTCTGGGCATACTACCATAGATAACACGCAGGGTGAGGATCAACTTGCAGCAAAATTACACAAACTATTAACGGAGCTTTTGCCGTTAGATTATTCATTAAATGCCCCCCCGAGAAGCAAAGCCCAAACACAGTGCCTAGAATAGAACACAGCGAAGCGACGAAAAAGTTTTTTGGTTCTTTTTTTCAAAAAAGAACAAGAAAGGAGAGCCACATGGCCGAAAAATCCCAAGCCGACCTGCTGCGCGAGCAGCTTTGCCGCCGCCAAAAACATGCCTGCGAGGTGTTAACGCCCGAGGAAATCAAAGAAGCTGATGAGTTTTGCGAGGGCTACAAGCAATACCTTGACCTGTGCAAAACCGAGCGCCTTTGCGCCAACTGGACCATCGCCCGGGCCGAAAAACTGGGCTTTGCAGAATTTCAACCCGGCAAGCAATACGAAGCCGGCGCAAAGATTTATCTGAACCAGCGCGGCAAAGCCGTAGTGCTGGCGGTGCTGGGCAAACGCAGTCTGGAAGACGGCCTGCGCATGGCCGCCGCGCACATCGACAGCCCGCGGCTAGACCTCAAGCAAAACCCGCTGTATGAAGACAAAGGCCTTGCATTGTTCAAAACGCACTATTACGGCGGCATCCGCAAGTATCAATGGGTGACCATGCCCCTAGCGCTGCACGGCGTAGTGGCGAAAAAAGACGGCACCTTGGTTGACGTGTGCATTGGCGAGGAAGATGGCGACCCGCGCTTTTGCATCACCGACCTGCTGCCTCACCTAGCCAGCGAGCAAAGCGAACGCAAGCTCAAAGAGGGCATCAAGGGCGAAGAGCTAAACATCGTGGTGGGCAGCCGCCCGCTGATGCTTGACGGCAAAGCAGAAGGTTTCAAGCTCGCAATTCTCAAGCACCTGTACGACACTTACGGCATTGTTGAGGAAGATCTTATCAGCGCTGAATTTCAAGCCGTGCCCGCCTTCAAGGCCTGCGACATCGGCTTTGACCGCGCGCTCATCGGCGCATATGGTCACGATGACCGCGTGTGCAGCTATCCCTGCACCGAGGCCATTTTTGCGCTTGAAAACCCCGACTACACCGCCGTGACCGTGCTTGCAGACAAAGAAGAAATCGGCTCGGTGGGCAACACAGGGCTTGAATCGAACTTCTTGTGTGATTTTCTGCATGAACTGGCACTTGCACAAGGCGCAAACCCGCGCGTCATGTTGCGCAACTCAAAGTGCCTTTCTGCCGACGTTGACGCAGGCTTCGACCCCACTTGGCCCAGCGTGATGGACCCGCTCAACAGCGCCTATATGGCACAGGGCCTCGTGCTCACCAAATACACCGGCAGCCGCGGCAAAAGCGGCGCCAGCGACGCCAACGCCGAGTTCCTTGGCTGGTTGCGCCGCGTGCTAGACGACGCGAACATTCTCTGGCAGGCTGGGCTGCTGGGCAAAGTTGACGAAGGCGGCGGCGGCACCCTCGCCATGTTCTTGGCCAAGCTCAACCTCGAAGTTGTTGACCTAGGCGTGCCACTGCTCAGCATGCACGCGCCCTTTGAACTCGCCGCCAAAACCGACATCGCCATGATGTTCTGGGCCTGCGATGCCTTCTTCAAGGCGGAGTAACCACCTGCGGTGGGGCTCGGTCGCTTCGCTGTGGTCTATCAGGCTTTACAGAAAACTTGCTTCGCGATGGAATTTTTATGATTGCATAAGACGCAAGCCCCTGCCTCCCCCTTGGGGGAGGTGCCCCGCGGGGCGGTGGGGATCCTACCAGCGTAGCGGTTTGTTAGCGTTTTCATTTTGTTCTTTGCAAAAAACAACCCACAACAAATGTTGTGGGTTTTAATATTTCTGCGCGGGCGTAGGCTCTGTCCTCTCGCCAATGGCATGAAAGCTGATGTCATCTTCGCCGAATTGCGCAACCACGCCGCCGTGCTGCCCCGTGGCAATCAATCGGCTGCCAGCGCACAGCTTAGCGCGCAACTTCAGCGTGGCATACACCCGCCGCATGTCATTGGTGAACACGATGGCGCGCGGTCTAAGATGAAGCAGCCATGGCAAAGTAGTTGAGCCATCGTAGCCATGGTGAGCGGCCTGCAGCAGGTCAACGCGGCCAATTTGCTGCGCCATGCGTTGTTCGTCGCCATAGACATTGTTGATGTCGCTGGCCAGCACAGCGCGTTGCCCGCGGCACTCAACCAACAGGCCAAGGGAGTTCGCGTTTTCATCGCGGCGGTGGCGGTGCTCGCCATTGATGATGCTGCATTGTAAATTGCCCAGCATAATCGGCTCGGCAGGCAGGTCTTGCACAACAGGCACGTTGCGTGCCGCACAAGCGTCAAGGAGTTGAACATAGCACTCGTCATTGTCCCAATAATAGTGCTCATATCGGTGCATGGTAGCATTGTGGTAGCGCTTGACATACGCCCGCTTAACTGTGATGTCAGGGTCGTTGATGAGCGTGTCAAAGCCGCCAATGTGGTCGCTGTGTGTGTGTGTGGCGACGACGAACTCCAGTTTGCCACCTGCCACGCGCTTCACATAATCCACCACATAACCTTCCCAGCCGGGCACGGCAAGGTAGGGTTTTGCAGCGGGATAGTGGCTATCTTCCGCGCAATCCACCAGTGCAAACTTCCCCCCGCTTTGCAACAAAATGGCGTCGCTCGCACCGGTGTACAGAAAGTGGATGCAATCAGTATGCAGTAGTGTCGCGGGCGGCGTAATCGCCGCCCCTACAGATTGCTCACGTGAAAACAAACGCTGCAGCGCAACACAAATTGCCCACGGCCAGCAATGCCATGTGCGCATGTGCGCCCACACGGTGTTGTACACAGTGCGTAAGGCCAGGGAAAGAATTTGCATAAAAGCTCCTCACCCCCACCGCCCTGCGGGGCACCTCCCCCAAGGGGGAGGCTGGGGCTTGCTTCTTCAACTTTGCAGTGGCTTGGATAGGACACAGCGAAGCGACCGAGCCCCACCGCAGGTGGTCATTTCATCATCGGGAAGAAAATCACATC
>WRBQ01000002.1 GCA_009784445.1 Oscillospiraceae bacterium
ACAGCATTACGCTAATGCAACAAACTAGAATTGGTTGGTTCAGCGATAAATGCGTAGATTATCTCCTCTGCAAATCACCTCCACGCAACAACATCAGTAGCTTTGTTCAGTTGAGCAAGGGAATATGAAAACATAACTAAAGCCTCTATCGTTCGATAGAGGCTGGTTTTGTTTGTGTTGGGGGTTACGGAGGTAGATATTATAATTAACCCTCATTCGCGTGGAATGATATATCGCTTGGTGTGACAGTTTTGCAATAGTCGATCAGCGTTTTGATATGCGTCAGCGTGGCAGCTTCGGGATTAGTGAAGTTTATCGTGTGCTGGCTGCACACATTCTTCATGTCTTTGCCAAAAATCGGCAGGTCAAACCCGCCGGTGCAGCCCTCATGGCAGACCCAGCAGCATTGCAGATGTTGTTGCATGCAAGCCTCGAAATCCGCGCCCAAGTCATTGTGATAATCACCTTGCAAGTGCGACAGAAAGAATGAAAAGTCATTTCTAACGGGATGCACCCAAACTTTGCAGATGTTTTTGCCGTTGTGCGCCAATTTCCAGCTGTTTTGTTCACCGCTTTTTTCCAACTGTCCGTCAAACAATTCCCAAACGGCGTTTTGTGGCTTTAAGTATTTTTCTTTAGCATGTACGACCTCCCTAAATATGTTATAGCTAGTTTAGCACAAATTTCGCGCATTGTCAAGCAAAAGTGCTGGACAAGCAGAGCAGAATGTGTTATAATAAAAGGAATAGCGACTTAGGAGGACTTTATCATGCAAATTGAAATGATGCGCCACAGCTTGGCGCACGTGCTGGCGCAGGCCGTAACCGAGTTATTTGAAGGCACGCAGCTGGCCATTGGCCCTGCGATTGATCATGGGTTTTACTATGATTTCGACTTGCCGCACACGCTGACAGATGCAGATTTTGCGGCCATCGAAGCGAGGATGACAGAGATTCTCAAACGTCGTGCAAATTTTACTCGCTGCGTGGCGACGAAAGAAAAGGCACTGGAAACTTTCGCAAACAACCCCTATAAAACTGAATTAATTTCGGAGCTGCCCGGCGACGAAGAAATTTCGCTATACTATACCGGCGACGAGTTCTGTGATCTCTGCCGCGGCCCGCATGCCGATAATACGCAGCAGCTACTGGGCTGGGCATTCAAATTGCATGCCGTCACAGGCGCGTATTGGCGCGGCGATGCTAGCCGCAAAATGCTACAGCGCGTGTACGTCTATGCGTTCCCCAACAAGGCGGAGCTCAAGGCGCATCTGCACATGCTGGAGGAAGCCAAAAAGCGCGATCATCGCAAAATTGGCCGTGAACAAGAGCTGTTTGCGCTGATGGACGAAGGCCCTGGTTTGCCGTTTTATCTGCCCAAAGGGATGATTTTGCGCAATCAGCTGCTGGCCTTTTGGCGGCAGCTACATACCGAGGCAGGTTACGAAGAAATCAATACGCCCATCATGCTCAACCAGCAGCTGTGGGAGCGCAGTGGCCACTGGTTTCATTACAAGGAAAACATGTACACCACACAAGTGGAGGAGCAAGAATTCGCCATCAAGCCCATGAGCTGCCCCGGCGCGCTGCTGTATTATGGTATGCGGCCACGGTCGTATCGCGAGCTGCCCATGCGGCTGGCGGAGCTTGGATTGGTTCATCGCAACGAGCTTTCGGGCGCACTGCACGGATTGATGCGCGTACGTGGCTTCACGCAAGATGACACGCATATTTTCATGACGCGTGAGCAAATCAAGGATGAAGTTAAGGCAAACGTTGCGCTCATTCAGAAAATTTATGGCTATTTTGGCTTCGACTGCCGCATAGAGCTCTCCACACGTCCCGAAAAAGCCATGGGAGATATCGCAGACTGGGACGCTGCCACCGATGCCCTGCGCGAAGCCATCACCGAGCTTGGCTATGATTACCAGCTCAACGAAGGCGACGGCGCGTTTTATGGTCCCAAGTTGGACTTTCACCTCAGCGACTGCTTGGGGCGTTCATGGCAGTGTGGCACTTTGCAGCTAGATTTTCAATTGCCCGAACGCTTTGAGCTGGAATATGTTGGCTCTGATGGCCAAACGCACCGCCCCACGATGATTCACCGCGCAACGCTGGGCAGCATTGAGCGCTTCATTGGCATCATTACTGAGCATTTTGCTGGCAAATTCCCGCTGTGGCTCTCACCGCTGCAAATTGGCGTGGTACCCGTGCGCGACGAACACAACGCCTATGCCGAACAAGTGGCGCAGCAGCTGCGCGCGGCTGGCCTGCGCGTGCAGGTTGATACCAGCGAGGGCAACATGGGCAGCAAAATTAAAACGTTTCGCCAAGGGCTGACTCCCTACATCGTCATTGTTGGTGATGCTGAGCGCGACAGCGGCACTATTTCGCTGCGCGTGCGCACTGGAACGCAAGTGAATGATATTTCGCTTTCGCACTTCACTGCAATGTGCAAACAGGCGGTAAATAGCCGCCAAACGGAATTGCAGGAAAATTTCGCAGAGTAAAATCGCGAACTTTACACCGCGAAACAGAAAGACCAAAATTCGGAAAAAAACAACTATTTATTGCCAAATCAAGACAAAAAACATGAAAAAACATATAATAAATTTCAAAACCCCTCTTGACTTTTGTGTCGAATACTGTTATAATTGTATTAACAAGTCACCGCGCTGGCGTGCTAGCTTGGCGGTGCGTTGTGGGAAAAATCAGGAGGTTGAAAATTGTGAATTTAATGAGATTTGTCAATAGCTCAGGCAGGGAATTGACGGTGTACAGCGACAGCAAGTTGTCAATCAAAGTCGGCATGCTTTATCGCGACAGCGCGTGCTACTGCGTTTGTGATGCGCTGGAGGACGTGGTGGCGGTCATGTACAAAGTATCGTCCAACGGCGTGCACAAGGTTGGTTTCACCGACTATGTGGACGGCGTGCAAATGGATTAACGCAGATTTTTTCAACACAGTAGCGAAAGCTGCTGTGTTTTTCATGTTTTAGCGGGCAAACTAAGAGTAAAATCTTAGGAGGTAACGCAATGAAGCGTGAAAGCAATACCGAGATGATACCGCCCGAAATTTCTACTGAAGCGAACAACGAGCCGCACGGCGATCACCGCCATGCGCTCAATTCCACAGACATGGGTGTGGTGCCAACCAGCGGGCCGGTGCAGTGCCTAACCATTATCGGACAAATTGAGGGGCACAGCGAATCAACGGCCGAAACAAAAACCACCAAGTACGAGCATGTCATCCCGCAACTGGTGGCTATCGAAGAAAATCGTGATGTGCAAGGGCTGCTGATCTTGCTCAACACCGTCGGCGGCGACATTGAAGCCGGCCTCGCCCTAGCAGAACTCATCGCCAGCATGAAAACCCCCACCATTTCGCTGGTGCTGGGAGGGGGGCACTCCATTGGTGTGCCATTGGCAGTGGCTGCGCAACGCTCGTTCATCGTGCCCAGCGCAACCATGACCATTCACCCCGTGCGCATGAACGGCTTGGTGCTTGGGGTGTCGCAAACCATGAATTATTTTGAGCAAATGCAGGAAAGAATTGTCGATTTCGTTGCGCGACACAGCAGTATCACGCCGGCGCGCTACCGCAAAATCATGCTAGAAGTCGGCGAACTCACGATGGATTTCGGGCGCACGCTCACCGGCGAGCAAGCCGTGCAAGAGGGCCTCATCGACGAAGTGGGCGGGCTCGCGCAGGCATTGGAGCATTTATATGGCATGATAAAATAAGGTTAGTACGCGCTACCACATTATTTAAACCAAGCCGACATCCGGCAAAATCCCGCTGCCCCGGCAGCTAAGCACGCTTGCGCATTTTCGTCTGTGATGCCGCCAATGGCAAACACCGGCACCGTCACGCTATCGCACACCGCATGCAAAAAGTCCAAGCCGCGCGGTGGCAAACCGGGCTTGCTTTGCGTGGCAAAAATGTGTCCGGCAATCACAAACGCTGTACCAAGAGCTTGCGCCGCAATGGCCTCTTCAACACTGTGAACCGACACACTAAAAAGCTGCGACACCGGCTTAACTTGCGAAAACGGCATGTGCACAAAGTCTCCCGCATGCGGCTGATAGGCAATCAACCGCACGCCATGTGCCCGGCACAGCGGAGCAACTCGTGCGGCCAGCTCGGCATATTGCGCGGGCGCTAAATCTTTTTCACGCAACAACAAGCCCCACGGTTTCGACTGTAGGGCTTTTTCGATTTGCTGCATAAAATCGCCGCTGCACAGCGCACGATTCGTCACAATAATTTCTTTCATACGTAGTCCAAGTATACGGGTTGCAGCCCGTTATTTTTCAGCATATCGTGAATTTCGCTCACACTGCGTGAGTCAGCAATGGTGAACTGCGGGTCATCCTGCTCGCTTACGCTGGTGCGCACCCCGGCAGACATCTTCGTGGCGGCCAGCCGCACGGCAGCATCGCGCAGGGCAGGGCGCTCGCGCGTGCTGATGGCAATGCCCGCCTGCGGCATCAACAAGCGCAGTGCCAGCATCGCCTGCGTGAGTTCGCGCTCGCTCACGCGGCTGTGTGGGCGCATGCGCGGCAGCGAAAACGCAATTTCCGCCTGCGGGTGCTTTCGCTGGGTAAAATACGCATGTAACCCGGCAGCAAAAATATCGCGCCGCCAATCACCCAAGCCCAGCAGCGCACCAAAACTCACGCCACGCATGCCGCCCAGCAATGCACGCTCCTGCGCGTAAAACCGATAGGGATAGCAGCGCTTTGGCCCCTGCACATGCACTTTATCATACAAAACCGGGTCGTAGGTCTCTTGATACACGCTCACGTAATCCGCCCCGGCCTGTTGCAATGTTGCATATTCGTCACAGTTCAGCGGATAAATCTCAATGCCAATGGCAGGAAAATAGTTGTGCAGCAACGCAATGGCCTGCGCGATGTAGTCCACCGAGCTCTCGCTGCGGCTTTCGCCCGTCAGCAGCAGAATTTCCTGCAAGCCCGTGGCGGCGATTTCCTCGGCACGGCGCCGCAAATCCTCCATCGAAAGTTTTGTGCGCGTGATATCTTGGTGGCAGCTAAACCCGCAGTAGCTGCAATGATTTTCGCAGTAATTCGCGATATACAGCGGGGTATACAGTCCAACGCTGTTGCCATGCCAGCGGCGTGTTTGTGCCTGCGCAGCTTGGGCAATCTCCTCCAGCAGCGGCAGCGCAGCAGGGGAAAGCAGCGCAGCAAAGTCAGCGATGCTCGGCGCTGAGCAAGCTAACGCCGCGCGAACATTCTCCTCCGTACATGTTTCCGGTGAAAACTCGCGCAGCAACGCCTGCACCCTTGGCAAACTATCGCTATCAATTTCCTGCATTCCCGGCAGATAATCAAAACTACTCATCTAAAAATCCCGTCAGTGGGCTGCTAGCCTCCGCGCCATGTTCAAGCACGCGCCCGGGGCGAGCGAGATATGCCGCACGGCCTGCTTCAATCGCCAGCTTGAACGCGCGCGCCATCACGGCAGGGTCACCGGCTGTAGCCACAGCAGTGTTGCACATCACGGCCGCGCAGCCAAGCTCCATGGCCTCGCAAGCGTGCGATGGGCGGCCAATGCCGGCATCCACGAGGATGGGCAGGTCGATTTCGCGCACCAAAATTTCAATGAACTCGCGGGTCAACAGCCCCTTGTTGCTGCCGATTGGCGCGCCCAAAGGCATTACAGCAGCAGCACCGGCGGCTTTTAGGGCGCGTGCCACAGCCAAGTCTGGGTATACATAAGGCAGCACGGCAAAGCCCTCGGTCGCTAGAATTTCCGTTGCGTGAATGGTCTCAGCATTTTCAGGCAGCAGATAGCGGGTGTCGCGCATGATCTCCACCTTCACAAAATCGCCGCAGCCCAGCGCACGCGCCAGCCGCGCAATGCGCACGGCCTCTTCGGCGTCACGCGCACCCGAAGTGTTGGGAATAATCGTCACATCCGGCGGAATGAAATCCAGAATATTCTCTTGCCCACCGGCATTTGCGCGGCGCAACGCTAGGGTAATCATCTGCGCGCCGCCCTGCTCGGTCACGGCCTGCACCAGCGGCAGCGAAAACTTGCCGCTGCCCAAAATAAAGCGCGAGGCAAAGGCCTTGCCGCCTAGCTCGAAGATATCGTCCATCAGCCGCCTCCCATAAAGTGCAAAATATTCAGCTCGTCATTGCGTTGCAGCACGACATCGCTAAATTGCTCGCGTACTATGATTTCGCCGCCGCGTTCCACCACTACGCAGTCCTCGCGGTAGCCATGTTGCAGCAGATATTCAAGCAGTGTGCCCGCAAACTCACCTGCGGGTTTTCCATTCACAATCATGCGATACTCCTGTGAAACAGCGGGCCATTCGGCACGCCGAAGTCTGGTTTTTCGTGCAATAAATCCGTGAGCCAGCGCTTAGCTAAATGGCAACTTTCCAGCAAATCATGTCCAAGCGCTAAATTACAGGCAATCGCGCTGCTTAGTGTGCAGCCGGTGCCATGGGTGTCATCAATCGGCACGCGTGGGGCACGCAGCCATGTTGCTTGGCCATTTGCAAATAGCAAATCAGCGGCCTCATCGCCGCCGGCATGTCCACCTTTGAGCAGCACCGGGTAACCAAACTCGCTTGCCGCCCGCAGCATGTCCTCTTCGCTGGCGATGGTATGTCCACACAGCGTCTTCATTTCGCACAAGTTAGGGGTGATGACCGTGGCGAAGGGGAACAGTCGCCGCAGGTTGTCGGCCTCGGCTAGACGCGCACCGCTGGTGGCCACCATCACTGGGTCAAGCACAACGGGGCAGCTCAGCTGCTGCAAAGCCTCAGCCACAACGGCCACACATTCTTCATTCGGCAGCATGCCAATCTTCACCGCCGCCGGCGGGAAGTCGCAAATGGTCTCGCGCAGCTGTGCAGCAAGAAAATCAGCAGGCGGCACGTGCACCGCCGCCACGCCGCGTGTGTTTTGCGCTGTTAGCGCCGTGATGCAGCTGGTGCCATAACAATGATGTGCTGCGAACGTCTTCAGATCCGCCTGAATGCCCGCGCCGCCGCTTGAATCAGAGCCGGCAATGGTCAATACAATAGGATGCATGGTTTCTCCTAGAAATATTTTAATTCCCGGGCGTCGTAGTCTCCCGGCTTCGAATAAGTGCAAAAGGCCTCGCTGTGCGTGCCGTCAAACATGGGGATGTAATCCTCAAAAAATGGCGTAAACTCGGCCTTGCGCAGCAACAGCTCGTCCAAACCAGACCAAAAATGCTGCCCCTCGTCCGTATCCATTAGCGTGCCCGAAAACGCGCTAGTCTTGTAGAAAAACACAAAGTAGCGGCACTCTGCATCGTCACTTTCGCGCCAGCATTCATGTTTGAAGCCGCAAAACTGCAGGTCGCGCACCGCCAGACCGGTTTCTTCCGCCACTTCGCGCACCGCACAATCGTGCAGGCTTTCGCCCGGCTCAACATGCCCGCCGGGGAAGCTCAGACCCGTGAACGACGAGCGCAGCCGGTTTTGCACCAGCACTTGCCCGCTCGCAGGGCATTGAATCATGACCATCGTGGTCAGCGTAATCTTACTCATCAGGTAATGCACTCCTGCGGCAAATGGTCAACGCGGTTCATGTATTGCAGCTGAACGCGTTCGTAATCCGGCACGTTTTCGTTGCAGAATATCACACGTGAAACGCCCGTGTTGTGTTGGAAAAATCGCACCGTGTGCGGCGGACTAGGCAGCCCCAGCAGCGCATTGAGCAAAAAATTGTTGAACACGCCGTGCGACACCATCATCACTCGCGCACCGGGCGGTGAGTCCCCACGCAGCGCACGCACCACACGCAACGTACGTGCTTGCCACTGCTCGGGGTCGCTGCTGCCGCAGTCGAACACCTCGCAAACTTCGGGTTCAATGCGCAGTTCAACCGGCTTTGGCTGATACTTCACCACCGCCTGTGCCGTCGATTGCGCACGCTGCATGTGGCTGCAAATCACTTGATCAAGTGGCAAGTCCGCATAAAACCGGCCGAGGTAATCCGCCTGCTGCAAGCCCAGCGGGGTCAAATGCCAGTCGTTGGGCACGCGATGGGTTTCGATGTCATGCGGGCGCTCGCTAAGCGGAAGCTTCTCCGGCCAGCGCTCGCCATTCAGCGGCACATTGCCATACGACTGCCCATGCCGCACCAGCACAAGGTCTAGCAAAACATCTTCGATTGGGGGGATATACATCGCAGCGCCGCCTCCTTTAAATGTAATGTTGCGTGCTGCACATCAGCAGCAGCAAACAGCCCGCCAGCCACAGCAAAGCCAGCCATGCCACAGCCGCGCAGTTCGTGGATATTCGTCCCGTCAATGCCGCCAATGGCCACCACGGGAATCGTCACAGTCCCGCAAATTTCGCGGAATAGCTCAAGCGGCATGCGCGTGGCATCGTGCTTCGTTGCGCTGCCAAACACCGCGCCACTACCCAGGTAGTTTGCTCCGGCAGCCTGCGCAGCCAAGGCTTGCTCAAGCGTGCGCGCCGTTGCGCCGAGAATTTTGTTGCTACCCAGCACAGCCCGCGCGGCTCGCAAATCACCATCGCTCGGCCCAAGATGCACGCCGGCGGCGTCAACTTCCACGGCAAAATCCACCCGGTCGTTGATGATCAGCGGCACGTTGTGCTTGTCCGTCAAGTGCTTCACCTGCCGCGCAAGCAGCAAGAGTTCATCGTCGGGCAGGTTTTTTACACGCAGTTGCAGCAGCGTAACACCACCCTGCAAGGCAGCCTGAGCCTTGGCCAAATCGCCATCAGAAATGGCATAAAGCAACAGGTTGTTTCTCATTCGCAGCACGGGTTCACAATGTCGTTCATCGTGTAGCGCCCCGGTTGCTTGCTGGCCATGAACCGCGCGGCACTGATGCACCCGGCAGCAAAAATCGCCTTGCTGTGCGCCTTGTGCGTGAGTTCGACCACTTCGTCAAAGCCCGCAAACAGCACCGTGTGCTCGCCGGTGATGGTACCGCCGCGAATGGCATGCATGCCGATTTCTTCGCGCGGGCGCACTTCACGGCGTGATTCACGCTCGTGCACCAGTTCACGCGGGCTATCCAAGCCCTTATTCACCGCATCAGCTAAAATGAAGGCCGTGCCGCTGGGCGCATCAAGTTTTTGGTTGTGGTGCGCCTCAATAATCTCAATGTCGAATGCCTCGCCCAGCACTTGTGCGGCTTGGCGAGCTAATTCCTTCAGCAGGTGAATGCCCAGCGACATGTTGCCGCTTTGCAGCACGGGGATGTGCTTTGCAGCGTCGTCAAGCACAGCCAATTCTTCGGCCGTGTAGCCCGTAGTGGCAATCACCGCGGGAATCTTCTTGGCCACAGCGTAGTCTAACAGCGCCGGCAGTGCGCACGGCAGTGAGCAATCGACAATCACATCGGCCTGCACGGTCACCAGCGCCGGGCTTGCAAACACGGGGAACGCAACAGATTTTGCAGGCGCACAAGGGTCAATGCCCGCCACAATTTGCACATCGTCGCGGGTTTCGGCGTAGTCAATCACGGCGCGGCTCAGGCGGCCGTTGCAGCCGCTCAATAAAATATTCAGCATGATATTTTCTCCATAGATAACAGTAGGGGCGGCGATTACGCCGCCCGGATTTTAGATTAAGCCATGTTTTTTCAGCGTCGCCCGCACTTTTTCGCGCCCGGCTGCGCTAATTTCGCACAGCGGCATGCGGCACGGGCCCACATTCAGGCCCATCAGATTCATCGCTTCTTTCACGGGAATGGGGTTCACATCGCAAAACAGATCGTTGCACAAATCCAGATACTTATATTGCGCTGCGGCAATGTCGGCTTGGCTGCCAGCGCTCACAATTTCTTTGCACAGCTTCGGTGCACAGTTGCTCAGCACCGAAATCACGCCCTTGCCGCCTAAGCCCATCAGTGCGGCAATTTGGTCGTCGTTGCCGCTGTATAAGTCAAGGTTGCCCTCGCACAGCGCCATGGTTTTGGCAATGGCACTCACATCGCCGCTGGCTTCTTTCGTTGCCACGATGTTGGGATGCTTGCACAACTCGGCATAGGTTTCCGGTGCAATGCTCATGCCTGTGCGTGACGGCACGTTGTACAGAATCATCGGCAGGTCAACATTGTCTGCAACCACCAAAAAGTGTTTGATGAGACCGGCTTGCGAAGTCTTGTTGTAGTACGGCGTCACTTGCAGCAGCGCATCGGCGCCCACTGCGGCCGCATCTTGCGAAAGTTGCAGGGAGTAAGCCGTGTCGTTGCTGCCTGTGCCTGCAATCACTGGCACGCGGCCAGCGGTTTTTTCCACCGCCGTGCGAATGCAAGCCACGTGTTCGTCGTGGTCAAGCGTGCTGGCTTCGCCGGTGGTGCCGCAGATGATGATGGCGTCGGTGCCGCTATCAATCTGCCAGTCAATCAGCTCGCCGAGTTTATCATAGTTCACGGTAAAATCGTCGTTGAACGGGGTAACAATCGCCACGCCCGCACCGGTAAAAATCGTTTTTTTCATGGAAACTCTCCTCAATTGAAATGTAGGGCGGATGCTAATCCGCCCGGGTGTTAGCCCTCAAAATAACCCTGCTGACACAGCAGCTCAGCCATCAGCACTGCACCACCGGCTGCACCGCGCAGCGTGTTGTGGCTCAGGCAAATGAACTTGTAGTCATACTGCGCGTCCTCACGCAGTCGCCCAACCGAAATCGCCATGCCGCCTTCAAGGTCGCGGCACAGGCGGGTTTGGGGCATGTTGTCTTCAGTGAAATAGTGCAAGAATTGCTTCGGTGCGCTGGGTAGATCAGCAGCAGGGTAGTTCGCCCATGTGTTTAGAATTTCTTCTTTGCTGGGCTTTTTGCCCGCAGCAAAGCGCACAAACACGGCAGCCATGTGGCCATCGCTTGCGGGCACGCGAATGCACTGCGCCGTAAAGCGCGGCAGGGTAGCATTCTCAATGCCGGTGGGCGTCACTGTGCCATAAATCTTCAGCGGCTCTTGTTCGCTTTTTTCTTCTTCGCCGCCGATGTAGGGGATGACATTATCCACCATCTCCGGCCAAGTCTCGAAGGTCTTTCCGGCGCCGCTGATGGCTTGGTAGGTGCACACGGTCACATCTTGCACATCGGCAAGGGGAAACAGCGCGGGCACATAGCTTTGCAGCGAGCAATTGCTTTTCACCGCCACGAATCCGCGTTGTGTCCCCAAGCGTTTTCGTTGCGCGGCAATCACTTCACTATGGTTGGCGTTTAGCTCCGGAATAATCATCGGCACGTCAGCAGTGCCGCGGTGCGCAGAGTTATTGCTCACCACCGGGCACTCGGCCATGGCGTAGGCATCTTCAAGCGCCTTTGTTTCGGCTTTGCTAATGTCCACCGCGCAAAATACAAAGTCCACCTGCGCGGTCACGGCTTGCACGTCAAAGGCATCATAGACCATCAAATCTTTTAGGTTTTCTGGGCAGGAGCTGCCATCAATCTGCCAACGATCTGCCATCAACTCGCCGTAGGTCTTACCTGCAGAGCGCGCACTGGCGGCCAGTGCTGTGACTTTAAACCACGGATGATCAGCCAGCAGCAGTGCAAAACGTTGCCCCACCATGCCGGTTGCGCCCAAAATTCCAACGCGATATTGTTTCATGTGAAAAATTCTCCTTGCTTTTTTGCGTGATATCAATTATAATCTATATTATAACATACTATGACGCCACACGTCAAGTAAGAATTAAAGGAGATTTTTTATGTAAGAGCCAACCCCACGCTTCACCGACGAAGAATTGATGAAACAAGCCAAAGCAAATGTGCAGCGCAAAAAGGAATTCAAAATTCACTTGGCGGTTTATTTGGCAGTTAACGCATTTTTGGTGGGCATCTTTTTTGTCACAAGCCGCAATGCCTTCCACGCCTATTTCTGGCCCATGTGGCCGATGCTGGGCTGGGGGCTAGGTGTCGCCATCCACGGCGCGGTGGTTTATCTTGGCGGCAACAGCGCCAAAGAAGCTGACCATGTGCGCAAAGAATACCAAAAGCTCAAAGACGCGCAAGGCAAACACGACAATCAATAGTTAACAGGGGAGGATTTTTGATGAAAACCAACTACGAACAATGGGCAGTCTATCAAATCTGGCCGCGCAGTTTTGCTGACGGCAACGGCGACGGCATTGGCGATTTGCACGGCGTGCTGGCCAAGCTCGACTACCTCAAGTGGCTGGGCATTGACGCCATTTGGTTTTCGCCGCTGTATCCCAGCCCCAACGCCGACTACGGCTACGACTGCGCCGACTACAAGAACATCAATCCCGAATACGGCGACCTAGAGCTATTCAAGCAGGTCATCGACGAAGCCCACAAGCGCAACATCAAAATCATCATCGACCTTGTGCTCAATCACACCAGCGATCAACACGAGTGGTTCAAGCAATCGAAGATACCGGGCAGCAAGTACCATGACTATTACATCTGGCGCAAAGGCAAGGGCAAAGACGGCAAAAAGCCCCCGAATAACTGGCTTTCGATGTTCGAGGGCGGCGCGTGGGAGTACAACGAAGACTTGGGCGAGCACTATCTGCACGTGTTTGCCAAAGGCCAGCCCGACCTCAACATGGCCAACCCTGCTGTGCGTGAGGAAGTCAAAGATATCATGCGCTTTTGGCTGGACATGGGTGTAGACGGCTTCCGCGAGGATGTCATCACCTACATCGCCAAGCGCGAGGGCCTGCCCAATGGCTTTCCGCTGCCCATCGCCACCGGCTGCAAGCACTACACCAGCCTGCCCAAAGTCAAAGACTACCTGCGCGAATTCAAGCATGACGTGCTTGACAAGTATAATGCCTTTACAGTAGGCGAGGCACCCATGATGACCACCAAAGTCGCCAAAGATTACATCACCGGCGATGACCATGTCCTTGATGTCATGTTCCACTTTCAACATATGGAAGCCGACTGCATCATGAACGACTGGGTGGCCACGCCGTTTCGTTTGGGCAAGCTCAAGCGAGTCTTCAAGCACTGGCAGCGTGAGCTGCATGGCCAAGCCTTTAACGCAAACTATATGGAAAACCACGACCATCCGCGCGTGGTGGACAAATACGGCTCGCGCAAATATCGCGTGCAAAGCGCAAAAATGCTCGCCGCGCTGTACATTTTGCAAAGCGGCATGCCCTTCATCTACCAAGGCCAAGAAAACGGTATGACGAACATCGAGCTGCAACGCCTCGATCAATTTAAAGATGTCGTGACCTTCAATAACTATAATCTGGCGAAAAAGTTCGGGCTCAGCGAGAAATTCTTCGTCAAGTATGCAAATCGTCGCAGCCGTGAGAATTCCCGCACGCCCATGCAGTGGACCGCCGAAAAAGACGCCGGCTGGGCAACGCCCTGGTTCCCTGTCAACGAAAATTGCAGCGAAATCAATGTTGCCGCCGCTGAGGCTGACCCCAACTCCATCTTGCACTGGTATCGTGCGCTACTGAAGTTTCGCAAAGAGAACCCCGTGGCCATCTACGGCAAGTATACACCACTGCGTGCTGGCCGCAAAGTTTTTGCCTACGAAAGTGAGCACGAGGGCAAACGCCTAGTATTCGTGGGCAGCTTTAGCGACAAGCCCAAAGCCTTTACACCCCCGGCAGGCGGCGAACTCGTCTTCTGCAACTACAACACCGTGCAACAAAAATTACAACCTTGGGAGTGTAGAGTTTATGTCATGGAAAATTAGACCGGCCAAAGCCGAAGATTACCACGCCGTGGCCCGCGTGCAGCAGCAAGTTGCGCAGCTGCATCACAACTGGCGGCCGGATGTCTACTGCCCAGCAAAGCAGTACGACAAAACCCGCTACGAAGAACTTCTCGTCAACCCCGACACTCCTATTTTCGTTGCTGAACAGGATGGGCAAGTGCAGGGCTATGCGATGCTGCGGGTGATCACCCCGCAAAACCCAGTGATGGTGCAGCGCAGTTACGCGCATGTCGAGGACCTATGCGTGGATGAAACATGCCGTAAGCAAGGCGTGGGCGAGGCACTCATGCGCGCTGTGGAGGATTTTGCACGCCAGCGCAAGCTTGACGCCATTGAGCTGGGCGTGTGGGAATGCAACAAAGCCGCCCGTAAATTTTACGAGCGGCTGGGTTATACCACGCAACGGCGCGGACTTGAAATTAAAATTAGCTGAAAAAGCCAATTGCTAGCAGAATCAATGCAACCGGCACTGCCCACGAAGCAAGAACGCCCGCGGCCCAAAGTGTTAAGTCGGTAATAGTCATTAAGAAGCCCATGAGATTTTCCTTTCACAAAAAAATTTAGTTAAATGCCCAGCGAGCCAAAGTAATCAGCAACGAGATGATTGCGGCGATAATGAGAACACCGCTACCAAGCATCCAAAGTTCATTCAGCAGCATAAGTAGGATCTCCTTCCTAAGTCAAAATCAAACAAAGCCCCCCTCGCCCTCGCGCAGGGGGCGCATGGTTCAGTTAAAATACATAGCGATTCAGCAGGCCAATCACGCCCAAAATAGGCAGAGCAAGGGTCGCAATGCCCAGTAGCACGCCGCCGACACTAACCAACAATCCAGTAATGGCTTCCATAAATGAAGTTCCTTTCTTTAAATAGATGGTTAAAAGAATGCCCAATTCACTACACTAATGAGCAAATAAACAATCGCTGTAATCATCACGACTGCGGCAGCCAAAGAAAAAAGTTGCGATAACATGGCTAATTTCCTTTCGTTTTGTCAGTAATCTAGCTAAGCACGCCAAAGCGATACAGCAGACCCATTACACCAATCGTGCTGGCAATAGCGCCAAGCATTGCACCAACAAGAGCCAAAATTTCCATAGTAATTCTCCTTTTCTGTCAAGTAAGTTTCGGTTTGCGGTTGATTAGGACATCATCACAGAAACGCCCAAAATCGACAAGAGTACCCCTACCACGAGGAACGCAAGTGAGCTAAAAATGCTAGGCATACGCTGCACCTCCTTCAAATTGATGCTACAAGTATATCACAAATTGTCCACTTTGTCAAGCATAGAAATTTACATTTATGCATTGTTGCATGACAAAATTTGCGTATTTATGAAAAACACTTGACATCTTGCGCAGTATATTGTAAAATAGTAGCATATTAAATCGCGAAGGAGTGTGCTTTATCGCATGAAAACTGCACAAATTTACCTGCAAGGCAACGCCTACCCCGGGCGCGGCTTGGTGTTGGGCATGCACAGCGATGGCCAACATGCCGTGGTGGCGTATTTCATTATGGGGCGCAGCGAAAACAGCCGCAATCGCATCTTCAGCTCCTGTGGCAACGGTTTGCGCACCCTGCCGTATGACCCAAGTCGTCTGAAAGATCCTTCTTTGGTCATTTACTCGCCAGTGCGTGTGTTGGGCAACCAGATTATCGTCACCAACGGTGACCAAACTGACACCATCGCCGACCATCTGCGCGAGGGCAAAAGCTTTGAAGAAGCGTTGCGCACGCGCGAGTTTGAGCCGGATGCGCCGATTTACACCCCGCGCATCAGTGGACTGCTGACGAAGAAAGGTCGCTCGTTTAGTTACAAGCTCAGCATCCTCAAGGCCAGCGAAAGCGCAGAGAAAGTTTGCCAGCGCTTCTTTTACGAGTACGAGCCAGTGCTGGGCGAAGGTCACTTAATACATACTTACTTGCGTGACGGTGACCCCGTGGTGCCTAGCTTCGTGGGCGAACCCGTGCGCGTGGCCATTTCCGGCAGCATCGACACCTACACCCGCACCTTTTGGAATGTCCTGCACGACGACAACAAAATCGCCCTGTTTGTGCGTTACATCAATCTGCTCACTGGTGAAACACAAACCAAAATTGAGAACAAGCACGGATAATAACTTGTGTTGAAAAATAAAACGCACCCATTTTCGTGGGTGTGTTTTTTGATGTTGCGCGGTTCAGCAAATCTCATGTGTTTTTTTCTTGACAACCCCCCGCGCAATATGCTAAAATAGATTCTAGACGCTAGATTCTAGAAACCAGATGATGCGTGCACAGCGAAGCGACTTGCTCACCGCAGGTGTGCTAAAATAAGATGGGATAATTTTTTAAGAGGGGATTTTGTATATGAACGAATTCAAGCTCAAATACGGCTGCAACCCAAACCAGTCACCGTCGCGCATTTTCATGGCAAGTGGCGGAGTCCTGCCCATCGAGGTGCTCAATGGCAAGCCCGGCTACATCAACTTTTTGGATGCCCTCAACGGATGGCAATTGGTGCGCGAGCTGCGTGCTGCTACGGGTCTGCCTGCGGCGGCTTCGTTTAAGCATGTTAGCCCTGCGGGGGCTGCCGTTGGTCTGCCGCTGACGGACGTGCTTAAAAAAGTCTACTGGGCAGAAGGCTTGGAGCTTAGCCCCCTAGCCTGTGCCTACGCCCGTGCACGCGGCGCCGACCGCATGAGTGCCTTTGGCGATTGGATTGCTCTGAGCGACGTGTGCGATGCCGCCACCGCGCGGGTTATTCAGCATGAGGTCAGCGACGGCGTCATTGCTCCCGGCTACGACGACGACGCCTTCGAAATCCTCAAGAGCAAGCGCCGCGGGGAGTACAACATCGTGCAGATTGACCCCGCCTACGAACCTGCTGCGCTGGAGCGCAAGCAAGTGTTCGGCATCACCTTTGAGCAAGGCCAAAACGATGTGAAAATTGACACAACCCTGCTGCGCAAGCTCGTGACCAAGCGCACAGAGCTGCCTGAATCCGCCAAGCGCGACCTGCTCATTTCCCTCATTACATTGAAATACACGCAGTCAAACTCCGTGTGTTTTGTTAAGGATGGCCAATGCATCGGCGTGGGTGCTGGGCAGCAAAGTCGCATCCACTGCACGCGTATGGCGGGCGACAAAGCCGATGTCTGGCATCTGCGCCAGCACCCGAAAGTGCTAGCCCTGCCGCTGCGTAATGACCTCGGCCGTGCCAACACCGACAACGCCATTGACGTGTATCTTTCCGCCACGCCGCAAGATGTTCTCGCTGACGACGTGTGGCAAAATTTCTTCACCCAAAAACCCGAGCCTCTCACTGCCGACGAGCGGGCGGAATACCTCAACAGCCTCAGCGGCGTGAGCTTGGGCAGCGATGCCTTCTTCCCCTTTGGCGACAACCTTGAGCGTGCAGCCCGCAGCGGCGTGAGCTACATTGCCCAGCCCGGCGGTTCAATCCGCGATGACTTGGTCATCGAAACCGCCGATAAATACGGCATGGTTATGGCTTTCACGGGGCTGCGACTATTTCATCATTAGTGGTTAGTGGTCAGTGATTAGTGATTAGTGAATGTGAGGAAAATCCCCATGAAAATTCTAGTCCTAGGTTCCGGCGGGCGCGAGCACGCGATTATTCGTGCCTTGGCGCAATCTCCGCGTGTGACAAAACTTTACGCCGCGCCCGGTAACGGCGGCATTGCCCAGCTGGCCGAGTGCGTCGATATTGCGGCAACGGACATCGAAGCCGTGCGCGATTTCGCCGTGGCAAATGCGATTGATTTTGCTGTGCCCGCTGGTGATTCTCCTCTGGTTGCAGGTGCGGTGGATGCCCTAGAAGGCGCGGGCATTCCCTGTTTTGGGCCCAACAAAGCTGCCGCGCAAATCGAGGGCAGCAAGGTTTTCTCTAAGGATTTAATGCGCAACTATAACATCCCCACCGCAGGCTACGAAGTCTTTGATGACGCCGCAGCCGCGCTTGCCTACCTCGACACTTGCGCCATTCCCACAGTCATCAAGGCCGACGGCTTGGCGCTGGGCAAGGGTGTCATCATCGCCCAAACGCGTGATGAGGCAAAGCTTGCTGTGCGTGAGATTATGCTGGACAAAAAATTCGGCGCAAGCGGTAATCGCATTGTGGTGGAGGAATTCCTCACCGGCCCTGAAGTAAGTGTGCTGAGCTTTACAGACGGTAAAACCGTGGTACCCATGGTGTCGTCTATGGATCACAAACGCGCCTTGGATGGCGACAAAGGCCTCAACACAGGCGGCATGGGCGTGATTGCGCCCAACCCGTTCTACACCACAGAAATTTCGACATGGTGTGAAGTAAATGTCTTTACACCCACGATTGAGGCCATGGCCGCCGAGGGCTGCCCCTTCAAAGGTTGCTTGTACTTTGGGCTGATGCTCACGCCCAACGGCCCGCGTGTGATAGAGTATAACTGTCGCTTTGGCGACCCCGAAGCGCAGGTGGTGCTGCCCCTGCTCAATACCGATTTGTTGGACATCTTCGAGGCCGTGCAGCAAGAGCGTCTCGCCGAGTTGGACATACAATGGAAAGACGAGTCTGCTTGTTGCGTGGTCATCGCCAGCGGCGGCTACCCGGAGAAATATAGTACCGGACATGCCATCAGCTTTGGCGACGCAGGCGACGCCTTTGTGTATCACGCAGGCACCAAGCTTGCAGGCGGCGATATCGTCACCGCCGGCGGGCGCGTGCTGGGCATAACCGCCACTGGCGCAAGTTTGCAGCAAGCCATGAACAAAGCTTATGCTGCCGTGGATAACATTCATTTTGACGGCGCGTTTTACCGCAAGGATATTGGACAGAAAGCACTGCAAGGGAGTTAAAGAATGAACAAAGTCTTGGTGCACAAACCTGCGCCCAACGCAATTCCACCGCCCAACCGGCCGCTACCATCCAAACCAACATCTAAATTTTGACTTGAAAGAGAGATAATTAATTTATGGTACATCGCATCTATAAAACAACCAAGGAAGAATTCGACGTAGAGGGCAAAGCACTGTTGCACGAATGGCGCACGCACATGGGCTTGCAACAATTGCAGCGCGTGCAAGTGTATGGTCGTTACGACGTGCAGGGCATTGACGAAGCTCAGTTTGCGCGTTGTCTGCCCGCTGTGTTTCAGCAGCCGCAGACCAACGAAATCATGGCGACCCTGCCCAACACGCCGGGCGCAAGGGTCATTACGATGGAACTGCTGCCCGGGCAATATGACCAGCGGGCAGACTCCACTGCGCAGTGCATTCAAATGGTGCTGGGCGGCGAGCGCCCGCAAGTGCGTGCGGCCAAAATTTTTGTGCTGCATGGCGAAATAACCGATGATGAATTTGCCCGCGTGAAGAAGGCAACCATCAATCCCGTGGAGTGCCGCGAGGCTCGGGTTGAGAAGCCGGAAAGCCTCGATTTAATCGTGGAGCAACCCACCAGTGTGGAAGTGCTCGAAGGCTTCACTAAACTGGATGATGCAGGGCTGGCAGACTTTCTTAAGCAGCGTGGCTTGGCCATGGACTTGGACGATCTGCGCTTTTGCCAAACCTACTTTATGCGTGAAAACCGCGACCCTACCGTTACGGAAATCCGCATGATTGATACCTACTGGTCGGACCATTGCCGCCACACCACCTTCCTCACACACCTTGAGGATATTAAAATCGACGACCTGCGTGCACAGCGCACTTACGAACGCTTTTTGGACATCAAACGTGAGTTGGGCCGCGAACACAAGCCCACCACGCTGATGGAAGTGGCCACGCAGGCCATGCGTTATCTGCGCGAAACAGGGAGACTGGAACGTCTGGACGTGAGCGACGAAATCAACGCCTGCACGGTGAAAACCGAAGTTGAAATCGACGGCAAAACCGAGCCTTGGCTGTTCCTGTTCAAGAATGAAACGCACAACCACCCCACCGAAATTGAACCCTTTGGCGGCGCGGCCACCTGTGTGGGCGGCGCAATTCGTGATCCGCTGAGCGGGCGTGGCTATGTGTACCAAGCCATGCGCATCACCGGCGCAGCAGACCCAACTGTGCCGCTTGACCAAACCATGCCGGGCAAGCTGCCCCAGCGCAGGCTGTGCACGGTGGCAGCAGAGGGCTATTCGTCCTATGGCAACCAAATTGGCGTGCCTGCTGGCTTGGTGGAGGAAATCTATCACCCGGGCTACGCCGCCAAACGCATGGAGCTGGGCGCGGTGGTTGCGGCTGTTCCGCAGGCGCAGGTGCGCCGAGAAGTGCCCGCACCGGGCGACAAAGTCATTTTGCTGGGCGGACCCACTGGCCGCGACGGCTGTGGCGGTGCCACAGGTTCGTCTAAGTCGCACACATTGGATTCTCTTGAGGAATGCGGCGCAGAAGTGCAAAAGGGCAACGCGCCCGAAGAACGCAAAATCGTGCGGCTGTTCCGCAACCCGGCGGCAACGAAGATGATCAAACGCTGCAACGACTTTGGTGCAGGCGGCGTGAGCGTAGCCATTGGCGAGCTCTGCGATGGCCTCAAGATTAATCTGGATACGGTGCCGGTGAAATATGCGGGCCTTGACGGCACGGAAATTGCCATTTCGGAATCGCAGGAGCGCATGGCCATTGTGGTTGAAGCTAGCGACGTGGAGGCGTTCTTCGCCTTGGCGCATGAAGAAAACCTAGAAGCCACCGTGGTGGCCGAAGTGCAGGCCGAACCACGCCTGCAAATGACTTGGAAAGGCCAGCAAATCGTTGACCTAGCGCGGGAGTTTTTGAACTCCAATGGCGCAACGAAAACAACGACTGCGCGGGTTACTGAGGCTGCGGGCGGCGCGTCTGCCGCTCCTATATGCTTGCGCGAACTCGCTGCTGATTTAAATGTTGCTTCGCAACAAGGCTTGGTTGAACGCTTTGACAGCACTGCCGGTGCGGGCACGGTGTTCATGCCGCTGGGCGGGAAATATCAGGCTACGCGTGCGCAGGTGATGGCTGCAAAAATCCCCGTGCGGCATGGCGAAACGAACACGGCCTCCGTGATGGCCTACGGCTATGACCCCTACATGACCGAAGCTGACCCCTACAAAGGCGCATACTGCGCGGTGGTGGAAAGCGTGGTAAAACTGGCCGCCGCCGGCTGCTCGCTTGATGAATGCTACCTGAGCTTCCAAGAATACTTCCAACGCTTGACCAGCGATCCAACCACTTGGGGCAAACCCCTTGCCGCGCTGCTGGGCGCGTTGCAGGCGCAACTTGACTTGGGCTTGGCGTCCATCGGTGGCAAAGACAGCATGAGCGGTACGTTTGAGCAATTGCATGTGCCGCCTACCCTCGTTAGCTTCGCTGTTGCGCTGACAGACTGGCGCAACCTAGTATCGAACGAATTCAAGCAGGCGGGAAGCAACATTGTGCTTGCCGCACCGCCCTGCGATGAGCATGGCATGCCCATGCCCAAGCATATGCTGGAGATCTTCAAGCAAATTGCTGAGCTTGCCGCTGAAGGCAAGGTTCTTGCTGCGCAAGCGGTGACATCGAAAGGCGTTACAGGCGCGGTGCTCAACATGAGCTTGGGTAATCGCATTGGCGCGGAATTTGCTTGCGACAACGCATTTGCGGCAATCCCCGGCGCGGTTGTGCTGGAACTTGCCGAGGGCGTGAACTTCGGCGAAGTGATTGGCAAAACAACCGAGGCCTATGCCATCAATGGCGTGTGTGGGCTGGAACTTGAGGCTTTGTATAACAATAAGCTTGAGTCTGTCTTCCCCACGCAGGTACAGCAGGACAATACTGCTGTAAAGGCCTTGAGCTTTACACAACGCAGCAACGTTTCGCCTGCCATCAAAACGGCAAAACCGCGTGTGCTCATTCCGGTGTTCCCGGGCACGAACTGTGAGTATGATAGTGCACGCGCCTTTGAGTATGCCGGTGCCGAAACCGAGATGCTTGTCATCAACAACATGACCCCGCAGGGTTTGACCGACAGCGTGCAGCGCATGGCCAAAGCCTTAGATGCAGCGCAAGTGCTGTTTATTCCCGGTGGATTTTCAGGTGGCGACGAGCCCGACAGCAGCGGCAAATTCATTGCGGCGTTTTTGCGCAATGCGCAGCTGCAAGAGGCTGTGACCCGCTTGCTGGACGATCGCATGGGTTTGGTTGGCGGCATTTGCAATGGCTTCCAAGCGCTGCTGAAGCTGGGTCTGTTGCCCTATGGCAAATTTACCGACACGACTGCTGATTGTCCCACGCTCATCCAGAATGCCATTGGGCGGCATCAGTCCAAACTGGTGCGCACGCGTGTGGCCAGCGTGCTCAGCCCTTGGCTTGCGCTGTGCGAGCCCGGCGACGTGCATCTGAGCCCGGTTTCGTATGGCGAGGGCCGTTTTGTGTGCTCGCCCGCGTTGCTCGATCAACTGATTGCGAACGGCCAAATTGCCACGCAATATGTGGACGCCGATGGTAACCCTACGATGGATATTGCGCATAACCCGGCCGGCAGCATGCTGGCGGTGGATGGAATTACCTCGCCGGACGGCCGCGTGTTTGGCAAGATGACGCACAGCGAGCGCAGCGGCCCGGGCTTGTATCGTAACGTGCCCGGCGACAGCGACAACCGCATGTTTGCGGCAGCAGTGAAGTATTTTAGCTAGGCTTAATGTTTGAGTAGGGGGCGGCAATTGCCGTCCCCTACAGGTGAACTTGGAGGATGGCATGAAGAAACCCGAATTGCACACCGCGCTGCTGCTGCTGCGCCCGGTTACCATGGACGACTTCAAGTCAGTGCATGCTTGGGCAAGCGTGCCCGAAAATGTGCGCTGGATGACTTGGGGTCCGAACTCCGAGCAGGACACACGCTGGTGGCTGGCGGAAGCTGCGGCCAAGCCGGGCTATGACTTTGCGGTGGTGTTGAAAAGCACCGGGCAGGTGATTGGCTCGTGCGGGATTTACGCTGATGAGGCGAACGACACCGGCACGCTGGGCTGGATTTTGCACCGCGACCACCATGGCTGCGGCTATGGCACGGAATTCGCCCAAGAGCTGGTGCGTTATGGCTTTGAGGACTTGCGGCTGCGGCGCATTATTGCGACATGTGCGGCGGTGAATGTTGGCTCGAGCCGGATTATGGAGCGTGCGGGCATGCGCCGCGAGGGTTTGCGCGTGAAGGGCGTTTGGGCGCGCATAGACGAAGAATGGGTTGACCGGGCGGAGTACGGGATGCTAGCGGAGGAGTGGAACGCGAAAAACCAATGCGTAGGGGTGGCCATTGGCCGTCCGGGATATTCCGCGTGCTCAAAGAGTTCGGACGCGCAATGCGCGCCCCTACATGCGAGATGATGCGAATCGTAGGGACGACCGCCCCCGGTCGTCCGGGTTTTTAATGACGACATCAAGAGGAACGGACGGTCGGGGCGACCGTCCCTACAAATATAGCATAAGGAGCACCCCATGGAAAAATATCTGATTATCAACGCGGATGACTTTGGTTCGTTTTATGGCGCAAACAAGGCGACGGAAGAACTCCTCGACCGCGGCTGCATTACCTCGGCCACGGTGATGATGCCCTGCATGTGGGCACGCATGGCATGCTTGTGGGCGGCGAAAAATCCGCAGCACGCAGTGGGGATTCACCTGACCAACACCAGCGAATGGCAAAGCTGCAAGTGGCCGCCGGTGCTCGCCGCGGGCACCGCCAGCTTGCGTGACGCCGAGGGCTACCTTTGGGAAGATTGTAGGAGTTTTGAAGAGAACGCCGACTTAGATGAAGTGAAGGCCGAGTGCCTGGCACAGCTGAATCTGGCCAAGCAGCTGGGGCTGAATCCCTCGCACTGGGATAATCACATGGGTTCGCTATATGGCGTAGCCACTGGTCGTCTTGAGCTGTTGCAGCAAACTTTAGAGCTTTCGGCACAGCAGGGGCTGCCGTTTCGTTTTCCGCTGCGTGGCATGGAACAAGAAAAAGCCGCCAGTAACAACGTCATGGGCATTTCGCCCGAAACACTGGCGTTTGTGTTCAAGCAAATTGCGGAATTTGTGGATGCACGCGGCATTGCCTGCCCGGATTTTCTCATTCCGGGTGAATGGACGGACGACAACACGCGTAATTATGAAGCATACCGTGACTATATGTTTGAGTTTGTCAAGTGCTTTCCCCATGGGGTGACGGAGACATTCATTCACCCTTGCATTGACACGGGTGAGATCACCGAGGCCAGCAACACGGGCATTCGCCGCGTGTGGGAATATCAGCTGTATCTGGATCCGAAGTTCCAGCAGCACATGAAGGACATTGGCATTGTGAAAATTAACTATCGTGATTTGGCGAAGATGAGAGGAACAGCAAAATGAGTTTGCCCCGTGGCATTTACCCCACCATGATTACCCCGTTTACGGACGATGACCGGGTGGACTACGACCTGCTTGAGCCGCTGCTGCGTTGGTATGAAGAACGCAATTGCACCGGTGTGTTTGCAGTGTGC
Source organism: Oscillospiraceae bacterium (assembly GCA_009784445.1). GTDB lineage: Bacteria > Bacillota > Clostridia > Oscillospirales > Acutalibacteraceae > WRMQ01. Next base: position 24,146 of record WRBQ01000002.1, read on the forward strand.
CAAAGCAGCGAGATGTTTTGCCTTTCGCTGGACGAAACGCTGAAGATTACGCGTAAGCTCATGCAGCTGCGCCGACCCGAAACCGTGATGCTCGCCAGCGGGCATACGAGCTTGGAAATACCCGAAATGGTGAGCACCGCCCAGGCGATTATTGCCGAGGGGGTAGATTGCTATGTGTTCATCGCCAACCGGTTTGCCGCGCAGGACGAAGATGATGACGTGCTGCTGCGCCGCGTGGAGCAAGTTACCCGCCATTTGGGCGACTTTCCACTGGGGTTTTACGAGTGCCCGGCACCGGTGTATAATCGCTTGCTCACGCCCTATGTGATTGAGCGACTGCCGAGCTTGGGCAATTTTGTTTTTCTCAAAGACACTTGCTGCGACATGACACAACTGCGCGCAAAACTCGCGGCTGCGCAGGGCACGCCTTTGCAGATTTACAACGCGAACTCTGCCATGCTGCTGGAAAGCTTGCAGGCCGGTTGCGCGGGCTACAGCGGGGTGATGGGCAACTTTCACCCGCGATTATACGCCAAATTGTGCGCCTGCTGGCAGGATGAACCCGAGCTGGCGCAGCGCATTCAAGCCATGCTGGGCATCACCAGTGCGGCGGAAAAACTGGCGTACCCCATTTGCGCGAAATATCACATGCAACTGCAAGGCATGCCGGTTGGGCTGCACGTGCGCACGCCGCGCGTGAACCCAAAAGACTTTGACCACAACGCGCGCTATGTGATGCAGCAAATGCTGCAGCTGACGGACGCGCTTGAAGATGAACTGGAATGGTAGGAGATAGACACAACGTATGAAGCTTAAACGCAAGATTGAATCGCAGGATATTGTGCGCCTGATTGGCATTGCCATTGTGCTTGGCTTGCTGGTTTTGGGCGGAATATTCTATGCCCGCACTTTTGTGGGGGTGGGCGACCAAAGCGGAAATTTTATTGAAAATTTGCAGTCCTCCGGGCTATATTTTCAGGAGTTTATTGTGAATACGCAACCCGGCTGGGGCCTTGTGCTTATGCTGTTTTTGCAGATTATGCCGGTGGTGGTTTCAGCGGTGCCGTCATCGCTAACGTCCCTTGTTGGCGGCATGGTGTATGGCTTTTGGGGTGGCATGGCATTGGCCATTGTTGGCTCGGCCATTGGTGCAACCATTGCGTTTTTCCTCGCACGCATCTTGGGCCAGCGGGTGCTGACGCTGTTCATCAGCCAAAAAAACATCACAAAAATTGAGGGCATGCTCGATGGCAATGCATCAGTGTTGGTACTGCTGTTTTTGTATGCCATTCCCAGCCCAAAAGATTTTTTCTCGTATTTTCTGGGGCTTTCGAACATGGCGTATTGGAAGTTTATTCTTATCTCTACCATTGGGCGCATCCCCGGCATGCTGGTAACGGTTTACTTTGGCACACTGGCGCTGGGCGAAAGCCCAAACTGGACGCTGATGATTGCTGTGGGTGTGCTGGCGCTGGTGACTTCGCTGCTGGTGCTGGTGTTTAGCAAGCGCATCACGGCTTTTCTTAAACGCAAGGGAGGGAAAGCTACAGATGCCTAAACATCTGCCCAACGTGCTGTCGTTTTCGCGCATTCCGCTGTCGATTTTACTGCCGTTTTTGGTGAATCACTCGGGCTGGTTTGTGACGGTATATGTATTGACGGGGTTGACGGATGTGCTAGATGGCCAACTGGCGCGCAAGCACAGCCGCTGCACGGACTTTGGCGCAAAGCTTGATGGCTTTGCGGACATATTCTTTATGCTGTCTTGCTTGGTGATTGTGTTTGGCTTGCAGCAGCTGCACCGCTACATTGCGATATATGTGCTGGTTGTTCTAGCTATGATTGTTGCGCTAAAAACCTTCAATGTGATTTTTGGCCGGGTGAAGTTTCGCGTGTGGTCCACCATGCACACCAAGGCCAACAAGTTCACTGGGTTGCCGTTTTTCTTTGTGGTGCCGGTGCTGGTGGTAACCGGCGCGGTAACCATGTGGCTAAACGTGATTTTGATATTGCTACTGCTGACGGTGCTGGTTGCCAGCGCGGAAGAAGCGTTGATTTTGCTGCGCAGCAAGGAATATGATGCGAACACGACGAGCATATTTGCCATGAACAAGTGCGAAGAAAAAGAGGTAATTGCCACATGACAAAGCCGATATTGGGTTCAACCCCTGCGCCTGACCATATTATGCTGAGCCTGAATGGCTGCCCAAGCACTTGCCGTGCCATCACTTGGCGTACCTGTGAGCAGGTGCAGACGGGGTATGTGTTATATTGGGCAAGTGACGTCCCTGCGCAGGTGATGCGACAGGACAGCGAGACCGGCTTGTTTGTGAGCGACATTGACCGCAGCACCATGCATTGGGCGCGGTTGACTGACCTGAAGCCCGACACGAGCTACACCTACACTTGCGGCGATGAGGCGCATCGCAGTGCTGAGTTTAGCTTCACCACGGCGCCTGCACAGATTGACAAGTTTAAGTTCATTTGCATTGCTGATCACCAAAAGGGTGAGCCTTTTGACGTGAGCGACTATAGCGTGCTCAACGGGTTTCTCAAGCAAATGCTGTGTGAGCACCCCGACTGCGCGTTTATTCTCACCGGTGGCGACAACACTGAATGCGGCCAACACGAACAGCAATGGAACGCGTATTTCCACAGTGGTGTGCGCGGCGTGTGCGAAAGCATGCCGCTGATGATGAACATGGGCAACCACGACAACCGCGGTTTTCGCGAAAGCTACAAAGAGGGCAGGGGGCGCTACTACAGCGAGCCGGGCGAGTTTTGGCAAAAGCAGTTTTGGGGCGCGTACCCGCTCAATGGCCCTGCCGGCTGGGAGTGTGAGAACTACCACTTTAGCTACGGCAACGTGCAAATTAACGTGATTGGCTTGACGGATGATATCCGTAACGACTGGCTGCTGGAGACAGTGGGGAAATCTGCCGCGCAGTGGAAGCTGGGTGTGTGGCATTTTCCCGTGTGCTACACTGGCGCGGACATGGAATGCAACGATCACCCGCCGCTACAACAGGGCTTGGAAACCCTTGATCTGCTATTTGCCGGGCATGAGCATGCCTTCGGCCGTAGCTTTCCAATGAAAGATGGGGCGTTGTTCGAGCGGCCGTCGCAGGGCACGATTCACTATGAACTGCCCAATAGCCACCGCAATCCGCCGCCGCCGGGGCAAACCGTGCCAAAAGTATGGAACGCCGCGTATCATCCGCATGAAGAAAAGCTGTGTGCGGCCACGATAGTGGAAGTTGACGGCCCGCGCATCACGCTAACCAGTGTGCTAGAAGATGGGCGCGTGATGGATCAATGCGTGATTGACAAAGCCGCTGACCAAGTGACACCGCGCCAGCTGCCGCCTTATTTCCGCAGCACACGCATGATGTTCAAGGGCATGGATTTGGGCTTGATTGCCCAAGATGCCGCTTGTGAATGCCGTGACGGTGTGTGGTTTGCGCCGCTGGGCACGCTTGTTGCGGCCATTGGCGGCACGGTGACGAAAACGCCCGGCCAACTGCGCGTGGAAGTCTACGACTGCTGGGCGCAGTTCACCGAGGGCAGCGATGTTGCCCAAACGGATTTCCGCCCAATGAAACTGCCTGCGCCGGTGTATCGCGGCGAAAGGGGGCAATTGTATGTTCCTGTGCAGGGCTGCGAGCCGCTGCAAATGACTTGGAAATACGTGGCGCACAACAACTTCATGAGCTTTGAGCACCCCAGCGAGGCGCACCCGATGACTCCACAACCTTAGTGAAAAATCTCGGGCGGATTTGCATCCGCCCCTACAAATAACAATCGCGAAGCGGCTAGGTTTTTTTGGTTCTTTTTTTGCAAAAAAAGAACAGCTAATCCACGCATTTTTTGATGCGGTCGATGGCACCTTTTTCTAGGCGCGACACCTGCGCTTGCGAAATGCCAATCTCTTGTGCAACTTCCATCTGCGTGCGGCCAACCATGAAACGCAGGTGGAGGATTTTTTTTTCACGCGCGCTAAGCGCCTGCATGGACTGGCGAATCATCATCTCGGAAAGCCAACTTTCCTCGTTGTTACGGTCGCCCACTTGGTCCATGACGTAGATGGTGTCGCTGCCGTCGGAATACACCGGCTCGTGCAGCGAAATGGGATCAACAATGCTTTCAAGCGCGAGCACCACATCACGTTTTTTTACGCCCATTTCGGCGGCGATTTCCTCCACGGTGGGCTCGCGCTGCAAGGCAATACCCAGCCGTTCGCGCGCTTGCATGGCGTGGTAGGCGGTGTCGCGCATGCTGCGGCTGACGCGGATGGCATTGTTGTCGCGCAGATAGCGCCGAATTTCGCCGATGATCATGGGCACAGCATAGGTGGAAAAACGCACGTTGTGCGACAGGTCAAAGTTGTCGATGGCTTTCATTAGGCCAATGCAGCCCACTTGGAAGAGGTCGTCCATGTTTTCGTCCCGGTTTGTGAATCGTTGTAATACACTCAAGACTAGTCGTAAATTCCCGTTGACCATTTCCTCGCGGGCTTGTTTGTCGCCGTCGCGCACGCGTTCAAGCAGCACACGCTTTTCGGCCTCCTTAAGCACCTTGAGCTTGGCCGTGTTTACGCCGCAAATCTCCACTTTGTTGAAATACATGGCAGTCCTCCCACATTTTATATGGTAAGTATGGGATTTTACTCTTGCTTTCATACACGTGGTGTGATATAATGAATAGAAATAGCGAGGAGGGCACGCGATGGGATTGCAGGAAAAGTTGCGAAACAACAAAGTTGCTAGCAAGGCCATAGTTGTGGTAGACGAAATTCGCGAGAACGAACAAGACCCCGAAAAGATGAAACTGAAGGAATACGTCAGCTTTGCGTTGGGGCGGCTGAGTTTTGGATTAATCCGAACGTTGTCGCAAGGGTATCGCCAAGAGTTTTATATGGCGGCCGGCATGCAACCGGAGCGAGCTGGTTTGCTGGTGTTTTTGCAAACGATGTTTGATGCAGTTGCGGATCCTACCGTTGGCTCGTTTATCGACAGGCGAAAAAACACAGGAAAAGGCCGTTTTAAGCCTTACATCGCGCCGCTGGTGCCGGTGCTTGGCATACTTTCGATTTTTATGTTCTTCTTGCCCGGCTTTGTTGGCGCAGGGCAGATATTCGCGTGGTTCTTCATCAGCTATGCAATCTGGGAAGTGGTGAACACGGCGTCGGGCGTTTCGTTTGATGCGATTGAAATGGTAATGAGCGCCGACAAGCGCGAGCGCACGCTAAACACCACCATCGGCAGCTTTGGCTTTCAACTGTCGGGCATGGTGCCGGGCTTTATTCCTGCGTTTTTGGCGTGGTTTGCCATTAGCAATGAGGAAGGCGTTTACTCTGCAGTGTCGCAGCAGACGTTTTTCACGTTCACGGCACTACTGTTTGCGATAATGGGCATCGCCTCCGGCTTGTTCACCGTGAACCTGAAAGAACGCATTGCGCCCGCAAAGAAAACCGAAAGCTATTTTGACAATCTGCGCATGTTCTTCAAAAACAAAGACCTATTGCTGCTTTGGACAACGGATATTCCGCAGCTGATTTCCTCTGCTGCGGGCCCTGCGAATGCACAGTTTTACACCCACAGCGTGGGCAGGCGCTACATTCAGTCCATTCAATGGACGGTGGCGGGGATTCCGCACTTTTTGGCGCATGGCTTGGCACCGTTTTTTCTCAATCGATTCCGCCCCAGCCGCATTATTTTGTTTGCCACTTGGGCAAATGGGCTTAGCTTTATTTTGCTGTTTATCATCGGTCGCATTGTGGGCTATGAAAGTTGGCTGGGCATTGCCAACATTTTGATTTTCGCTTCCATCGGCTGGATCCCCAGTGGCATTGCGGCCATTGCCCGCCGCCTGCTGCAAATGAACACCTTTGACTACATGGCGGCCAAAACCGGCAAACGTGCCGAGGCGACCTCCCTTGCGGCATTTAATGCAGGCAGCAAGATGCTGTGGGCAACGGCGGCACTGCTGGGCGGGCTTGCACTGGCTTACATCAACTTTGTTCCAGACATTGACGGCGTGATGCAAGTGCAAACACAGGCCACGCGTGACGGCTTGTTCACGATTTTTGCGTTGTTCCCGGCCATTGGTAACCTGTTGGGGCCACTGCCGCTGCTGTTCTACAAGCTGGAGGGCCCGGAGTTTGACCGCCGTATGGCAGAACTGCACGCAATGCAGAAAGAAAAAGAAACGGTTGAACACTAATTTTTTGTGCGATATGTCAATTCTCAGGTTGGGAATTGACAGTCGCACTTTTTTGATGTATAATGTATGGTTAGAGAGCGCGAAAGGAGAATCACACTGATGAGTGCAGCAAAAAGATATTTGGTGCTGGAAGATGGCAGCGTATTTGCTGGCCAAGCGTTTGGGGTCTCGGTTTCGGCTGGTGCGGGCGGTGAAATTGTTTTTTCCACGAACATGACGGGCTTTACCGAAACGGTGAGCGACCCTTCGCATTGCGGCCAAATCGTGGTGCAAACCTTCCCCCTTGTGGGCAATTACGGCGTTAATCCCGCCGATGTTCAGGCCACCCCCAAATTAGCCGGTTACATTGTGAGCCAATTGTGTCAAACCCCCTCTCATTTTAAGAGCCAGGGAACGTTTGATGCTTTTTTTGTGCAACATGGCATCCCCGGGCTTGCGGGTATAGACACCCGCGCGCTGACGAAGATGATTCGCAATGCCGGGCAGTTGCGCGGCGTGCTGGTGGACAACCCTGCCGACGCGAAGTTCAACCACCTGCCGGATGACTTGATTGCCAAGGTGACGGTGAGCGAGCCGAAACTCGTGCCCGCTGACGATGCCAAACATCACGTTGGACTGTGGGACTTTGGCGTGAAGGCAAGCGAACTGCGCGAACTAAGCGCACGCGGCTGCCAAGTGACAGTGATGCCAGCGAGCAGCACCGCCGAGCAGATGCTTGCGCACAACCCACAAGGCGTGTTGTTGAGCGCTGGTCCCGGCAACCCCGCGCAATACACCGCCTTTGCGGCGGAAATTGCCACGGTGAGCAAAACCGGCGTGCCGGTGTTTGCTTGGGGCATGGGCCACCAGCTGCTTGCCATGGCTTGCGGCGGCAAAACCGAGCGTCTGCCTTACGGCCATCGCGGCGGTTACAGTGTGTTTGACCAAGCGGCGAACAAAACGGTGATTGTTAACCAAAACCATGGCTATGCGGTGGCGATGAATGGCCTGCCTGCCAACGCCGTGGCGAGCTACACCAACATGAACGACAAAACCTGCGCCGGTCTAGACTACACGGGCATCAACGCGTTTTCGGTGCAGTTTGAGCCTGCCGCCGCGCAGTGGGATAGATTTGTGACGATGATGGGAGGGAAATAGGATGCCGCTTAACCTGAATCTCAAAAAAGTGCTGGTGATTGGCTCGGGGCCGATTGTCATTGGTCAAGCTGCTGAGTTTGACTACGCCGGCACACAGGCTTGCCGTGCGCTGCGCGAAGAAGGCTTGGAAATCGTGCTGATTAACTCCAACCCGGCCACGATTATGACCGACGCGGGCATGGCCGACAAAATCTACATTGAACCGCTCACGCTTGAAACCGTCAAGCGCGTGATTCGTAAAGAAAAACCCGACAGCGTGCTCAGCACTCTGGGTGGGCAAACAGGGCTGACCCTTTCGATGCAACTGGCCAAGGAAGGCTTTTTGGAAAGACATGGCGTGAAACTGCTGGGTGCAAAGCCCGAAACCATCGACCGCGCCGAAGATCGCCAAATCTTCAAAGACACCATGGAAAGCATCAACCAGCCCTGCATTCCCTCTGTAGTGGTGACGGACGTTGAAGAGGCCGTGGCTTTTGCAAACGACATTGGCTACCCCGTGATTGTGCGGCCTGCGTTCACCCTCGGCGGCAGCGGCGGCGGCAGCTGTGCCGACGAAGCCGAGTTGCGCGAGATTTGCGCGGGCGGGCTGCGACTTTCGCCCATTACCCAATGCCTGATTGAAAAAAGCATTGCGGGCTGGAAGGAAATTGAGTTTGAAGTCGTGCGCGACGCCAGTGGCAGCGCAATCGCCGTGTGCAGCATGGAAAACCTCGACCCCGTGGGTGTGCACACCGGCGACAGCATTGTGGTGGCGCCCTGCGTAACCCTCGCTAAGAGAGAATTCGACATGATGCGCCAGGCATCGCTTGACATTGTGCACAGCCTTGAGGTGGAGGGCGGCTGTAATGTGCAGTTGGCGCTGCACCCCACCAGCTATGAATACGCCGTGATTGAGGTGAACCCGCGGGTGTCGCGTTCCAGCGCACTGGCGAGCAAGGCAACGGGTTTCCCCATTGCGAAAGTGGCCACGAAAATTGCCGTGGGCTATCACCTGCACGAAATTGCCAATGCCGTAACAGGCAAAACCATGGCCTGCTTTGAGCCAACGCTTGACTACGTTGCGCTGAAGTTCCCCAAGTGGCCCTTTGACAAGTTTGTGTATGCCAGCCGCACCCTCGGCACGCAAATGAAGGCCACTGGTGAGGTGATGAGCCTTGGTGTGGACTTTGAAGATGCACTGCGCAAAGCCGTGCGTGGCGCGGAAATTGGCCGCAACGATCTGTTTACGCCCGCGTGGTTTGACATGCCGACCGAACAATTGCTGAAGAACATTGCCACGCCAACAGATGAGCGGCTGTTCCAAGTATTTGAACTGCTGCGCCGCGGCGTGAGCGTAGATGACATTCACGATATCACCTGGATTGACCGCTGGTTCTTGTGGAAGCTTGAAGCGATGAGTCAAACCGAAACGCCGCCCGTGGGGCAGCGCATTTTCCGCACGGTAGACACCTGCGCCGGTGAGTTTGACACCGCAACGCCTTATTTATATAGTGTGCCAAGCGGCGAAGAAGACGAAGCCGCCAAGTTCATCGCACAAGGCAGCGGCAAAGAAAAAGTGGTGGTGCTGGGCAGCGGACCGATTAGAATAGGCCAAGGCATTGAGTTTGACTATGCCAGCGTGCACTGTGTGCAGGCGCTGCGCAAGCTGGGTTATGAGACTGTGATCATCAACAATAACCCGGAGACGGTGTCGACGGACTTTGATACGGCAGACAGACTGTACTTTGACCCGCTGACTGCCGACGACGTGGACGCCATTCTGAAGCTGGAGAAGCCCATGGGCGTGGTCTGCGCGTTTGGCGGGCAAACGGCCATTAAGCTGGCGAAATTTTTGCACGAGAACAACTACCCCATGCTGGGCACGCAGTTTGAAGGCATTGACCGCGCCGAAGACCGCGACCGCTTTGACGAACTCCTCGAAAAAGTGCAAGTGAAGCGCCCCGCAGGTGAAACCGTGATGACCATGGAAGAGGCCATCACCGTGGGCAACAAGCTGGGCTACCCGGTGCTGGTGCGGCCGAGCTATGTGCTGGGCGGGCAAAACATGGCCATTGCCAACAACGACGACGAAATGCGCCAGTTTATGCAGATTATTCTGGATGGCGGGGTAGAGAATCCCGTGCTGGTGGATAAATATCTGATGGGCTTTGAGCTTGAGGTGGATGCCATCTGCGACGGTGAGGAAATTCTCATCCCTGGCATTATGGAGCACATTGAGCGCACCGGCGTGCACAGCGGCGACAGCATTGCGGTATACCCTGCTATCCACATTGATGACGACATGATTGAGGAAATCGTGGGCGCAACCAAGCGCATTTCCGCAGAACTTGACATCAAGGGCATTGTCAACATTCAGTACCTGATTTGGGAGGGTGAGCTGTATGTCATCGAGGTGAATCCCAGAGCATCGCGCACCGTGCCTTACATCAGCAAAGTGACCGGCGTGCCAGTGGCTGAACTATGCACCCGCTGCATGCTGGGCGAAAAACTCGTTGATATGGGCTTTGGCACCGGGCTGTGCAAAACCGCGCCCTATTACGCGGTGAAGGTGCCGGTGTTCTCCTTCCAAAAGCTGCATGGCGTAGACACCCAGCTTGGGCCGGAGATGAAATCCACCGGCGAGGCATTGGGTATTGGCAAGACCCTTGAAGAAGCACTCTACAAAGGCCTGTTGGCTGCGGGCTTCAAGATGCACACCAAGGGCGGCGTGCTGATTACCGTGCGCAAGCAAGACAAGTCGGAGATTCCCGCCATTGCCAAGAAATTTGCTGACTTAGGCTTTAAGCTATATGCCACCGAGGGCAACGCACAAGTGCTGCGCGAGGCCGGCCTGCAAGTGGAGGCCGTGCCGAAAATTCAAGATAACCCCGAGCACAACACCGCCACGCTCATCGACAGCGGCAAGGTGCAGTACGTGGTATCCACCAGCGCAAAGGGCCGCGACCCCGAACGCGCCAGCGTGCAAATTCGCTTGTTGTGTAGCAAGTTGGGTGTGCCTTGCTTGACTTCCATCGACACAGCAAACGCACTGGCCGAAAGCCTGCAAAGCCGCTACAGCGAAATCAACACGGAGCTGGTGGACATCAACGCCATGCGTGCCGAGCGGCAAACACTGCGCTTTACCAAACTGCAAACTTGCGGCAACGGATATCTGTACTTCAACTGTTTTGATCAGCACGTGGGTAGCCCCGAAAGCCTTGCCATTGCGCTGTGCAACCGTGACTACGGCGTGGGCGCAGACGGCATTGTGCTAATCATGCAAAGCAAGATTGCTGACGCAAAAATGCGCATGTTTAACTTGGACGGCAGCGAGGGCCAAGCCTGCGGCAATGGTCTGCGCTGCGTGGCCAAGCATCTGTATGACAGCGGCATTGCGAAAAAACGCCAGCTGACCATTGAGACCTCCACCGGTGTGGTGAATGTTTGCGTGCGCACGGTGGAAGACAGTGTAACCGGCGCAACTGTGGACATGGGCACGCCCAATTGTGTGGGTGAAAGCATCACTGTGCAAGGCGAGCAGTTCGACATCGCGCGGGTGAACATGGGCAACATGTACTGCGTGTTGTTCCCCAGCGAGCAGCTGGAGGGCTATGATGTGCAGCGCGTGGGCGAGCTGCTTGAGAACGCACTGGAGTACTTCCCCGACCGCACCAACGTGGCCTTTGCACAACTGGCCAATGAGGGCACCATCAACCTGCGGGTTTGGGAGCGCGGCCAAGGCGAAACACTCAGTTGCGGCACGGGCGCATGCGCCGCCGTGGTCGCGGCCGTGGACGCAGGCCTGCTGGCCAAAGATCGCGACATCAGCGTAAAACTGCCCGGCGGCGAGCAAGTGGTTTGCGTGGGCGACGACGGCGTGACGCTCAGCGGCGACGCGAAAAAAGTGTTCGACGGCACGCTTCAAATATAGGAGATTTTGGGGAATAGCCATGCTTAACGTTTACGATTTTGATCACACCATTGCCTACTTTGACAGTGGCTTTGCGTTCTTTGGTTTTTGCTTTCGGCGGCACCCACTGCGCTTGCTGCGCTGGCTGCCACGGCAAGTGGTTGAATTGCTGCGCTTTGCGGCCAAACGCAAGCGTGGCAGCCCCAAAGGCAATTTCTATCTGTTTGTGCGCAGCTTGCCGGACTGGCAGGCTGAAGTGGCCGCCTTTTGGGCGCGCTATGCCGACGAAAAACTCAAGGGCTGGTATCTTGCACAAAAGCAGGGGGACGACATCATTATTTCATGCACGGCGGAGTTTTTGCTGCGGCCGATATGCGACGACCTTGGCGTGCGGCTGATTGCCACCACATTGGATGATTCGTTCAGCTTGGTGGGATGCTCGTGCTATGGCGAAGAGAAAGTGCGCAGGCTGCGTGATGAATATGGCGACGTGCAGGTGGCAGAATTTTACTCAGACTCGCACGCCGACACCCCCCTTGCAAGTATTGCTCAACAAGCATTTTTTGTGCAGGGTGACGATATTACCCCTTGGAAATTTGGCTGATTGAACAAAATTAATTCCAAATGTTTGCTGCCCTGTTCTGCGGGGCAGCGTTTTGCTTTAACGCACAAAAAGCTTTGTAAATTTTATTAAATTTTTGTTGACAAACGAGTTCTAGCGTGCTATAATGTTGGTAACTAACTTTGGAGGAGTGTTTTGCGATGAAAAAGAAGGGTACGTATTTCCGGCGCAGCTTGAGTGTCCTGCTTTCGTTGGCATTGGTGTTCACCATGCTGATGATTGGCTTGACCAGTGCTGCAGGAGCCCCGCACAGCTTTGATTATCTTCCGGGCGAGCCGCCGGCTGCAACGCCAGGGCTGACTTTCCTTGCGCCTGAGGTGATTTATCTAACACCAAGCAGGGCAACTGGACAAGTGGCTTGGCAGTTCTTTGCCGACCAATACTTGGATGGCACGCCGCGTGCGAACGTTGCAGAGCGCACAGTGGGTACGCTGTTCTTCAACTACGCCGGCGCAAGCTCGGTGGTGATTGAGTTGATTAACAATCCCGCGGGCGTAGCTGTGAATCACAATGCGATACCGAGTGGGACGACCACCGTGAACCACGACCTCACCGGTACCTCCACGCAACCGCCGGCACCCGGTGGTGGCTATTTGCTGACGTGGCGTGCTACCTATACGGTGGCTGGCGTTGCGCACACGGCCTATACATTCAGCTATGTTTATCGCCCGGTCTACACCCCCACGGCGTGGGGCGTGCATGTACGCCGTGGCGGCGATCCAAACAGGGGCAGGGGTGCCACGCACATGTTTTGGGTGAACGGCCTGCATCGCAATTTTGATGGACCGCAGAGCTTGTTTGAGCCGACAAACGACGCCACGAATGGCATTCGTGGCGGAAATGACACCGTGCGTAACCGCAGTTCGTTGTATACACTGCTACAGGGCCAAACTGGCCTTTGGAATGGCGCCAATGCAGTGACGCCGTTGCCGGGTAGCGCATGGAATAACGCCAGCTTTGGCGCCACCAATGATGACCGTCGCGGCCACGAAACGTACATTCGTGCCGGTGCGGGCACGGCGATGTTCACGCAAATTACCGGCGCTAATAACCAGTTTAATCCGCAAAACGTTGCAACCACAAACGTGGCTTGGATATCCAATAACTTAACAATTTCTTCGCAATTGGATGGCCCCGATACCAACACAGGTTGCCCAATGAGGATGGTATACTGGCAAAGTTCTAACCACGCAGATGGGCACCTTTGGGTTGATACTTCTCGACATGCCCATTATGGTCAAATCCCCAATTTATCGACGTGGCTTGGCCGCACACGCACGGAACGTCCATTTTGGGGTGGTGGCGGTTCAGTCTGCCCACACTATTATTTCATTTCTTGGACGAATAGAGATGAGATGTACGTTTCTGCTGCAGGCGGCGATCAGGCTGTCCGCATGGGCTATGGCCATCGCAGAGACACTGCGACAAGCCTATTCAGTTACCGTGGCCTTGCTTTTGAGACAACGGTTACTCACGCAAACCGTAGTAGTGTGCTCATTAATAACGACGCATGGTTTCAGCACAATGCTGCAACCAACCGTGATCAAGGGCTGAATGGCATTGTGAGGGGTGGCGCGTGGAATAATATTCCAACGACTGAAACGCCGAATATTGTGTTTTCAGTACATCAGGAAAGCTTCTATACTTCAGGCAATAGTCAATGGCGGTTTCGCACACAGTACCGCGCACAAATGAACATTAACCAAATTACGCATGACAACACTGCACTGCGCACGGCGTTTAACGATGCCATTGCGTTGGGTCTGCAGCGCAATATGTTCCGTCCGATTGACTGGGATAACTACTTCACGGCGTTGACCAACGTAGCCATGGCGCTGATGCGCGTTGACTATGCCCCTGCAGATGTAAATGGCTTGATTGAATCACTCAATAGTGCAGTTACGCTGCTGCTTGACGAAATTTTTGATTTCACGCTTTCAACCTTGATTGTGGCGACAGCACAACACAGAAATATTCGCACAAACGCAAATATTTTCACGGAAAACCTAACGCCCCTGCGTCTTGTGGACGATTTCATCATCGGTCACCAGCAAGCAAACGCTTTGGGCACTAACAACTACTTCCTTAACAACCCCAGCAGTCTGTATAACGCACTACCCATCATCACTGATGCTGACGGCGGAGTTTACAGCTGGATATACGTTGAACAGTTTGACCCAACCTTGGATGACCCAAGCTTTGAGCCAACCGGCACAACGTTCCATGCCACGCATGACAATTTGCGTCAGGTTCAGCTAACTGATCCACACCCCATGGTTAGCGGCAACGTTACCCTCACGTGGCGTTTCTTCTATAGTCCGCGCATTCGTGTGCAATTTTTGGCCAACGGCGGCGTATTTGAAGGCGGCGCAACCACAAACAACATTTTCTATGCGCTTTCGGATGACGTGAGTGATCCGTTGCCAATTTACAACGCGCCTGCAACCAACCAAGGCACGTATCGCCGGCCCACGCGTGCTGGTTATGCCTTCACAGGCTGGCGCTTGGTGGGGCTGGGCTGTGATTGCGATGACTGCGAATGCACAGACTGCGACTGTGAAAACGATGTACCCGTTGGCGGGTTGATTAATACGGCAGGTGCCCTGCAACAAGACACGAACCATCGCTTGATTGCCGTTTGGGAAGAAGCCTTCACCCTGCGTTACGTGCTTAACAGTGGCGTATTGGCCAGTGGTGTTTCTCGTCCCGAACAAGTGATTATTATTGACGGCGACTGCGACATTCCGCTAACGCCCGAATGGCCTGCGGAAATTACGCGCCCCAACAGCGAATTGCTCTATTGGGCTCTGTATCGCTACAACACCGAAACGAGCGAGTTTGAGCGCGTCGGAGAATTTGATCCCGGCGAGAGTGTGGCTGATATGCTGCACGATATTGGTGAGCACCACGATGTGTTTGAACTGCGCGCGGTTTGGGAATCCACACCGCATGGTGTTCGTTTTATGCACAACGATGACACAACCAATTTCACTGACGAGCGCCGCGATTATGGCGAGGAGCTGGGTCCCTTCCCAACCCTGACCAGAGCTGGTTACCAGTTAATCGGCTGGGCAAGTGCGCCAACCGGCGGCACAGATGTATTTGCGGATTGTGTAGTGGAAGACGGCCTAGTTGGTTTTGATTATACCATTGAATACCCTGATATTGCTGCAACGTTTTATGCGCTGTGGGCACCTAGCTACTTCACCGTGACTTTCCATGCCAACGGCAATGCAGCTGACCCCGTGACGGGAACCACGGATTCTCCACAAGATTTCGTGTTTGGCACCCCGCAGTATCTGAATGAAAACGGCTTTGCACGCGTGGGCTTCACGTTTGACGGCTGGGCACTCACGCCCACCGGCGTGGTTGAATTCACCGACGAACAAGAAGTAGAAGACCTCACTGACGTGCACGAAGGCAATGTTGACCTGTATGCCGTTTGGACACCGATTCAGTATATCGTATCGTATAACGCCAGACCGGGCGAAAATGTTTCGGGCAGCATGGCAAACACCACGCACGTTTATAACGTGGCGCAAAATCTGCGTGCAAACACGTTGACCCGCCCGGGCCACACCTTCATTGGCTGGACGACAGAACCCTGTGTGAACTGCAACTGCGACCCTGATTGCGAGTGCGCGGTAGCCTGCGATTGTGCGGTTGCGTGCGATTGCATTGACTGTGATGATTGCGTGGATTGTAGCGAAGATTGCTTGAACTGCAGTGCTGCAGCCTGCTGCGAAACAGATTGCTGCGCAATTGCTTGCGACTGCACGACAGATTGCGACTGTGATGTAGAATTCACAGACGCACAATCTGTGGTGCGCCTAACCAGCGTAGCAAATGCAGAAATTCGTCTGTATGCCCTGTGGGCACCGCTGCCGTTCACCATCAACTTCATCAATGGCGAAACGCAAATTAGCACGGAAACAGAGTACTATGGCGACGAAGTAACCGTGCCCGATTACACCGCGCTGACTCCGCCGACTGGCTATGAATTCGGCGGCTGGTGGACCACGCCCGCGCCGGTGGAAGACGTTGACTGTGTTCGTGTGCTGCCAAATGTTGGGCCTTGGACAGTGAACAGCAATCTGCCGCTGAGCGAAGCCTCGCTGCTTGACAATGAAGTGCCCACGAATATTTATGTTCGCTGGGTTGGACGTCAGCTGCCCGTGCATTGGCACCTTGATGGCGGGCACTATTATGACGATCCCACAAACACGGCGAATATCGAAACGTACCAAACGTTCAATAGCACCTTCGAGCTGCCCAACCAACCTGTGCATCCCGACCCCAACATCACTTTTGTACGCTGGGTGCGCGATGTTGACCGCTCGCAAGTAATTACTGGCGATAGCGATGTGAACGCAACTACCCTAGATGCTTTGACGATTGAAACGGGAACCGTTCCAACTCTCATGCGTGCAGTGTGGAGATTTGCCGGCGAACACCACATTGAATACCACCTTGAAGGCGGCAATGTGAACGGCAACGCCAGCAGCCCCGTTCTGTTCAGCATGGAAGTTGATGACCAGTTCAGAACGGCTGATGCAATTACTTGCGAAGAAGACGAAGCAGATTGCGAATGCCCGCGCCAAAACATGCCGCAAGACCCGGTGAAAACTGGCCACACCTTCTTGGGGTGGTTCAGCCAGCCACAGTTCTGCGATGAAGATGACGAAGATTGCGACTGCCCGATTTGCGAAGACGAAGCAGTGCGCATTCAGGCTGGCGACACCCTCACTGAAGAGCTGGTGGCAAATGTGATGGACGGCAATGTTCCCACACCGTTTTTTGCGCACTGGGCACCGGTTAACTACAATCTCGTGTTTGATCTGAATGGCGGCAACATTGCCGGCAGCACCACAAACCCGACGATTGATGATATCCCCTTTGGCACTGAAATTGAACTGCCAACCGAACCCACCCGCGAAGGCTTCACCTTTGGCGGTTGGTGGTTTGAAGTTGCAGATCCCGCCGCTGACGAGGAAATCTACGATGGCAGAGAGCTGTGCAACTTGATTTTGAGCGTTGAAAGCTTGGCCTTACCCGCCACGCCAACGATCTATGTTGCGCTGTGGATTCCGATTGATTACCAAGTTGTGTTTGACCTGCAGGGCGGTAGCATGTGCGGTGATTTTGATGACTGCGATTGTGATGACCCGACCGACACCGTGCAGTTTGATGATTACTTCGTTCTGCCTGCCCCAGAACCCACCCGCTTTGGCTACACCTTCGTGGGCTGGTTCACACAACCGGGCGGCGACGGCGATGAAATTGATGAAGACACCGTAGCGGGTGAAGACAACCTCAACTTGACTAACGGCGACTACGTTGACGTTTGCGAGTGCGTACCATGCGGTGAAGAAGAACCCGATTGCCTGTGCGAACCCTGTGAACCCGAATGGCAATTAGATCCCACGCGTTTCTATGCGCACTGGGTGGCACAAACAGCTACACTGACCTTCAACCCGCAAGGCGGCACGCAAAACCGCAACAGTCAAGCCATCACGTTTGGCGAAGCTTTGGGTGCAGCGCACATGGTTGACGATGAACCCACACTGGCCACCGCAACCCGCACCGGTTTTGACTTCATTGGCTGGCATGATTTGCCACAAGACCATGCCGACGCAGCTGATGCTGTGGAATGGGAAGCCGATTGCGACGTGGACTTCGAAGGCAACAAGACCCTGCATGCATGGTGGCAAGCGCAGGAATTCAGGTTATACTTCACCTGCGACTATGCAACGCCGAGTGAAGACTATATCGACACCGTGTTTGACGAAGCATTTGGCTATATGGCAACCATTGAACGTCCCGGCTATGTATTCGACGGCTGGTTTGTGGACGGTGAAGAAATTGACGAAGATTCGATACACGATGTGGCGGCGGATATTACCGCTGTGGCACGTTGGACCCCACGCGAGTTCGTGTTCGACTTCATTGGCAACGGCGGTCTGCCCAGCACCTATGGTGTGTCGCAAACCTACGACACAACGGTGAACTTCCCTGCCAATGCCAACCTGCCCACAAAAGAGGGTCACAGGCTGCTTGGCTGGAACACCGAGTATGACGGCAGCGGCACCGAAGTTAATGCCACCACCATCGTCAACGTGGATATCATCAACCCGTTTGCTATGGCGGACAACATGGCTAACAGCGATATCCCCACCCGCATTTATGCACAGTGGGCACTCGTTGAGTTTAACTTGAGATTTGACCTGCAAGGCGGTAACATTGGCGGCAATGAAAATAACATTGACACGACCGTGGAATGGGGCCAACGCTATGAGCAAGCCCTGCTGTGGCCGGGCGAAGACCCAGCCGTGATTGTGCGCGATGATTATGTGTTCGTGGGCTGGTACACCACGCCGCTCACTGGCGGCAGCCGCATTGTTGGCTCGATGTACGTGCCGACCACGCTGCCCTTGCCGCCCGGCGTAACTACGCTGTATGCCCGCTGGTTCCCGGCAGACCACTATGCCTACTACGTGCATGTGTATCTGGAGGAAGCTGATGGCACGTTCACGCGCTACACCAGCCAGCGGTACTATGCGCACATTGACAGCACGGTAACACGCGATGGCGATTACTGGGGCGATGCATTCTTCGTGTTTGACGCAGGCAACCCAGACAATGTGCTGTCTGCCCCCATGACGAATGACGGCTCAACGGAACTGATTCTGCACTATCGCCGCATGACGGTGAGACTGTATGTGGATCTCAATGGCGAAGGTGCCGAGATTGCACCGAACCCGGCAGGCGAATATCGCTGGGGCCAACAGCTGACGGTGGTTGAACCCACACGTCCGGGCTGGAGATTTGATGGCTGGCGCGTGATTGGTGCTGGCTCTGAAATGACTGATGATGAACTCATCTTGGGTCGTGTGGATACGACCATCATCGCGCAATGGCAAACCGCGCCAATTGCCGTGGTGCGCCAAGTGGATAACCATGCATTCTACGATACCTTGGTTGTGGAACTTGGCATGCCGCTGAACACGCATGGTGTTCCAACTGATCCCGTTTTGGCTGGCTGGCATTTCCTTGGCTGGTCGCAAGATTTGGGCGAAACATTCCTCACCGAATATTGTAGGATTATGCGCCTTGACCCGATTGACGCAATTTTTGCGCGCGTGTACACGGTGACCTACGATGCGACCTATGGTGAAATTATAACCGAAGGCGGCCAGACTACCGTGCGTCAAGTCTGGTATGGCGGCAGATTTGGCCAAGGTTTGGGCGGCGGTGAATCGGTGCCCGGTGCCGAGCGTGCGGAATATGTGTTCGCTGGCTGGTTCTTGAATCACAATGATGAAGAGATTCAGGTGTTCACCAACACCGTGGTTCCGCGCTTGAACGCTCTGCCCACGCATAACCCCAGCGGCAGCGTGCTTGCGCTGAGCGATGTAATCATCGACACCGATGCGGTGATTGAAGCGCGCTGGGATTGGCTGCGCTGCCCCAATCACCCTGAACCTCCCAATGAGTTCCCGTGGTGGATTCTACTGCTGATTGGTATTCCTGCAGCGCTTGTGGTCGTCATTGGGCTTATCCTAGCACCAGTGCTAATGATTTTGGCAGCGTTGCTGCCCGGTCGCCTGCTGTGCTGGCATTGGGAAAACTGTGACCCTGCCACACAAACGGTACAGGTGCAGCAACCGCTGCAAGGCGTAGTAGACCAACTGGTGGAAGTGACGCAAACCAATAGTGTGGTTTGGGGCCTTTCGCTGCTGGTGTTGCTGATTGCTGGTGGCGCGCTAACTTGGCTGCTGCTGCAACGCCGCAAACAAAGTAAAGTCGTTGGTGAATAACCCATGCGAAAACTTGTTTTGATTATGCTTACGCTTGCCTTGGCTGCGGGTCTAACCGCCTGCAGCCGGGCAGGCGACCCTTTTAGACCACAATATGGTGGAGAAATAATCGCAGTGCAGCGGCAAAATGTGCTACAAAGCCGCACGGTGACGCACGAGGTTTTTTTGCAAATGCTGCAGCGCATGCCGGATTATCAACCGATTTCACGCAGCTATATGGTGCAGCGGCAGCAGATTTTCCGTGATCATTTCAGCCGGGTAGTGTACTACGCTTATCCGCGATTCACGGCGAGCACTCTCGAGAACCCTGCACGGCGACAAATTAACCGCTACTATCGTGCGCGGCAGCGTGAAAACAACGCACTACGTGACTTTGAATGGCTGCGCGGGCTGGAAGAGATTGCCGACACCACTGACCAAGAGTTGCGCTATCGTTTGCAGGTTTACACTGTGCAGCTGCTGGAGGACTACGTGGCAGTACGGTTTCGGCGCAGTTATCACACGGCGGGCGGCGTTGTGAATACCACACTACTGGGTGATGTGTTTTGCCGCCACACTGGCGAAAAATTAACCCTAGATGCCATCATCGATGTGGACGCACGCGCGGCGGAAATTAACCTTGCCGTGGCCAATTACCTGCGTGTGCGTGATATTCATGTGCACCAGCCATTTGATGTGCTGGCGTGGGATGATTTGCAGTTCACCCTTGTGCCGCAAGGCATTGTGCTGATGTTTTCGCCCGGTGAATTGGCACCGCGCGCAGTTGGCGTGATTGAAGTGACGATACCTTGGTAAAATTTGCACTTGTGGTGCGGATATCAATAAGGGTTTTGTCGCGGGAACAAAAAAACACGCACTCACGGAAGTAAGTGCGCGATTTTGTGAGTGGCGACTCGCCACCGGGGCGACCATCTCGGTCGCCCTTGAATGATGTGTCTTGGAGGAAACATGAACGTACTTTTACTCAACGGCAGCCCAAATGCTGCGGGCTGCACCTTCACCTCGCTTAACATCATCAAAGAACAACTGGCGATGCACGGCGTGGCCGCGGAAATTCATCACATTGGCAGCGAACCTGTGCAGGGCTGCACCAACTGCAAAGCTTGCTTTAAATTAAAACAGTGCGTATTTAATGACCAAGTGAATGAACTTGCCAGCAAGCTTAACGGTGCCGACGGCATGATCATCGGCTCGCCGGTGTATTATGCAGCGGCAAATGGTGCGCTCACGGCGCTGCTAGACCGCCTGTTTTTCAGCACGCCGGTGAACGTGAAACGCATGAAATTCGGCGCTTGCGTGGTGAATTGCCGCCGTGGTGGCAACAGCGCAGCGTTTGATCAGCTCAACAAGTACTTCACCATTTCGGAAATGCCGCTGGTGTCGTCGTGCTATTGGAACGGCACGCACGGCTTTGTGCCCGAAGAAATGCTGCGTGATGCCGAGGGGCTGCGCATCCTTAAGGTGTTGGCAAACAACATGGCTTATTTGACCAAGTGCAAGCACGCGGCTGCGCTGCCGCTGCCCGAAAAAGAACCCTTCGTGATGACTCACTTCATCAACTAATATCAAAAAACTCGGTTGCCAAGCAGCCGAGTTTTTTATTTTTGCTGAGGAAATTCGCCTGCGAATGCGACTGAATGGGTAGACAGATTAAGGAGGGCGTGTATGAAAAAGTTGTGTGTTGTGGTGGCGTTGCTGATTGTGTTTACGCTGCCGGCGGCGGCATGTTGGCTGCCACCCGAATCGTTTGAAGCACATGCGGACTACGCAGGGCGCGTGTTCACCTTTGAACCTGCCGATTGGGAAATTGACGCCACCGCTAGCGTGAGCTTGAGTGATGCGGCCGGCGAAGAAATTTGGCGCATCGATGATTTCCCGCCTTTGGCGTTTGAGAGCAGCTTTGCGTTTTCGCACTGCATGAACGAATTCGCCTTTTTTGTGCCGAATTCACACGTTTATGCGCTGAAGCTTTACGCTGACGGCGAGCTGCAATTTGTATACCGCGTGGATGATTTCATCACGATTGATGAAGATGCGCCAATGCTTTCCATCGGCCACCACTGGCTAGAGGCGCGCGACTTTGACCCCGACACAAACCTGTTGACTCTCACCACTGTGCAGGGTGATGTGCATGTATTGGATCTGTCGCGCCGCGCTGAAGCGCATATTGAGCCAACTTTAGAGAACCGCGAAGTGGGGGGCTACGCCGCAGGTAGCCGCGATAATCTGATGGTGGTGCTTGATGTCACCCCGCAGGGCGTTGTGTATTCACTGTTGGCTATCGCAACGGTTGCGCTTGCTGTGGCTGCACTGCGCAAAAAAATGAAAAAAGCCTGAGGAAATTTATGCCTTTGTGCGACAGAATAGATAGAAGCATGAAAAGTTGTGGTGCGCAGCGGCCATTTGCGTTGCGCAAACAAAAGCCCCCTTCACAAAATGAAGGGGGTCGTTTTTTATCCCAGCACCGATAAATCAAAGGGCGTTTGTTGGTATACGCAGAAGTTAAGCCAGTTGGAAAATAACAGATGTGCGGCCGCTCGCCAAGTCATTTGTGGGGGCAGGGCAGGGTTGTTGTCGGGGTAATAATGCTGCGGCGGAGCGATGTTGAGGCCGCGTTGCAAGTCACGGGTATATTCACCCGCCAAGGTGTCGCGGTCGTATTCTCCGTGCCCAGTGGCGAAAAACTGCCGCCCGGCATGGTCGCACACCAGCGAAACTCCGGCCACAGGCGACGCACTCAACAGGCGCAGTGCGGGCACAGCGGCGATAGCCTCGCGGGTAACGGTGGTGTGGCGCGAGTGTGGCAGCATGAAGGGGTCATCCAAGCCGCGCAGCAGCGGGTGAGTGGGGTCGGCTACATCGTGTGCAAACACGCCGAAGCACTTGCTGGGCAGCGGCTGTTTGTTGATGCCGTAGTGGTAGTACAGCCCTGCCTGCGCGCCCCAGCAAATGTGGAACGTTGACCATACGTGTGTTTTCGTCCAAGCGAGAATTTTGCATAGCTCGGGCCAGTAGTCAACCTGCTCAAAGGGCAGATGCTCCACGGGTGCACCGGTGATAATCATGCCGTCGAAGCGCTGGTGCTTGATGTCATCGAAGGTCTTGTAAAATTGTAGCAGATGCTCTTTGGCTGTGTGTTTGGACTCATGGGTGGCCATTTGCACCAGCTCAATGTCCACCTGTAAAGGTGTATTACTTAACAGGCGCAGCAGCTGCGTTTCGGTCTCGATTTTGGTGGGCATCAGGTTCAAAATGGCAATGCGCAGCGGCCGAATGTCTTGCTGCTGGGCGCGGTCGCGGCACATGACAAAAATATTTTCTTGCTCCAGCACGCTGCGTGCGGGCAGCTGTGGGTCAATATTAATGGGCATGGATCTCACCTCCTCTGCACTCCATTATAACACAAAAAATGGCTTGGCGCAAGTAAAAAAATTCCCCTTGCAATTCGCACAAAATTATGCTATAATGAAAGTATAGTTTTAGCTAGGAGGTTTTACTTTGGACGAAAACGAAAAACGAACCGGGTTGCGCGGGCGCATTTTAGACAGCAAGATTGTGACCCAGAAGGTGCCCGAAAGCGGGCAGGAAGAACTTGCTCACGTGCTCTATACGCCAAAGTCATGGTTGCGAGGCGATTTCATGCCAGATGGCGGAGCGGAAAAGCTGTTCCCGTGGGAGAAAGTGCTGTGGGGGCTTGCTGCGTTTTTGCGCAACACCTCTGGCCAGTTTGACGGTCGCGACCTGCTGTGGCGCACTGTGTTTGGTGTGCAACCGATGATGATTATGGCGCAAACCATGGTCAATACCATTTGGAGCGGCCTCAATAACCCGTTCGTTGGGCAGTTTATGGATCGCCATCCGTTCAAAGACAGTACCTACCGTTGGATGGTGCGGGTGCAAGCCGTGATTGGTCAAGGGCTGACATTGTTTTTTATGCTGGACTTGGGGCTAACGCCCATACAGCGCGTGGCAATATTTGCTTCGATTCAAGCTGCCATGAATATATATAACACGATGACCGGCATTGGCTGGGAAAAAGTTTTTGCAGGCTTTACGCCGATTTCAGGCGAGCGCGCCAAGCTTGAAACGTGGCAACACACTTTCCACAAATTCGCCTATCCCATTGCCAATCTGCCGCAATATATGCAGGGCTTTATTATTGGCGAAAATCGCTATGTTTGGACAGACAAAAGAATCTTCCTTACCGGCTTTGCTATTCTCATTCCTTTGTCTTTGGCAGGTGGCATCATTCACACCTTTGGGCGCAACCGCGTGCCGTTTGACCACACCAAAAATGCAAAAGCCAAAAAAGCTGAGCAGCCGACTGAAAAACTGACGGTGCGTGAAATGTTCATGGTGTTCAGGCACAACAAATACGTGCTCTATACGATGATCGCAGGTTTTTTCCGTACCTTTATACCCGGCTACAGCACCGGACTCTACTGGCGCTTTATGGTGCCGAATATTCGCTTGCCAATCGTGGGCGAAGTGGCAGGGCCGGGCATTTCGGCGGTGATGGGGCAGTTCACGGGTCTACCCATCACATTCTTGGTGCCGTTTATGCCCAGAGTCATGCATGCCTTGGGTGGACCGAAGAATACGTTGCTTTTCCGCGACGCTGGCAACATCGTTGTGCGCCTTGCGCAATATTTCATTGGCCTGCAAAGCCGTGGGCGAATCTTGGGTTATTTTGCGCTAGACACCTTCCGCGAAACCATTTGGCCCATTGCAAACATGAGTGATCGCGTATTGAACTTTGAAATGCTGGACTATGTGGAATACAAAACCGGCATTCGCAGCGAGGGCATCACGCATGCGATTCGAGGCTTTATTGGCGAATTAGTTAAAGCCAACATCAACACCTTCACCGGCGAGATGTTCCAGCAGTGGGCACGTGTGCACGAAATTGACGGCAACCTGCCCCACCCGCCAATCCCCGAGCGTTTTGCTCGCTGGGCTTGGCCGGTGTGGATACTGGGCGATATGCTGTCCACTGCGTTCTCGTTGGTTGCAATCATTGCGTTCCCGTATAAATACGGCCAAAACGTGCACATTGAGGCAGAGCTAGCTGCCCGCCGCGCCGCCGAAAAGCAAGTGCGCGAAGAAATGGAAGAAGAAACCACCACGGTTTAATGCAAAAACAAAAGCGAGCCATCCAAACGGGTGGCTCGCGTGATATCACAACATCAAAGGAGAAAGCGATGAACATTCCACGTGCGGAACATCCCAACCCGCAATGGCAGCGCAACAGCTGGCAAAACCTCAACGGCACATGGCAGTTTGGCCTAGATAATCCCAAGTTAGACCGCGAAATATTGGTGCCCTTTTGCCCCGAAAGTGAGCTCAGCGGCATTGGCCACACCGACTTCATCAGCGATGTGTACTATCAGCGTGAATTTGAGCTGACGGCTGAGCAACTGGCCGGGCGCGTGGTGCTGCACTTTGGCGCGGCGGATTACCTGACCACGGTGACGGTAAACGGCAAACAGGCCGGGCAGCACGAAGGCGGCTACACCAGCTTTAGCTTTGATGTGACGGATCACGTGCAGCAAGGCACAAACACGCTGCATGTGCATTGTAACGACGACACGCGCAATCGCTTGTGGTGCAGCGGCAAGCAAAGTGATCGCTACGTGTCCTATGCTTGCATGTACACCCGTACCACGGGCATTTGGCAAACGGTTTGGTTGGAGTTTCGCCCGAACGAACATATTCTGTCCGTGGTGTATCACCCGGACGTGGAGAATGCCTGCTTGCATATTGAGGCGCAAGTTGTGGGCAATGCAGACTTCACCGCAACAGCACTTTGGGATGGCAAAGAAGTGGGTACAGCAAATGTAAAACCCTGCGGTGGCTTTGTGCGGCTAACGCTGCCGCTGAGCGAAACGCATTTGTGGGAAGTGGGCAAGGGTGGCCTGTATGACCTAAAGCTTTGCTATGGCGATGATGTGGTCAACAGCTATTTCGGGCTGCGCAGCGTGCAACTGGATGGCTTTAAGTTTCTCATCAACGGCAAAAGTGTGTTTCAGCGGCTGGTGCTGGACCAAGGCTTTTATCCCGACGGCATTTATACGGCGCCGACAAAAGAGGCCCTAGAGCAGGATATTCTGCTGGCCAAAGAGGCTGGCTTCAACGGCGCGCGCCTGCACATGAAGGTTTTCGAACCGCTCGCGCTGTATTACGCTGACCTGCATGGCTACATCACCTGGGGCGAGTTCGCCAACTGGGGCGTGGACGACAGTGATCCGAAAGTGCTGGGCAAGTTCTTGCCGCAATGGCTGGAGGCCGTGGCACGTGACCGCAATCACCCCAGCATCGTGGGCTGGTGCCCGTATAACGAGACCAGCGAAGAGCAGTATGACGACAACATCAGTGTGGTCTATGAAGTGACCAAGGCGCTTGACTCGAGCCGCCCGTGTATTGATACCAGTGGCTATGTGCACGTGAAAACGGATATCTACTGCGTGCATGAATATGGCCAAGACGCGGAGCAATTTGCTAGCCGCTATGCGCCATTTATCGATGGTGACAGCTTTTTTGACCACAAGCAAGATGATAGAAAAGTGCAGAAGTATAATGGCGAGGCTATGTTTGTGAGTGAATACGGCGGCATGGCTTGGAACGCCTTGGACGGCTGGGGCTATGGTGAAGCACCGCAGAGCGAGGAGGAGTACAAGGCGCGTTACAAAGCGTTGACCATCACGCTCATCGACCACCCGAAGATGTTCGGCTTTTGTTATACCCAGCTCACTGACGTGGAGCAAGAGAAAAACGGCGTGTTCACCTATGACCGCCAGCCCAAGTTTGAGCTGAGCTTCTTCCACGAGGTGAACAGCAAAAAGGCCGCGATTGAGGATTAGTCGGCTTTGTTTGGAATGATGCGCTCTAGCATAGATGCAACTTGGCGCACAAACGGCAAAAACAGCAACATCGTTGCGATATTATATAGCGTGTGGAACATGGCTACTTGGCGTGCGGGTTCAGTCCATGTTGTTTCAAACCAACCTAGTATACCGGGAATGGCGAAGATTAGCGTGCCAAACACAATGCTTCCAACCACATCAAACAAAATGTGGAAAAAGGCGGCGCGTTTGCTTTCGCGGTTTGCAGGAATGGAAGCCAGCAGCGTGGTGATACTAGTGCCGATGTTCACGCCAAGGATGATAAAAGCAGAAGTTTCAAACGAAATGGGAACACCTGAAAGATGTGCGGTGAGTAATATTCCTGTGGCTGCAGTGGAGCTTTGCACAATTGCGGTGAACAGAAAACCTGCCAGCAGCGCAAGCACAGGACTGGTAAAGTTAATTAAGAAAGCCTCGAATTGGGGTTCGCGTGCTAGCTCACGCATGGGCGAGCTTAGCGTAGCGATGCCGAAAAACAATAGCCCAAAACCAAGAATGATTTGCCCCAATTTTTTCAAAGCAGGCTTTTTGATGAACATGAACATCAGTGCGCCAACAAAAATGAAGATGGGTGCGTATTGATCGATGCGAAAGGCAATTAACTGCCCGCTAAAGGTGGTACCAACGTTTGCACCCAGCTTGATGCCAATGGCTTGCGTCAAGTTAATTAAGTTTGAGTTAACAAAGCCTACAACCATGATGGTGGATGCCGTGGAACTGTTAAGAATAATCGTGATGATTACGCCAAAGGTTGCGGCAAAAAAACGGTTAGAAGTGGCTCGTTGCAAGACTTTGCGCATGCGCTGGCCTGCGGCTTCTTTGAGGCCTGCAGACATAATTTTCATGCCATAGATAAACAATCCGAATCCACCAAGCACTGGCAACAAAAGTTCAATTAAACTCATTTTAGCTCTCCTGAATCATGCAATATAGAGCCCTAGTAGTTTGACCAAGGCAATGCAATTATTTCAATTCGCTAAACAATTAACATGCAGTCGCCGAATGAGTAGAAACGATACTCTTCTGCAACAGCCGTGCGGTAGGCATGCATGGTTTTTTCGTGGCCATAGATGGCACTCACCAGCATAATCAGCGTGCTTTCGGGCAGGTGGAAGTTCGTCAGCAGGCCATCTAAGCCGCGAAACTCAAACCCGGGATAGATGAAGATGTCCGTCCAGCCCTCGCAGGCCTGCATGCTGCCATGCTGCGCCATCACGCTTTCGAGGGTGCGCACGCAGGTGGTGCCCACGGCGATTACACGGCCGCCACGTGCCTTGGTTTCGCGAATCATCTCGGCGGTTTCGGCAGGCATAGCATAGTGCTCGGCATGCATGACATGATCGGCGATATTCTCGCTTTTCACCGGGCGAAACGTACCCAGCCCCACATGTAGCGTGACATAGCCAAGCTTCACGCCGCTGGCCTCAATGCTTGCAAGTAACTCGGGCGTGAAGTGCAAGCCCGCCGTGGGCGCAGCCGCACTGCCGGCATGCTCGGCATACACCGTGTTGTAGCGGTCGGGGTTTTCCAGTTCCTCGGTGATGTAATGCGGCAGCGGCATTTCGCCAATTTGGTCCAGCACGGCATAAAAACTTGGCGCATCGTAACTAAAGCGAACTACGCGGTTGCCGTCTTCGCGCACTTCAATGACCTCGCCATGCAAAATGCCCTCGCCAAAGCTGAACTTGCTGCCCACTTTGGCGCGCTTGCCGGGGCCGGCAAGGCACTCCCAGATGGGGCTGTCGCGTTCGTCTAGCTGGTTAAGCAGCAAAAATTCCACGCGTGCACCGGTGTCGCTGATGCCATAAAGGCGTGCGGGCAACACTTTGGTGTTGTTAAGAATCAGGCAGTCGCCGGGTTGTAGCACGTCGGCGATATCGCGAAAAATCTTGTGGTCAATGCGCTCGCTGTCGCGGTGCAGCACCATCATGCGGCTGCTGTCGCGGGGTTCAATGGGAGTTTGGGCGATGAGCTGCTCGGGCAGGTCGTAGTAGAAATCACTTGTTTTCATGGTGTGTCCTTTTCTCAAGATATAATGAATTTTGGCACAACAGGGTATATTATAACGCAAAGCGGCGGGTTTGTCAACAAAAAAATCCCTCCAAAATACAGGGAGATTTTGTCGCTTTTTTAGTTCGTGAAATGAAAAAGAGGCGCCGAAGCACCTCTGATTCTTCATTACGCTAGCAGCATGTGCGTTTGCACACGCATACGCAGCGGCAGGTTTGTTCGGACACTTGCCGCTAGCCCATTCGACAGATAAAAAGAGTGCTTGCAATGCTTGAGGGGTAAATTCTTTTGTGGTTTGATAAGTAATCATGTTATACATTTTAAAATATGACCACCCATGTTGTCAACTAAAAATCCCCTCAAGAGGGGATTGTCGTTGTTCGCTAAACCGGAATGAACCACTGGAATGCGACCACGATGTTATCTGCATTGAAGAAAAACCGAGCACCAAGAACACCCCACTCCTCGGTGAAGCCACCCCAGTTACTATGTTCATCATAGGTATATAGGTAAGAAAAAACAGCATCGGCGGGGCGATGTTCATCGTCACGTCTGCCGCCAGCAAAGCCAAAGTGTGTCACAACGTCGTCGTAGGTTGAGCCAAAGGTCAATCCATCAAAATGAAAGCGGTCGTCCCGCCCGCTATAGCCAACAAAAATGATCCACAGCCCTCCATTTGCAGAGACCAGTACACCTGTATCATACTTAATCACTTCGCCGCGATAGCCCTGTTCGCGGTGTACTACGTTGCCAAACAAATGCTGCACTTCGGCAAAAGGCTGCAAAAGCATAGGGCGAATATTGATCGTGGCGGCATATGGCGTTCTTGTCATTGACGTAGATGTTGTTGCTTGCGCGGTGGTTTCATATTCGGTGGAAGTGGTATGTTCCGCTGTGGTTTCTGAGATTATTTCGATTGGCTCGTCCGGCACTGCCGTGCCGCATGCAGCTAGCAGCAAGGCTAGGACGATGGATAGAATCAATAATTTTTTCATATGAATACCTCCTTATCCGTAGTATAGCACATTTATCGCGCAAAGTAAAGTTACAATATTGTAACCTTTTGGGCATGAAAAAGAGGCGCCGAAGCACCTCTGATTCTTCATTTGGTTAGCAGCATGTGCGCTTGCACACGCATACGCAGCGGCAACGGCAGGTTTGCGGGCGCGGCTTGGGGCGACAGCGCGGTTGGCAGCGTGGGCCGGCAAGCAGACAATTGCCCATGCCAGTCAATACATCCAGTCCGCAGCAAACACCTTTGCCAAAACCGCCAATGACACACTGAATGCCCTTGCAAACATCTTGCACACCGTTGTCGCGGCAAATGGGGGTTCTGCAGCGGCCGCAGGAATTGTTGCAGCAGCACGAGCCGCCACCGGGAATATCCATCATAGTTAAAACTCCTTCCATGGCTATGTTTCATGCCATTATATGCGGAAGGGGTTAAAGTGGTTATTGAGATGTGTGCAAAAAAAAATGCCTCTTTCACGAAACTGGAGTAGGACACAGCGAAGCGACGGAGCTCCACCGCAGGTGGTTATTGCTATCGTGGGCCAACGCGTGGCAGCACATGCAATTGCTTTTTGCGGCTTTTGTTGCGCCGCTGCACCAGCAGCAAAATCACTAGGCCAACCGCCGCCAGCACAATCAGCCCCATCATCACTTGAAACAACAAAGAGCCTGCCACATTGCGCGCCACCTGCACCATGTACTGCGTGCCGGAAAGCGCAACGTCTTCTGCTGCAACCAAATCAACGCGCGCGAACTCCACACCCGCAAATAAGATGCGCGCTTGCCCCACCTGTTGCCCGGCCTGCACCGGCGCAGTGAGGCTTTCGGGCATGGTGTCGGCGATGGGTTCGATCATCACGTTGCCGGCATGCACGCCCTGCGGCACAAAGGCAAAGACCGCCTGTGCGGGCATCAGCTGCACGTGGTCGGTGCCGCGCGCAAACTCCACTGGGATTTCCGCCACAGCGCGGTCAGCTTCGGCAACCTGTTGCATGCGGATATTCGCAAAAGCCCAGTGGATGAGCGCACGGGCGTCCATCAGTGCGCTGTTGCGCACCGGGCTGCCGCCGTCTTGCCCTTGCATGACGATGGCAAGATAGCGAAACCCTGCCTGTTGTGCGGCGACCATCACACATCGCCCGGCAGCGGCGGTTTGCCCGCCTTTGCCGGCGAAGGCCTGCGGCATGAAATAATGCGGGCGATAGCGGTTGGTGATGTGGTTGAAGTTCACCAAATGCCGTGGGCCGCGCAGATTGCTTTCGGGGATGGTATGCCGCAAGCTGCCGCTGATTCGCTCCAGCACTGCACTGCCCGGGAAATCACGCCGCAGGGCATGACGCACCATCAAGGCCAGATCATAGGCGGTGGTGTAGTGATTATCTTCGTCAAGGCCATGGACGTTGGCGAAGTTTGTATTTTCAGCACCCGCGCGGGCCGCGAAGTCGTTCATCAGCGGCAAAAAGTCCTCCACACTGCCTGCGATGTGCGCCGCAAGGGCTTGCGCGGCATCGTTGGCGTTGTGCAGTAGCATGGCAGCAATGAGGCTTTCAGCGCTGAGTTGCTCGCCGTCGCGCAGGTCGGCATGGGCGGTGCCGCGCACAGCGATGAGGTCGTCGCCATGCACGGTGACCAGTTCGTCAATGCTTTCCAGCTGCTCTAATGCAATGGCGGCTGTGATAAATTTGGTCAGCGAAGCAGGGGCGGTGCGCTCGTGCTCGTTTTGGCTGAAGATTACACTGCCGTCGTCCAGGCTAACGAGCAGGAAGATTTCCGAAAGCCCGGTTAGATTGACATCGCGCAGCAGATTGTTAAACACCGCGCTGGCAGGCATGGCTAAGCCCGCGCATAATGCTATCACCATGCATGCAGCAAAAACTTTTTTCGCAAATTTGCGTTTACCCATTTACAAGCACCCCGATATCATGTATAATATCTATTATACGCCTGCGGCGAGCAAGCCGCTTCGCTGTGTCCTAATATCCCAGCATATAAAATTCAATGTCTAGTTTCTATTATACTACATTTGCATGAAAAAAGTCAATGGCAAGGAGCAAGAAAACATGGTTTATGTCACCGGTGACATGCACGGCGATGCTAGCCGCTTTAAATCCAGCGATATGCGCTGCCTAAAAAAAGGCGACACGCTGCTGGTGTGCGGCGATTTCGGCTTTGTGTGGGACGGTAGCCGAGCCGAGCAAGCTCTGCTGAAAAAGCTGGGCAAGCAAAAATTCAACATTGCGTTTGTGGACGGCGTGCATGAAAATTTTGCGCTGCTAGAGCAATATCCCGTGGTGAACTGGAACGGTGGTCGTGCGCGGCAAATCAGCGGGAATTTATATCACCTGATGCGTGGCGAACTGTTCACCATTGAGGGCAGCACGTACTTAGCCATTGGCGGCGGTGTTTGTCCGGACGATGACTATCGCACGCACGACGATGCCCGCATGGCGCGCGAAACGCCTAGCTATGAGGAAATGGAAAATGCTGCGGCCAACCTGCAAACCACCAACGGCCACGTGGACTACATCATCACGCATGAGCCGCCCATTCGCCTCAAAGCCTTTTTGCAGCTGAAAAAACAGCAGCACGAAAGCGTGGAATCCACCGGTCTGCATAGTTTTTTTGACGAAATGCTGGCCAAGTGCACCTTCAAGCGGTGGTTTTTTGGTTCCATGCATGTGGACAAACGCATTTCGGCAGCACACATGGCGCTGTTTCGCCGCGTGATTGCCGTTGATCAACAAGATTAAGGAGAACATAGACATGAAAATCGGCGTTAGTAGCTACAGCTTTGCTAAACTCAAAAAAGAAGCAACCGAACTCATCGCCATGGCCAAAGAGCTAGACTTTGCGGCCATTGAGTACACCGACATGGATTGCCCCGACCGCGAAACGGCACAGGCACTTGCTGAAGAAAGTGCGCGCGTGGGCTTGCCCATCATTTGCTACACCATTGGTGCGGATTTCTTGCAGACGGACAGCCTGGATGAAGAAATTGCGCGTGTGAAAGACATGGTGGACATTGCGGAAATCTTGGGCGTTAAGCTCATGCGCCACGATGCAAGCCGTGGCTTTGGCGAACCCCAAAACGCCCACAATAGCTGGGCGCAGGCACTGCCCATTCTCGCCCGCGCTTGCCGTGAAGTGACGGAATATGCTGCCGCAAAGGACATTGCCACCATGGTGGAAAACCACGGCTACTTCTGTCAGGATAGCGTGCGTGTGGCGCAACTTGTGGGCGAGGTGAATCACCCCAACTTTGGTGTGCTAGCGGATATGGGCAACTTCTGTTGCGCCGACGAAGACCCCGCAATCGCTTGCGGCAACGTGGGCGCGATGACCAAACACGTGCACGCCAAAGACTTCCACATCAAGCCTGGTAATACCGACAACCCTGGTGAGGGCTGGTTCCACAGCCGTGGCGGCAACTTCCTGCGCGGCGCGGTCATCGGCCACGGCGATGTGCCCATTCGCCAATGCTTGGGCAACTTTGCGCGCGCGGGCTACGACGGCTATGTGTCCATTGAGTTCGAGGGCATGGAAGACCCCATGGTTGCGTTGCGTATTGGGCGGAGTAATTTAGAGCGTTTTTGTGAATAACTGCAAAGAAATAAAGAACCAGCCTAGTAAAACAGGCTGGTTGTTTTTTATGCTGTTTACATGGCGGATTTCATGCTGGCGATGTATTTTTCCACGTGCGGAGCGGCGTGTTCGCCGTGTTGTTCAATGAGTTGCACAATGGCGCTGCCGACGATGACACCGTCGGTCACTTGGGCGTAAAGCGCGGCTTGTTCGGGCGTGGAAATGCCAAAGCCGATGGCCACAGGCGTGTTGGTGTGCTGCTTGATATCCGCGACGATAGCGGCTAAATCTGTGGTGATTTCGCTGCGCACACCGGTGACGCCAAGCGATGACACCAGATAGATGAAGCCCTCGGCCTCACTTGCAATCTTCGCCACGCGCTCTTGCGACGTGGGCGCGATGAGTGTGACCATTTCCACGCCGTGTTGGCGGGCATGCACTTGTGCCTCGGCTTGTTCCTCAAAGGGCAGGTCGGGGATGATCACCCCGCACACGCCCACTTCGGCGCAGCGGGCGAAAAATTTCGCGTAGCCATACACATAAACCGGGTTGCAGTAGGTCATCAGGAGCAGGGGAATGTGCACGCGGTCTTGGATGGAAGCGACCATGGTCAGCACGTCTTGCAGCTGAGTGCCAGCGGCTAGTGCGCGCGCGGCGGCGGCTTCAATCACGGGACCTTCCGCCACAGGGTCAGAAAAAGGAATGCCGATTTCGATTAAATCTGCGCCGCCTGCTTGTGCCGCGAGGATGTTTTCGGCGGACTTTTCTAGGCTTGGGTCGCCCGCCATCAGGTAAGCAATGAATGCCTTTTTGCCGTCAAATGCGTCAGCTATTTTTTTCATCGATGTCCTCTCCTTTATATCTTGCAATGGCGGCCACGTCTTTGTCGCCGCGGCCCGAAAGATTGCACACAATCACCTGTTCGGGCGGTAACGCTTTGGCTAGTTTCAGCACATGTGCCACCGCGTGTGATGACTCAATGGCCGGGATGATGCCCTCGATGCGTGATAGGGTTTCGAAGGCGTTTACGGCTTCTTCGTCGGTGACGGCCACGCATTCAGTGCGTCCGCTGACGAGCAGTTGCGCATGTTCCGGTCCCACGCCGGGATAGTCTAGCCCTGCGGAAATAGAGTGCACTGGCGCAATCTGTCCGTGTTCATCTTGGCAAAACAGGCTCTTCATGCCATGGAACACGCCCTTGGTGCCCACGCTCATGGTGGCGGCGTGCATGCCGCTGGCAATGCCGTGGCCGGCGGCTTCGCAGCCAATCAGACGTACACTGGGGTCGCCGATGAAGTCATAGAACGCGCCGATGGCGTTGCTGCCGCCGCCAATGCAGGCGACCACAGCGTCGGGCAATCTGCCGGTTTCGGCCAGAATTTGCTGCTTGATTTCGCGGCTGATGATCGCCTGAAAATCGCGAACCATGGTGGGGAAGGGGTGCGGCCCCATCACCGAGCCGATGAGATAGTGCGTGTCGTCCATGCGGCGTGTCCACTCGCGCATGGTTTCGTTCACGGCATCTTTCAGCGTTTGTGTGCCGCTGGTGACTTCGTGCACTTGCGCGCCCAGCAACCGCATGCGATACACATTGAGCGCCTGGCGCTGGGTGTCTTCGCGCCCCATGAAGATTTCGCACTCCATGCCCAGCAACGTTGCCGCGGTGGCCGTGGCTACGCCATGCTGACCCGCGCCGGTTTCGGCAATCAGGCGGGTTTTGCCCATGCGCTTGGCCAGCAGCGCTTGGCCGAGCACGTTGTTGATTTTGTGCGAGCCGGTGTGATTGAGATCCTCGCGCTTGAGATAAATTTTCGCGCCGCCCAAGTGCTTCGTCAGGTTTTCTGCGTAATACAGCAACGATGGCCGGCCGGCATAGTCGCGCAGCAGTGCGGCATAGTCGGCTTGAAATTGCGGGTCTTGTTTGGCCTGTTCATAGGCCGCGATGAGCTCGTGCAGCACCGCCATGAGTGTTTCGGGCACATATTGCCCGCCAAAATCGCCAAATCTTCCTGGGGTCATGGTAGCCTCCTAACTTGTGATACGAATTGCAATATTTTTTCGCGGTCTTTCACGCCGCTTGTTTCCACGCCAGAGCTAACGTCAAGGCAATAGGGCATGTGCGTTGCAGCTTTTGCGATATTTTCGAGCGCTAAGCCGCCTGCTAAGAAGTATGGTTTATTATAACACGAAATCGTGTTCCAGTCAAATGTCTGGCCGCTGCCGGGTTGCGGACTGTCGAACACCAGGTAGTCAGCGGCATTGCTTTCGCCGAGTTTAATCACCGGCAAGCTGTAAAGGGATTTTACTTGTCGCACAAAAACTTCGCTTTCGTTACCGTGCAGCTGAATTAAATCAAGAAACTCGCTTGCCTGTGCAATTTCTTCGAGTGATGCATTCACAAACACGCCAACGGCTTTGGTGCGCGGGTCAAGCGCTTGTTTGAGATGTCGAGCTTGTATAACCGTCACCCTGCGCTGACTTGGCGCAAACACAAAGCCAATGTAATCCGGCAGTGCAGCGTTGCAAGCTTCAATGTCCGCAAGCCTTGTCAGTCCACAAATCTTAACCTTCACGCAGTGCCTCCAATGCTGATTTTTTGCAAGGTGTCCGCATGAGCGTTTCGCCCACCAGCGCCGCATGAATGTCGTGCTCGCGCAGCAGTTGCACGTCCGCGGCGCTAGCAATGCCGCTTTCGGCCATGAAAATCACCTCGGGCGGCGCAAGCTTGCGCAGGCGAATACTGTTGTGCAGGTCAACCTCAAAGGTTTTGAGGTTGCGGTTGTTCACGCCAACTACGCGTGCGCCAGCGCGCAAAGCTTTGTGCAGCTCTGCTTCGTCGTGTGCCTCCACCAAGCACGAAAGCCCAAGATTATCAGCCAGCTTGATAAACTCGCGCAGCTGCTGTTCGCTTAAAATCGCGCAAATCAGCAGCACGGCATCCGCGCCCAAGCTGGCCGTTTGCTCAATCTGGAATGTATCAATGGTGAAATCTTTGCGCAGCAGGGGAGTGCGCACGGCGGCGCGAATCTCTTGCAGATAGCGGTCGTGGCCGTGGAAATAGTCAGGCTCGGTGAGCACTGAAATGGCCGCCGCGCCCGCGGCTTCGTACTCGCGCGCAATGTCCACATAGGGAAAATCCTGCGCGATGATGCCTTTGCTGGGCGACGCACGCTTGACTTCGCAGATGAAATGCATGCAATCACCGCGCAGGGCATTCTCAAACGCAAAGGGCTGTAAAGGTGTTTTGCTTGTCGGTGTAAAGGTCGAGGCCTTGTCGCGCGCAACACGCAGCTTGGTGGATTCAACGATGTTGTCAAGAATATTCATTGGTTGCCCTCACAAACGCATTCAAAGTATCCATGGCGCGGCCGCTGTCGATCATCTGCTGTGCCAAGCGCACGCACTCACGCATGGTGATGTTGTTGTGCGCCATGTACAGGCAACACGCAGCGTTAAGCACCACGATGTCACGCCGTGGGCCGGGTTCGCCGCCGAAAATTGCGCGTGCGGTTTCCGCGTTTTCGGCGGGGTCGCCACCTATTAGGTCGTCAATCGTGCAGCGCTGCAGGCCAAATTGCTCCGGCGTGATGAAATAACTGTTGAGCTGCCCGTCGGACACTTCGCAGATGGTTGACGTGCCGGTGAGTGTGATTTCATCCAAGCCATCATGCCCGTGCACCACCATGGCACGCTTCACACCTAGGTTGAGCAACACCCTAGCTAGTGGCTCCACGAGGTTTTCGTCGTACACGCCAAGCAGCTGCAGCGTGGCACCGGCGGGGTTAGCGAGGGGGCCGAGAATGTTGAACATCGTGCGCACGCCAAGCTCGCGCCGCACAGGTGCCACATGCTTCATTGCGCTGTGGTAAACCTGTGCCATCATGAAGCACATGCCGGTTTCGTCCAGCACGCGTTGGCTGGCTTTGGCGGAAATCATGATGTTCGCACCCAGTGCCTCAAGCACGTCCGCGCTGCCGCATTTGCTGCTGACGCTGCGGTTGCCGTGCTTGGCCACAGGCACACCGCCCGCCGCCGCCACAAAGGCAGCAACCGTGCTGATATTAAACGTGAATAGTTCATCTCCACCTGTGCCAACGATATCGAGCACGTCGGTTTTGGGCTGTAGCTTCACACATTTTTCGCGTAGCACACGCGCACAGGCGGTGATTTCATCAATTGTTTCGCCTTTCAGACGCATGGCGGCCAAAAACGCACCCATCTGCGCGGCAGTTGCCTCGCCAGTCATCATTTGCTGCATCACGGCGGTGGTTTGGTCAAGCGACAAATCGCGCTTGGCCAGAATGTCATAGATAGCTTGATTAATCATACGTTACCTCCAATGTGCAGGAAGTTTTCAATGATTTTGCTGCCCTGCGGCGTGAGAATGGACTCCGGGTGGAACTGCAGCCCAAACAGTGCGTGGCTGCGGTGCTTCACGCCCATGACTTCGCCGTCGTCGGTTTCGGCGATGACCAGCAGGTCGTCGGGCAACGTGCCGCGCTCGGCAGCAAGGGAGTGGTATCGCCCGGCCTGCAGCAGGGGAGGCAGTCCGCGGAAAATCGGGTTGCCGTTGGCGATGTGCAACCCACAAGCTTTGCCGTGCATGAGTGTTTTCGCGTAGCCCACCGTTGCGCCATATACTTCGCAGATGGCTTGGTGACCCAGGCAAATGCCCAGCAGCGGGATTTCCCCGGCAAAGCGCGCGACGACATCTTTGCACACGCCGGCATCGGCGGGTCTGCCCGGTCCGGGGGAGAGGATGATGTGGCTGGGCTGCATGGCGGCAATGTCGTCGCAGGTGATTTGGTCGTTGTAGGTCACGGTGACATCGCTGCGCAGTTGCCCCACCAGTTGGTATAGATTATAGGTGAAGCTGTCGTAGTTGTCGATAATTAAAATCATATGTGTGCTCCTCATTATGGTAGGGGCGCGCATTGCGCGTCCGGACGGCCAATGGCCGCCCCTACAGTTTTTGCGCGCCTTGTAGCGCCATCATCATGGCAAAGGCTTTGTTTTGCACCTCGGCGTACTCGGCCTCGGGCGTGCTTTCGGCCACCACGCCTGCGCCGGCCTGCACATGCACGCGGCCCTCTTTCAGCACCGCCATGCGAATGCCGATGCACATGTCCATGTTGCCGGTGAAGTCAATGTAACCCAATGCGCCGCCATAGACTCCGCGTTTGTGACCCTCGCACTCGTCGATGATTTCGCAGGCGCGTTTTTTCGGCGCACCGCTGAGCGTGCCCGCGGGCAGCGTGGCCGCCAGTACATCAAGAGCATCGTACTCGGGTCTCAGCTTGCCCACCACGTGCGACGAAATATGGCTAACATGCGAAAACTTCTTGATGGCGCGGTAGTCTTGCACCTGCACGCTGCCGAACTTTGCCACGCGGCCAAGATCATTGCGGGCAAGGTCAACGAGCATGTCGTGCTCAGCCAGCTCTTTTTCGTTGGCTAGCAGGGCATCGATGAGCGCGGCGTCTTCCTCAGGCGTGGCACCTCGCTTGCAGGTGCCCGCCAAGGGGAATGAACTGAGCTTGCCGTCTTGCAGCGACACTAAGGTTTCGGGCGAGGCACAGGCGATTTCTAGATCGCCCAGCTTCATGTGGCACATATAGGGCGAGGGATTGATGGTGCGCAGCAGGCGGTAGGTATTGAGCAGCGAGCCGCTGAAAGGCGCACTAAACCGGTTTGAGATAACCGCCTGAAAAATATCGCCTTGCGCAATGTGATGCTGTACGTTTTTCACCATGGCGAAAAATTCGTCCTTGCTGTGCAGCGCGCTGAATTCGCCGCAATGGCTTTGCTCGGGCTCGGCGTTCACTTGCGTCATCAACACATGCTCCATGTCTTTTAGCGTCTGCACGCCTGCGATGTAGCTGCTTTCAATGTCCTGCGCGGGCACATTAACAATGAGATAAATCTTTTGCTTAAAGTGGTCAAAGGCCACCACTTTGTCAATGCGCATCAGATGAAAATCGGCGAAGTTCTCGTCATTTTTGGCATGCAATTGCAGCCCGGGAATGAATTGTTGCACAAAATCATAGGCAAAATAGCCCACAAAGCCGCCGGTGAAGGGGGGCAGGTCTTTCACATGCGCACTACGATATTTCTGAATCAAGGTACGAACTTCAGACATACCGCCTGTGCAAATTTGCTGCACGGGCTTGTAGCCCAGAAAGGTGTAGCGCCCCCAGCTGTCGCCACCGTTCACGCTTTCAAGAATGAACCAGTCTTCGCTGTGGCGGCGCATTTGCCGCAGAATTTCCATGGGGGTTTTGGTGTCGCTGAAAATCTCCAGGGCAATGGGTACGATGCTGTGTTGTTGCGCGGCTGTTTTGGCCTGTGCAAGGGTTGGACGAATCATGGGGGTCTCCTTTCAATGGGCAAATAAAAAATCCTCGACAAAGCCTGTCGGCTTCATCAAGGACGAAATAATACAGTTATTCCGCGGTGCCACCTTGTTTTCACGGTTGCCCGTGCACTTTGACAGTACTAGCATACTGCTCACAACTCACGCGTGTGTGACGTCGCCGCTTTTCAAGGCGCCCTCAGCAGTCCATTTAACAGCCTGCATCTCTGCCCGGTTCTCAGCTACCCCGGACTCTCTGGATTGCGCATTTGCTGCCTTTATCTCTGCCTCATCGGTTTGGTTGGCTATTTGATTGTTATCCAGTATAGCACACGAAAGCGAGGATGTCAAGCTTTTTTTCAAAAAAAATTCATCACAGCGTGGCGAGGTTGACTTTTTGGTGGCTTTTTTATGCTTAATCATCCAGCGCAGCAAAGCGCACCGTGGCCGGGTTGTCGCTCATTTGGCTGCGGTGTAGATAGGCGTCCAGCAAGGCGTTCCAAGTGATGATACCGGTGTCGCCGCTCAGGGGCAGTTGGGCGTAATACTGGAACGCGCGTATGGCTTCGGCGGTGCGCACACCATAGTTGCCATCCACCGCAACGGTGTCCATGGCGGGCACGTAGGGCGCCACGGCGTTGATGAGCTGCTGCAACTCGCGCACTTTGGCGCCGCTGTCGCCCTGTGAAAACGCGCGGCCGGGATAAATTCCACGGCGCTGGGCGGCAGGCAGACGATTGTAATGCGCCGGATATTGATTCACCATGGCGTTGTAGGTTTGGCGGCCCACAATGCCGTCAACCGTTAGGCCAAATTGCTGCTGAAATGCCCGCACTGCGCCGTCGGTAATTGGACCGAAAATGCCATCAGCGTTCAGATTGGGGATGGCAGGATAAAACTTGCTGTAAAATTGCAGGTAAAGCTGCACGGCGCGCACGTCAAAGCCGCGGTCCCCAAAGCGCAGCAGCGGTTGGTACATCATTTGGATTTCTTCGGCGGTGAGCCCCTCGCTGTTCAGTTCGTTTAGCCGCTTAACGCCATTGAAGATTTGCCGAATGCGATTCCAAGTCAGCGGGCCCACAATGCCGTCTTGTGCCAGATTAAAGGTGCGCTGGAACACACGCACGGCTTGCTCGGTGCGTGCGTCAAAAATGCCAGTATTCACCACAGGTCTTGGAATAGCCGGGAAATTGCGCGAGATGCGTGCGAGCATCATTTGGATGGTGCGCACACTTTCGCCGCTGCTGCCGCGCCGCAGCAACCGCCCGGGATAACTGGGCAGCACGCGGCCTTGCGGTGCATTGTAGACAATTTCGATGTTGTTGCCGTAGTAGTATTGCAAAATGCGCATGTAGCTAAAGCCTTGGCGGGCAAGGTCAAAGCTGCCCCACTGGCTCATGCCGCGGCAGGTAACGCTGCGGCCGGAGCAATACTGCGCGAACATGGGTTCCACGTGCCCGCGCCGGCGAATGTAATCGTTGAAGTGTTCGTCCACCAAGCGACTGATGCTATCGAAAATCACTCGTCCGTGGATGTACGCTTGGTCGAACTGGGTGGAGTTGGTGATGTCGAACGGCAAGTTTTGCGCACGATAAAACTCAGTGTACACGCGGTTGAGTGCAAAGCTAACAATGGCCAAAATATTGGCACGCAGTGCCTGCTCTGGCCAGGTGGGATGTGCGTAAAGACGATTGGTGGACAAGCAGCGTTGTGCAAAACACTTAAGCCACTTATAATCAGGATAATACGAGTAACAACTAAATAGCATAATTACATGCCCCTGTGTGTTTTCCCACGTACCAACACAGAGGGGCTTGATTTTATGGAAAGGAAGGTCAAACCCATGCAATTTTTAGAAACCCTTTCAGCAATCATTGAGCAACTTCCCTATGCGTTGGAGCTTGTCCGTGAATTGCTGAACCTGTTCATCGCACTGTAGCCCAGTACCCTCAAAATCTAATGGAAAGGAAAAACGAATGACCAAAAGCAAAATCATAGCCATCTCGCATGAAAAAGGCGGGACAGCGAAAACAACGACTACCGTGAGCCTTGGTATCGGCCTAGCGCGACAAGGCAAGCGTGTGCTTCTGGTGGATGCCGACCCGCAAGGCGACTTGACGAAATGTCTTGGCATATCAGACCCCACTGCATTATCAAACACTCTTGCCACAGCACTGAACAATACCATTGCCGAAGTGGAATTTGACCCGCGCAGCGTTATCCTGCGACACGTTGAGGGTGTGGATTTCATTCCCGCCAATGCGCAGTTGGCTGCCACGGAAGTCACGCTCACAACCATGCCACATGACCGCGAATATGTCATGCAGGAATTTTTGGCGAAAGTCAAAGGTGAGTACGATTATGTGCTCATTGACTGTCGTCCATCGCTGGGGCTGACGGTAGTCAACGCATTGACCGCCGCAAACAGCGTAATCATCCCCGTGCAGGCACACACCTTGGCTGCCGAGGACATGGACGGTCTATTCAAAACGGTGGGGCGCATCAAACAACGCGCCAATCCTGCGCTGAAAATCGACGGCATTGTGATGACGATGGTTGACCATCGCACGAATTTAGCACGCAGTACGATTCGGCAAGTTCGCGAGAAATATGGCAGCGTGGTGCGTGTGTTCGGCGCAGAAATCCCCTATGCCGTGCGTGCCGCTGAAGTGCCCAGTAAGGGCAAAAGTATCTTTGCGTATGACCCTGGCGGCAAAGTATCGCAAGCCTACGAACGCTTGACAAAGGAGGTGATTTCACTTGGCGAACGAAGCAAAACCCGCAAAAATTCAGACGCTAGATGACCTGTTTGGCATACCGACTGCGCCTGTTGGTGATGCACAAGTTATTACACTGGCACCCGGCGAAATCGACAGCTTCCCTGACCACCCATTCCAAGTGCGTGACGACGATGCCATGCATGCTATGGTCGAAAGTGTGAAAGCCAACGGTGTGCTTACCCCTGCGATTGTGCGGCAAAAGGAAGATGGGCGATATGAACTGGTGAGCGGCCACCGCCGCAAACGTGCCTGTGAACTTGCGGGCGTTGACCTGCCTGTTATCGTGCGCAACATGACCCGCGATGAAGCGGTCATTTTCATGGTGGAAAGCAACTTCCAGCGCGAAATTATTCTGCCCAGCGAAAAAGCATTTGCCTACAAAATGCGGCTGGATGCGATGAAACGGCAACAAGGTGAGCGCACAGACCTAACTTCTGCACCAGTGGTGCAGAAGTCATCGCGAGAGCTACTCGCAGAAAAAACAAATGACAGCCATGAGCAAGTGCGCCGCTATATCCGCCTAACGTTCCTCATCCCCCCGCTGCTCCAGCTGGTTGACGATGGCAAAATCGCCTTTCGTCCTGCGGTGGAATTATCTTACCTGCGGGAAGAAGAACAGGCCGCGTTGCTGGAAACCATCGAAGCCGAGGCCGCCACACCATCGCTGGCACAGGCCATCAAGATGAAGCAATTCTCGCAAGATGGCAAACTCTCGCCGGAGGTTATCCAGTCTGTTATGATGGAGGAAAAGCCCAATCAAAAGGAGCAATTCAAGATGCCGAAAGAGCGCATTGCGAAGTATTTTCCGGCGGGCACACCCGCGAAAACAATGGAGGATGCCATCGTGAAAGGGCTTGAGTTGTTGCAAAGAAAGCGTGAGCGGCAGCGGGATGGTGCACGATGAGTGTACGAAAAAAGCTGCTGCTCGGCGGTGCTGCGATTCTGGGGGTTATTTTGTTCATGATTTTCATTGTGCCGCGAGATAGGGATATACCTGTGGACGATGAAACGACCGTGACCGAAGTGACTGAAAGCACAACGCAGGCTGAGGAAACCACTAGCACAGGATACACGGATGATTGGCCTGATGTTGAGTGGATTACCGAACCTGATGCCACAGTGC
Organism: Oscillospiraceae bacterium; assembly: GCA_009784445.1. Taxonomy (GTDB): domain Bacteria; phylum Bacillota; class Clostridia; order Oscillospirales; family Acutalibacteraceae; genus WRMQ01. The sequence continues at coordinate 67,593 of WRBQ01000002.1, forward strand.
CTGTCACAACATCGCCACCATCGACACAACGTCCACCGCAGGCAACCGCCCAGCCTCCCGCGACAACCACTAGACCTCCGTCACCTGCGACTACCACAACAAGACCCACCACGTCAACAACCCGCCCGCCAACCACCACCCAACCTGCCAATTTGCTAGCCTTTGCGGTGGATTACGGTCGGTCAATCGGGCTAACATTCCGCCCGCAATTGACCAGCGGTGGCGTAGCAGTCGGTGCATCGCAGGCGCAGGTTCGGGCGCGGCTGGATTCGGCGCGAGCAGCTGGGCACTCCCAGTTTAATGTATGGCAGGTCGGCAATAGCATCTTCATCGCAACCCAATAACAAAAAACAATAGAATAATAGGAGAAAAACATATGTCAAAAAAACTTACCCGTGCGGCAGCAATTTTGCTGTCGCTTTTTTTATTGCTCGGCACATTCGCCATTGTCGGCCACGCCACTGGCGAGGTGGTCGTCTCCATGATAGCCTTCCCCCGCGGCGGCGGCACGGACTTGTGGAGTCGCCCTGCACTTACGCTGATGAACGGCTGGACAGCTGATTCAGCCACGAATTTTCATGCGCTGGGCGCATCAAATCATGGAATGCAAATCGTGTATTGCGTGCAACCCGGCGTGCCGCTGCGCACCGGCGACCGCAACCCGCACATCACACCCGAAGAATTGTTCGGGAATTTCGACAACGGTGTGCTGAACGCTGAACAAGTGCAAATATTGCTTGGCAGGCTGTTTCAGCATGGTTTTGGCGGCACGGTGAGCACGGAAATGACTTATGCGCAAATCACGAACGTGATTGCCACACAGGTGCTTGTGTGGGAAATCATCGTAGGTGAGCGCAATGCGGATTTCAGCTGGAACGCACCGCCTGCGGGCACGAATCGCTCCCTCGAAATGGTGCGGCCCAATCATCCGCAGCGGGCGCTTATCATGCAGCACTATGATAGAATTGTCGCTGCCGTGCAAGGGCACAGCACGATTCCCAGCTTTATGCGGGGTTCGCTAGTTGGTGCAGTGACGCACGAACTGACATGGAATGGCACGAACTTTTCGACCACACTCACAGACATCAATGGTGTATTGGCCAACTTCAATTTCACCAGTGCCACGCCGGGTGTGACGTTCAATCGTGTTGGCAATAACCTTACCATCAGCATGCAGGCTGCGCCAACTGGTGTTGTGGACATCACCGCCACCCGAACAGGCAGTCGTGCAGGGCTGGTGTTTTGGAGCAACAATCCGATACACATCATCAGCAATATCCAATCCATCGTTACCATCACTACCGCAGTGCCCGATAATATCACGGCCTTTGCGCGCGTGAATGCAAGCACCGGCAGCATACGCATTGAGAAAACTGTGCAGGGCGGTGGATCTGCTGCTGGCTTTGAGTTCGAGGTGCGCAATGCTGCTGGTGAACTTGTTGGCACATTTACGAGTGGCGCAAACGGCCAAGTGACCATCCCGAATCTGCCCGCAGGTCAATACACGGTGCGGGAAATTAACATCCCCGTAGGCTATGAGGTCGTGGGCGAAAATCCGCTGACCATCACAGTTTCGCCCAACCAAACCGCCGTGGCACGTTTCACCAATCGCCGCATGGAGGGTCAAATTCGGATTGAAAAGTCCGTGCAAGGCGGCGGCTCCGCTGCTGGTTTTGAATTCGAGGTGCGCAATGCTGCGGGTGAACTTGTTGGCACGTTTACGAGCGGCGCAAATGGTCAAGTGACCATCCCGAATCTGCCAGCTGGTCAATACACCGTGCGGGAAATCAACATCCCCGCAGGTTACGAAGTGATTGGCGAGAACCCGTTGACCATCACCGTTTCACCCAACCAAACCGCAGTGGCTCGTTTCACCAATCGGCGCATGGAGGGGCAAATTCGGATTGAGAAATACAACGTCAACCCCGCGATGGGTACACCCTCTTTGGCAGGTGCGGTCTTTGAGATAAGAACTGCGGCTGGCGAATTGGTCGAAACCATCACCACCAATGCGCAGGGCATCGCAACCAGCGGCAGCTTGCCTTGGGGTGAGTATGTTGTCGTGGAAGTGCAAGCCCCCGCTGGCTTCGTGCTTGACCCCACCCCGCGCACGGTGACACTCAACGCAACAAATCTTGCTGTACAACTGCGCGTGCCCAACACTCCGCAGACCGGGCGCATTTCTGTGCAAAAACAAGGCAATGTACTCGTTGGCGCACAACAGATTGAAACCATCTTTGGCACGCAATATCTGCCTATCTTTGAGCCGCGTGGCCTGCCCGGTGCGGTGTTTGAAGTAAGAAACGCAGCTGGTGAGGTGGTGGATACCATCACCACAAATGCACAGGGCGTTGCCACTTCTCGCGAACTTCCGCTGGATGAATACACCCTCGTTGAGGTGCAGGCACCCACTGGTTTTGTGTTAGATAATACCCCGCACCCTGTTTCGCTGACCTTTACTGGACAAGATGTGACCGTCACAACCAGTGAAATCACGATTCGCAATGCCCGCCAACGCATTGAAATCGAGCTGACCAAACGCATGGAGGGTCACGATATCTTTGACCGTTTTGAGGATGTTATCTTCGGTCTGTTTGCTGCGGAGGATATTTATGCCGAGGATGGCACGCTCTTGCTCACCGCTGGCAGCATGGTCATTATGGAAGATTCTTTGGTGGCGATGGCTTCGGTTGATGCTGATGGCATTGGTCGTTTTGCGGGTGAGCTTCCCTTTGCGAGGTATTTTGTGCAGGAGCTGCAAACCGCTGAGGGTTTTGTTTTGGACGACACCCGCCACTATGTGGATGCACGTTGGGCTGGGCAGGATTATGCTGTCACACGCGTGCTGGTTAACGATGGTGAGGAGATTATCAACGAACGCATTCGCGGGAGCCTGCGCGTTGAAAAACGCTGTGAAGACACAAATGAGCTGCTTGCTGGTGCGAAATTTGGTCTTTACCAAGATGATGAGCGGATTGCCTATGCCATCACCAATGAAGATGGTTATGTAATCTTCGAGGACTTGCTGTTTGGTGAATTTCAAGTGCGTGAAATCGAAGCGCCCGATGGTTTTGTGCGCAACGAAGAAGTGTTCACTGTGTTGATCCGTGAGCATGGCACAGAAATTGTGCTGGTGGTGTACAATGAGCCAGCTGAACCGCCCGCCACCCCTGTGCCCGGCCCCGAGCCAATTGACCCGCCTGAGGATTTCCCCAAGACTGGCGACAGTAATATTTGGATGTTGACTGCGCTGATTGTATTCATCACCGCAGGTGGCGTGTTGCTGTGGATGCGCAAACGCACCAAGGACGAAGCCAAACTAAACGAACAAGACGAATAAACTCTAACTCAGCGGGGAGTTGCTTTGCGGCAGCTCTCCGCATCACTTTCTCAATAGGAGGAGAAAACATTGAACAAACTGGAACCCTATCGTCCCTGCGGGCAGCTGGCAGTGAATACCACGGCAAAGCTCATTTATCTTGCCCTGCGTGATGCAATCGCCTATGGGAATTATGTGATTATCCCACAGCGGAAACTTGCTGAAACCCTCGGTATTTCCCGCAGGGCTGTGAGTGCCAACCTGCAGCGGCTCGAACAAGCCGGGGCGATTAGCATTGAGCCTATATACAACCAATACGGTAGCAGATTGCCGAACAAATATAGATTGCGAGGGCTGGAAGATGGAGCATGAATCACGCATGTTTGGTGAGTTGGAAGTCGTGCATGCCATCCATATCGGCGATAAAGAAGTGTTGTTTTTGCTGGATAAGCAAAACACAGAACGGCCGTATATCGTTAGCTATAATCAATTGATGTTCGGCCTAGATTATCCCACGGAAACTGTGGGCAGCGCGGACTATTTGGAGATGATGGAGGAGTTTCTTCAACGAGTACAGGGTCAGATTGACCAAGTGCGAGAAGACCGCGCACGCTCATGTGAGCCGCAGGAAGTATTCACACAAGCGCAATGCCTGCCGCCAAGCAAGCACGAAGAGCGATTTATTGACCGTGTTGTGGTGATTAACGCCGAGCGTTTGCGTCCCGAATATGGCAATATAGCGAATCAAGTGGTATATATCACTGGTGGTTTTGGTGCTGAACCAAGCTCACGCGGCGGCAAAGTTTACGGACATAACGTGTTTTCCGGCGAGCAAGTCGTGTGGCGCAGAGAGCATGTACTAGGCATCCTCGCCCCTGCCCATGCGCCCGATTGGGTGAAACCCGGCGTGGATGCGATACGAGCGCAGCAGAAATCCAAAGGAGGAAAAGAGCATGGCAGATAACCAAATCCGCTTCATTGATCTGGATTACAACACTTTGTTTTCCATCCCGGATGGTGGCAATATTGTCATCACACGTCCGGGCGGTGAACAGCAGGTGCGAACCTGTCAGTTTATTGATGAAACACACATGCGTGTGGGCAATTACGATTATTATATCTGCGAATTTGCCGAGCGAATGCAGCAATTGGGTGCAACATATGCGCCCGAAATTGAGCCGGAAATCATCGCAGGCTACCATATCATTGACCGCTGTCCCGCAGGCGATGTCGTGATTAAACTCGGCCATAACCCCCGCGCTGTGCAGCCATGGGTCACATGGCAGGGTTATCCCAATAAGCCCGGCGATGTGGACTTAGGGCACTATTATACCAACCGCCGCGACGCTGAAACCGACTTGCGGCTGCGCACACAAGCAAAGCTAACCGGCAAACCCTACGAGCCATATGCGCCAAAACCACAGAAACGAGGTGCAAGATGAACCTTTGGAATCCCCACCATCCCATCGCGGAGCTTGGCGTAAACGACATGCTCAGACACCACCTGCGCATCGACGGTATCCTCACCATTGGTCAGCTTGACGATTGTGTGAAAGATAAGTTGTCCGTGCTGGGCTATGACAAAAAGCAAGTATCGCAAGCGCGCACTGCATTGAACAAACATAAGGACTTTGTGCAAACCATTGAAGCTGCTTTTGCGGGTCAAGGACTGACCGCCAAGCAAGCCAAACAGATGTGGCCATTCGATTTGCTCACCCTGCCGCTAACCACTGCGCAGTTGGGATATATCCTGCGCTGGCAGCGGGACGTGGCCAAACGCTACGGCGAAAAAGAGATGTTCTGCATCACCGATGGGCAGATATTCTACTGCACCAATTGCCCGTACCGCGATGAACGCAGCAACTTTTGTGGCTGGTGCATGCGCAAGTTATTGCAGGATAGGAAAGCAAAGGAGGCATAATCTATGGCCGCCAAACTGCAAACCATCACTGAGCTTTACAATGAAACCATCGCCAGCATCACGCAATCCCCCGAACAGTGGCAGAGCTTCCTCCAAGCCGCCGCCCGCAACTACAAACTGCCCTTTGACGAGCAGCTGTTGGTGTTCGCCCAACGCCCCGATGCCACCGCCGTGTTGGAGCTTCAACATTGGAACAACAAATTTGCACGCTGGGTCAAGCGCGGCAGCACGGGCATTGCCGTGTTCGACAACACATCAACTTACCCTCGCGTGCGCTATTACTTCGACATTGCAGATACCAACGAAAGCGAACACTCACGCCCTGTGCCATTGTGGCAAGCGCCTGCGGGCTATGTGCCCAACTTAGATATTGCCGTACTCGTGGAAGATAATCTCTTGGATTACACCGAAGAACTGGCCGCGCTCGCCCCCGACTTTGACCCTGCTGTGTTTCACCAAGTTGTGCTGGAAAGCGTGAATTTCATGGTACACACACGTTGCGGGATTGAACTACTCGCCCCGGATTTTGATGCACTGGCACAGTTTGACACGCCCATGTTGGTCAACGCACTGGGCACGGCGGTGAGCGATATTGCCGAAATGGGCTTGCGTGAGGTCATTCGCACAATTGCAAATGACGAGCAGATGCGGTATACTGGTGAAAAAAGCGAAAAGGAGCACGATTATGAACCTAACCACGACACAAGTGAATGGCTACCACATCCCGAACGTGACGATGCCCGAACAACCGAGCACGCCCCTCAACCGCTGGGGCAGAGCGAGATTGAACCACCTGCGGCAGAACATGAAAATCCTGCACCGCCACCTGATGACCCAAGGCCAGCTGTGGCCGCACCTGCTAGAGATGCAGCAGACAGCGCAGGCTCGGCTGGATTTGCTGACCACGCAGATGGCGAAATCACAGGGCGTGACGGAGGAACTCAAGGCGAGCAATCAGCTGGCGTGGCTGGGGCAGATGAACAACATCAACGCCCAAGCCGAGGAGCTGGTCATGCGGGAGCTGGTGTTCAGCTAAGTCTGTTCCCCACGCAGGAGCAGCAAATTGCATATATTGAAGACGGCTTGTCCTTTGGGGGCGAGCCTTTTTCATTGGATGAGCCGGAGCATGCTGCGATGTTCGAGCAGATTTTACGCGGTAGCGGACGCAACAGCGGCAGTTCGTTGCGCATTGCCGCCCACTTCGCGCGGGAACGCATGCCGGAGGAGGATGCCGCATTTGTACAGCAAGAGTTTGGCGAACGGTTTCGGGGCTTCCAATTCGGGCAGCAAAAAGTTGCCGTGGGGCACGCGCCGGACGGCATGGATATTGCCTTTGGCGATAGCGTGCACTCACCGCAGGCAACATTGATTCCATGGAAAACCGTGGTTGACACACTGCGGGATATGCTCAATCGCGGCGAATACCACCCGCAGGAAACCCTTGATCGTGCCGCAGATTTCGTCACGCGCGAAACAGCAGCAACGCTCAGCTATATGCAGCGCGAAATTGTCGAGGGACACACATTGCTTGAGGATGACAGTGTATTTTCGGGCGTTTACCCCGACAAAACCGACCGTCTTGCAGAGTTGCTCAAAGACTCTACCGCCCATGCCGAAATGGTTGCGGCTCTTGAAACATTCGCCGCTGACTATGCGCAAAACAGAGATTTACTGCGCTGGCATACTTATAAGCCTGCCGATGTGCGGCGCAAAGTGAAAGATGTGCAAGCACCCCGCAGACAGTTTGAAGTCGCGCCGGACTTTGATTATCTCCCGCCGCAGCTGGTCATTTCGCAGGACGAAATTGATGTTGAGTTGCGGCAAAAGCACTTGGGCAGCAAGCTGGACATCATTGAGTGTTTTGCGCAGGAAGATGCTGCGAAAGAGCGTGCCGCTTTTGTGAAGCAGCAATACGGTATCACGGGCGGCTCGTATGGTGATGGCTTCAGTAAAAATTATAGCGCTAAGGGATTGAGTCTCTCGCGCGGCGATTCACGAGAGCCGGATGCGCATGTGTTGGTCACGTGGCCGCAGGTGGCACAACGCATCGCCCAGCTGATTGCCAGCGACCGTTATCTCACCGCCAAAGACCACGCAGAACTGCCTGCGTATTATGCTGAGCAGGAACGCCTTGAAATTCAGCGTAAACAGCATGAATTTATGGAATCCGTGGCGGACTTGCACCCTGCGGAAAAGCGGGATAGTTTGGCGCAACGGCTGACGAATTATGTTGGTAGCTTGGAGTCGCATGAGGAAAAACACCTTATAGGTATTGCCGAGGACATCACCACTGAGCAAATGGAAGCCATGCTGCAATCGCCACCGCAAACACAGAAATTGATAGATGTTGTGACCAAGATTGCACGCAACACGGGTGGTGTGTTTGCTCGCAATCACGGTTATCGCTTTGGCGAGGAGTTGCAGGTGCTGCACTCGCGTGAGTATGCCTATGATGCCGGGCAAACGGTGACGATGGACGGCACGCAACGGGAAATTGCTTTTGTGGATGACAGCGTTGTGCGGCTGAACAACCCGGATTTTCCGCTTGTGATGGAAGAAATACCGCGCGATGTGTTCGAGCAAAAGCTTGCCACAGATGAGCACAATGACCATTTGTTGCGGTTTGTGCAGGAGGATGTGCCCACATTGCCCACTGTACCCTATGTTGTCATTGAGTTCAGCGAAAGCCCACACTTTGCCGAGGGCGAGCGTCTTTCTTTCACCGAAGCTGACCTAAAGTTCAAACAGGTGGAGCGGCAGGAACGCCAAGAACGCGCGGGCGGTGGTGGCTATAACAAGACATTCGGCAAGATATATTTCTTGGATAATCCAAACGACACTGAGCTTTCGACCTACGAGTTTCGCTATGACATCGGGGATTACAATGCGCAACGTTCTGGCTTGTTTAACCATGTGCAGAATCTTTGGAGCAATGTAGATAAGCAGTTGCAGTTAGGCGAATATGTAGGCTACACTGTTGATGATGTTGCCAATATACAGCGCATGCTTGCTATGCTGGAGCCATTGCAAGACAGGTTATATCGCCCGGCAGAGCTTCAACCAAAGAGCGAACTCGCTGTTGTAGACAACGAAGAACCGATTGCAGTGGGTCGTTTGGATTTTCTGGATTCCAATGGCGAAGTTGTGGAATCAATTGAATACAACGACGAGAAAACTTTCATCGCAAAAATACGCGATGAAGACGACTACGGCGGAGCATTTTCCATCGTGGTCTACCGCAGCCCAACAGATGGCAAGCCTCTTGTGGGTGTCAATCAGTTTGTTGAAGATATTCGGCCAATGAGAAGTTTACGATACGAGGATGTCCCAATCCGCGAAAAACCTGCCAACTTCCGCATCACGGACAACGAGTTGGGTTACGGTGGCGCAAAGGCAAAGTTCCGCATGAACACCGAGGCCATCAATTTGCTGAAAGCGGTGGAATTTGATGGGCAAGATATTACACCAGCGGAACAGGAAATCCTGTCGCGCTATGTCGGCTGGGGCGGCATTCCGCAGGCCTTTGACCCGGATAATGCCGCATGGGAAACAGAATATCTCGAACTCAATGCGTTGTTATCCCCCGAAGAACATGCTGCCGCGCGTGCTTCCACATTGAATGCCCATTACACCAGCCCAACGGTGATAAAAGCCATCTACAAGGCCGTGGAGAATATGGGCTTCACCAGCGGGAACATACTCGAACCGTCCTGCGGGGTTGGCAATTTTTTTGGCCTGCTGCCCGAAAGCATGGCGACAAGTAGGCTCTATGGCGTGGAACTCGACCCCATCACGGGCAGAATTGCGCAGCAGCTTTATCCTAACGCGGACATCAAGATTGCTGGCTTTGAGCAAACCGACCACCCCGATAGCTTCTTCGACCTCGCCATTGGCAATGTACCGTTTGGAGATTACAGCGTGGTTGACCGCCGCTACGATAAGCACAAGTTCCTCATCCACGATTACTTCATAGCCAAGACACTGGATAAAGTACGTCCCGGCGGTGTGGTGGCGTTTGTGACGAGCAAAGGCACCCTAGATAAGCAAAATCCTGCGGTGCGCAAATATCTAGCCCAACGTGCGGAATTGTTGGGGGCGATTCGATTGCCCAGCAATGCCTTTTTGAAGAACGCAGGTACAGAAGTCACCAGTGATATCATCTTCCTGCAAAAGCGCGACAGACCCCTTGAACTTGAACCCGACTGGATTCACTTGGGGCAGACCGAAGATGGCATCCCCGTGAACTCGTACTTCGTGGACAACCCGCACATGGTGCTGGGCACGATGTCCATGGAAAGCACACAATATGGCAAAGACGACACGACTTGTCAGCCATTTCCCGACCGCGATTTGGCAGAGCTGCTGGATGAAGCCGTAGGGCACATCCGCGCGCAAGTGCAGGATTATGAGCGCGAAGACGATGACCCGCTGGAAAGCGAAAGCATTCCCGCCGACCCGGATGTGCGCAACTTTAGCTTTGCTATCCACGAGGGGCAGATAGTCTACCGCGAAAACTCCATCATGATGCCGCAGGAGATGAGTGCCACCGCGCAAAGCCGTGTGCGGGGGATGATTGGCATCCGGGACAGCGCCCGCAGGTTGATTGACCTGCAAACCGAGGATGCACCCGACAGTGAAATCCAGCGTGAACAAGTGCGGCTAGGGCTGTTGTATGATGCTTTCACCGCCAAGTATGGCCTGCTCAACGACCGCGCCAACGCCACCGTGTTTCGCGATGATGGCAGTTACCCGCTACTATGTTCCCTTGAAGTCCTAGACAATGAGGGCAAGCTCAAACGTAAGGCAGATATGTTCAGCAAGCGGACGATTAAACCGCACGCGCCTGTCACACATGTGGACACAGCCGCCGAAGCTCTTGCGGTGTCGATTGGCGAAAAGGCACGGGTTGACCTAGACTTCATGGCCGAGCTTTCGGGGCTGAATGAAGATGCACTCATTGCAGATTTGCAGGGGGTTATCTTTCAAGAGCCTGTGTCAAGGCAATGGCAGACAGCAGATGAATACCTATCTGGCAATGTGCGCGAGAAGTTGCGGGTTGCACGGGAGCATGACATGCCGACCAACATAGCTGCTTTAGAACTCGCCCAACCTGTGGACTTAACCGCCGCTGAGATTTCGGTGCGACTGGGTGCAACCTGGCTGCCGCCCGATGTGGCGCAGGACTTTATGCATGAACTGCTGAAACCACCAAGCTGGCAGCGCAGCAAAATTCAGGTGCATTATTCTAAGCACACCGCTGAATGGAGCATCACCGGCAAGACTGTAGACCGCTATAGCATTGCCGCAAGCACAACTTATGGCACAAAATGCATCAGTGCCTATCACATCATTGAGCAGACATTGAATTTGCGTGCGGTGCGGGTGTTTGATACGGTCTATAAGGACGGTAAGGAAGAACGCGTGCTAAACCCCAAGGAAACAGCCATTGCACAGGGCAAACAAGAGCAAATCAAGCAAAAGTTTGCAGATTGGATTTGGGCTGACCCCGAACGCCGTGCACGGCTTTGTGCGCTGTACAACGAACAGTTCAACTCTATTCGTCCGCGTGAGTATGATGGCAGCCATATTCAGTTCGTGGGGATGAACCCCGAAATTACGCTGGATAAACATCAAGTGGATGCCGTTGCCCGCAAACTTTACGGCGGCAACACGTTGTTTGCCCATGAGGTGGGGGCGGGGAAAACCTACACCATGATAGCCTCAGCGATGGAAAGCAAACGCCTTGGCTTGTGCAATAAATCCCTGTTTGTTGTGCCCAATAACATCGTGGGGCAGTTTGCCAGCGAGTTTTTGCAGCTTTACCCCAGTGCTAATGTACTGATGGTCACGGCTCGTGATTTTGAGAAAAGCAATCGCAAGAAGTTCTGCGCGCGCATTGCTACCGGGGATTACGACGGCATCGTCATGGCGCACAGTCAGTTTGAGAAACTGCCGATGTCACGTGAGTGGCAGGAAGATTTTCTGCAAAGCCAAGTCAACGACATCAGCAGTGGAATTGCCGATGCGAAAGAACAGCAGGGCGAGCGTTTGACGGTCAAGGCAATGGAGCGTGTCAAAAAATTCTTGCAGACCAGAATCCAAAAGCTGAATGAACAATTCCGCAAGGATGATATGCTCAACTTTGAGCAACTCGGTGTGGATGCGCTGTATGTGGATGAGGCTGACCTGTTCAAGAACCTCATGTTAGTCACCAAAATGCGCAATGTGGCAGGTATTGGTCAGAGTGATGCAAAGAAAGCCAGTGACTTGTTCATGAAAACACGTTGGCTGGATGATGTCACTGGGCGGCGCGGCGTGTGTCTTGCTACGGGCACGCCTATCAGTAATACCATGGCCGAAATGTACACCATGCAACGCTATCTACAATACGACACCCTAGTTGCGCATGGATTGGAGCACTTTGACTGTTGGGCATCGACTTTTGGCGAAACCGTCACGGCGATGGAGTTAGCCCCCGAGGGCACGGGCTTTCGCATGAAAACGCGATTTGCGAAGTTTTACAACCTGCCCGAACTCATGGCGATGTTCCGTGAGGTTGCGGACATCCAAACGGCAGATATGCTTAACCTGCCCACACCCAAGGTGCACCAGCGCATTATTGCCGCAAAGCCCAGCCCGCAACAAAAAGAAATGGTGTTGGCACTGGCCGAGCGTGCAGAGAAAATCCGCAGGCGCGAGGTCAAGCCCACAGAAGATAACATGCTGTTGGTGACGAATGACGGCAGAAAACTTGCGCTTGACCAGCCCGTTGTTGCCGGATTTTGAGGGTAGTAAGGTGAATCTTTGTGTGGATAATCTGCACCGCATTTGGCAGGCAACCGCTGATAAGCGTTCAACCCAGCTTGCATTTGTGGATTTATCTACGCCGAAAAACGATGAAAACTTTGATGTGTACCACGACATCAAAGAAAAGTTGCTGCTGCGGGGCATACCAGCAGACGAAATTGCGTTTGTGCATTCGGCAAAAAATGAAGCCCAAAAGCAGGCGTTGTTCGGCAAAGTGCGCAACGGCGATGTGCGGGTTTTGCTGGGCAGCACCGCTAAGATGGGCGCAGGCACCAACGTGCAGGATCTCATCATCGCTTCGCATGACCTTGACTGCCCGTGGCGGCCGCGTGATTTGCAACAACGCCTTGGACGCATGGAACGGCGTGGCAATCAAAACCCGGAAGTGGAGAATTTTCGTTACGTCACCGAGCAGACCTTTGACAGCTACTTATACCAAATGAACGAAAACAAGCAGAAGTTCATTTCGCAGATATTCACTTCAAAATGCCCCGCGCGTGTGATGCAGGACGTGGACGAAACGGTGCTCGGCTTTGCTGAGGTCAAAGCCCTTGCCACAGGCGACTTGCGCATCATGGAGCTGTGCAGCCTTGAAGCCGAGGTGAACAAGTTAAAGCTGCTGAAGTCCAGCTTCATGAGTGAGCGTTATGCTTTGCAGGACAGTGCCGGCAAGCATTTGCCCGAAAGGATTCACCGGCTGGAACAAAAAATACAGGGGCTTGAAAGTGACATAAAGCTTGCAACACAATCCTCTCCCGCCACTGCTGAGCAGTTTGCGGGTATGGTCGTTGAGGGCAGGAACTTCGATACGCCCAAAGATGCAGGTTTTGCTATACTGGAAGCCTGCAAGGCCTTTCAAGGCAGAGAGCCAAAGCCCATTGGCAGTTACCGAGGGTTTCAACTGGAAGTCGTTTGGGATTATTACAACGGTATCCATGCGATACGCTTGTGCGGACAGGAGCAACACAAGGTGGAGATGGGCACTGATGCACGCGGCAACGTCACCCGAATTGATAACGCCATCGCTGACTTGCCGCAGGAATTGCAGAACAGCCAAAATGCCCTACAAGAAACTCGGCAGCAATTGGTTACGGCACTAGCCGAAAAGGACAAGCCGTTCCCGCAAGAAGCCGAACTGACTGAGAAGTCCGCGCGGCTGGCGGAGCTTGCCGTGGCCTTGCAGCTGGATAAACGCGTGCCCGAAGTCTTAGATAGCGATGTGCCCGATGAGGGGGATAGCGTTGCTGTGCCTGCGAGGAAAAAAGATGGGCGGGAACGCTAGACTTTTGCACGCGAATGTGTTATACTATTGGAAAGAGGTGGAATTATGCAAACATACGAATTACGCATTTTCGACACAACCTTGCTGCGCTTTAGCCTAGAAAGTGCTGACATCGAAGGGTTGCGCGCCAGCATTCTTTCGGTCAAGCAGAATGAAAAACACCTGCTCCCCTTGGACTTAGAATTGAGTGCCGAGGGTGTTGCGGCATGGCTACGGCGGCGGGTCATCCCCAAAAACCGCGCGTTCGTGGATGAAATCCTGCGCTCACTTGGCCTTTCGCAAGGTGACACACAGGGCATTATCGACATCTGCAAAGGCTTGTCGCTCAATGATTGCTACTGGGTTGTGCCCGAGGGATTTGACGGCAAGTTTGCTGACTTCAACCTCTACGAGAACCGCTTTTCGGAAATCTTAGCACTGGTTGCTTACACCGGGGCTGGGCAAAGCCAAGAGGCATTCACCACCTCGCCCGAACTCACGACCAATGGCATGCTGCCCAAGGCTTGGCGTTTCGTTGAAACCGACGGCATCACGCTGTACAAGGGCGGCACAACAGGCGCGGCCAACACGGGCAATGAGCCGTTTGCAGAGTTTTACGCCTGTCAGATTGCACAGGCCATGGGGCTTGACGTGGTGCAATATGACCTCGAAAACTGGAAAGGCATGCTTGCGTCAACTTGTAAGCTGTTCACGAACCTCGACACCGCTTATGTACCCATTGGCCGCGTAGTGCGCAGCGGCGGTTTGAAAGCCGTGCTTGCCTATCACGAAAAACTCAGCCCACAAGCCTTTGAAGCCGTGAAAAGCATGCTCGTATTTGATGCCGTCATTTGCAATGAGGACAGGCATTTCGGCAACTTTGGGCTGCTGCGAAATAACCGTACTGGCGAAATCTTGGGCACTGCGCCGCTGTTCGACCATGGCTTTTCGCTGTTCAACCTCGCCATGCCGAGCGATTTCAACGACCTTGCGGCTTACGCCAAAACCCGTGCGCCTGTCTATGAAGGCACAGCCTTTGAGGGCATTTGCCGTGCGGTGATGGGCAAGCAGCAAGCTGCGCAGTTGCGGCAACTGATTGGCTTTACGTTCAAACGACATCCCAGCATCAACTGGCCCGAAGAACGCTTGCAGGCCATTGAGCAATGGCTGCAAGGGCGCGTGCGGGAGTTGTTGAATTTACGCTAATCCATCCAAGCCGTCCGATTTCGGGCGGCTTTCGCTAATCTAGGGCAGCCGCCCATCATCATTCCAGTCACCATATAACCGGCCTTGCTTGGTGTGCTGCAAGAACTTTTCCAGCCTGCGTTGATACGTTTCGCTATCTTGCGAGTAGGACTGGATGTTATCGATACGCACGCGCACATACAGCGGCGGCATGCACGTGAAATGATGCTGCACTTCGGGGTCAGCGGCAATGGCCGCCAGCACATCATCGCAAATGATGAAACTATCATCTGCGGGCAATGCGGCTAGCCCGGCAGGGGTCATCAGCCCTAAGCGCATCAACCGCTGCGCCCGTGCGATATTCAACTGTGTCCAGTTGCCGCGCTTTCGCCGTGGGGAAATGCGTTGCAGCAGCGTGTCGTCTACACGCTTTTTGGTGGAGTCAATCCAGCCAAAGCAGAGGCACTCCTCCACAATGGCGAGGTAGGACAGCGCATCGTGGTCTTTGGACAGCACCGGCACCCACGCCTGTGTAGCGGTGGTATTATGCTCCTCCAGCCAGCGACGCAGCTGCGGCCTTGTTTGAATGTTTAGCTTGTTTTCCATATGTAGATTATATCACAATGCTGGGGGGAAGTAAAGGTGTAGTGCTAACCACGCCGCTCCACAAACCAACGATTTTCCTCCAGCCAAAGATAGGTCACGCGCTCACCGATGCGCACTTCATATCGGATGCCAGTTCCACCGCCCTTGAATGATGCAGCCCGCTGGCAGCCCAACACGCAGTCAATATCATAACGAACGCCGTCCTCCCACGTGATTGCACGCGGGAGGATTGTGCCGTCTATGAGCCTATCTTCATTGACGGCCACGTAAACTTTTTGTGTGTTATCCATTGCGTTGACCTTTCCAATGTGATATAATTGTCGATAAGGGGGGCTTGTGAAGTGTCGAATGTCGAAATATCTTATACCTGTGGTTTTTGTGAGATTGCATTCACGTCCACAAATCCGAACAGACGATTTTGCAGCACCTCGTGTGCTGGAAAGAGCACCGCAAAAGATATTACTGGGAATGTCTATGGTAAACTAACGGCGATTAAACGGCTGGATGAGCGTAATGCGAGCCACAGACTATGGCTGTGCCGATGCGAATGCGGCAATCTCACCAAAGTTCCGATCAACTTTCTAACAACAGGACATACAAAAAGCTGCGGTTGTTTTAAGGGAAAGGGGCAGAGAAAAAATCATTTATACCTTTTTGAGGGCACAAATATTAGTAGAATCAATAAAGATACACTGTTCAAATGTAACACAAGCGGTGTTCGCGGTGTGCATCAGCACGAAAGCGGAAAATGGATGGCGCGAATTGGTTTTCAAAATAAGAGGATTTACTTAGGGATTTTCAAGACTTTTGAAGAAGCTGTTGCAGCCCGGCGCGAAGCTGAAGAAAAATATTTCAAACCCATCATCGAGAAATATAATAAGAAGGATTAAAAGTACCCCACTGGATGAATGGTGTGGTCGGCTTTGGCGTTAAGCCTGCCCAGTTGCCGATCGATCCCCATCAGCCCCGGCGCAATGGCGTGATGACCAAAGCGCCGCCGCAGGCCGTCCACGGTGCGCTCAATGCTTTCTTGCCGCAAGCGAGATTGCTCGTCATCAAACAGCGACAACTGTACCTGCTCAATGGCAGGTACAAGTTGTGCCGCACGTAGACCGATGCTGCGTAACGGCTTTTGCCAGTCGTAATGTGCACGCAACAACTGCATCGTCGCAGCACTTAGCTCACTTGCCAAGCAAGTGGGCTTTTGTAATGTTAGCTGCCGCTCAAAGCTATGTAGCTCACTATCTCGCAAGGAAATTTGCACGACCTTGCCGCATAACCCCAGTTCACGCAACCGCTCAGCCACGCTTTCCGCCAAGCCAGTAAACACGATGTGGCAGTCCTGTTCGTTGAGCAAATCCCGTGGCGTTGTCCAGCTGTTGCCCACGGATTTAATGGCACGCTCATGGCTTGAGGGTGTGACGGGCGAATCGTCAAGGCCATTCGCAAACGCGTGCAGATACAAACCCCATTTGTGCAAATGGCTTTGCAAAATTTCGGGTGGTGTGGTGGCGATGTCGCCGATGGTGCGCAGCCCCAGGTTGTGCAATTTTCGTGTTGTAGCGCGACCCACACCCAGCAAATCTTCCGCAGGTAGCGGCCACACCGTTTGCTTGACGTTTTCCCGCGTGATGATGAATTGGCCATCGGGTTTGCGTTGGTCACTACCAAGCTTCGCGAAGATTTTGTTCCAACTCACACCCACGCTCACCGTGATGCCAAGTTCGTGTCGCACCTGCCTGCGGGTGCGCTGCGCGAAATATTCGCCATCGCCCAAAAGGGATAAATCTGCCCAGCATTCATCAAGCCCGAAGCTTTCAATCAAGTCGGTATACTCCCCAATAATCTCGCGCAGCAGACGACTGAACCGCAGATATTGCTCGAAGTTCGGTGGCATGAAAATGATGTCGGGGCAGCACTGCCGTGCCTGCCACAATGCCATGCCAGTTTTCACACCGCAGCGTTTGGCTTCGGGCGACTTCGCCAGCACAATGCCGTGGCGAGCCTCCACGTCGCCGCCCACGGCCATAGGTTTGCCGCGTAGCGCGGGGTTATGTAAAAGCTCTACACTTGCATAAAAAGCGTCCCCGTCGATGTGCAAAATCGTTCGTTTGTTCATGTGAGAAGTTTAACACACAACCGAACGTTTTGTCTACAGGTAAATATTTGAAAGGAGCGTGCCATGCCATTCATCCCACCCAACGAACTAGCCGAACTCAAGCAAATCGACCTGCTCACCTATCTACAAAGCTATGAACCCGAAGAACTCGTGCGCATCAGTGCAAATGAGTTCAGCACCAAAACGCATAGCAGCCTCAAAATTTCCAACGGCATGTGGCGATGGCACGCGCAGGACATCGGCGGCAAGTCGGCGTTGGACTTTCTCATCAAGGTGCGCGGCATGGATTTCATGGCGGCAGCAAACTTAATACAGCAACAGGCGGCTTTACAACCGCCTGTTTTTTGTTGCCCTGCGATGCCCGCGCGTGAGTTTGTGCTGCCAAAAGCCGCCCCCAACAACGACCACGTGCTGGCATACTTACAGTCACGCGGTATAGATAAAACAGTGCTGGAACACTGCGTGACAAGTAAAATGCTTTACGAAAGCGCTGAACACTACAACTGCGTGCTTGTCGGCAAAGATGCAGCAGGGCAGGCGCGCTACGCTGCATTGCGTGGCACATATGGCGATTACAAGGGCGAAGCACGAGGTAGCGACAAGTCGTTTGCCTTTACACTGCCTGCTGCTGGTTCGACACACCTGCGGGTATGTGAAAGTGCGATTGATGTCTTGTCCTGCGCTACGCTGCTGGGCATGAAAGGTCGCGATTGGCAGCAGTCGCATGTGCTCTCCTTGGGTGGAACTAGCATGGCTGCGCTGGAACGTTATCTCAAGGATTATCCCCACATCCAGCGCATTGACCTGCACTTGGATAACGACCCAGCCGGGCGGGTGGCGGCGCAGGCGATTGCGGCGTTGCTGGGTGACAGGTATGACGTGCGCAATCGCTCACCGCCCCACGCTAAAGACATGAATGCATATTTGATGGCACGGTTGGGATTAACACAACGAAAGAAAGTGAGGGATGTATGTACCCGATGAATGGTCGGGTAGACTAGCAAGCAACGTGCCTGTCATTACAGACAGGCACATTTCTTAGGGGAAACCCCTAAAACCCCACGGAAAGGATGGACATATTATGCGCAAACGCAATGTTTTAATTCAATTTTGGCTTTACCCCAAAGAAGCAAATCATTTTAAGAAACTCGTGAAAAAAAGTGGGCTAAATCAGTCCACTTACCTGCGTCACCTTATCAACGGCGTGGTGCCGCAGGACGCGCCGCCGCCGGATTACTACGGCATGATGAACGAATTACGGCGCATTGGCAATGCACTTGACCGTGCGGCACAACAGGCAGAACTGCATGGCCTGCCGAATACTGCATATTACGATAATGCGGTGCAGCGACTTGACCGCGCCATTTTAGACATCACCGATGCGGTGGTGATGCCGCGCAAATTATAGCATGGCCACTACTTCAATCTGGTCAGTCAAAGGCTGGCTTGGCCGTGTGGTTATCTACGCTGAAGACCCCGCTAAAACCGAGAACCCGGAGTTCTTTGAGAAAAAGGGCATGACAGAAAAGCAAACACAAAATCTCATGGACGTCATTGATTACGCTGTGCAGGAGCGCAAAACGATTGAAGAAGAAAGCCCTGCGCTGCTGCGCCAGTTCGTCAGCGGCGTAAATTGCCGCCCCGCCACCGCCCGCGAAGAAATGCTGCGCACCAAACGCCTGCACAAAAAAGAGGACGGCGTGGTGGCCTACCATGGCTACCAATCGTTCGCACCGGGTGAAGTCAGCGCAGGCGTGGCGCACAAAATTGGCATGGAACTGGCACAACAACTTTGGGGTGAACGATTTGAAGTCATTGTTGCCACGCACTTGGACAAAGCCAATCACCTGCATAACCATTTTATTGTGAACACCGTGTCGTTCAAAGATGGGAATCGGTATTATCGCTCGGAGAAAGATTACTACAATATGCGCAGCACCAGCGATGAACTCTGCCGTGCCCATGGTTTATCGGTCATTGAACAACCACAAAAAGGCAAAACCCAACACCGTGCGGAATGGCAGGCCGAACAGCAAGGCAAGCCCACGTACCGCAGTATGGTCAAAACCGATGTTGACCAAGCCATCGCACAATCCATGACAGAACGCCAATTCTTTGACAATCTCAAGCGCATGGGCTACACCATCAAAACCGGCAAGGGCGACATTACGGTTTGCCCGAAAGGCCGCGAACGCGGGCTAAAGCTCATGCGCAACCTCGGCGAAGATTACAGCATCGCCAGCATTCGCCGCCGTATTTTGCAACAACAAAGACCAGCAAGACCGGCCCCCGAACCAACACGCC
Organism: Oscillospiraceae bacterium; assembly: GCA_009784445.1. Lineage (GTDB taxonomy): Bacteria > Bacillota > Clostridia > Oscillospirales > Acutalibacteraceae > WRMQ01. Next base: position 87,115 of record WRBQ01000002.1, read on the forward strand.
AAGTGCGTGTTTTTTTGTTGCGCGGCAATTTCAAGCACAGGCAACGCATGACAGGCTTTCGGGCACTGTATTTTCGTTATCTATACCTGCTGGGCAAGCTGCCGAAACACAGGCCACGCCCACCCGATAAGGTTGCGCCAGTGCATCGCGGTGAGCTCATCAAGATTGACCAAATCTCGCGTGAGCTTAGATTGCTGTGTGAGCACGAAATCGACACGCCGGAACAACTGGCGGCATTCAAATTGACGGCAAGTAAAAAGGAGGTGGCCATTTGCGACAGGATTGAACAGCGTGTGAAAGACATGCGCACAAACATGAAAATCGAAAAGGAGGAAAACAAAGATGCAATCAGGCGAAGCAGCCGAACAAGTCGTGAGAATCGCGTTTGACGGCGTGGAACACGCACTTCGCATCGCAGGCGGCGGTGCACAGCAAATTGCCGCGATGTTGATGGCAGCGTTCAGCAATCCCGGCAAAACAACCAAGCAGCCCAATTTGCATGGCAAAGAACGGCTTGAAAAAATGCTCAAAAGTGGCAAAGAGTTGAAATTCTTTGAAATCCAAAACAAGGACTTGAAAGAGTTCTGTGCCGCCGCGAAGAAGTATGGCATCACCTATTGTGTGATGCGCGAAAAAGGCAAGACGGGCGGCATGGTGGAAATCGTGGCAATGGCAGAAGACGCACCGCGATTGAGCCGGATTTTGGAGAAACTCGAAAGCCGCGCGCTTGGCGAAAGCAAGCCCGCCGAACCAGCTGCACCCGAACAATCCACGGCGGAGTTGGTGGAAGATTTACTTGCGCCCGCAAAGGAGGGTCAAGCGCAGCCCGAAAACCCTACGATAGCGCGGCAGATGGAACAGCCTGCCGCGAAACATTCGACCCCCGGCAAAGGCAGTCCGTCCGTGACTTCCTCGCCTACGAAATCGAACGGCGGCGCGACTTTCTCTAAGCCGCAAAAGCCCTCGGTAAAAACAGCGTTGGCAGATTCGGCAGCGCGTATCGCAGCAAAAAAACAAGCACCAAAACCAAAATCTAAACAGAAAGCACAGGTGAAATGATATGGCCAATTATGATGATTTACTAAACGGCAATCAACAAACCCCGCCGCAGGGCTTCGACAAAGAAGCTTGGGCAGCAGGCAAAAAACAAGAACGTGAGGGGCTTTACACCCTAGCCGACCAAACAGCCCTGCGAGCCGTCGCAAGCCCCGAAGCGTTCAAGCAATACCTCGATATGCAGGCACGGTTTGACCGTTACTCCGCCACCAATGCGCTGCTGGTCATGGCGCAGCGCCCTGATGCAAAACAGCTGGGCGACTTGGATTATTGGAAAAGCCAACGGGTGTTCATCAAACGCGATGAGCTGCCCAACGCCGTGATTATCCTCGCGCCCGGCAGCGAATACACCCGCAACGATGGCAGCATTGGCACCAATATGACCACCAAGCGTGTGTATGACATTTCACAGGCAGAACGTGTGCGCGTGCAACCGGTGCGAACCTATGATGAGGGCAAACTGATACGTGCATTGGTCAAGGCCGCACCTGCGCAGATGGAGGGTGTGGATGCTCTGGGTGGTCGTGATGCGGTTTATGACCCCGCACAGAACAAGATTTTCGTGCAGTGCGGCATGAGCGCACTTGAGATTATGCAAGCCGTGGCACGCGAAAGCTGTGTGGCACAGCTGGGGGAAAACGCTGGATTTGAGGCCCGCGTGGGCACGCAGCTCATCTGCGCAAAATTCGGCATTGATTCGGGCATGGCGTTTTCCGATGTGCGTGAAAGCTTTGATGGCTTGGAAGCGAAAGAAGTGCGTGAGGTGCTGTCCAACGCACGCAACGCGGCAGCTGAAATCACCGGGCGCATGACCAAAGAGCTGGAACCCAAGCCCAAGCAACAAGGTGCACGCTGATGAAGTCCGACAACCCCAAACAACTATGGCTCATCGCCGCGCTGGGTATTGTGCCAGTCATTTGGCTGGCACTGCTCATTGCGCCGCATATCAATCAAGGGCTACTCGGCATATTCGATTCTTTCGACCAGCCATTCAATATCATTTGGCACGAGGACAGCCTGCGCGTTGTCCTCGTGTTGGTGTTGGCTTATGCCCTCGCAGTGGGGATGTATCTGTCATCGCGCAAGAACTACCGCCGCCGTGAGGAACATGGCAGTGCCAAATGGGGCATTGCGGGCACCGTCAACAAAAAATACGCCGACCCTAGCTTCACGCATAACAAGCTGTTCACCCAACATGTGCGCATGGGATTGGACGGCCACAAACACAGGCGTAATCTCAACGTGCTCATTTGTGGCGGTTCAGGTGCGGGTAAGACTAGGTTTTATTGTAAGCCAAATGTGCTCCAGTGTAATACGTCCATGGTTGTGTTGGATCCAAAAGGCGAAATTTGTAGGGACACTGGAAACCTCCTGCGCAAACAGGGCGTGAAAGTCAAGGTGCTCGACCTCATCAATATGCACAAAAGCCATTGCTACAACCCATTTGTGTATTTGCGTGAGGACAACGATGTGCAGCGGCTGGTGACGAACTTATTCAAGGCCACCACGCCAAAAGGCTCACAAAGTTCCGACCCCTTTTGGGACACCGCCGCATCCATGCTCTTGTTGGCACTGGTATTTTATCTGAAATACGAAGCCCCGCAGGAGGAGCAGAACTTTCCTATGGTGATGCAAATGCTGCGTGCCGGTGAAGTGCGTGAGGAAGATGATGATTACAGCAGCCCCCTTGACGACCTCTTTGAACGATTGGCGATGGAGCATCCCGACCACATCGCTTGCAAGTATTACAAGGACTACCGCAGTGGCAGTGCAAAGACTCTCAAAAGCATACAAATCACCCTTGCGGCTAGGCTTGAAAAATTTAACCTCGCGTCGCTAGCATCACTCACCGCTACCGATGAACTTGACTTGGCCAGCATGGGTGAGCGCAAGACTGCGCTCTTTGTCATCATCCCCGACAATGACAGCAGTTTTAACTTCCTCGTCAGCATCTTGTACACGCAATTGTTCCAGCAACTATTCCATGCCGCCGACCATGTTCACCGTGGCGCATTGCCCGTGCACGTGCATTTCATCATGGATGAATTTGCGAACGTAAGTTTGCCAGACGACTTCGATAAAATCCTGTCTGTCATGCGTTCACGCGGCGTGTCGGTGAGTATCATCTTGCAAAACCTCGCACAGCTCAAAGCCTTGTTTGAGAAGCAACATGAAAGCATTGTGGGCAATTGTGACACCTTTTTGTACTTGGGTGGCAACGAGCAAAACACGCATCGTTATGTGTCGGAGCTGATGGGCAAGAGCACAATCGACACCAATACTTACGGCCATAGTTACGGCAGCCGGGGCAGCTATTCCCGCAACGACCAAAACGCAGGGCGTGAATTACTTACGCCCGATGAAGTACGTTTGCTGGACAACCGTTATGCGCTGCTGTTCATTCGTGGTGAGCGCCCCATCATGGATGAAAAGCTTGATATTCTCAAACACCCGAATGTCGCAGGCAGTGCAGATGGGCGCGGCAAGCCATTTCAGCATGGCGCGCTGGATTTGTCGATTGGAAGTGGTTGCACCGTGGGTTATCGCGCTGCACCCGAAGAAACCGAAAGCCCCGAAAGCAGCATCGAAGTCGAAGTACTTTCGGAGCTAGATTTACAACAACTTTTTGAAAAACAGGAGGAAAACTCATGAGTAATAAACTCCGCAAACTCATCGCCATTGGCAGCACCATTGCGCTGATGCTGGTGGCATTTACCGTCATCGCGCTCGCCAACGACCCCGTGCAGACGGTAAATAATTTGAGCAATTTTGTGTTCCAAGTTATCCGCGCCATTGGCCTCATAATCCTTGCCTTTGGCATCGTGCAACTTGGGCTATCACTCAAAAGCCAAGACCCCTCACAGCGCGCCAACGGCTTTCTCACCGTGGCGGGCGGGATTATTATTGCGCTGGCTAGGGAAATCTTAGACCTTATCTTAGGTTAAGGAGGCGTTCAATTTGTCTAACAACTGGGTTATCTCAAACTTAGAAAACGCCCTTGACACATGGAACCGTTATCTTGCGGAAATCTGGGATTTACTGTTGCAAAACCCGCAGGACTTTCGCGGCGGCGGGATATGGGCAGTGATTGTCAATATCCACGATGCGCTCATGGCCGTGGGACTTGGGTTGCTGGTGCTGTTTTTTGCCATGGGGCTGGCCAAAACGTGCAGCAATTTTGCCGATGTCAAACGCCCTGAAGTCGCGCTCAAAATGTTCATCCGCTTTGTGCTGGCGAAGTTAGCTGTCACGCGCGGGCTTGAATTGCTGCTGATGGTATTCAATATCGCGCAGGGCATGGTGGGCACGGTCATTCAACGCGCAGGCATCAGCGGCAGTGACAACGCTGTGTTGCCGGATGAAATTATCTCGGCCATCAACAACACCAACTTCCTCAATAGCATCCCGCTTTGGGCGGTGACATTGATTGGTGGACTGTTTATTACCGTGCTGTCGTTCGTCATGATTCTCACTGTGTACGGGAGATTTTTCAAAATCTTCTTATACACGGCCATCGCACCAATCCCACTATCCGCATTTGCTGGCGAGAGCACGCAAAGCATCGGTACGAGCTTCATGAAAAGCTATGCTGCTGTGTGTTTGGAGGGGCTTATCATCGTGCTGGGGGTCATCATCTTCACGCTATTTGCCTCCGCGCCGCCTGCCGTTGATGCCTCCGACCCTGCCGTTACGCAGGTTTGGACGTATGTTGGGGGCTTGGTCTTCAACATGCTCATTTTGGTCGGCGCGGTGAAGATGGCGGATAAGGTCGTCAAGGAAATGTTCTTTGGCGGGTAAAATGAAAGGAGAAAATTCATGGAGATTAAGATCAACAAAGAAATCCGCGATTACACGGAAAGCGTGTTTTTCGGTCTATCGTTGCGGCAATTCGCCTGTGCGTTGGCGGCTGTGGGTGCAGCGGTTGGCTGCTTTTTCGGTCTGCGCAACATTGTGGGCACAGATGTCGTCACATGGCTTTGCTTGTTTGCCGCCGCACCATTTGCGGCATTGGGCTTCGTCAAGTACAACGGCATGACCGCCGAACAACTCGCGATGGCGTGGCTGCGCTCGGAATGGTTTTTGCGCAAGCCATTGCCGTATTTGAAAGGAGGTGCCATGCATGATTAAAACCCTCGAAAAGCAAAACGAGCGAGATAACAAACGTGAGAAGTCGCCCAAGACCGCACAGGAAGTTCTGCCCATTCACACTGCCTATGACGACGGCATCTTCCTGCTGGGCAAGCAGAAGTATGCACAGACATGGCGTTTCACCGACATCAATTACGCCATCGCTTCACGTGAGGACAAGGAAAGTTTTTTTCTGCGCTACAGCGACATCCTCAACTCCTGCGACATTGGCACAGTGACAAAGCTGACGATCATCCTGCGGCGCATGAACAGCTTGGACATCGAAAACGGCATACTCATTCCGTATCAAAATGATGATTTGGACGAGTATCGCCGCGAGTACAACGACTTTCTGCTGCAAAAGGCGGAAGATGCTAATTGCATGGTGCGTGAGTTGTATATCACTGTTACGGCGGACAAAGAAAGCCTTGACGAAGCCCGCACTTACTTTGCCCGCGTGGGCACAGAACTTACCGCCAACTTTGCCCGGCTGGATGCCAAGGTTGTGCCCGTGAACGGCGAAGAAAAGCTGCGCTTGCTGCATGATTTCTTCCGACCCGGCGAAGATTTTGCTGTGCCCGCTGATCCGCGTGACATCGCCCCTGCATCTTTTCAGTTCACAAAAGACCATTTCAAAATGGGCAACCGCTTTGGCCGTGCTTTGTTTCTCAAAGATTATGCTGCTTATCTGAAAGACCGCTTTCTTGCCGACCTGACCGACCGTGGGTGCAACTTGGTGTTGAGCATAGACATCATCCCTGTGCCCACGGATGAAGCGGTGAAGGAAGTCGAAAAGCGCAGGCTCGGTATTGAAACGAACATCGCAAACTACCAGCGCAAGCAGAACATAGCGAATAATTTCAGTGCTGTGTTGCCCTATGAAATGGAGTTGCAGCGCCAAGAGGCAAAGGAGTTCCAAGATGATTTGCTCAACCGTGACCAGCGGATGTTCTTTTCAAACGTAACGTTGATGCATACGGCGGATAGCTTGAGTGAACTCAACAACGACACCGAGGGTATCCTCGCCACTGGGCGCAAACATACTTGCCAGCTTGCCCCGCTGAAATTCCAGCAGATGGATGGCTTGCTCACGGCATTGCCCATCGGGGTGCGCTATTTAACGGCACTGCGCACGTTGACCACGGAAAGCCTTGCTGTTCTCATGCCGTTTTGGGTACAGGAAATCCAAGACAGCGGCGGCGTGTACTTTGGGGATAATGCCATCAGCCGCAATCTCATCCTGTGCAACAAGGCCAAGCTGCAAAACCCAAATGCCTTTTTGCTGGGCATACCGGGCAGCGGCAAAAGCTTTTCTGCCAAAGAACTGATTGTGTTCCTCGCACTCGCAACGCAAGATGACATTCTCGTGTGTGACCCGGAACGGGAATACGCGGCTTTGATTGAAGCGATGGGCGGCGAGGTCATTCGCATTGCAGCAGGCAGCAAAGACCACATCAATGCCCTTGACATGGCTGACGGCTATTCCGACGGTGACCCGATTGCCGAGAAGTCGGAGTTTATTCTATCACTGTTTGAGCAGCTGGACGATGCGGGCATTACAGGCAAACAACGGTCTCTGCTTGACCGCTGCTTGAGTGATGTTTATACCAAGTTCAAGCGCAAAAAGCGCCAGCCAACGCTCAAAGACCTGCGCGCTGAATTGCTCGCGCAACCCGAACCCGATGCACATGAGCTTGCACTATCCCTCGAACTATTCACCAATGGCAGCTTGGATGTCTTTGCCCATGAAACGAATGTTGATACCAAAAACCGCATGATTGTCTATGACATTTTCGGCTTGGGCAAGCAACTCAAGGCGATGGGTTTGCTGGTTGTCACCGATGCCATTCTCAATCGTGTGACGGAGAATTGGCGGCAGGGCAAACGCACGCATATCTTTATTGATGAGTTCCATGTTTTATTTGAGAATGAGCACAGTGGTGAGTTCTTCAACTCGGCTTGGCGGCAATTCCGTAAGCGCAATGCATTCCCCACGGCTATTACGCAAAATGTCGAGTATTTGCTGGATTCTGTCCTTGCGAGTACGATGCTATCAAACTCGGAGTTCATTGTCATGCTCAACCAAGCCGCCAGTGACCGCGAGAACCTGGCCAAGCTGCTCAACATTTCGCCAGAGCAGATGTCGTATATAACCAACGCCGAGCCAGGACATGGGCTGATACGTTATGGTAGGGCGCTTGTGCCGTTCAAAAATGAGTTTCCCCGTGGTCGCTTATATGATTTAATGAGTACCAAGCCCGGGGATTAAGTTGTCCTATATATAATGAAAAGGCTGTTGCTTTCGGGCAGCAGCCTTTGGAGGTGTTATGTCGAAACCAATCAAGACCCGTGAAGTCGTGCGGGATGTAAAAACGCGTGCGACCCATGTTGGTGCACAGATGAAACAGGCGGCGCTTAAAACCAAGGATGCCGCCGCCAAGCAGGTGGAGCAAGCGAAAGAACAATATGCCGAGGATGTAGTGGAAGAAAAGGCGCAGTCTGCAACGCAGGATGTAGCGCAAAGAGCGAGTGCACAAGGCCAAAGGGCTGCAAAACAGGTATATGCCAAAGCAAAGAAAAAGACCCAACCGCGCGGCAAAACTAAGCTGGACAAGCCTATTTCTGTTGCTGAAACTGGCAAGTCAAAGCTCAAACAAAAAACCAAGCACGTGCGCCCTAAGCAAAAACCGGGGCGAGTGATTGGGCGCAAGAAACCTGTCAAAGCTATGCAGCAATCTGCGAAAAAGGCAACGCAAGTGGCCAAGTCTGCGAAGAAAACCAAGTTGACTGCGCAACGTGCCAAACGTGCGGTGCAGCATTCGGCAAGTGCAACTAAGAAGCTCGTCAAAGCCGTTTGGAAGACCGTCAAGGTGACCTACAAGACCATCAAGTGGACGGTTGTTGCCATTGTCGCAGGCGGCTGGGTGGCAGTGATTATTGTCATCATTTTGGTGTTGATAGGCGCATTGCTTGCTTCGCCCTTTGGTATATTCTTTTCGCGGGGCAGTGGTGGCGATGGCGCACAGGAGGTTTTCCTGCCGCAGGTGGTGCAGCAGCTTGGTCAAGAGCATCATGAGCGCATGGAGGAAGTGCAACAAAACAATACGCATGATGAGCTTGTGCTGGAGGGTAATATCTCGATTGACTGGCCGCAGGTTCTTGCCGTTTATGCGGTGATGGTCACCAGTGACCCGCAAAACCCACTCGATGTTGTGACCATTGATGATGAGCGCGTTGAACGCCTGCGGGATATTCTCAATGCAATGCACAGTTTTACTTACCGTGTGGAACATCAAGAAGATAGCACAAAGCTTATTATCCACATCACGCAAAAGAGTGCATCAGCGATGGCACAGACGCATAATTTCAATGCAGAGCAAAGAGCCATGTTAGACGAACTACTCAGCGATGAATTTGCCGATCTATGGGCAGAACTGCTCGTCGGTTTTCGACCGGGTGGCGGTGAGATATTGCAGTCAGACCCATCATGGCAGGGCACAGGGATATTTGCATGGCCGGTGCAGGCTGGCTTTCGCATTACCTCCGGCTTTGGCTGGCGCACGCATCCCATCAGTGGTGAGCGTGACCACCACAGTGGCATCGACATTGGCGCACCGACCAACACGCCTATCCTCGCCATGGCCAATGGCATCGTCACCGTTGCCAATGCCACGGACAGCTGGGGCGGAGGCTACGGTTTCTTCATTCGCATTGACCATGGTGGGGGCTACGAAACGCTGTATGCCCACGCAATTGCGATTGGGGTTCGTGTGGGCGAGGAAGTCGAACAGGGGCAGGTCATTGGCTGGGTTGGCTCCACAGGCAACTCCACTGGGCCGCACCTGCACTTTGAAGTCATTCGGAATGGTACACGCGTGAATCCCATGGAGTATTTTAGGCAGTGAGGTATAATGAAACAAATGGCCTCGGCTGCGCGCCGAGGTCATTGTATAAAGGGGGTAACAAGATGAAACTATTTGGGTATGTTCGAGTGAGCGATGCCAGCCAAAACGAAAGCCGTCAACTTATCTCGATGCAAGAACAAGGTGTGCCATCTAAACACATATATATGGATAAACAGTCCGGCAAAGATTTTGAGCGTAAGGCCTATCAGGCACTGCTCAAACGCTTACAACCCGGTGATTGTGTTTTTCTGCACAGCCTTGATAGACTTGGGCGTGATTACGTGGCCATATTAGAACAATGGCGGATTATAACCAAAGAAAAGGGCGCGGATATTATGGTGCTGGATATGCCATTGCTTGATACCCGTGAAAAAGAGCGCGACCTAACTGGGCGATTGATTGCAGATATTGTGTTGCAGCTGCTCAGTTATTGCGCACAAAAAGAGCGCGAAAGTATCCGTCAACGCCAAGCCGAGGGCATTGCGGCGGCAAAACTGCGCGGTGTGCGCTTTGGCAGGCCGAGTGCAAAACTTCCCGCAAACTTCGGTGAGCTGGTGCACCAATGGGAGTGCGGGGCATTACCCTTTGAGGAAATACTCGCACAGTGCAAAATGAGCCGCTCGACGTTTTACAAACATCTCGCCATTTGGCGCATCCAACAGGATAATCAATAGCAGTCCGTATTGGTGTACTTTTATGGACTGCTTTGTTAATAGCAGCACATCACACAACAGGAAGAACTGCTAGGCTTTTTGTGCGTTTTCTTCCGAAAACGTCGTTTATTTCACCCAATACTTAGGCAAATTTCTGCGCTCATAACCTTTCCGCAATTGTACACTTTTGCAGAAAACTTCTGCTTCTCACCATGAATAATTGGAATATTTATGTAAAAAGTTTGTTGAAACTATTGACAATGAATGGCTGATAATGTATAATTATATGAAATAGTGTTAGGTTTTTGAATTAAATGATGTAAAACATTAACTCCTTGACAAGGGATTTTTTGGGGGATGTTTGAGCCGTAGCCCATGGTTGCATTTTACAGGGTTCTTCCTGTTTGATGATATAAAAACAGCATTGGTGTTGAGGAGAGAATTATGAGATTTAAGAAGTATTTCATCCGTCCATTGTCTATTGTTTTGGCAATGGTTTTGTTGGTGCAATCCGCGCCCCTGCATGGTTTCGTGCCTGTGCGTGCGTTTGTGTTCCCCGTGACTACGTTGGACGAGCTGCCGGGAACACCAGAGATGCCCACACAAGTGTCGCGTCACGTGAGCGAAGTGATGGAGCTGCGTACAGCAGACTCGCGCCATTTCCGCAACGAAGACGGCACGTATACAGCGTATGTATATCCGGACATCATCCATTTTGAGGATAGCTATGGAAACTGGATAGAGATAGACAACACCTTGGTACGTCAGGGCGATTTTTATATTCCCCGGGCGAGTGGAATGGACGTGCAGTTTCCCGCTGTGCTGGGTGAACAGGGTATTCGTATGCATACAGGTCGACATGGATTTTCGTTGGGTGTGCCGGGCGCGAATAGCGAAGCGATTGTGCCGGATTTGAATGTTGTGCAAGAGATTATGCTGGCGTATCTGATGCAAGGCATTGGTTTGGAAGATATCAATGTTGCTGACATTGACCTAGAAGCGCTTGTGGATTTCCCAGCGAAACTACTTAACCGAGAAATGGCCGCAGTGCGCAATTTGCAGTCGGTGGTATATTATTTGGACGTTTGGCCGGGCGCACACTTGGAATATATTTTGTCGCCGGAAGGCATTAAAGAGAACATCATCGTGATGCAACCCAAAGCGCAGTATGTCTACGAGTTTTCGCTGAATCTGTACAACCTGATTGCGGTGCAGCGCAACGAGCGTGTGATTGTGCTTTACTGCGAGGTGATGGGCAGAGCACAAATGGTGATTGAAGCGCCGTATGCGAGAGACGCAGCAGGCGTGCAGAATTTTGAAGCACTGACGATTTCTTTGGATGAAAATACGCTAACATTGACAGCCTGCTCGGATTGGATGAATGCCCCGGAGCGGGAATTTCCTGTTGTGTTGGACCCTACATATATTTCTGTGGCGGATACTAGCCGGATTATGTGGCTGGATGTGCATGAGCGCGGCGGTCAACGGTCGGGTCTGTTTGACTTTAACATGGAAGTTGGCACTAGCTCCCTGCAATTTATGGATCATACTTTGTTCCCGCAAACTAGCCGTGGATACTTGCAGTTTCCGATGCCTCGCATGCCGCAAGATGCGGTGCCGATAAATGCAACACTGATCTTGGATGATGATGCAAGTCCTTGGTGGTTAAACCTAGTCAACTGGCTGGTAATGCTTGCCGGACCAATTATTCGTGTGTTGCTCGCTGGTGTGGACGTGGCCACAGGCGGGATTAGTTTAATTTTGCTTAATCAGCTGTGGAGTTTTATTGCTTCGTTGCCAGCACGGATTTTCAATGCTGTTTTGGGGGCCGCTGGCGGCCCGCCATCGCGGGACTATGAGGTGAATCTTCGCGCAGAAATGGTGTTGGAACAATGGTCTCCCGCGCGCAATGATGTGACAGGAGCCTTGGTTGAAGCAACCGGCGGTCCGGCAAGAATGACTTGGGATAACCAGCCCGCCACCACGGGTATCGCTTTGGCATTGGGTGAACCCCTTGAACCCGATGACAGCAGCGGCTGGATGCGGGCATTGCAAGGCTTTGGTCAAGGTCAAATTCCATTCTCAGGGCAGTATTCGTTTGACATTACGGATGCAGTGCGGCATTGGGCAGAAGTGGGTGAGCAATATAACTTCGGCATTATGTTGCGTGCGGATGATGAGAGTCTCAACTCGGAAAATATGCTCAACTTTGCCATGGGTTCAATTGCAACAAGTATACCGATAGACTTGAGCAGCGTGGTAGGCTTCTTCGCGAATGTAGCTTATTGGGTGGTTGGACAAATGTTGCCATCTGAAGGCACGCCAGGTACGTTGCTAAACGCAGCATATATGGTATTTGGTATGCTCAGCGATACAATCGGCGCAGGTTTTTCGATTCCTATCTTGGTCAACAATCTGACCTCTGATCCAATTGTAGCGATTACGTATATTTCCACAACAGGTTTGCAGCCATTCTTCAGTTATGAGACAGTGAATATGGGTCGTGCAGGCACGGCACACGTGAATCACTTCACAGGCGGACTGACCGTTACCCACCCCACGGTGCAGCTGGACGGCGAACGCATGCCGGTTGGGCTTTCGCATGTGTATATGAGCAACCACGACAGTGCGCCGGGGCAAGTTTGGAATATGAACTTAGGCGTGGGTTTCCGACTCAATGTGATGGAAATGATAAAGCCCGCGAACTATTACGAACAATTTAATTTCATGGCACTGGTATTTGAGTTCATTGACCGTATGGGGCAGTGGATATTCCCCGACGCGTTTGAGAACGAGAACGCGGTTTGGGAATGGATACGTGATAATGTTGGTGATTACTTCAATAATCCAACGCAATACTATATGTTTATGGATGGCACCGGAGGGATGCACCGTTTTGTGCAGGACACCGAAGATGAAGGGCGTTTTACATTTGTTAAGCAAACAAATCCAACGATAACGATGCGGCGTGCAGGCGGCGGACCTCTCTTCCCGGAGCGCATTATCTCGGATGAATTTGGTAATGAGCGTATTTATAGGCAGGGGTACAGAAATCCCTTTGGTCGTTATAACTATTTCCTGTCCACCATTCGTGATGCCAATGGCAATGAAACGAATCTGTTTTACGAAAACGGGCAGCTGGTGCGCATTGTAGATACCATTGGACGCACGATTCATCTCAATTGGAATAGTGATGGCTATTTGACCAGCATTACCTGTCCCATCGGTCGCGTAACAAGTTTTACTTACGACCACGAAACCTTTGGTTTTGAAGATGAGCGAGTCTCCGTGCTGACGCATATAACCTACCACGATGGGCTGCAAACACAATTTCATTATGCGCAAATGGTAGATACCAACCGCGAAGTACACAACCGCACAAGACTTACTGCAGCGAGCAACCACGATGATCACCATTTCGTGTTTGAGTTTGAACCGACGTTCAGCGCACAGCGCACGAACTATCGCGTAACAAGCATCACCCATGGCGTGGGCGGCAGTGTGGATGAAGAGCGTCGAGAACACACGCCCGGTGGGCGACGCTGGTGGCAAGCAGACCGATATGGCACATGGTTTCAGCAAGCTTTGTTTTGGATGAGTAATATGCTCAACCAAATCCTAAACACGGTGCTGGGCTGGGCAGGCATGCCCGGCTGGCTGCGCATCGACGATTATGGGCGCTGGTATGTTGCAACCAACCTGCCTGAAGACCCAACATATGGCGACGAAGAAATTATACAGGTATTCACCTTTGACGAAGTTATTTCCGTCACCGACATTCACTATGGCCGCAACTACATGCACGTTGATGGCCGAGATTTCCCGCAGGGCAACATCACCACAGTGATTAATTCCTTAGGCGAACCGGAGGGCGTGACTTATATCTTCGACCGCATGGGCAGAGCTGTGGGTGCACGTGACAACGCCGAAGACAACCATGCCTTTGTGTTGTTCACCGAAAGCGATGGTGTGCAGAATCTGCCGGGCTTCATGGCGGGTGCTGCGATTGTGGAAAATCTATTCAATCCCACGGGTTGGCTTGGTGCAACACACGCGTTCGCGGGCAACAATAGCCGAATTGCTTGGCAGGCTGCGCCATCGCGCAGTTTGCGGCAAACGGTTCACAACGTTGAACGCGGCACCTACACGGTCTCGTTCTACGCGATGAGCGAGGGTGGTTCGGCGCGGCTTTATGCCAACAGCGAGCGGCATTATCTTGATGTGACCGACCGCTGGGAACGCCACAGCGTGACCTTTGAACACACGAGCAACAATATCTCCGTGGAGATACAGGCCTTGAGCGGCAACATCTTGGTTGAAGGTCTGCAACTGGAACAAAATGCAGGCGCAAGCCCGTTCAACCACGTGGCCAACAGCCACTTTGCGCGTGGCGGTGCGGATTGGCACATCGCCAACGCAGGCTTGGAAGACGGCTTGGATTTCACCGAACCCGATGAACAACGCAACTTGCTGCAACGTGCATGGGATGCCTTAACCGGCAGCACGAACAATAATACAAATGAACAATCTGTGTGGCTGCATGGTCACCCGGACGAAGAAAAAGTGCTGTGGCAGCCGATTTATTTGGGTGCGAATGCCACGGGACGCATGCTGCTATTTGGTGCTACGGCGCAAATGGCGGCCACGCGCAGCGAGCCGTTCTATACCCGTGTGGCGGTGCGTTTCTTTGATGCTGCAGGCCAGCTGATTGAACTTGAAACTGACTTCGATTGCGACGATGACGACTGCGATGATTGCTATGAAAACGACTGCGACATTGTGGGCAATGTGCGCGAAAATCAGGCCTTTGCAACCTTCAGCCGCGATGTGCGCGGCGTGCCGCAAACGGCAGCGATGGCCCACACCGTGCCCGATGATGCCGTGCGCGCGAACTTGTATATCGTCTACAATGGACAAGCTACCGGCCGCACCAACGCCATGCGTGTGGACAACGCATTTGTGTACATCGGCGCGGCGGGCAGCACGATGAGCTACCTCGGCGGGCGTGTGAGTGAAGTGCGCTCAAGTTCTGGCACCGCGACCTACACTTGGGATGGCCCAAACGTACAAAGCGTGACCTTCCGCCGCCCGGATCGCCCGGATGAGGAAGAAGATCGCATTGACTTTGAATATGACGACCGCCACAATGTCGCCCGCATTGTGGAGCGTCGCCATACTGATGAGGGCGAAAATCTCATCACCGAAACCCTGTTTGACTACAAAACTGGTTTCACGAACAGCTTCAGCCGCACGGCAAACAGCTTGACCCAGCAGAACATCGGCGGCATTGTGCAGCGTAGCACGGTGCTGACTTTCGTGGGCAATTTGACGGATGAAGAAAACAATATTTGGACAGCAAATGGCGTACCTCTTGCCAGCTACCAAACCGTGACTTATGTCAATGATTACAACGATGTGCGCCGTGTTGCAGACAGTAACGGCAGTTGGATAGAGTATTTTTATTACAGCCGAAATCGCAATATTGTCACGCGTGTTGAAACATCGGACGGCTCAATCTTTGCATATGATTACAACAATTTTGTGCAAAGCGAACCGCATGCTTTTGATGTGCTCAACCGCATTCGTGCCTTTGCGGGCTACGACGAAAGCAACCCCGCGCACTGGCTGCACAACCAATATGACTTCACTGGCATGGGTGTGCAAAGCGAAACCATCACTGGCTTGCTGCGCAGTATCCAACGCACCAACGGCACGCACTACACCTTCCAATACAACCACCTCGGTCAAGTGGAACAAGTGCGCATCGGTGGCCAATTGATGGTGGAAAACACCTATGTTGGTGAAGATGAGGTTGACCATGCTGCCGGCTTGCGCCGCTTTGCGCTAACCAGTCGCACTTACGCCAACGGCTTCCGTTTTGCGCCGATTTATGACCGTCGCGGTCGCGTTGTCGGCGAACAATGGGGCACACGTGACCTGTTCGGCAACTACAATATGAGCACGCAATACGAGTACATTTTTGCCGACAACGGCATGCTCGCGCAGGTGCAAAACCACAACCTGCGCCGCACAACGGACTTTATGTACGACACGCAAGGCCGCTTGACGAGCATTCATGCACGCGCGACAGTGAACAACGCAGCGATACAAGACAGCCGTGTGCGTTTGGGCTTCAACGACGACGGTGCGCTTGACATCTTGCGTGTGAGCTTGAATGGCCGCGAGATCTCACGCGTAGAATATTTCTATGATAGTTTTGAGCGGCCCTATCGCTCGGTGCTGATGGGGACGGAGCAGCTGCATAGCTTTAGTAATGAAACCGGGCGGTTGACCGGCTCGATGTTGGGGCCGCTGAGCACGACCTTCGACTTTGATGATACGCCCGGCACAGCTGCTGGCAGAAATGTGCTGCTGGCGGGGAATTTGACGGAGATTTCGCATTACATAGGGCAAGAACAACTGATGACTTTCAGTTATACGTACCGTGAGGGCAGCGGCAACATTGAAAGCATCACGGTGGATTGCCCGGTGCAGGGCGAGCGCACCAACACCTTCACGTATGACCAAATTGGGCAGCTGGTGCGGGATGTTTCGCCCGGGCGCGACAGCGAGTATCGCTATGACATTGGCGGCAACATGACGGCGTGGTATGTGAATGGTGTGCGGCAACGCTCGTTCTACTACGGCAATCCCAACTGGCCGGACCAGCTCACCGGTGTGCGTGATGCTGGCGGCGACCTCATGCCCATCACCTACGATGACCTCGGCAACATGACCAACTTCAATGGCCGCAACTTCACTTGGCAGCGTGGGCGCCAGCTCGCCAGTATTACTGGGCAAGACCTCATGGCTACCTTCACCTACGACCACACGGGGCTGAGAAGCTCAAAAACGGTGAATGGGGTTACTAGCTATTACGTGTGGGCGGGTGGGCTGTTGATGGCGAGGTATACGCCCGCGAGAGAGGAATTAATCGCTTGGCATTATTCGCAGGATGGGCAGATGCTCGGCTTTGAGTTGAATGGCGTGCCGTATTTTTACGTGCGCAATTTGCAAGGCGATGTTGTGGCTATCCTCGATGCAGCTGGCAACACTGTCGCCACATATATTTATGATGCTTGGGGCAACCATCTTTATATAATGGATAGCGAGATTGCTCGCATTAACCCAATCCGGTATCGCGGCTACTACTGGGATGACGAAATCCAGATGTATTATCTTCAGTCGCGTTATTATTGCCCGGCGCTGAGAAGGTTTATTTCTGCGGATGTTTATATGGACACCGGTGTTGGGATTTTGGGCACCAATATGTATGCGTACTGCAACAATGACCCGGTGAATCATTGGGATCCGGATGGGTTCAATCCTAGACCCATTCCAGCTTGGGCATTGCTTGAAACATTTCAAATGCAATTCGATGTTGCAAATTTAGCAAAAGATCTCGGTATTTTCAGTGATTCGTTTTGGGATACGTTGCAGGTCGGTATCATCTCACATGGACCAGACAACGCGCAATACGTCTACGCGATGTTTTCGTTTATGCATGGTGGTCAACTTCATACAATTACCGCTCTTTCTGGTGATGTGTTCGGCATTCAACATCACGCTTTAAGCAGTCACAATGCCCTTAATGAAAGACGAATGAGAGATGCGCTTGTTTCATCTGCCGTGGATGGGGCTCTAACAGCGATAGGCTTTATTCCAGTAGCCGGTGATATAATCGGTGCAGCCGCTGCTGCTGGTGGAATAGCTAATGAGATTTCTGGTGCTATAAGACAGTCTCAACTAGGTTTCGTGACAGAGCAAATTGTAGCTGCGGTGGAGAATGGTGCAGCACCTGGAGACAGAATTTTCATGGGACTTTCGGCGACAAGAACAACAGTCCAAACGAGAACATACACTATGGCAACTTTCTGGGGAAGTTTCAGACAAAGACAAGTCCATACACCCACAACTAGGACAATTTGGACACCATTTTAGAGGGAGAGCATAATGAAAAAATCTGGATATATCTATACATTGGTTGCGGCATTTTTTCTCGCACTGGTTCCACAAGAGCTGCGTATTACAACCAGTGTTGATGAAACAACTTTGATATCATCGCAACTGCCCAGCTGGCCGTATCTATTATTGTTAATATTACTTTTTTCAATAGTGTTAGCGTGTTCGATAGTTATCACAGCTAGGGTAAGACACGCAAAGCTTACATGGCCGCTGTTTGTTGTGCTAGCCTTAGTTGTTGTGCGCCTCGCTTCTAATGTTCTCTTTCCATCTTGGTTTTGGGAAATATGGGGCTTTGATATAGTGATGCGGAATTTGGCAATATGGAACATGTTGATGTCGTGGCTCATGATAGCTCTAGTCTTGCTTGCTTGTATTTTGGTTATTCGGCATATAAGACAAGAAAAACGCCAGAGCGAGGAGCCACCGCAAGAGTAGGTACTATTGTCCACAACTCAGGCGCTTCATCAGTGCTGACGTCTTCATGGACACCGGGGTGGGCATACTTGGCACGAACATGTATGCGTATTGTAATAATGACCCTGTTAATTTTTGGGATCCGGATGGGTTTAGAACTCAAAATATCGGCGGTGCAGCGCGCTTGTTTGGAGCATTGATAAATAACAGTCTTGCGGACACGGCTTATCTAGCTATACGAGATATATTCCGAGAGGCAGGTTGGAATGTTTCAAACGTGCGAATAGAGTATGAAATAAATCCGGAAACTGGGGCAATGATTGGGACAGCAAGCGCAGACGTTGTAGGTAGAGATGCGGTGGTATCCTTTGATTTTATCTTCGGTGCTGGCGCTGATGTACAATTTCAAAACCAACAAGATTTAGGGGCCGCTAATGATCCTGAACAGTTTGCTAGGGATGTCATAAGGACTACCTTGTTGGGTTTGGTAAGTCCGCCCAAAGCTGCGATATATGCTGTATATTCTTTTGTGGATTCTTATAGACGCCGACAGGAACGCAACCGTGTTTTTAACCAATTCACTGCGGGGAATAGACACGTCACGACAAGCGTTGACAACTTTTTGTTTGTGGCAACATCTGGGATACGCCTCCGCACTCAAGATGGTCGATTTTTGGTAATGATTAACTAGGAAGAGGTGTAAAGGTATGATGAAAAAATTTTTTAAAACATTTTGGGGTGATTTTGCATATATTCTTTTGCCTTTGATTTTCAGCTTTTTCCCTAATAGATTTTATTCTCCGATGGCACAAATAACGTTTGGCGTATATACTTTGCTTTTTGGAATTGCAACCGTGTTGTTAATTTGCAAGAAAAAACGCTCTTTTCATGATTTGATTTTCATCATTTATTTTGCCTTTGGCATTGCGGCAATCGTGCGTTTTGCTTTTCCGACCCCACTATGCGATGACCCGAATTTTTGCCATTTTTTAAGGCTTGGCTTTCGCAATCAAGTGCACATGGTAGAGAGCATTGTTATTCCAATTACAATTTTAATGCGGGTGGTGGTGTTTTTGATACAGCGCCACCAAACCGCCAAACGCACGCCGACAGAGCCGCGCGTGGAGGACAACAATGACAGCAACGAAGAATGATTTGATTTTCTGCTGTCCCCTTCAAAAACCTCATTTGAAAGGCTGGCACATACTATGCGAAACTTTTTTGAAAACCTAAGCAAACAAGAAAGAGACGTATATTCGATTTTGGTTGTAGTAACAACAATTTTCACAACTCAGGTAGTTCGTCATTTTTTGAGTGACACAACGCCACGAATTATACGAATGACTCTCAGCTTTTCTATCGTAATTACGATAGTTGTTTCAACGTTTACTATTTATCGTTACTTGAAAAAGAAATGCAAAAAAGAGCTGAGCGAATGTGTGGATGATGAATTTCCAAATGCCCCTGGTGAAGAATGAAGCATGAACTGTTTTAATGGAAGGAACTGAAAATGAAGAAACACTTTACCCGTTCCCTATCGCTTGTCCTAGCTATATTGTTGCTGGGTTTAGCGATGCCTTTGTCCCCCGCGCTGGCCTCTGACGGCCCAGACATCTCTGCCTCGTTCACGTGCGAGCGTTTTGCCGCAGCGGTGCGCTTTAGCCTGTTCATTTTGCCAGACGCACCGATTCCCGCGAACCGCGCAGCACAGGTGACGAACCTGAATGCCTCGCGCCGCGAAATCACGAGCCTAGCAGGGATTGAGCATCTAACGAACTTGCTGATTCTTGATGTGTCGAGGAACGAGCTGACAACAGCAAACTTCTCAGCGAATCCGCAGCTGCGTCAAGTGGACGTGAGCGGCAACCCGCTGACCAGCTTGAACGTATCGCAAAACCCACAACTGGCGATGCTGGGGGCCGCACAAACGCAGCTGACGACGCTGAACATCAGCAATAACCCGCAACTGCGCGGGCTGTTCATCGGCGGCAATCCACAATTGCACGGGGTGAATACCGCATCAAACCCGCTACTGGAAGAAATCATCGCCAGCGACAGCGGTCTGCGTAATCTCAACTTGGCCAACAATCCTAATATACATACCCTGATGCTGGCCGATAACGAGCTGACAAGCCTCGCGCTGAATAACCACCAGTATGTGTTCACGCTGGATGTTTCGCGCAATTACCTGAGCGTGTTAAACGTAACCAGCCTGCGTGATCTGGCTGTGTTACTGACCGCAGGTAACAACTTAACTGCTCTCAACGTGTCGCAAAACATCGGCCTGATGACGCTCATCGCAAGCGATAACCAGCTGCAAAATTTAAATGTAGCACAAAATCCGCTGCTGCGCGACCTGCGTGTGAACAATAACCAGCTGGGACAAATCACTACCAGCGGCAATCCGATGATTCATCGGCTGGAAGTTGCGAACAACCGCCTAAGTTCAATTGACGTGACACGCAACGAACTGTTGACTACGCTGAATATAGCAGACAACGAAATTGCCGTGATTGACCTGCGCAATAATATGCAGCTGCACAGCATCAACGTGGCAAGCAACCGCTTTGACTCGTTTAATGTAACCGGCCTGACCCGCCTGCGCGACTTGAACGTCAGCTATAATAGAATGCCATCGCAGCAAGCGATTAGTGGGTTGAACACCGTACAACTGCATCAATTTAGCTTCCAGCCGCAGTTTCCGGTGGGCACAGATATTACGGGCGCAATCGCCTGCGAAAACCTCCTACAAGCACTGCGCAGCGCAATGAACTTGCCCTATCCCAGCCGCATTTTGGCAGAGCAAGCTGCGCTGGTAACCAATCTAAATCTCTTCAACCGTGACATCACCCGCATCGACGGCCTGCAATACTTTACGGCGCTGGAGCGGCTTAACTTGGCGTATAATGATCTCACGCACGCAGACTTCGTCATCATCCCAACTTTGCGTGAACTGGACGTGACGAACAATGAGTTAACCAGTCTCAATGTGAGCGGCAACGCCCAGCTCGAACGCCTTTGGGCAGCAGACAACCGCTTGGAAACCATCAATGTGCAAGGCAATACAAGATTGCTGACCCTAGATGTGTCGGGCAACTCACTGCCTACACTGAATGTGTCGCGCAACAGCGCATTGACTAATCTCAGCGCACAAAACAACCTGCTGACCAGCCTAGATTTAATCGCCAATCCAGCTCTGCGCACACTAGACGTCCGCCATAACTTCATGGTAGTTGAGGGTGACGTGGAACTACACCCACAAGCATTCATCACCACTTTCCGTTTCCACCCGCAACATGGCCTAGACCGCGACGTGAGTGAACACTTCGCCTGCGAGAACTTTCTCAACGCTATCCGTGATTATCTCGGCCTTGATGCAACAGACCCAGTAACACCCTACTACCTGCTTCAAATCACCGAGCTTGACATCACAGGCCAAGGCATCACCAGTTTGGCCGGGCTACTGTTCTTCGCCAACTTGGAACGCCTGTATGCAGCAAACAACCAAATCACCGGCATGGACACAATCAACAATCGCCAGCTAACCTTCCTCGATGTGCGTGGTAACTGGATGGAAAGCCGTGATGCCATCACAGGCCTGCAAGCAGGTGTTGTGCTGGAATTTGACCCGCAAGCCTTCAGCGGGCAGAACATCACCGCACAGTTTGCCTGTGAGAATCTGCTGCAAGCCGTACGTGAAGCCCTTGGCCGCGGCGTAGATGCCCCCATCGGCAGCGACTGCGTGCTGGCAGTGACCACGCTGAACTTGGCCAACCGCAACATCACCAACACCACGGGCATCGCCAACTTCACCAATCTCACGACACTCAATCTTGCAGATAACCCGTTGCAACATGTTGACCTATCCAGCAATATCGCCCTGCAAAATCTGAATGTATCAGGCGCATGTTTGAGCACGTTGAACCTGCAAAACAACATAAACCTAACCCAGCTCAACGCAAGTCGTAACCATCTAACTCAACTAAACTTGACAACGAACACCCAGCTTTCACAAGTAGACGTCCGCCAAAACTTCCTCGAAAACACAGGAATGGTGCGCTGGGCAGTGGGCACAGTGGCAACGCTGCAATTCAACCCACAAAACCCATTTGTCGTCACAGCCCCAACCTGCACCGTCAGAGGATTTACCACCTGGACAAGCCACTGCGGGCAAACATTCATCACAAATGACACCGCACCGCTGGGACACCTTTTCACCAGCGAAATCACGCGACCGACTTTCACACAATCGGGCTTTACCACGCGCACTTGCTCGCGCTGCGGCTATAGCTACATCACCGACCAAGTACCGCCGATTGCGCTTGATTATGAACCATTCTTGGCACTGCGCTATAATCAAGCAACGACCGTATTTGCCGATGTCGCCCGCCGTGCGCCGGAACTAACGTGGCATTCGAGCAATCCCGAAGTGATGACGGTTGACAATGATGGTTTGGTGAGTTATGGTCGTGCGCCGCGTCGTGGCACCACCACTGTGACTGCCGTGTGTCCCGAGGGCATTACCCGCATGGAAGTGGAAGTCACTGTCTATTTGGTATGGTGGCAATGGTTCATCATCATCTTTTTATTCGGATTTCTTTGGTATTAGCCGCCTGCGGTGAGGCTTTGTGTACGCTAAGGGGCCAAAAGTCGCTTTGCTGTACCTGTTAAAGTGAGATAAAGGGGAAAGTGAAATTGAAGAAAATATTAAGTGTAGTAGTAAGCTGTGCGGTATTGCTAACAAGCCTTTCTGTGGGCTTTATGCACACAGCAGCAGTAGATATGAATGCGTTGGTGACGGTGGTTGCAAATGCAATCGCCGACCCTCGTATGAGTTTTTCACCCGACCAATTCGATAGCACAAGCATGTCTTTCGCGGACATGCTTGCGCTTTACGAGGAGCTTGTGCTGGCAGTGTATGGTCTGACAGGCAGCATTGTTGGCGAGCCGAATTTTCCAGATTTCACATGGCAAGCGCATGGGATTACACCCGGTCATCCCGCAAGGGTAATCACGGCCATGCGCAACGCGGTGCGCCGCGTGGATGTGCGCATGCGGTTAGATTACAGCCAAGTGCCTGAGGGCAGCGGTTGGTCGAGTAACTTCAACTTCACGCCCGCACAGGCCGAGCGCAACGCTCTTGAAGCCATAGGCGGTCCGCGGCACGAAATAGAACATCTACACACAAGCCCGCCTGACTTAGCTGGTGCAGCCCCGGATTTCGCCGCATTCCCGCGATATTCGCTTGAGCCAGATGTTTTGCTTTACCCTGTCGAGCATGCCGTTTGGACAGCAACGATGGCGGTGTATACATGGATTAGCCAGTATGATTATACAGATAACCCATGGTTCCCCGCGTTGGGCACAGACCTGCAAAAGCTAGAATATTTGGTGGATTTGCCGCTGCGCGATTACCTCAATGGCCGTTACCAGGCCGCTCTAGATATTGCACTGCGCACACCGCTCAATGCATTTCACTATCTGCAAACACAATGGTTCCGCTACCAAGCGGATCCCTCGCTGCAGCCCGCTTTCGTAGCTGCCGTTAACCGTTATTTTAACATGCCTGAGGCACCCGCGCCCGCAGGTTTTGTGCAATTGCGCGCCGAACAAGAGGCCGCACTGGTTGAGCTGGACATCATTTCACGCTTCGGCACGTTCTTCAACGGCTACCGTTTGCAGCTTATGCCCGCCGCGTTCGCGCGTTACAGCAATGACCAATTGCGCGCGGAATATGCCGCAGTGCAAACGCAGTTGCAACGCTTTGCCAATGAATTTGATGAGGCTATCCCCTCCACATGGGAGGCTTATCTGCAAACGGTGCGGCAAGCGATATTCCTGCGTGTGTTCGATGGTATTGCAGACCTTGATAGCTACGATTTCGATAATCTCACGCTGTGGGCACAGGTGACGGATATCCCGCTGTCAGCTGCCCAACAAGCACAGCTTTCCGCTGCTCAGCACGAAGCCCGCTACCGCGTGGCCATGGCACACGAAAGCCTGCACGAGGACCTCCTAGCAGGCCGTGTTGCCCCATGGTTCGACAACTGGCTGCCCACGCGCGGGCTGCAAAATCCCATTGCACTCACGCCCGGCTATGATGAATTCCACGCAACTTACGAGCAAGTGTTGCACACAATTGAACAACTCGAAGTATTGCTCAATAGCCAATGGCTAGCAGAGCGCACCAGCGAGATGCCTGCGATTGAACTGCCCGAACTCAACATGAAATTTCTGTCGCGCTTGGGCGAAATGACGATTGACTTGCCTACACAACGTGCGATTGATCCAGTGTTCAACGCACCACCACTACGCAGACATATTGAAGCGCACCGCGGGCATGTGTTCCTGTATCTGCTGCATGAAATGCTGGAACAGGAAGTTGGACTAGACTTCATCGCATGGCTCACACAAGAGCTGATAGCCAGCGAAGATATTGATTTAACTCCCGCAGACGAGCCGTTTTTCGCCACATTCGTGGGCGATCTTGTGCACGAAAACATTACGACAAATGCGTTGCCCAATTTGATTTTCGCACTGCAAACGACCGTGCAAAACATTCTCGCGCCGATGCTGAATGAACCGCTGCTGCGCCGCCCTGGCGACGTGACCGGACGCGGGCTGATTGACGATGTGCTGTTCGCACAGCTGGAATCCAGCCGATCAGCAGCACTGGATATTGACTTGACATTGGGCTACATGCTGGAGCAAATTACTGGGCGTAACCGCTACGGCATCACCCTTGGAGATATGCTTGATGACCCTCGTCTGAGTGATATGCTCGGCCTTGCAGGCCTCGAGTGGGCGCAACTATTGCTTGGTTTGCAAGATATACCGCTGCCGAGCGTTGACCTAACAGCCATCGAAGACCCCGCACTGCGTCAGCAAGCCTTTTTGGATTTACTCACGCAAAGCATGACCGGTATGGCACCGTTTTTGCAATTGGTGTTCGCTGATGCCCCCAACCAAACCAACCACGTGCAAGGTCGTGCGCGCAACGAATGGCGCAATGACTTGGTCGTTGGCCTCAGTGGCGTGACGCAGAACATTGAGGATACGCTCAACGCATTTGTTGGCCCATTTGTGAACGCGGGCATTGCGGTGGCCAACGCAGGCATTGCGGTAATCAATTGGGGGGCTGGACTGTTTGGTCGCGAACCGGTGATTGAACCGTTGCCACCGTTCAGCTTTGACCTGTTGCTGCCTAACCTGCGCCTGAGCGAACTGGTTCGCCCCGGCGGCATGTTCGAGGATTATCCTGTGTATTGGGCGGGCAGTTACGATGCACGGCGTGGGATTTCGACTAACTTAACTGCCGCCAATGCCTATGGCAGGTTGATTTTGCCGCTATTTGAAATGCTAGGCATGGACGATTTCATCGCCTACAGCGAGGATGAATTCAACTCCGCCATGGCTACGCTGACGGACAACGAAGATATTGCACAAATGCTTACTGAAGCGATTTTCGAGCCGCTGCTCAACTGGCTACCAAGCCTAGGTTCGCTCACTGGCTTGCTGGATTTACTGCCAAATTTGGCTTTGGTGGCAGACATGGTTGAAGACGCGTTTGACGATGTGATTGACAGCCTGCATCTCAATGGCACGCTGTATTTGGGCGGCGCACAGGGCGATGCACTCGCTCCGCTTGAGTTGACTCTCGCCAATTTTCTGCAATTGGATATGTTTGACCCGATGTTTTTCCTTGCGCTGTTTTCCGAGCTTTTGCCCACGCTCATTGACGTACCAAGTTGGCTGCAACCGGCCTTCGAGGGCGAGTATATGTTGCTGCTATTCCGCTATCCTTTCGCCCAAATCCTTGCCTTGGCTGACCCCGAAACCGATGATAATTTCACCGCCATATTTACCAATCGCCTTGGCGCAAACGGCCAAGTCTGTGACTACGTTACGCTGCTGGAAGGCCGCGGACAACACTATCCCAGCGACTTTGTCCGCCAGCCCACGCTAGGCAGCCTCGCAGGCTTTTTTGGCGGAGATTCACGCGCATTCACCTTTGATTTCGGGTTTGACCTAGGCAATACCCTCAACGCACAATTGCCCTTACTAGACCATTTCAGTGGCGTATTTACCGACCTGCTAACCCAACCCGAAAGCGACTTCATGCCCGACGAACCGCTGCAAAACATCCTCGCTGGTATTATGGACAACCCCAACCACAGCATCGCATGGCTGGTGGAACTGTTTAACATGCAGCGTTACCCCGCGCGGGACTTCATGCGCTACACTTGGGGGGAACAAGCGCAAGCCCGCAACCCGGTGCACAATCCCGTGCGCTACAGCGATGTATGGACACGCCAAATGGCTGACCGCATGTCATACCGCTTGCCGGAATTTTTGGATAATTTCAGCGATTTGCTCTTTGAAACTACATTTTTAGAATGGCTTAATCTGCCCGAAATTGACCGCGAAGCCATCCTAGAAAGCGTGATGGAGCGGCTTGAGCCGCACATCCCCATGCTCAGAATTATGCTGCTGGAAGATGACCTGCTGCTGCTGGGCGACCTGATTGGTTTTTCGGGCTACGACGGCTACCGCCACGGCGTGATACCCATCCTCGAAGCCTTTGGCGTGCCGCAACGCTACATCCTCACGCACGATGAATTCATGGCACAAGCCGCCGACTGCGATGAGCAGTTCATCCGCCTAATCTTCGACCCGTTGCTGGACGTGCTTGAACGCGTGATTGCCGACCCGATTCACGAGCTGCCACGCGTGCTGCCGAACATCATCTACTTTATTTCGGCGGAAGAACCCGACCGGCCAAGCAATCTCGTCACGGCCGTCAACCGCATGCTGCGCCCGCTTTACGCCATCGCTGACATGCTCGCACCCATGGCAGATATTGAAGATGTGATGGTGCTGTTGGGTATCGAATACCCCTTTGTCATCGACATTGCGGGCGTGACGCAGGAGCTGA
Organism: Oscillospiraceae bacterium; assembly: GCA_009784445.1. Classification (GTDB taxonomy): domain Bacteria; phylum Bacillota; class Clostridia; order Oscillospirales; family Acutalibacteraceae; genus WRMQ01. The sequence goes on from WRBQ01000002.1 coordinate 114,171, forward strand.
GACTGCCCATTGAACCCGCGCTCAACACCATTTTCACGAATATGCTGCGCAACTGGTTCGGCGATTTCACCGAGGAGATTGGGCTTTCGCTTGAGTTGGAAGACCTGCTTGATTTGGTCACCGGCACGCTGACCATTTTCCGTTCCGTCAATGGCCAAAACGATGCCGTTCGCCTGGAAACCGACCTGCCGGATGCGTTCACACACCTCGCCAGACAGCTCATCCCCTTGATTCTTTCGGACGAAAACTGGGGCGAAATGCGGCTACTCATCGCTGCACGCTTGCCTGCGAACACGCGCAATCGGGCACTGAATTTGCTTGACGGCCTAGCAGACCTGCTGCGCGACACGGACGATGACAGTGGCCCGGACTTGGTGCTAGCGGTGCTGTTTTATGTCTTCACCGGCGCGGATTGCATCATGGAGCACCTGCTCACCCTGCGGCATTTCCGCAGGCAGCTTGAGGCTTTCTTCGGCAATCTTACGCAAAATGACACGTTTTGGATTGTCGCGGTCACCGCGCTCGGTGCCCTAGCAACGGTTGGTACCGTAGGCTTTTTCGCCGTGTTGGCACATAACGTGCGGCACCGCAGAAACAATGAGTCGACAGACGTTTTGGCGGCTTACTATGGTGACGTAGGCATTCCGCCGACCGGTGACAGCGCTACCATTACGGTGGTTGCCGCTGTGGTTGGCAGCTTGGCTTTGTTGGGAGCGTTGCTCATCTTGAAAAAACCGCAAAGGAGGGCGCATGCATGAAAAAACTCATAGTATGCATTTTGCTGCTGGCATTGCTGGCGGTGCCCGCGAGCGCCGCAACGGTTGCTGCTGGAGTGAACCACAGCCTAGTCATCGCCAACAACGGCACGGTTTGGGCTTGGGGTCGCAACACACACGGCCAGCTCGGTGACGGCACACGATTTACACGTAATGCCGCCGTGCGGGTAGACATATCCGATGTTGTAGCAGTCGCTGCGGGCAATGGCCACACCGTTGCGTTGCGTGATGACGGTACGGTATGGTCATGGGGCAGAAACGACCTCGGTCAGTTGGGCGATGGCACGACCACAGAAAGGCTTTCTCCGGTTCAAGTGGACATCGACAGCGTGATTGCGATTTCGACACACGATACGCACACTGTCGCTCTGCGCGATGATGGCACGGTGTGGAGCTGGGGCGACCACCTGCGCTGGGATAACACCGCGCAGCTAACGCCCATCATGATTGACATTGACGACGTGATTGCGATTCGCGCGGGCTGGGGTTACACCCTTGCACTGCGTGCAGATGAAACCGTATGGGGCTGGGGCTTGATTAACGACAGCGACCTGCCCGCACCGCTTGACCTCGACTGGCCGACCGATGAAATTCCGCAGATGGATGGCCTTGATGACATCGTCGCGTTTGCCGAGCATGGGCAGTTCGTTGCCGTCACCGCTGACGGCGCGGTTTGGGCCTGGGACTACGGCGAAGAACCAGCGCACGTGCGCGTGCAGGGGGTGCGGTTTATGCATTATCTGCACTTGTACGAAGTCACTTGGCCATGGTGGGCACATCTTCCCGCATGGCAACAGTGGCTGTTAAGATGGATTTTCTTCGGCTGGGCGTGGATGTAGTTAGCGTCAAGTGAAAAAGGCTTGCTCCCGAAAGCGATGTGGCTTTCGGGATTTATTCTTCTCTTTATTTTGCAAGTACCCAATAAAGCAGAATTTTGCAAAAACACACATGAAAAAACCAATTGATTTTTCACTTAATTCGTGTTATAATGACACTAATAACTAGCAGGAGGAAACTATATCCAAGACAATTTAATACTCTCGCCTGTGAACAATCTCACAGGCGTTTTTGTTTTTTGCAAACGACTGCGCGAAATGCGCTTATGCGCAGGTCGCTCACCGCCATGTTTGTCGATTTCTAAGATAAAAATGAAATTGACAGGAAGTAAAAACAATGGAATATAAAAGAATAGAACTTTGTGTTCTCCGCAACGCTGATGGCAGCTACACGGAGATGACATATGAAAACCTGCTTCGGCTATATGATTACCGAAGCAGGTTTTTTATTACCCTTGGGAGCTTTTTGCTGGAGGTTTCCGAGCAAGCATACCGTGACTTTCAGCGTGCCGAACGCCGAGAGCGGTATCTGCAAGAAAAAACACAAGGCATTGGCGGATTTATAACGCTGGAACATGATTTTCCGGATCACACGGTCGATGTTGAAGAAACGTCGGTTAATGAAATTATGCTGGAACAGTTGCTCGCTGCACTATACGAACTGCCCCAAAAGGAACTTGCGTTGATTTACGCACTGTATTTTGAGGGCAAGACAGAGCGGCAGCTGTCAGACGAAACAGGCATACCGCGCAAAACCATTAACGACCGCCGCAGAAAAATATTGGGCAAATTGCACAAACTTCTAGAAAACCAAAAATAAATCCGCCCAAACCCTCATTTTTTCGGCTATATAAGTGAGGGGGTAAATTCGCCCCACTGCACCTTGAAAATTTCATATTAACCACCCAACACGTTCTTTCTGCCGTCGGGACACATAGGAAACTCGGCAGCCGCAAAAGCAGGTGCGCCACGACCTCTAACGAATGAGCGAACACACCGCGCTTTGAAAACGGAATTGCACTCCGTTTGGCCATGACCAGCAGAAAGGGATAATGATACACATGCTTAGCATCTCGTGTGAGGGGAGGAGCCTGCGGTTTTCCGACTTGGAAATCGCGGACTCGTGGAGCTGGTTAGCAACCAGCCGTTGGGTGGTTTACTATACTAGAAAAAAGGACGTGTTTACATGAACTCAATTTTACGTGGCGAAATCTATTACGCTACATTAGACGGAATGGGCAGCGAACAATCCGGGCAACGGCCAGTATTAGTGCTGCAATCAGACTACCTCAATCTAAATTCACCCACAACGATTATCGCGCCGATCACCAGCGTGATTAAGCATTCCAAACTAAAATCACATTGCACGCTGCCAGCGGGCCGACCTTTGCGCGAAAAGTCCATGGTACTCACCGAGCAGGTGCGCGTTATTGACCGCAGTAGATTGGATGTGTTTGTTGGACAACTTGCTTCACGTGACATGCGCAATGTGGAGCGTGCG
>WRBQ01000003.1 GCA_009784445.1 Oscillospiraceae bacterium
CATTCCCTGGCAGTTGTGCGACTTGCTCGCCGCCATGGAGGCCGACGCAGGCATCAAGTTCACCGAGCTGCGCGTGGACGGCGGCGCGTCCGTCAGTGATATCATGATGCAGTTGCAAGCAGACTTCAGCCAAGCCAATGTCAACCGCCCGCGTGTGACCGAAACCACAGCACTCGGCGCGGCTTACATCGCGGGATTGACGGCAGGCGTGTGGGCCAGCAAAGCCGAAATTGAGCAAAACCGCCAAGTTGACCGCGTGTTTGTGCCGCAACTGCCGCGTGCGCAGCGCAACGAACTTTACGCTGGCTGGCAAAAGGCCGTGCAACGCAGTTTAAACTGGATTGAAAGTTAGCACACAACCGTGTGTAGGGGCGCGCATTGCGCGTCCGTCCTTTTTCGCCTGAAATAAAAAATCCTGGACGGCCAATGGCCGCCCCTACATAAACACAAAAGGCAGGGAATCACTCCCCTGCCTCTTTTATTTGTTTCGCTGGCTAAGCCATGCGGATAATCAGTTCGCCGCCTTTGACGGGCTGCTTTTCGCTCACGAGCACTTTTTCAATCACGCCGTCGGTTTTTGCCATCACGGTGGTTTCCATCTTCATGGCCTCGATAACAGCGAGGACGTCGTTTTGTTTGACTTTGTCGCCCTGCTTCACCATCACCTTGCTCACCATACCGGGAATGCTCGCGCCAATGTCTAGGGGATCTTCCAGATTAGCCATAACCACATTAGTGGCGGTGGTTTGACTGCTGTCTTGCACGGCAATTTCGCGGCGGTCGCCGTTGAGCTCAAATACCAACTGACGCAGGCCGTCTACATCAGGCTTGCTCATGCTGATGAACTTGATAATCAGCGTCTTGCCGTCTTCAATCTCCACTTGCGTGGTTTGGCCGGGCGCCATGCCCGCAAAGAACACCGGACTCTCTAGGGCACTGAGTTCACTGTACTCTTTTTGGTGCGCGTAGTAATCTTTCAGCACCTTCGGGTACAAGCAATACGACACGATGTCCTGCATGTTCGGCTCGGCGCAGAAGGGTTTCATCTCAGCGCGAATGGCATCGAAGTCCACCGGCGGCAGGCTTTCGCCCGGGCGGCCGGTAATGGCCGTTTTGCCCTTGAGCACCACGGCCTGCAAGTCTTTGGGGAACCCGCCCTGCGGCTGGCCCATCATGCCGCTGAAGTAGCTTTCCACGGAGTCCGGGAAGGCAATGTGCTTGCCTTTTTCCACGATATTTTCGGGCGTCAGGTCATTTTGCACCATGATGATGGCCAAGTCACCGACCATTTTAGAGCTGGGTGTGACCTTCACGATGTCGCCCACGAGATCATTGGCCTGCTTGTATTTCTCCTTCACTTCTTCAAAGCGGTCACCTAGGCCAATGCTATCCACTTGCGCGCGCAGGTTGGTATACTGCCCGCCGGGGATTTCATATTTGTAGATGTCGGTTGCGGGGAAGTCCAAGCCTTCTTCAAAGCCTGCATAGTAGCCGCGCACGTGCTCCCAATAGCGGGAAATGGGCAGCAGCGCGTCGTCTTTCATGCCGGTGTCGCGCTCGGTGCCTTCAAGGGCGGTCACCACCGCGTTGAGCGACGGTTGGCTGGTGAGCGAAGATAGGCTGGCAATGGCGGTGTCCACAATATCCACACCAGCTTCAGCAGCCTTGAGAATAGCCGCCACGCCGTTGCCGCTGGTGTCGTGCGTGTGCAGGTGAATGGGCAGGCCCACTTCTTGTTTCAGCGCACGCACCAGTTCTTGCGCAGCATAAGGCTTGAGCAAACCGGACATATCCTTGATACCCAAGATGTGCACGCCGCGTTTTTCAAGCTCTTTGGCCATATTCACGTAGTACTTCAGGTCATACTTGGTGCGCGACAGGTCAGAAATGTCGCCGGTGTAGCAGATGTAGCCCTCGCACAGCTTGCCCGCCTTGCGCACTTCATCAATGCTCAGCTCCATGTTGGGCAGCCAGTTGAGCGAATCAAACACGCGGAAAACATCCACGCCCGCCTCGGCGGCCTCATGAATAAACTTGGCGATGAGGTTATCCGGGTAGCTGGTGTAGCCCACGGCGTTGGCACCGCGCAGCAACATCATCAACAGCACATTCGGGATTTTCTCGCGCAGCAGCTTCAGGCGCTCCCACGGCGACTCGTGCAGGAAGCGATAGGCTACGTCAAAGGTCGCGCCGCCCCACATTTCAAAGGCAAAGGCATTAGGCATGGCATGTGCCATGTAGTCCGCAATGGCAGTCATATCTTTGGTGCGCACGCGTGTGGCAAGCAAGCTTTGGTGCGCGTCGCGCAGCGTGGTGTCGGAAATCAGCAGCTCTTTCGCACCCAGAATATGCTGTTTCACGGCATCAGCGCCTTTGCTGTCCAGCAATTGCTTCAGGCCAGCCTGCGGCACGCCGCTGGTAGCAGGCACAGGCGGTGCAGTGAAATCCGCAGGCGCAGACTTGCCGCCATTAACCACAGTGTTGCTGATATACTTAAGCACCTTATTCGCGCGGTCTTGCGGCGCAGGGAAGGCAAACAGCTCGGGCGTTTCGTCAATGAAAGTGGCATGGCAATCATTGGCTTGGTACTGCGGGTGGTTGAGGATGTTCTCTAGGAAGCGAATGTTGGTTTTCACGCCACGAATACGCATTTCTTGCAAGGCACGCAAGGCCTTGCGGTTCGCGCCCTCAAAGGTGCGGTCAAAGGTAATGACTTTCACCAGCAGGCTGTCGTAGTAGGGCGAAATCTCCGCACCGGTGTAGGTGTTGCCGGCATCTAGGCGCACGCCATGGCCGCCGCCCGAGCGATACACCGTAATCTTGCCGATGTCGGGGCTAAAGTTGTTTTGCGGGTCTTCGGTGGTCACGCGGTTTTGAATGGCCACGCCGCGCACTTCGATGGATTCCTGCGTGGGAATATCAATCACCGGGCCGTTTAGGGCATGCCCCTCGGCCACTTGAATTTGCGCCTGCACCAAGTCGATGCCCGTGATGACCTCGCTGATGGTGTGTTCCACTTGAATGCGGGGGTTCATTTCAATGAAGTAGTGGTTGCCGTCTTTGTCCACCAAAAACTCCACCGTGCCGGCGTTCACATAGTTCACCTGCTTGGCGATCTTCACCGCGTCTTCGTAGAGTTTTTCTTTGATGGCTTGGGGCAGCGAAACCGCAGGTGCAATCTCCACCACTTTTTGATAGCGGCGTTGCAGCGAGCAGTCGCGCTCATATAGATGATATACATTGCCGTGTTTGTCGGCCAAAATTTGAATCTCAATGTGCTTGGGCTGCACTAGGAATTTTTCCATGAAAATGTCGCCATTGCCAAAAGACTTCAGCGCTTCACTTTGCACCAGCGGGAAAGCAACTTTCAGCTCTTGTGCATCGTTGCAGCGGCGCATGCCTTTGCCACCGCCGCCGGCAGCTGCTTTCAAAATCACGGGGTATTTATACTGCTCCGCAAGCTGCACAGCTTCTTCCACGTCTTTCAGCGGTGCTTCACCACCGGGGATGGTGGGCACGTTGCAAGCCTTGGAAATCTCTTTGGCGGCCAGTTTGTCGCCCATGTTTGCCAGCACGTTGCTGGGCGGGCCAATGAAGATGATGCCATTGTCTTCGCAGGCTTTGGCGAAGTGTGCATTTTCGCTCAAAAAACCATAGCCGGGATGGATGGCATCCACGTTTTTTTCTTTGGCCAGTTTCACAATCGCTTCAATGTCTAGGTAGGCGCCCAGCGGAGTTTGGTTTTCGCCCACCAGATAAGCCTCGTCCGCTTTGGTGCGGAAGGAATTGAAGGTATCTTCCTTGGAGTAGATCGCCACCGTGCTAATGCCAAGCTCTGCGCATGCGCGAAACACGCGAATGGCGATTTCGCCGCGGTTGGCCACCAGCACTTTTTTGATTGCTTTCATGAAATTTCTCCTTATTCATGTGATTCATAATAGTATATCACAAAACAAGCCGTTTTGCAAGTAGAGAGTTCTCGTCTTGCAAAACGGCTTTTTGTGCAAATCAACCAAACAATTCATCTGCCTGTGCGTGCAACTTGGCGCGGCGAGCCTGTTCAGTAGCCAAATCCAGCACCCAAGTTCCATCAACCTGCACCAACACGCTGCCCTCGCGCACACCGGCAGGCAGCGCGGCTAGCTGAATATCCACATAGCTCCCATCATCGCATTCACACACGGCAAGGTCATCCACAATGCGGTCAACAATCAGCAAGAGCAGCCTCCAATGCAGGCTTCACCAGCGCAGGATTCCCCTGCCCTTTCAGCTCTTTCATCACTTGACCCATAATGAAGCCGAACGTTTTCTCGTTGCCCCCGCGGTAGTCTGCAATGGCCTTGGGGTTGGCGGCAAGCGCAGCAGCAATCGCGGCAGCCACAGCATCGCTGTTGTCGTCCATCAGCAGGCCGTTTTGCTCAATGTAGGCCATGGGTTGTACATCTTCGCCAAACACGGCATGCATGGTTTGCTTGTAGGCCGCGCGATTGATTTTGCCTGCAAGCACCAGATTAATCAATTCTGCAAGTTTTCCTGCATCCACTTGCAAATCTTCAGGCAGCGTGCCTGTGTTGTTGAGGTGGCGCATCAGCTCGCCGGTGATGAGGTTCGCCGCTTCTTTGGGCTGACCGGTCAGCTCCACAAGCCGCTCGAATAGCACGGAAATCGTCTTGTGCACGGTGATAGTGGCGGCATCTTTGGGCGCAATGCCGTGCTCGCCAATGTAGCGCTCACGCTTTTGCGCCGCAAGTTCCGGTAATGTGGCGCGCACTTGCTCCAGCCACGCGTCGTCGATGATCACCGGTGGCACGTCTGGGCATGGGAAGTAGCGGTAATCCTGTGCGTTTTCTTTGTTGCGCATGGGCATGCTCTTGCCCTTGTTGTCGTCCCAGCGGCGGGTTTCCTGCGTGATTTGGCCCCCGCGCGTAATCACATCAATGTGCCGTTTGCTTTCGTATTCAATTGCCCGCGCAATGGCCTTGAAGGAGTTAAGGTTCTTCATTTCGGTGCGTGTGCCAAACTCGGCCTGACCCAGCGGCCGCACAGAGAGATTCACGTCGCAGCGCAGCGAGCCCTCTTGCATCTTGCAGTCGCAAATGTCGAGATATAGCAGCGTTTCGCGCAGCGTTTCCAGAAAATCTAGCACCTGCTCCGTTGTGCGAAAATCGGGTTTAGTCACAATTTCAAGCAGCGGCGTGCCACTGCGGTTGTAGTCCATGTAGGCCGCCGAGCCGTTGGGCGCATGCACCAGCTTGCCCGCGTCCTCTTCCATGTGAATTTGGTGCAGACGGATGCCCCCCACGCTGCCGTTGCGGCAAACGGGAGCATACAGCTGCGTGGTTTGCCAGGCCTTGGGCAAGTCGGGGTAGAAATAATTCTTGCGGTCAAAGGTGTTCACCCGCGTGATGTCGCAATCTAGGGTTAAGCCCAAGCGCATGGCGTACTCAACCACAGCTTTGTTCAGCATAGGCAGCACACCGGGTTCACCCGTGCAACCGGGGCAAACATGCGTGTTCGGCTCACCGCCAAACTCTGTGGAGCAACCGCAAAAAATCTTGCTTTTGGTGCTTAGCTCGGCGTGCACTTCAAGCCCCATCACTACTTCCCAATTCATGCTGTTACCCCCTTCGCTAGTGCAATATCCGTGAACGCTGCGCCCATGATTTGTTGCCCGTCGGGCTTCACAATTGCAGGCAGCCCAGCCAAATTCGCCAAGCAGTTGTGGGCTTCATCAACGGGCAATTCAATCGCCGAAATGCTCGTCAGTACATCTTTCACTTGCCCGCGCACTTGCAGCGCTTTCGTGTAATACAGCTCGTAGTTGTCGCCAGCTAGCATCAGCGAGCCAAACAGCACCCGGCGTTTGGTCGCCAGCCCAAAACCCTCACCACGTGAGAATTTATAGGTTTCGCTGAGATTTTCGGCTTTGGTGCTGCGCTTGCCCAAGCTCACGCCGTCGAACTTTTGCAGGTTTGCGCCAAATTCAGCGCAGGCGATAATCTCACACGCAGCCAATGCATGGGGGAATTCGGGCAGGTTTTCATTCGACCCCACAGGTTGTGCAACATTACAGTCCGCGATAATTTCCAGCAGCACAGCACAATCTTCAACACAACGAGCAATCGGCCCAATGGCATCCATCGAGCTCACCTGCGCCACCAAACCCAAGCGCGACACCGCGCCGTAAGTGGGCTTGATGTGCCACACGCCATGTTCAGCGCAGGCCATGCGATTATCCGTAGCCAAAGCTAGGGGAATCTCACCAGCCGTCACAGCAGCGGCTGCTTGTGGGCTATGCGCAAACTCATTCATGCCCAGCTTGCCGATGACAATCAGCCCGGCAGCTTGCAGTTTTTCCACCACCACGGCATCAAAAATCGGCATGTAGCCCTCGAGCATTGCCGACCCGCAAGCACAGGGCATGCCCTGCACAAAAATATTATCCTGCAAGGCCATCGGCACGCCCGCAAGCGGCGAAAGCGCCTCGCCCGCGTCTAGCTTAGCCTGCACCTGCGCAGCTTGTTCAAGTGCACTTTCATTGATTGCCACGAAGTTCGCACTCGCGCGGGCTTTCTCTAAATATTGCGCCGTGACATCCGCTACAGTCACTTTTTTTGCGGCAATGGCGGCGGCAAGTTGTAAAGCAGTCATATTTAGCTTCCTCCTACTCTTGAATGGCCGGCGCGGCGTAATACTCACCATTGTGTGCGGGCGCGTGCTGCAACAGGGCCTCACGCGCGGTGTGCTCAAGCACGATGTCATCACGCAACACGTTAGTGTGCTCAAGCGGTGTCACGCACAGCGGCGCATCTTGCAAATCCAAAGCAGCAAGCTCGGCCATGCCAACAAGCTTGGCTTCCAGCTCGTCTTGCAGCTGCGCGCATTCCTCCGGCGAAAGCGCAAGCATCGTTAGATCTTGCAGGGTTTTCATATCTACGTTCATTGTTTACCTCCTAACGCAGCCCGCACAAGCCCAAGAAACAACGGGTGCGGCTTGTTGGGGCGGCTCTTAAATTGCGGATGATATTGCACCGAAACATAAAACGAATGCCCGGACAGTTCCATCGCTTGCACCGCGCCATCTTTGGGCGAGGTCACACAGGCAATCATGTCCGTCTGCTGCCAAGCGCACATGCCGCGGAATCTTTCGCTGATTTCCTCGCAGCCATACAACGCATGCAGCTTGGTGCCCAGCACAATTTTACAGGGGAACGCGCCGCGCTGTTGCGGATGATTGCAGGTTTCGCCAACGCCAATGCCCAGCAACGGAATATTGTTTTCCCGGGAAAAGGCGCAGGTGGCCACGTCACCACAAGAGCCATTTTCGCCCGGCAGCACAATGCCTTGCACGCCTTGCAGCGCTTGTGTGATGTTCTCAGTTGCGCTGTCAATCCATCGAATTTTCACTTTGGCTCCACAAGCAAAACCGGCATGGTTCAAGCTCTCAATCACCGACAGATAGGCATCGTGCAGTTGCACATAGTCACCCACAATTGCAATTTCTACTTCGTGTTTACGGTCAGCAATTTTTTGCACCATCGTGCGCCATTCAGTCAGATCCGGCTCGGGCGTGTTCCAGCCAAGCTCGCGGCAAACCACGGCGTCCATGCCGTTGTCGTGCAGCATCAGCGGCGCTTGATACAACGACGGCAGGTCCAGATTCTCAATCACGCAGTCGGTTTTCACGTTGCAAAACAGCGAGATTTTGTCTGCCAAGCCCGGCGGTAGGGGTTCTTCCACCCGCGCAACGATGATATTCGGCGAAATACCCATCGCGCGCAATTCTTTCACGCTGTGTTGAGTGGGTTTTGATTTATGTTCGCCGCTGCAGCGCAAAAACGGCACGAGCGTCACATGCACAAACAAGCAAGCTTGTGCGCCTTTTTCCAGGCTAATCTGGCGAATGGCCTCAATGAACGGCTGGCATTCAATGTCGCCAATGGTGCCGCCAATTTCGGTAATGAGCACATCTGCGCCGCTATTTTCCGCAGCGGCGTTGATGAAATCTTTGATTTCGTTGGTCACATGGGGAATCACCTGCACGGTGCCGCCTTGATAGTCACCCGCGCGCTCGCGTTGCAGCACATTGCGATACACCTTGCCGCTGGTGAGGCTGGAAAGCCGTGTGAGGCTTTCATCAATAAAGCGCTCGTAGTGCCCCAAGTCAAGGTCGGTTTCGCTGCCGTCGTCGGTCACAAACACCTCGCCGTGTTGCAGCGGATTCATACTGCCCGGGTCGATGTTGAGGTAAGGGTCAAGCTTTTGCGCAGCCACGCGCAGCCCGCGTTGCTTCAGCAGCCGCCCCAAGCTGGCCGCTGTAATCCCCTTGCCCAGGCCCGAAACCACCCCGCCGGTGATGAAAATGTGCTTTGTCATTGCCGTCGTCCTTTCTTGTTACTTTTTTTTGCAAAAAAAGAATCAAAAAAACCTAGCCCGCTTCGCGGCGGGCATTAAAATCATTATAACATGCTTTGCAGCAAAATGCAACTGTTTTTTACAGCGCCACCATATGCCGCGTCAGCGGATTGCCCAGCCAAGCGTTGCCCACCGCAAACATCTCACGCAGATAATCCATCGGCAGCGTGCGCCAAATGGTTCGCGCGGGCAGTTGTGTGGCGTCAAGATCAATGCGTCGCGCCAAAAATCGCGCACGATACAAATGAAAGCGCTGGGTAGCTATCGTGACAGTAAAGTCATCATGGCCGAAATGTTCGCGCAACATTTGCTGTCCAAAACGCAAGTTTTCTTCGGTCGATACCGCTCGGTTTTCCAGCAAAATTTGCTCAGCAGGCACACCCCGTTCAGTCAAATACCAAGCCATCACCTGCGCTTCGCTAAACTGCCGCCCTTCGGCATAACCACCGCTGACCACAATCACCGCCTGCGGGTTGCGCATGTGAAATTCCAGCGCAGCGTTCAAGCGATAGGCCAGCATGCGGCTGGGTCTGTCGCCATGAATGGCCGCACCCAACACGATGACGACATCTTCCTCGTGCGTTGCCGTGGACACGCTGCCATACGCCGCCAAAAAGCCAGCGAACAACACTGGTATCATGGCGAGCGCCAGCACACTAATGTGCAGCCATTTGGGCAGCTTGGGCAACAGCGCTGCATATGCCAATAGCACCACCGCCGCTGCCAGCACTAGGTACCAGCCCATGGTGATGCGCGGCATAAAAAACAGGCTTAGCCCTGCCAGCACACCGCCAACGGCAAGAATAATGCGTAAAATCTTCATGCAAACCTCGTGTAGGGGCGCGCATTGCGCGTCCGTGTTTTTTTGAAACCGTGTAGAAAATCCCGGACGGCCACTGGCCGCCCCTACATTACATCCTGTAAAAATCCACCGCGCAGCGGCAGGCTTATTGGTGTGCTCCGCACCCCTCCCCTCACCCGCTACGGCGGGAGCTCCCTCTAACAGAGGGAGCCAGGGGCTTGTTTCTTCAATTTACTATAAAATTTCACCGCGAAGCGAGGTGCTCACCGCAGGTGTGGTTCTTTTTTTCAAAAAAAGAATCGCGTCTCTCTTCTAATTCCCGCGTAATTTGCTGCAAAAATACCCCATGCAACTTATACTTCTTCAAATACAGCAGCAGCGCAAGCCCCAGTATTACCGGCGGCACGGCGAACATCAACACATTGAGCACCACGTTCACGGCTGGCGGCTGCGCGGTTTGCGCCACAATGGCCGCGTCCGCAAACATGCCGTAGGTCGTGGACACATAGCCCGCCAGCTGCATCGCACCGAGGAAAATCAGCGTGGCAATGGCGCCGCTGAACTTGCCAATGAGTGTGAGCAGTGAAAAAATCAAATTCTCGCTGCGATAGCCTAGCTTCCACTCGCCATATTCCACGGCATCCACCATGAAAATGCTGGTGAGTATGCCAAAAAAGCCAAAGCCGCCCACCGTAAACAGCACAATCGGCAGCATGAACATCGGGTTGCCCGTCAGCGCAAGCCCGGCCATCAGCACATAGCCTGCAAGGGGCACCATACAGCCAGCGATGAAAATCTTGCGGCGGCTGATCTTCTTGGCCAGCAAGGGATAGCTGAGCATTGCCAAGGCCATGCCCGCGCCCGCCACCAGCATAAACAAGTCGAACACTTCGGGCGCCTGCCACACATGCGCAAAGTAGAACAGCGCCACCATTTGCGTCACATTGATGGCCGTCATCGCCAAAATAAACACCACTTCGATGATCAACAGTTGATCGTTTTGCCGCAGCGTTTGCCACGCCTCTTTGAAGGAAAACGCTTGCTCGCGGCGGCCGATTTCGCGCACTTTCATGCTTTTTGCCGCAATGCCTGCAAACAAAATATACATGCCCATTAGCAGCAGCACCCAGTAGAAATAGCCCTGCGCTTCGCTTTGGCCGCCCAGCGTGGTCACCATCGTGCGGGTGAGCACCGGCACGCCAATCATCGCAATGCCGCCCACCAGCCGCGGCCAGGTGGAGATAACATCTCGTTCGCGTTCGTCCACGAACGATGCCGCGTAGGCATAGTAGGGCACGTCAATGACCGTGTAGGTCAGGCCATACAGCATGTACAGTGCCGTGATTCCCACCAGCAGGCCAATGCCCTGCATGCGCGTCATCACCGGCGAAAACATGAACACAATCACCACAGCGTTAAGCACTGCGCCAATAATCACCCACGGTTTATGTTTTCCCCACGGCGTGCGCAAATTCTCGCTAAGCATGCCCACGATTGGGTCGCTGATGGCATCCCACAGGCGCAGCACCACGAACATCACCATCAAAAATCCGGCCGAAACACCCAGCACCGTCATGCAAAACACAACGAAATACGACCGCACTAGGTTGAAGGCAAAGCCCCCGCCCAGCGCACCCATGCTGTAGCCCGCAGTTTCTCGCACAGTGAGTTTTGGTTGCATCTTAGCACCGCCCTTTCTTGTTCTTTTTCAAAAAAAGAACCAAAAAAACCTATGCCGCTTCGCGGGGGGATTTTTATGGGGCTGGAGAGAACACAGCGAAGCGAGTAAAATTGTTTCACGTGAAACACGGTTTTTACAGAGAAGGCTGCCTTTTCTGGGTGGAAGGGTATATCCAACTGTAGGGGCGCGCATTGCGCGTCCGGATTTTTGCCATGCAAAAACCCCCGGACGGCCAATGGCCGCCCCTACAAATTTCCCCCATTAAGCACTAAGCACCACCAACGCAGTAATCGCCGCAGCAACAAGCCCCAGTCCCGCCAGAACAATCAGCCCCTGGCGCACGCCCTCGCTGACGCTAGAGGGCTCAAGATCACGTAGCCACTGCTTGAAGTCTAGCTTGCGTTTGCACAAGTCTTTGTAGTAAAGCACCCGCGTGCGGTAGTTGCGTACATCGCTTTCGTCAAACTCAAACAAGCGCACGCCACGAAACACGCCGTCGCCATAGGCCGCAAAGCCCGTACCAGGGCAATAGCCCAAGTCGATGCCATCCACTTTGCCGTGAAAGCTGTTTTTGTGGTCATGCCCAAAGAACATGCCCAGCATGTCGCCTTGCTCCTTCGCGGCGGCGAACAATCCTGCGTCGCCGCTTGAGATACACGGCCGCTCGCAGTAGCGCCCAACCGCTTTGTTTTCATCAAGCGTGTAGTATGTTTTCTTTTGCTTGAATTGCGCAAAGCCGGGATGACCATGCTTGCCACGCCGCCTGCTGGTTTTCAGCAAGCCATACACCGCAGCAATGGGGATGTGCATGAAGGCCAGTGCGGGCACGCCGGACAGACTGTCGCGCACGCGGCGATACCATGCCACTTGATTGTCATGCAACGGCTGATAACCCGTCAGGCTTGTGCTGCCATGCGAGTCCAGCATATACAAATTTAGAGCACGCTCACCCTTGCTGTTAAAAATCAGCAAATTATGGTTCGCACAACCTTCCACATCGGGGGTGTCATAGGCCAAACAGCAGCTGTGTTCTTGATAATAACCCAGCTGCGCCTGTGCGCACACGTGCTCAATGTCGTGGTTGCCAAAGGTGAAGGTGAAGGGAATACCACGCTCTTGCATGGGCGCGCATAGCTCGGCGATGAGCCGCCGCACTTGTTCTTCTTTGTCTGCGCCACGCAGCTTGCGTGAATAGCCTTGGATTTGATCGCCGGTGAGCACAACCAAGTCAGGTTTAAGTTGGTCGAGTGCGGCGTCCATCAAACGCAGGGTTTCGCGCTTCACGCCGGGGGTATCCTGCAAATCAGTCATTTGCAGGATAGTGAATTTTCCGTTGCGGAAACTCAATTGTTTCATGCAACCCTCCCTACTATGCATTCCCATCTCGGGTGTAATCCAGCAACCCACCCGCCAGCAAAATGTCACGCTGGCGCGGCGACAGGTTGTAGTTGAGTGCATAAATCTCGCCGCTGCTAAGGTTTTGCAGCGCAACGGCAGTGCCCTGCTGCATGGCAGTGCGAATATCACCCAGCTGCAGTTGGTCACCCTGGCGGATTTTCTCGTAGTCCATGGGGCTGGCGAAGGTCAGCGGCACAATGCCGGAGTTCACCAAATTGGCCAAGTGCATGCGCGCAAAGCTCTTGGTAACCACAGCCTTAATGCCCAGATATAACGGCACAAGCGCTGCGTGTTCACGGCTGGAGCCTTGGCCGTAATTCTCGCCGCCAATGACCATGCCACTGCCTGCTGCTTTGCAGTTTGCCGCAAAGTTGGGGTCGCACTGTGCAAAGCAGAACTGCGCCAGATACGGTATGTTGGAACGGTAAGGTAGAATTTTTGCACCAGCAGGCATGATGTGGTCGGTGGTGATGTTGTCGCCCACTTTCAGCACCGCTTTTGCGGTGATGCTTTGCGGCAGTGGCTCGCTGGTGGGGAAGGGCTTGATGTTCGGTCCATACTCGATTTCCACGCTGTCCATTTCGCTTTCGAGCACAGGATGCTCAATCATGTTGTCGTCAATGAGGAAGCTTTCGGGCATGGTGATGATGGGGAATTCACCCAGCGTGCGTGGGTCAGTAAATTCACCAGTGATGGCAGCCGCTGCCGCCACTTCGGGGCTGACGAGATAGACCTGTGCATCTGCCGTGCCACTGCGGCCCTCAAAGTTGCGGTTGAATGTGCGCAGCGAAACCCCGCCACTGCTGGGTGCTTGACCCATGCCAATGCAGGGACCGCAGGCGGCCTCCAGCACACGCGCGCCAGCGGCGATGATATCCGTGAGCGCGCCGTTTTGCGCAATCATGGTGAGCACTTGCTTGCTGCCGGGCGAAATATTGAGGCTCACGCGCGGGTGCACGGTTTTGCCTTTGAGAATCGCCGCGGTTTTCATCAGGTCAAGAAGACTTGCGTTCGTGCAAGAACCAATGCAAACTTGATCCACTTGCATGCCAGCAAGTTCGCGCACGGGCTTGACGTTATCGGGCATGTGCGGGCAGGCGGCAAGGGGCTCAAGGGCAGTTAGGTCAATATCAATGATGTCATCATATGTAGCATCAACGTCGGCGGAAAGTTCAGTCCAATCTTGCTCGCGTTCTTGCGCCTTGAGGAACGCACGCGTCACGTCATCACTGGGGAATACCGAGCCGGTTGCGCCGAGCTCCGCGCCCATGTTGGTGATGGTGGCACGCTCCGGCACGCTGAGGCTGGCTACTCCTGCCCCACCATATTCCATCACGCGGCCAATACCGCCCTTCACACTCAAGCGGCGCAGCACCTCAAGAATCACGTCTTTCGCGCTCACCCAAGGCTGCAACGAACCGGTCAATCGCACAAGTGTCACCTTCGGCATGGGAATATGATAGGCTCCGCCGCCCATGGCCACGGCAACGTCCATGCCGCCGGCGCCCATAGCCAGCATACCTAAGCCACCTGCCGTTGGGGTGTGGCTGTCGCTACCAATCAAGGTCTTGCCGGGTTTGGCGAAGCGCTCCAAGTGCACTTGGTGGCAAATGCCGTTGCCCGGGCGCGAAAACAGCAGCCCACGTTTGCGTGCGCAGCTTCGAATGAATTTATGGTCATCAGCGTTTTCAAAGCCGCTTTGCAGCGTGTTGTGGTCAATGTAGGCCACGCTGAGCTCGGTTTTTACGCGTGGCACGCCCATTGCTTCAAACTCCAAATAGGCCATGGTGCCGGTGGCATCCTGCGTAAGGGTTTGGTCGATTTTCAGCGCGATGGTTTCGCCGGGCACCATGTTGCCTTCTAGCAGATGGGCGGCGATGATTTTTTGTGTGATGTTTTGTGGCACGATATTTCTCCTCATTTTCAAAACGGCAGAGCCAAAGCCCTGCCGCCGTATTAATAATTCCTTATAGGCGCCCCCTTGGGGGAGCTGGCGCGGCTTGCCGCGGGGTAACCTTGTCTACCAGAAAAATAGCCAAAGCCAGCCCACAAGCAAACCGGCAATTCCGGTGAAAACCCATTCGGTCACTTCAAACCATTGCATGTGCAGTCTCCTTTGACTATTTTTATTACCTACCATTATAGCAGATTTCGAGCAGGTTTGTCAAGCGTTAATTCTGCCAAGCCGTCGGCATAGCCCATGGCACACACTTGCTCGAGCAGCTCACGTGGCTTGGTAGTGAACGTGCGTAGCGGCAACGCGGCCGCCGGGCGAATCAACACTGCGCGGCCCTCGCGCTCCATGTCTTCTAGCAGGCGTAGTGATTGCATGTAGTTCACGTGGCGCAGCTGCAATGCTCGGGCAACCGCAGGATAGCGGCGCAACGTCATGGCGTATGTGTTTTGCAAACGCTCGGGTGCTTTCACATAGCCTGTCGGGCGGTTGAGAATGGCCACCACGCGTTCGCAGCCCTCACGCAGAGCTTGTTCCACCGGCAGCGAGTCCGCGCAGCCGCCGTCGAAGTAAAGCTGGCCGTCAATCTCAATGGGCTTGCAGCAAAGCGGCAGGCAGGCCGAGGCCATCAGCGCACGGCAATCACGCGCGGCGAAAATCTCGTTGCCGAAATATTCAGCTTGTCCGGTTTCAGCGTTGGTGACCACGATGCGCAGTTCATCTTGCAAGGCGCACAGCACGTCAAAATTAATGGGGTCTTCGCCATCGGGCCCAGAAATGGTTTTGTAGATGTACTCCAAATTGACGAAATTGCCGGTGCGCAGCAGGCTTGTCCAGCCAAGATATTCAGGCCGTGCGGCGTATTGCGCGTAAAACCGCAGCGTGCGGTTGCGATGCCCAGCCAAATGCGATGCCAAATTCGCCGCAGCAGCCGACACCCCGATGTAATAAGGAAACGTGATGTCGTGGTCGCGAAAACATTGCAGCACCCCCACGCCATACACGCCCAGCTGACCGCCGCCCTCGCACAGCAGGGCTGTTTTGGGTTCGCGTAAATCTTGCCAAAGCGGCATAAAAGTCTCCTCATATTTATAGCATGTCTTTTTGCACGTTCAGCGTAAATCGAAAATCCTCGAAAGTCTGCAAGTTCATGTTCATATGCATTTGCCCATGACAAGATACAAACTTTTTTCCATTCAGCTCATATACCGTTTTTACGGCGCAAGTTTGGGAGCATCCATTACATTTTCCGTAATAATCTACAAGGCGGTCAGCAATTTCAGGCGACAGGTCATAAACACTTTTGAGAACGGAATTTGTCAAATCATTTTTTCGCCCCATAAATTTTCCTTCATATTTATAATTTGAAACCATGTACCACCAATAAGAATGGCTCATAAGGTGTTCATTGATTCGTAGAGAATATGAAAATCCGTGAACGGATGATGTGTATGTTATTTTGCAGCCTAATTGGTCACCCTCAATTTTTCGCTTTATTTTAAGTTCTTTTTCACTTAAAAGAAATTGGTCAGTTTTTATTATTTCTGCTTGAAGTGCAGGTGCTAACAGAGAAATACATTCCTCAAACCCAGCCTTAACGCCCCTACGAATAAAATAAAGCCTTGTCTCGCCAATTTCATTGTTAATTGGAACGGCATCTGGCTCAACATCATATTCTTCAACGGTCATTT
The DNA here is from genome assembly GCA_009784445.1 of Oscillospiraceae bacterium. Taxonomy (GTDB): domain Bacteria; phylum Bacillota; class Clostridia; order Oscillospirales; family Acutalibacteraceae; genus WRMQ01. The sequence continues at coordinate 15,942 of WRBQ01000003.1, forward strand.
TCTTGATAATAACTTCGGCAAATTTGCATGTGCCAAGTTTAAGTTCAAGCTCTTCCTGTGTTGCGGAGCGCATATATTTTTCGCTTTTAGAAAAGTAGCGCGTTTCGCCGTTGATGAGTATTTGCATGAACGTTAGACCATAAATCACGGTGATTTCGTTATCCCCTGCTAAGCTTGTGCGATTATCAAAATGCTTGGGCTTTTTGGGGTTAGGCTGCGCAATATCGCTAAGGCTTCTATTATCCGATTGCGTACCAAATGAAATATGACCTTCGCCCAGCAGCAAATGCAAACCGGGCTGCGGCATGTGCACAGCCATGTGAATGCACAACGGCAGGCGAAATGTTTTGGGCACCGTCACGCAAGAGGTTAATGACTTAGTGGGCAGAAAACTGCTGCGCAGATTTTTTTCGGCAGACAGCAACAAGCCATCTTCTGTTTGTTGCGCAAGGGCATGCTTGTCTACTTTGAGCGAATTAAAGTCTACATGGGTTGTGGTCACGTGGGTTTTCCTCCTAAAATCATTACTCACAGCGCCAATAGCACCGTACCCGCCGTCACCAACACGCCACCAAGAATCGTTCGCCAGTTCACTTCCTCGCGGAAAATCACAAAGGCAAGTATAATCGTAATCACCACGCTGAGTTTGTCGATCGGCACCACGCGTGACACATCGCCCAGTTGCAACGCACGAAAGAAAAACAACCACGAAATCCCCGTGGCAACGCCCGAGGCAATGAGGAATATCCAGTTGCGGCGCGTCATGGTGAACACATCGCCGTGGTGGCCGGTGATGAAGACCATCGCCCAAGCCATCACCAGCACAACAACCGTGCGAATAGCAACCGCTACATGGGAGTTCACGCCCTCGAGGCCAAGCCGCGCCAGAATCGCCACTAATGCCGCAAACACGGCCGCTAGCAGCGCATATACTAACCACATGACTGTGCCTCCCCTCTTTCTTGCTTCTTTTTATTTTACCACGATGCAGCGGGGGTTGTCAACATGAAATTTGCGGGTAGACTTTTACCCTCAGCAAAATCCTCGCTCCGCGAACCACCTGCGGTGGGGCTCGGTCGCTTCGCTGCATTCTATTCCAGCCCCATAAGAATCCACCGCGAAGCGATTAGGTTTTTTTGGTTCTTTTTTTGCAAAAAAAGAACACTTCGCGTCGCGCCCCTACTTGCGCTTGCGTTTTTTCTTGCCGCCGCTACGTGATTGCACGGTGCGGTTTGCCGCTAAAATGCCGCCCGCACCGCCAGTCAATAGCATCACCGGCAACAGAATGAAGGCAACCGCCCCCGGCGCACCGCGCGACACTGCCATGGAAATCAGCAGCACAATGGGGTACATCACTGCCGCAGCAAGGGCTCCGAATAGCAAGCCCTGCGCACGGCGTGACCGCACGTGTATGTAACCCGCCACTAGAGCCGCCAGAGCCGCCGCTCCAAAAGCAAGATAGCGCAGCATGCTGCTGGCTAAGTCTAACCGCAGGGCAATGCCTGCCGCCACTAGCAGCAACAGCCCCAGCACAACTAATCCAATGCCCGCGCTGATAAGTAAACGTTTGATGTTCATATATCTCTCCTTATATTGGACTCAAACAAGCGTAGGGTGCAGCCTGTATCTCTACATTCTACACTCTACGCTCTACATTTATTCGTCAAACATCCGCATCATTTCACGAAACAGCTGCATCTCACGGCGCGCGCTGTGCTTGAAGGTGATGGTGATGACTGTGCTTTGCGCATAGTCTTCTAATACTTTTTTCCGTAGCAATAACGGCAGCTCCCGCAACTGCAACCGCAGCCGCCATAGCAGTGGCCGCGTCCGCAGCCGCAGCCGCCCTTGGCATCACGGTGGTAGTCTTTTTCATAACGGTCGTCATCGCGGCGATAATCTTCGCGGTAGGCGGTGTCGGCCCGGCGGAAATCTTCGTTGTAACGATCACGCGCATCATTTTCCTTGTAATTGACGTCGTGATTGTGAAACGCATTGTCGAATGATTTTTTGGTGTGGTCTTTGTGATAGGCTACTTCACGCTCGCGGAAATCTTCTTTGAGCTTTTCCATATCATATTTTTCACGAAAGTCCACGTCGTTTTCGCTAAAGCACTCGTCGTGCTTGTCGCGCGCCATATCTTCGTGATAATCTTCACGATCATCGTAGTAGCGTTGGCGGGAATCTACGTCGCGGTGGCGATAGTCCTCGTGGTAATCGGCCTCGCGGCGCTTGAAATCATCATAGTCGCGCATGGTTAAAAACGCCCCTTTCTCCCAAAATCGTCGCGGTCAAATTTATCAAAGCGGCTTTCGCCGGAAAATTCGCCTTTAAGACCGGCATAACCCTTGCCGTTCCCAAATTCTTTGCCCTTGCCGCCAAAGTCATCGCGGTAGCCATAGCCTTTGCGCTTGAATTGGTCGCGCAGTTGCTCGCCACGGCGGCGCACTTCTTCGGCTTTGCGTTCTTTTTCCCAGTCCTCCATGGATTTGCCCGCTTTGTGTGGGTGCGGGTGGCACATGTGGCAGCTTTGCTTGCCGCAGCCGCCGCAGCCATGGTCATGGTGACGATGGCCGTTGCCGCAGGCATCACACCGGCCGCAATTGCAATACGGTTTGGGTGGTTTTGGAGGTTTGCAGCCACCGCCGCAACCACAGCCGCCGTTATGGGGGTTAGGCATGTCTACATAACGCCCGCACTTGTTGCAGCCGCCGTCGCAACCGCAGCCGCCGCTAAAGGGGTTGGGCATGTCTACATAATTGCCGCATTTGTTGCAGCCACAGCCGCCGCAACCACAGTAGTCACGCATGTTTTCGGCGTGGCGGTGCATATCTTCCACAAACACGATATCGCCGTTGTGGTAATCTTCGTCATAGTTGTCTTTGCCGCAGTGGCATTTTTCATGCGTTTTGTCACGCATATAATTTTCCTTGAAATCTACGTCTTTATTGCAAAATTCTTCGTTGAATTTGTCTTTTACAAAATCCTTGTGATAGTCAACTTCTTTTTCAAAAAAATCTTCCTTAAATTTTTCACGTTCATGGTTTTCGCGGAAATTTTCATCGTTTTCGTGGAACATTTCGTCAAACCTGTCTTTGCTCAGGTTTTCGCAACTGTCTTGGTCATCGTGATAAAAGCGTTCGTTAAAATCCGCGTCGTTGCGGCGGTAGCGCTCGTGATAGTCCGCGTCCCGCTCGCGGAAGGAATCGAAGTCATCAAATCGTTTGCTCATCGTGCAATCTCCTTGTTGTTGATAGTTCATGGTCTGTTTGGCATTCCTGAAAGTGTTGCGCAAAACTTTCCTGGTTGCCGGTGTGGCGCACATTCACCACGTCGCATTGATGATGAAGCTCATCGCGCAAGTTTTTCATGCTTGCGCGCAGTTCATCGCAAAAGTCATACCTCATTCAAACGTCCTCTCTTTTGGTGCGAACGTAGTCCACTTGCCGTTCGTGAAATTCTTCGGTGAAATTTTCGCCGTCACGATGATCACATGGGCACGGGCACGGCCTGCACGGTTGCACTTGCTGGCAGGGCCTGCACAGTTGTGCGTGGGGCTTGGGTTGTTCGTCGGTTCTTCCTGTGCGGAAGTTCCGGCGCAATGCATCGCTGCCTGCGCGCGACTTGCGGCGCATTTGCTCCATGCCTGCGCGAAAATCGTGGGAATTATAGTCCTGGGGCATGCGTACTCCTCCTTCTGCTAAAAAATGAGATACTAGTTCATTATACGGACTAGCCTGACAAGCGTGCACAATTTGGCAAAAAATTCTTGACAAAACCAGCAAGACATGTTATAATTAGCTCAGCCTAACCATCACTATACAAAAAGGAGTAGTCCCCATGAAGAAAGTTCTCGTTTTAATCCTCGCCCTTGCCATGGCGTTCACCATGGCGGCGGCATTCACCGGCTGCGGCAACGGCTATGACGAAACCGAACATCAACACGACCACGCACACGGCCACAACCACGACCGCGCAGACAATCCATGCTATGAAATCGGCTGCGACTGGCCGGGCCACCCCGCTGGCGAACATGGCGTTTGCCACTGCCATGGCCGCTGCAACACCCCCGGCTGCGCCTGCCACTAAGCAGGATTTTGCAAGACAATTTCGGCATATCGACGAAATTTCAGCGCTGCGTTTGTGCATGTTGACCAACAATCATGCACTGCGCGGCGCTTTCCTATGTTAAAGTTTTACTTGTTCACCCTTTATTTTCGTTATATTGCATAAATTTTTACAATTTCTTTGTGCAAGTTGACTTGACAAACGCATTGTTTTGGTGTATACTATGATTGTAGGGTAAAACAACCCGCAAAACACTATAGAAAAGGAGAATACACCATGAAATTCGCAATGAACGAAGTGGATCGTCAAATGCTTGAAGAAGAACGCAAGCTGTTGAAGCAAATCAGCAACGAGCCCATGAGCCTGCGCCAGTTCGGCCGCGCCATTAAACTCGACGCTCTCATCCGCGCCAACCAACGCATGCGCTAATTCAAATTAGTAGAGAAGGACGGCCATGAAACAACTGAATACCCACAAATGACTGCAACGGTTCCCAAAAACTGTTGCAGTCGTTGTTTGTGTTGGGGCTTGATTTTTTCGCACAGATGTGATACAATATATAGGTGTGTGAAAGAGGAGAGATATTGATGAAAAAACATTTACGACTAATTGCGTTGCTGCTGGCCCTCGTTTTCTTGGCCGGCTGCGGCATGTTCGCGCCCATCCCTGCGCCAACAGACCCATTCGACCAGCCACCCAGAGAGCACAACCCTGCCCGTGAGTCCGTGCGGGTGACGATTCCCGAAGGCTTTAACTTTGTGCAAATTGCGCAACGCCTAGAAGAAAGCGGCGTAGTAAGCGCCGAGGCCTTCTTCCATGCTGCGCAGAGTTTTGAAGTGCAGTCCTTCGCCACGCCGTTTGACCGTCGCTCGGCGTTTTTTCTGGAGGGTTTTCTCTTCCCGGATACCTATGAGTTTTTCTTGGACAGTGAACCCAACGAAGTGCTGCGCATTATATTGAATAATTACGCCAGCCGTGTGCTGCCCATGATGGCCACCAACAACACCGGCTTTAGCGACTATGAAGTGCTGATTTTGGCCTCCATCGTAGAGCGTGAGGCAAGGTCTACCGAGCACATGCACATGGTGGCTTCGGTGTTCTACAACCGCATGAACATCAACATGATGATGCAGGCCAACCCCACGCGCTACTATGCCCGCGACGTGCTGGGGCCCTCGCCGTGGATTCCCGGTGATGCAAGCCATTGGCTGCCGCTGTATGACACCTATATCCACAACCTGGCTAGGCCTGACCCGCGCCTGCCCATCGGTCCCATCTGCAACCCCGGCGAGCGCGCCATCTATGCCGTGCTTAACCCAGCAACCACGGAATACTTGTTCTTCTTTTTCGGACAAGACCACGACAATCACTACAGCCGCACCTACGCCGAACACAACGCCGCCATGCGCCGCGTTGGCGTGTGCTTTGGTGCTTGCCCACGCTGCTAGTTACTTTTTTTGCAAAAAAAGTAACAAAAAAAACCTAAACGCTTCGCGCTGACTGTTTATGATGAGTTGAAAAAGCAAGCCCCTGCCTCCCCCTTGGGGGAGGTGCCCCGCAGGGCGGTGGGGGTAAGCTGCGAAGCATAAAATGGTTAAACTAAGGACATGAATTTGACAATTGCTCATTTGGCTGATTTGCATTACTACCCTGCTGCGATGACCGGCGAGTTTTGTCGTGCGTTTGTTGAAGACAACGACCGCTTGGGCAAACCCGCACGCCACAGCGAACGATTGCTGCAGGCCGCACTGGCACAACTGACAGAAAACCCGGTGCAATATCTGCTGCTGGCGGGAGATTTGATTCGCGAGGGCGAGCACGACGCACATGTTGCGCTGGTTGAACTGCTGCAAGATTTCTCGCGCAGCACTGGCACACAAGTGCTGCCGGTGCCCGGCAACCATGACATCAACAACGGCCATGCTGCGCAGTATTGCGACGGACAAAAGGAGCCTGCGCGGCAAACTACATCGGAAGATTTTTCGGCGATTTACAAGCCATTGCTGCCCGAACATGCGCGGTTTTTCGGGCTGAGCTATGCCCTTGAGCTGGACGAGCAGCACACGCTGATTGCGCTTGATAGCACAAAACCCGGCGCGCGTGTGCACGGTGAGATTAGCCCTGAGCAACTGCAATGGGCCGTGGGTGAATGTGAAAACGCCACAAAAAACGGGCGCATTGTGCTGGGGCTGATGCACCACAATTTGGCGCCACATGTGGGGCAAACATTGCCGGGTTATTTGCTGGAGAATTATCTGCATGTGCGTGAAAGACTAGCTCGCGCAGGCATGCAATTTAGTTTTTGCGGGCATCAACATCGCGGCCATGTGGCAAAAGTTGATTGTGGCAAGCATGTGTTTTATGACATTTGTGCGCCTGCGCTCAACAGCTTTCCCTGCCAGTTTTATCGCGTGCAGTTATGCGATGGCACTGCGCACATCACCACACATGCCGCTGACCCCAGCCTACCGCTGAAGGACAGTTTTCGCTTCACCTTTGCAGGCAAGCGCGGCGGATTGATGGGCTTTTTTGCGGCAAATTTGCGGCGCAAGCTACCCGAACTGCTGGGGGATATGGCGCAGTGCGGTGGCTCACAGGCTTGGCTTGCGCAACGCGGCACGCAAACGCCCACTTGGCTGCGGCCAGTGCTCGCGCAGCTGGATGCGCGCTATGTGAAGCGCCCGCACCATGCGGTGAAGCTGGCAGAAAAAGTGCTGCGGCGAGCGATGAAGTTGCGTATTTCGCCGCACGGCACGCTGCAAGATTTCTTTGAAACTTCGCTGGTGCTCATCTATGGCTACGGCGATTGGCGCGACGAGCCCTTGCTACGTGACGTGGTGCAGCGCATTGAAGATGGGCGATTCGTGAGCCAAGCACTGCGCTTTGCGGGCGATGCGATTACCCGCGATTTGCTGCGTAGCGGCAAACACAGTCGCTTGTTTTTGCAGGTTGCATTGGCTGCCGTGTTTTTCCCACACCGGCGAGCAATTTCCCGCGCGCTCACTCGCCTTGCCATGCGCATGGTGTCGATGCCGCGCAAACAAGAATATATCCTGAAAGGCTAAGCGATGCACGAGATTTTTGCAAAGGCCCGCCATGTGATTTTGGACATGGACGGCACATTTTATCTGGAAGACACGATGATTCCCGGCGGTGACCGGTTTATCAACGCGCTCACACAGCGTGGGATTGGGCACCTGTTTTTCACCAACAATTCGGCGAACTCAGCGGCATTGTGCAGCGCGAAGCTTGCAAAAATGAACTTCCCCACACCGGAGGAAAAGATTGTGCTGTCTAGCCATGTGGCGGCGGAGTTTTTGCAGCGCACACACCCCGGCGCGCGCATTTATTGCTTGGGCAACGAGCGTTTGCATGCAGACTTGCGAGCCGCAGGTGTCAATCTGGTGGACGACGCACCCGACGTGATTCTGCTGGGCTTTGACACCACGCTGACCTATGAAAAGATTCACAAGGCTGCCAATTGGCTGGCCGCTGGATTGCCTTATTACGCCACGCACCCGGACGTTAACTGCCCGCTGAAGGTGGGCTTTATGCCCGACACCGGCAGCATGATTGCCTTGTTTGAGGCGAGCACGGGGCGCCGTCCCACGGTGCTGGGCAAGCCCACGCGCCACACCGTGGACTACCTAGCGCGCTACTTAAACTGCGACCCCAGTGAGCTTGTGTTCATCGGCGACCGAACCGAAACAGACGTGGCCATCGGCTTCAATCATGGCATACCCAGCATACTGGTGCTTAGCGGCGCGACCAGCCGCGAGAAATACGAAAGCCAAAGTGAAATAAAAGCTGGACTTGTGGTGGATAAGCTAGCGGATTTGGTGGCCTATCTTTAATAAAGCATTTGACGTGGACTTTTGCTAGCGGTAGAATAGAACACCGCGAAGCGACTGCTCCCCGCAGGGGCGGATTGAATCCCGCCGTAAATAAATTCTTCAAAGGAGGTCATTGCTATGACCAAATCCCGCAAACGAGTCTTATTCATCGCACAGGCTGCCATTATCGCGGCACTTTACGCGGCAGTTACCCTAGCGCTGGGCGCCACACCCATCCACTGGATTTCCTATGGTCCTGTGCAATTTCGCATTGCCGAGGCACTCACCATGCTGGCGGCACTCACGCCCGCGGCCATTCCCGGGCTGACCATTGGCACGTTTTTCGCCAACCTCGCCAGCCCCTATGGCTGGATGGACTGGGTGTTTGGCACCCTAGCGAGTTTTCTTGCTGCCACATGCAGCTGGCAACTGCGCAAGATTGAATTCAAGCGCTTGCCATGGTTATCCGGCCTGCCGCCGGTGCTGTTCAATGCCCTTGTTGTGCCTATCATCATCATCACTGCAGCGGGACTTGAATGGTCGATCTTCCCGCTGTTTGCCGCGCAGGTTGCACTAGGGCAGTTCGTGGTGGTGTATGCGCTGGGCATGCCCTTATTGGCGGCACTGCGCAAAACTCGTATATTCACATAATTAATCATTTGGAGGAAACCCATATGGCAGCAGACTATGCCGTGCCACTGGCAAAACTAGTGGAGGACAACGGTTACACCTACATTCATCAACCGCCTGCCGCAGCGCAGATTTCCATCAGCAGCCGCGACATTGACCGCCCAAGCTTGGTGCTTGCCGGATTTTCGCAGCACTTTGATGCCCGCCGCGTACAGTTTTTGGGCTACAGCGAGCTGGACTACTTAAATTCACTCAGTGACGATATGCAGCTGCAACGCTTGCGTGATTTCTTCACGCTTAAGCCGGTGGCGGTGATTATTCCCCATGGCAACAAATGCCCTGCATCGGTGCTGCAACTTGCGCAAGAGCACGGCACTCCCCTGCTGAGCACACAAAGCACAACCAGCGCTGCGATGGCCGCACTGATTTCATACTTATCGGTTGAACTGGCCGAGCGTGTGACGCGCCACGGCGTGCTGGTTGAGGTGTATGGCCAAGGCGTGCTGATTTTGGGCGCCAGTGGCGTGGGCAAAAGCGAAACCGCCGTGGAGCTCATCAAACGCGGGCACCGCCTAGTGGCCGATGACGCCGTGGAAATCCGCCGGGTGAGCGACAAAACTCTGGTGGGCAGTGCACCGGATAACATTCGTCACTTTGTGGAACTGCGCGGCGTGGGCATCATCAACGCCCGCCGGATTTTCGGCATGGGCGCGGTGAAGCTGACTGAAAAAATCAACATGGTGCTGCAAATGGAGCCCTGGGACAAAGACCGCGTGTACGACCGGCTGGGCTTGGACGAACAAAGCGTGGATATACTTGGCATTAAGGTGCCGGTGTGCGTGGTGCCCGTGAAGCCCGGGCGCAATCTTTCCATCATTGTGGAGGCTGCGGCGATGAACAACCGCCAAAAGATGATGGGCTACAACGCGGCGCGTGAGCTGCTGCACCAGCTTGGCATGGCCGACGAAGTCGTGCCCGAGCAGCGTGAGCTAGATGTTTGGAAGGAGTATTAGTCAGCGATATTATGCCACATATTCATGAAACTCGGATAGAACACAGCGAAGCGACCGAGCCCCACCGCAGGTGGTTGACAAATCGCCCATTTTGTGGTATACTAGGTATGAACAAACTGTGAGGAAGGGCTACCATGAAACGCTTGCTTAGCGCAATACTAACCATGGCGATGCTTGCGGCGTTTGCCGTGGGCGCGTTTGGCTTGCGCGTGGCACCAAGCCTGATCCAAAGTGGCAGCTGGCAGCAAACTGAGCTACGCTGGCAAGGCGAAGCCACTTGGGAAATCCTCACCGGCGAAGTGAGTGTGGAACACACGCAGCAGGGCAGCTGGCAAATTCTTACTCTGCGTGCACAACCAAACACGGGCAGCGCCACACGCGTGCATGTTCACATTCCAACGCCGAGCGAATTCGCGCTGTTTTGGCTGTTTTGCGACGAAGAGCTACAAGCCGCGCTGGCCGAGGCGCAAGCCATTCTGCAACACCCTGGGCGGCACCATGCAAGCTACATTGTGCAATTGCAACTGGCCGTGACGCAGGCCGAAAACTTCTACGCAACCGCAGAAATTTGCCCTGAGGAATTCATAAACACCGTTGAGCGATTGCAACAACTTGTTGCAAACCCACAAAGCGTAATTGTGAACAACGGACTGCTTGGACGGTTCGCGCCCGCGTGGTGGAACCTGCTTGATAACGTAACCGCGCCACTGCGCCGCATGAGCCGCGTGGAAATCATTCTGCCGATGCTGGGGCGTGTGGTGAGTGCAGTGTTCTCGCGTGATCGATAAAATCCAATAAAAAACGCCCTCCCTTATTATCGGGAGGGTTTGTTCATTCTATTGCCCCGGCAGACACTCTGCAAACTCAATCATAGTATCACTGTGCACCGTGCATTGGCCGGCCACGCTGTGCGGCAGCATAAAGTAATCGCCCTGCGTGATGGGCCAGGATTGCTCGCCCATGCGCAGCGTGCCCGCGCCTTCGGTCACAACAATAACAGCCGGTGCGGCTAATTCGCCGGAGCTGCCGCCCGTGACGGTGTGGCGATTTTGCGCAAAGCAGTCGGTGTCCGCCGGGCCAATGAGACTTTCCATGCGCCAGCAGTCGGTGGTGATTACAGGCTGCGGCGTTTTTTTGCCCAGCTGCAGCGCGCGCTCGCCATGCGCCGAAAAATCGAAACAATCCAAAGCGATATCCGGTTCAAGTCCAAGATATTTCTCGAAGTCGTTGAGCTGGTAGTCCGCGCACCATGCTTCCGGCTGAATGGTGAAGTCGGTGGGTTCCTGCACTTCAAGAATCAAGCAGCCCGCGCCAATGGCATGCGCCACCATGGCCGGCACGAGGAAAACATCGCCCTTTTGCACGGGCACAAATTGCAGCAGTTCAGGCATGGCGTCTTTGTTGTGCAGGCTGTCCTCCACCGCTTGAGCGAACTGCACTTTGGTTAGCTGGCGGTTGAAGCCAAAGTATACCCCTGCGCCGGGGCGAGTGTCGAGCACCGTCCAGCTTTCCGTTTTGCCGTAACTGGAATTGAAGTGCTGGCGCGAAAACGCGCGGTCGGGGTGGCTTTGCACGGGCAGCCGCACCGCACTGCATAGGTACTTAATTAACACGCCGAACTCGTTGCGCGCGCCAAGCACCAGTTGCTTTTCAGCAGCCAGCAAGTCAGTTAGCAGCACGTCCGTGCCTTTGATAACCGAAATACCATCGGTGGGCTTAGCGTTTTTGTTCAGCGCAGCCACGGCGGAGGCAATCCATTCTTCAGGCAAGTTGCCGTCGGCCTCGGGTTTGCCGAGAAAATCACCCAGCAATTTGCCGCCGGTATAAATGCGAAACACACGGTTTGACTCGAAAAAGATGGGTTCACTGGCGAGTTTTTTAAGGTCGATCATAATCATTAACCCTCCCGGTATTGTATTAGTTTTTGCGCATCTGCGAGGCTTGCGAACACGCCTGCGCCGGTTAGCCCAAACAGTGCCGCACCATAAGCGGCCTCTTCTTTATGCACCGGTATATGTAGTGGCATTGCAAATTGCTCGGCAAATAGGCGGCGCAGCGGCTCGCCTTTGCGCACCGCATTGCCGGATGCCACCAGCATGCTGTGCCCTGCGATGTTTTCGGCGCGATACATGTCGTGCAGCTCCTGCACAATGCCTTGCAACACGCCATGAGTAAGATGCTTGGGCGTAAAATTTTCCAACCCAAGGCCGCTGATTGCACCGCGCAGAGCGGGGTTTGCACGCGTGCCACCAAAGCGAGTGTCCACCGTCAGCGAATGCTCAGGTGGCTGCATGGCTAGGGCATTCATGGCGGGGTAGAGTTCATCTGTCGCCGCAACGCCTGCCATGGCAAGCACTTGGCGAAAGAAATCTTCAAGCATGGCGTAAGCCCGGCCGCCGCACAGTGCTGCGCCGACTGCCAAGCTGCCGCCACAAGGCATGGGGCGCGTTTCGAGATGAGTCCCCTGCCCTGTAAACGAGATTTGACTGCCGGTGCCCACGTTGACTAATATGCTTTTTTCGGGCTCACGCACACTGCCAATAAAGCTGGCTTGGTTGTCGCCAATGGCACAAAACACGGGGATGCCCTGCGGGGTTTGGCCGAGCTTTTCTGCTTGGTTGGTTACGCGAGGCAGCATGGGCCAGTCTACCGTGAACTTGCCAGCAGCGATGTCAAATAGACCAAAGCTTGCGGCGTTGGTTGCGTTGACTAGGGGCGTGGTTGCGCCCGCCAGCTGCATGGCCACGTAATCATGGATGGTGCAGAAGGTGACGGCCTGTGTGGGCACTTCGTTGTGCTGCATGTTGTAATCATGCGTGGCACAGCCGTAGCCCGCAGGCACGCCGAGCTCGGGCACTAACGCACCACGTTGGTCCTGCCAAGTGGCGAGTGGGCTGCATGCCTTGCCCTGCGCGTCAATATACAGCATACCGTGCATTTGCCCAGCGATGCCCAAACTTGCGATGTCACTGTGTTTGGCCACAGCAGCGTTGAGTAAATCTTGTGCCTTGGCGAGAATTTTCGCTGGGTCTTGCAGGCGCTCGAACGGCTTGCCTGCGATGTTCGTGTCGTTGGGCAAGGTTGTGCTTTCGATGGTTGCGCCGGTTTGCGCGTCAATTACCGTCAGGCACAGGGTGGTGGTGCCGATGTCTAAACCTAAAGCTTTCATAGTCTCGTTGACTCCAAATCCAGCCGCGCGATGATGTCTTGTTGAATCGCAGGCGAAAGGTCAAGGAAATTCACGAACGTACCGTGAATGCGCATCACATATACCCCGCTGGGTGCATATTTCTTGGGATTAGCGAGAACTTTGCGCAGGGTTTCGGGCGTAGTGACATTCACGTACAAATAAAATGGCGAGACTTTGCCGGCATTTGCTTCGTTAAAGAACAGCGGCGCAACCACGCGTTTGGCAAAGGCAAGCCCTTTGTCTTCTTCCGTTTTTGCGTCGGCGAAATACTTGGGGTCAATGCCGTAGTGCGAGGCATAGCCGCCGCTGAATTTCTCGTAAGGCAATGCAAAACTACTCAGCGTGCGTAAACCCATGCCTTGGTTGGCGTCGCCGTGCAGGGGGTCGGTGCCGTAGTTAAGCTGCGTGCGAGCGCGGCGACCATCGGGCGTGGCACCCACCCAGTAGCCATATAGCAAATGCGTGCTGGGCGTGCTGAAATCAGGCCTAAAGGCATTGCCTAGGTAATTCTTCTGCGCCGCCACGATGTCCGCAACGCGACTTGCCACGTCAGCGGCTTCTTGGTCGGCAACCGCAAGGTGATTGCCAAACTTGGGCGCCGCCAGCAGGAATTGTTGCAAGTCTTCATAGCCGACGAAGTCTTTTTGCAAGGCGATTACTAAATTTGCAGCATCGTCGGGGCGCTCAGCAAGGAGTTTATCGATGGCCACAAAGCTATCTGCAACAACTGCCAGCCCGTGAATGAGGCAGCCGCTGCCGTTGTATTTCGTGCCCTGTTTGTTGGGGTCACGCATGTCGATTTCATCACAGCCCATGGCGGCACTCAAGAACGGCACTGGCAGCTGCGACAGCGCACGCGAGCAACCATTGGCGGCTTCAGCCATGACGGCAGCGTATTTCTCCACCGCGGCGTAGAATATTTTGCGGATGTTGCGAAGCTCAAGTGCTTCATCACCAATTTGCTTGCCGGTGATTAACGACTTGCCGTCGTTCAGGCACAGCTCAAGAATTTTGGCCAAGTTGAGCCAGCTGTTTGTTGTGTTGGCGTTGTCACGGCCCATAATCAGCGGCTCTTGGCAGCCTGCAATGGCGTAATCGGGCAGGTCGGCTTCGTCAACGCCATTGCGGCGCAGCACCTCAAACACGGCGGCGTCGTTGAACAATGAGGGAGTGAGCACACCAGGCGTGAAGAAGAACCGGCCAAGCGATTGATACAGTTCATCGGGCGTGTTTTGGTGCAGCTTCACAGACAGAATCGGCTGCGGCAGATTCATGTCAAAGTAGGCATCCAGCAGCGCGTAGCTGGTGAGGCTAGTGAGGTCGTTGCCTTGCACATCCTTGCCGCCAATGATGAGGTTTTGCGAAATCGCCCAGCTACGGTCGCCCACATTGTAAAACACCAGCAAGTGCTTGAGCAGCGCAGCGGCACTATCGCGGTCTAGGTTTTCGGCAGCGCGGTAGGGTTCAAAAATGCGGTCGGCATTGCCAACGGAGAATGCGAATGGGTTTGGCGCTTGCTCCAAGCACATCACCTGCCACAGCAACATGTAGCTCTGCACGGCCTCGCGCAGGGTGCGTGCGCCATAGCGCGGCACGCGCTCTAAGACTTGCGCCAGCTTACCCTGCCCCTGCTTGCGGGCAATTTCTGCGTAACGCCCTGCCAAAATGGTGGCGGCTTCTAAGGCGGCTTTGAGCGCAGGGTTTTTCGTTTTTTCCGCAACGGCAACAACGCCATGTTCAAGCATGGGCCGAAAATCGGGAATCAAGTGCCCGGTGACTTGCTCAACAAAAAAAACCACTTCGCCCGTGAGATCTTCCACACCGGCGTAGACTTCGCCCAGCGCTTTGGCATAGGCACCCTTTTGCTCGTAGGCGCGAGCGTCGTCGATAGCATCTTGCGTAATGCCCTCACCCGGCGTGATATCGCCAAACACGGCGGTGGGGTCGCAGTAACCCGCGAAGCTTTCCACCTCAAACGTGGGGTTAATGAGCGCATAACTGCGGGCGAAGGCATCGCGTTGGGTGCCTGCAAACACAGCGTTTTTGCTGATGGAAAGCGGCAACTCGCGCGCCACAACCTTGAGGGTTTCGGCAGCACGTTGCTGGGGAGAAAGATCGGCGAACTCTTCACAGCAGCGGCGTTGCAGCTGCTTGATGAAAAACCAGCCGTCGAGGCGGGTGCGCTCGCGCTCTTCGCGGAACAAATCGTTGGCCATTTGGGTGATGTGCTCGTTGGTCATGTGGTAATCTCCTTAAGATTGGCTTGTTTGAAGGCTTGTTTAAAGGCCTGCAATGTGTCTTCAGGCACAAAGGCGGGTTCAAAGTTGTAGTTCTCCCATTTGCCGCGCCCAAGCTCGTGGTAGGGCAACAGCTCAAAGGTCATCTTAGAGGTGTTAAGCTGCGTGAAATAAGCCAAATAATCATCAAGCAGGTGGGTATTGTGGCCGTGCAGCAGAATCAAGCGAATGTGCAGCTGGCGACCCTGCGCGGCCTCGATATTCGCTTTGACTTGCACGTTACTCAGCCCAGTGAGCCGCTGGTGTACGTCATCATGCGGGTGCTTGAAGTCGATGATCAAGTGGTCAATGTGCGGGTATAATTCGGGCAAGCGCGGATGTGTGCCGTTTGTTTCAATGCAAGTGTGGATGCCCGCGGCTTGCAGCTCACGCAATAGCTCGGCTACGGCGTTGAACTGCACAGTTGGCTCGCCGCCGGTGAGCGTGACCCCGCCGCCGTCGAAAAACATGGGTTTGCAGCGTGTTGCGTGCGCGACCAATTCACTAAGCACTAAGCACTGCACACTAAGCACTGGTATACCCTCGGGGTTGCTGCACCAAGGGCAGCGCATGTTGCAGCCCTGCAAATGCAGCACTAGGCGGTTGCCGGGGCCGTCTTGGCTGTAGTTAAAGCCGGTTTGGAAGATGTGAAGCAACGTTATCCCTCTTCCTTGTCGCGCTGCATGGCTTCATCAATGGCACGATTGATAAATGCGTTCATGCTTTCGCCGTGCGCGGCTGCGTGTGCCTGCACTTGCTCTCTTTTGCCTTTTTTCATCCTCACCCTAAATTCATCATAATGTGCTTTCACGTACTCAGCCGTGTATTTTTTATGTTTTTCAGTAACAGGTGACATATCATAGCTCCTTTGTTCAATCTCCACAAATCAATTGGTCCCAATTCAGCCGAAGTTCGTTCAATATTTCCATCTTGACGAACTGGGACTAATATGTTATACTATACTTATGGAGGAAATTAATTATGAAACGTGATCTTGCAACCATCGACGCAATGGGCCTGATTCTCGAAAACATTGAAGTTGTCTTAAAATGCATCACCATGGGTGACGCAAATGCAGGCGATATCCAAACACTTGCCTACATCGCAGACGAATACCTCACCCAACTGCGCGAAGCCATCTCAAGAATTCCTGCATGCCGTTTCACGCCAACATCTCATGATAAACCCGCGTGAGCACTTCTTTGCGCAACAGACCATTCACGTGTTCGCGGTCGAATTGCGCCTGCACTTCGACCATGTGTTCATCGTAATTTGCGTCGCCGGGGCGTGGATCGTACGAGTGCGAGGTTCGGTAAACCGCCCAGCTTTCACGCGTGTAGTCAATGGGATTGGTGAATTCGCGCTCGGTGGGTGCGGTGAAGAAATCGTCAGTTGCCCATGTGCTGTGTGCAATGCTGCTGCCGCCGGGTGTGCGATTATAAATGACAATCACCGGCGTGCCAGGCTTGGCAATGCGCTTACACTCGGCGCGAAATGCCTCAATGTCGAACCAATGCAGCGCTTGCGCCACGGTGATGGCGTCCACGCTTTGGGCGGGCAGGCCGGTGGCTTCCGCTGCGGCTGCCACCACGTGGATATTCTCGTGCGGCACCAGTTGAGCACGCATGTCATCGTTTGGCTCAACTGCATGCACGGTGTAGCCGCGCGCCGCAAGCAACTGTGTAAACTTGCCCGTGCCTGCGCCGATGTCGGCAATGCTAGCACCAGGCGGCAGCAGCGTTGCGATATAGTCGAGAGCTTCGGCGGGGTAGCTCGGGCGAGCGGCGGCATAGGCCTGTGCTTTGCCGCTGAAAAGTTGTGTGTTCATGGTGCTTCCTTCCTCGCTTTGACCAGCAAAAAATTGGGCTTAAGATATTCTTGCACAATCGCGGGCAGCCTTTGCACAGCCCAATCCTTCGGCAGCGGCTCACAAACTTCCTCAAGAATGAACCCCGCTTTGGCCACGGTGGTCAACAGCTCGCCCATGGGGCGGTGATATTTCACCACGCCGTCAACAATCCAGCTCGTTTCGCGTTTGCCGCTTTGGTTGTAGTTTGAAAAGGTGTAGGAAATACGCTGCCCATCTTGGCGATTGAAGCCGCCTTTGCCGTCAATGGTTGCGGTGCTGATGGGGTGCTCCTGCGAAAACAAGAGGCAACCGCCGGGGTTGAGCAAGCCGTAAATGTCTTGCACAAGCCGCGCAAAATCTTCAACGTAATGGAATGCCAGCGAGCTATAAACCAAGTCGAAAGTTTCTGCCAGGCATAATTCTGCCATGCTCATACGAACATATTCAATGCCCGTGCCGCACGATTCTTTCGCCGCCTGCGCCAGCATGTTCTCTGAGATGTCCAGTCCAAGCACTCGTGTGGCACCACGGCGAACAAAATCCAAGCAATTGCTTCCTGCGCCGCAGCCTAAGTCTAGCACTGCCTTGCCAGCCAAGTTCGGCAGCAAGTCTGCCATTGCGGGTTGCTCCAACAGGTTGTTTATGCAATTTTCATTGTTGCGCAGGGCACGATAGCCCGCGAAAAATTCCGGGTCGTCGTAAATATTCTGGTCGCCCATCCCAATACTCCTTTAGTACGACATCTGCTGCTTGTAGGCCATGTCCCAAAACAGATACTCAAACTCCACGCTTGAAATAAAAATCTCTGCGATGTTCTCGCGCTGCGCAGGCGACATGTGTTCCACTAAGCCGTCTAGTGCATCATAAAACCACGCAAACGACTGCGCAAATTCGTCGCTGGCATACATATCAATCCAACTTTTGTAGGGATTATTCTCGTATTGTGCGGCGAAGTCCGCTTTCAGCCGGGCGCCGTAGTCGGCGTAGGTCCAGGCGCAGGGAAACACGGCCGCAAGCAGTTCCGCCAGCCCACCGGTGAGGCCATAATGCAACATGTTGGCGGTGTAACTGCGGTTAAACAGCGAAGACTTGGCTTGAGCTGCCTCTTGTTCCGTGATGCCGAACTGTTTCATGTAGGCGCGGTGCAGCTCCATCTCGCCGTTGAGTATGTAATCTTGGCTACGCGAAAAGCCCGCCATAAGCTGTTCGGTATCGGATTTCATTACCGCTGCGGCAAACACTTTGGCATACTGCAACAGATACAGATAATCCTGCACCAAGTAAAACTTGAACGATTCGAGGGCGAGTGTCCCCTGCCCCAAGCCCTGCACAAAGGGGTGGTTGTAGCCGTCCTCCCACACCTTGTTTGCGCGCTCTTTTAGGCTGTGCGAAAAACTCATGCACTTATCCTCCTTGCGTTTCACTCATTGTACCATAATTCAATGTAAAAAGCAACCTAATCGAATAAAAAAATGCAACCCAGTCGCGGGTCGCATCGTTAGACAAAGTGAAAAGCCTGCGCGCGAGGGTGCTCGCCGCAGGCATGTAAGCATTGAATAAAAAGATGCACGTTTCTCACGGGAAATAAAATTCACGCTCCCACGAAAGTGAAAGCGCGAACTGTCCGCGGCGACTCGCCCGCTGGCTGGGGTAGCAGGATTTGAACCTACGAATGCCAGAGTCAAAGTCTGGTGCCTTACCGCTTGGCGATACCCCATTATTTTAGAGAAGAGCAACAACCCCTGCTGCTGCGTTGCAAAACAACGTGGGGTGGATAAGCGGACTCGAACCGCCGACCTCTAGGGCCACAACCTAGCACTCTAACCACCTGAGCTATATCCACCATAGCAACATTTCTATTATACAGCATTTGCAAGTGCTTGTCAAGAGCTTTTTGTAAGTTTTTTTGCTTCAATTAAAAATGATTTTGCGCGTTTTTTCATGTTTGTGCAAAATGACGAAAAATAAAGCTTGACAAACCCACCAAAATGTGGTATGATGTAAATTGTTAGCTTGGGTTGGAACGGTGGATTGGGATGGATTTGCACGAATGTCGCGACGAAATCCTTGCGGAAATGTTCGTGCGTGGCGAGCAAAGCACGGCGGCATTTGAGCTGTTGTTGCAACGCATGATGCCTGTTTTGTATGCGCGCGTGGAGTCCGCTTGGCAACGTGTTGGCGGTGCTGTGGCGCGCGATGACTTGCTGCAAGAAGCCACGATGGCCTTCCTCAGCGCAGTCACCACTTACCAAACTGGTCGAGGTGCCAGCCTGCGCACATTCGTGAGCGTGTGTGTCAGCAATCGATTAAACGATGCTCTGCGCAAGCACGCAGCCACGCCTCAGCTGGAGCAATTGCTAGAAAACGCACTGCCGCCTAGTTTGTCCGCCATGGATCCTCAAGATCTTTACGCCGCCATGGAAGACGCCCGACGCCTTCAGCAAGTGATGGCACAGCAGCTAACCGCGCTTGAGCGCAATGCATTGCAAGCGCACATGGACGGCATAGACTACAACAACGCAGCAAAAACACTTGGGATTTCAATCAAAGCAATGGACAACGCGCTGCAACGCGCCCGCCGCAAATTGTTGCAACACTTGCCGTAACTCTCTCCCCTGCCCTTATTCGCTCCTAGTAGCCATAAGGCGGTGCAATTCCGCCAAGGAGCAAAATTTATTTTTCTAAGCGAGGTAGATTGGCACATGTACGAAGACAAAACTCTCATCTGTAGGGACTGCAACAACGAATTCATCTTCACCCAAGGTGAACAAGAATTCTATGCGGAAAAAGGCTTTGAAAACGAGCCCGGCCGTTGTAAAGACTGCCGTGACAATCGCAAACGCGGCAACCGCGGCGAGCGCGAAATGTTCGAAGCCCAATGCGCAGAATGTGGCGGCATCGCCCGCCTGCCGTTCCGTCCGCGCGAAGATGGCCGCCCTGTGTTCTGCAGCGCGTGCTTTGAAGCGCAGAAGGAGAATGGATAAATTTTTCGGCATGGCCAAAAGATTTTTCCGCAACCAGAACCGTCCCCTATGTGGGGGCGGTTTTTTTGGCAAAATATAATAACGAGATAAAAAAGAAACAGGGTGTAAATCCCTGCCTCTTTATCAAACTGGAATAGAAAACAGCGACGGCGGTCAAGCCGCACCCCAAGTGCTAGCCGATTTTTTTGCCATCTTTCAGCGCAATTTTGCCCATAAACGGCACCTTGAGCATGCCGTTGGCAGTGTCGCCTTCGAACGTGCAGCTAAAGGGGATATCTTTGCCCTTCATCATGCTAGTTTGCACATTGCCGGTTACGGTGTTGCCTTCAGCTTTCATGTCATTGATCGAAAAATCGGGTATTTCAACGCCGGTGAGTGAAATATCAATGTCGTATTTTCCGTTCTTCTCGCCTACCATCAGCACAGCATCGCCGCGATAAAACATGGTATCCACAAAAAATTTCCATTTGCCGAGTCCTACCATAAGTATGTCTCCTTTTTGATGCAAAATTTTGGTTCACCTACAGTATACAACAAAAAGGCGGACAGGTCAAGAGGTTTTTGTGAAAAATTTTGAGCAGTTGCATAAATATGAGCACAATGTGTTCAATCTGTACACACTAGTTCAAGGGCCTGCGGCAACAGCAGCCACTCGGCCTGTTCCATCACACGGCGTTGCAGGGTTTCAGGCGTGTCGCCGGGCAGCACTTCCACCGCTTTTTGCGCGATAATCGGCCCGCCATCACACACTTCATTCACAAAATGCACGGTTGCGCCGGTGAGCTTCACGCCGCGTTCGAGGGCAGCCTCATGCACGCGCAGACCGTAAAATCCCTGCCCACAAAACGCTGGAATGAGCGCCGGGTGCACGTTGATAATCTTGTTAGGATATCGCCGAACGAAGTCTTCACTGAGAATTGTTAAAAAACCAGCCGTGACGATGAAGTCGATATTGTGCTCTTCAAGCAATGCCAAACTGCGTTGTTCAAACTCAGCCAGCCCCAGCTCTTTGCGTGAAACAGCGAAACTCGGCACGCCAGCTTTTGCGGCGCGTTCCAAGGCAAATACGCCGGGTTTGCTAGCAATCACCAGCGCGATTTCTCCACTGGTTAGTGTACCGTTGGCTTGAGCATCCAGCAGCACTTGCAAGTTTGTGCCGCCACCGGACACAAACACGGCCACGCGTTTTTTGGGCATCAAAATATCCTCCTATGACCAGCTTTGTAGCTCAATAATATTGTCTTCGGGGTCGGTCGCATACACAAACACGGCTTTTCTGCCGTCTGCATACTCAGTTTTCACCACCTCACCAAGCTGGCCTCCATCCGCTGCCAAAACATTAGCGAGAGTTTGCTCAACGTCGTCCACCTCAAAAGCCAAGTGCGCGATTCCACATTGGTTGATACCCTTGCTGCCCGGCTCTATGTTGTCATACGAAAAAATCTCTAGCGTTGGCTGATTCGCGCCATAGCCTGGCAAACACAGATGTTCGCCAACAATGTGCGCGTTGGGCACGCCCGTCATTTGGTCCAGCCATGCGCCGCGCAAATCCCGCGTTTCGCCAATGCTTTGGCAGTGAAACACTGATTTGTAGAACTCAATGAGCTTTGCGCTGTCTTTGGCGATGATGTTCACGTGGGCGAATCTCACAGCCATTGCACATACCCCCTCTTGTCTGCGCAATTATACCCCGCGCTTTCGTAAAACCGCAGGGTTTCGTCTTGTTTTGTGCCAGTCATCAGCGCGATTTTATAGCACCCACGCTGCACGGCGATGTCTTTGGCGAAAGCCAGCACGGCGCTGCCAATCCCCTGCTTGCGATAATCCGAATGCGTCACCACATTTTCCACCCAGGCGTAGGGCCGCTGGCCGCGCGTGAGGTTGGGCACAATCAGCAACACACAGGACGACACTAGCTGGCCGTCCAACTCCGCCACCACGATGTGATGGTTTGGGTCGGCCATGATTTGCTGCCACAGCGTTTGGGGCAATTCGTCGGGCATGGGATTATCGTGCAGATGGGTGTACAATTGCAGCAATTGAGACAGGTCATTCTCTTGCGCAAGACGAATCATGAAAAGATAACCCCTTCATCGCCTGCAACAACCTCACCCATCACATAAGCCGCCTCGCCGTTGGCTTGCAGCGTTTGCACGGCCAAGTCGGCTTGCTCAGGCGCAACCACCACGCACATACCCACACCCATGTTGAAGGTGTTAAACATGTCGCGCTCACTCACGCCGCCGGTGCGGGCAATGAGGTCGAAAATCGCGGGGATTTGCAGGCTTGCTTGGTCAATTTTCGCGCTGAGACCCTCAGGCAAGCTGCGCGGAATGTTCTCATAAAAGCCGCCGCCCGTGATGTGCGAGATGCTCTTGACTTCGCATTGCTCAAGCAGCGCAAGAATTGGCTTAACGTACATTTTCGTGGGCGTCAGCAGGGTTTCGCCCAGTGTGCCGCCCAGCTCGTCGTAGTGCGTAGCCAAAGCATTTGTGTCCACGTTGAACACCTTGCGCACCAGCGAAAAACCGTTACTGTGCACACCGCTTGAGGACAGCGCAATAATCACATCGCCTGCTGCAATGCTGCCGGGGTCGATAATCTTGGTTTTGTCCACCACGCCGGTGCAATAGCCCACCAGATCGTACTCATCTTCTTTGTATACACCCGGCATTTCGGCGCATTCGCCGCCAATGAGCGCACAGCCCGCCTGCACACAGCCTTCGGCCACGCCGGCAACAATCTGCGCCACGCGCTCGGGAATATTCTTGCCCATGCCGATGTAATCAAGGAAAAACAGCGGCTTGCCGCCACAGCAAATGACATCGTTGGCACACATGGCCACACAGTCAATGCCAATGGTGTCGTGCTTGTTCATCAAAAATGCCAGCACGATTTTCGTGCCCACGCCGTCTGTGCCGCTGACGAGAACGGGGTTGGGTGTGTTGGCCAAATCCAGCTCAAACAGCCCACCAAAGCCGCCGATGGCTGATATCGCGCCCGGGGTTTTGGTGCGTGCGATGTGGGTTTGCATGAGCTTGACAGCCTCGTAGCCCGCTGTGATGTCTACCCCTGCGGCTTTGTAGGCTTCGCTTGCGCTGTTGTTGTGCATGGTGTGCTCCTTATAAAATTGATTCAAAGTGTTGATTGCGTAGATAATCTTGCGCACAGTTTCGTCGGACAAAAAATGCGCATCACCAAGCGTAGCGATATCTTGTCCATGCTGATATTGCGCACAGATTTCTGCGTTACGTTTGGTGTAAAGTTCGCGGACACCCGTGCCCTCGCCCCAGGCTTGCCGCCGCGCTCTGGGCACATACAGCATCTCGCCCGGTGCGTATTTTTGCAGTTCTTGCAGCAATGGCGCAGGCAGATACTCCGCCGCGTTGCGATATTTCATGGCGCACCTCCTTGGCTTATGCTATTATCATACAGCAAACTGGTGCAAAGCGCAAGGGGGAGAATTATTATAATTTTATGGCAATCTCTTATCATATTTCGTCAGTGGTGCACCCTTTGGCTGCACGGGATAATCCCCGTTAAAGCAGGCGGTGCATAGCCCTTGCCCGGGCCGCACCAGTTTTTGCAGTTGATCAACGGGGAAAAAGCCCACGCTGTCGGCACCAATTGCTTGAGCAATGCCCTCAAATGTGTCAAACCGGTTGGCGATGAGGTCTTCAGGATTCTTCACGTCTGTACCATAGTAACACGGAAATTTGTAGGGTGGTGAGGCCACCATCACATGCACTTTTTTTGCGCCAGCATCACGCAGCAATTGCACAATTGGAATGGTCGTAGTGCCCCGCACAATTGAATCATCCACAATAATCACGCGCTTGCCCTTAACCACCGAAGGCACGGGGTTAAGTTTGATATGCACACTATTACGGCGCTGCCCCTGTGCAGGCTGGATAAACGTGCGGCCAATATAACGGTTCTTGTTAAAGCCAATGGCATAGGGAATGCCGCTTTCTTTGCTGTAGCCAATGGCGGCTTGCAGGCCGCTGTCTGGCACGCCGATAACCACGTCTGCTTTCACTGGATACGTCTTGGCCAGAATTTTGCCGGCATTCTCGCGCGAAATATGCACAGAGTTGCGGTCAATCACAGAGTCCGGCCGGGCAAAGTAGATATACTCAAACGCGCACATGCTTTTGGGGTGCGCGGGGTCCACATAAGTCTTCAGTGACCGCATCCCCTCTTGATCAATCACCACAATTTCGCCAGGCAGCACATCACGCAGAAATTTTGCCCCCACGGCATCTAGTGCGCAGGTTTCGCTGGCCACCACGTAGCTTTCGCCAAGCTTGCCCACGCACAGCGGCCGAAACCCATGTTTGTCACGGCAGGCGATGAGCTTTTGGGCACTCATCATCACCATGGAAAACGCACCCTCTAGGTGATTATAGGCCTCCTGCACGGCTTCTTCGATGGAATCTACCATTAGCCGTTCACGCGTAATGGTGTAGGCAATTACTTCAGCTTCGCTGGTGGTGTGGAAGATACAGCCTTCAAATTCAAACTTACGGCGCAGCTCGCCTGCGTTGGTGATGCTACCATTGTAGGCCAACACAAGAGAACCATTGCTGTGGTTCACGTGCATAGGCTGGGCATTGCGCGCACGGTTGCTTTGCGCAGAGCCATAGCGCACATGTCCAATGGCCATGCGCCCCTGCCCCAAACCATTGAGCGCAGTTTCGGTGAACACATCGTTCACCAAGCCTTTGGCTTTGTGCCCGGTTTGCACGCCGCGATCGTTCACATAAATACCGCAACTTTCTTGCCCACGATGTTGCAGGGCAAACAAGCCGTGGTAGGTCGCCGCTGCCACATCTAAATCCTCCGCATGGCTAAACACGCCAAACACGCCACATTCTTCGTGAAGCATAAATTCCCCTTTTCTCAATTGAAAAAGCCGCTATCCTGCTGGATAACGGCTTTGGTGTTGGCACCGACTTATTTTCCCGGGCCGTCTCCAGCCAAGTATCGTCAGCACGAGCGAGCTTAACTACCGTGTTCGGGATGGGAACGGGTGGGACCTCGCTGTCATAAGCACCAACTTTGGAACAGCGAACGCTGTTGCCAACATCATCATTATACCATGCCGTACTGAGCTTGTCAATAGTTTTTTTGCGTTTCTGCGTGTTGCCCACTAAAAATTAATTTTTGCGGCAATGTATTGTGCAAGTTCGCCAACAGGCAGGCGAACTTGACTCATGCTGTCGCGCTCGCGCACGGTCACGCAGCCGTCTTCGGCGGTGTCAAAGTCCACCGTCACGCAAAACGGCGTGCCAATTTCATCTTGCCGGCGGTAGCGCTTGCCAATGGAGCCAGTGTCATCGTATTCACACATGAACTGCTTGGCCAACTGCGCGTAAATTTCCTGCGCAGGCTCGGCAAGCTTTTTGCTCAATGGCAACACAGCGGCCTTCACCGGCGCAATGGCCGGGTGCAGGCGCAGCACCACGCGGGTGTCGTTTTTCTCGGCATCCACCACTTCTTCGTCATAGGCATCGCACAGCGCAACCAGCAGCGTGCGATCTAGGCCCAGCGAGGGTTCGATCACATAGGGATGATAGTGCGCATTGGCTTCTTGGTCGTAGTAGGTCATGTCTTGTCCGCTGGCGGTTTGGTGGGCCTTGAGGTCGAAGTCTGTGCGGCTGGCCACGCCCCAAAGCTCGCCCCAGCCAAAGGGGAACAAATACTCAATGTCTGTGGTGGCGTTGCTGTAGTGGCTGAGTTTTTCTGGCTCATGGTCGCGTAGGCGCAAATTTTCGTCTTTAATGCCCAGCGAAATCAGCCAGTCGCGGCAAAACGCGCGCCAGAAGTCGAACCACTCCATCTCGCTGCCGGGCTTGCAGAAAAATTGTAGTTCCATTTGCTCAAACTCGCGCGTGCGAAAGATGAAGTTGCCGGGCGTGATTTCATTGCGAAAGCTCTTGCCCACCTGTGCAATGCCAAATGGCAGCTTGCGGCGCGTGGTGCGCAGCACGTTCTTAAAGTTGACGAAAATGCCCTGCGCGGTTTCGGGCCGCAGATAAATCTCCGATGAATTATCTTCCGTTACACCCATGCGTGTTTTGAACATCATGTTGAACTTGCGGATGTCGGTGAAATCCTGCTTGCCGCAGCCGGGGCAAGTGATGCCTTTTTCGTTAATATAGGCCGTAAGCACTTCATTGGCCAAACCGTCGGCATTCATGTCTATGCTGTGTTTTTCATTATAGGCGTCGATGAGGTGATCCGCACGGGTGCGCATTTTGCAGCTTTTGCAGTCAATGAGCGGATCATTGAAGTTCACCACGTGGCCGCTGGCTTTCCACACGTCGCTGTTCATGAGAATGGCGCAGTCCACCCCCACGTTGTAGGGTGACTCCTGCACAAACTTCTTCCACCAAGCGTCTCTGATGTTTTTCTTCAGCTGCGAACCCAGCGGGCCGTAGTCCCAGCTGTTGGCCAGCCCGCCATAAATTTCGCTGCCGGGGTAGATGAACCCGCGGCCTTTGCAAAGATTAACAATGGTTTCCATAGAATAAGGCATTGACTTTCTCCTTCAAAATAACTTCTTCTATTGTAACACGAAACGCGCAGCTTGTCAAATACAAAAAAACGCACAAAATAATTTGCAATTTCCAGGATTTTTTTCCTAAAAAATGCTTGACTTTGTGTCGTAAGTGTGATATCATAGTAGCCAAGATAAGTTTCTTAGTTGAAGAGGGAGCTTGCAAAATGAAGAAAGCAAACTGGTTTTTACGTATCGCGGTACTGTTGCTTGTGCTAACAGTGCCGAGCTTTGCTTTCTTACACAGCACTATGGCGCGCTACACCACACGGGCAACCGTAGAGTTCGAGGCGCGAGTAGCGGCCTTTGAAGTGCGCTCCACCCCCGTTAACTTTGGCACAAACCGCATGGTATATTTTCACCGGCGCACGCGCAGCCACTTAAGCAGACCCATTAACTTTTACAATTTACATGTTGACTTTGAACCGTATACAAGCCAAAGCTTCCGCGTTGACGTAACCAACACAAGCCAAGTTTCAGTGCGCATGCGGCTAGAGTTTTTCAATCTACTGCACGATAACGCAACCCCGGGCGCAAACACACGGGTTCCACACCTGCCAGCGGGCCAGCCTTGGAACAACCGCCCAGCGAATGATCACCTTGAGGTGCGCATTGTTAATGTAAGGTCTTACCCCCCGCGCACAGCGGCGCAAGGCAACTATGGCGGCGCAGGCCACCATGCTGATGGGGTTTATGTTGCGGCTGGCGGCACGGTGCGGTTCTATTGGGACTTGCAGGTGTACACTTATCGCCACACCATTGCAGACAAATACGGCAATGACCATGTTAATGCCCGCGGCTGGCTCAATGGCGCGTTCCGCATTACTTATAATATCATTGCTGTTCAAGTGGACTTTGTTTAACAAAACGCGTGAAAGGAAGGCATTCGCATGAAAATAAATCGTTTTTTGCGCGTGGCGCTGGTCATATTAATGATGACGGCACTGCTGGTGCCTGCCGCTGCACGTTTTGGGCCTTATCATTTCCGTTTTAGTCTCGGCACCGTAGGCACGCAGCTTATGCCTCTGGAGCCTTCGATTGTGGCCACCGGCGGCTTTGATATTGTGCATGCTTCTACGCACATGTTTTACATCCGTCCAGGCATTACGGGCATCTCACATTTCAACAGTGTTCAGCGCACCATGCGCATTGACCGTGAAGGCTGGTATGCCTTTGCCATTCGCGGCGGCGATGGCGGCGTTGGCAGGTCAAGTGTTTATCACGCGTTTGGCGGTGCCGGTGGTATGGTAATGGGATACGTTTGGCTGGCATACGGCACTACGCTTTACATTAACATTGGCATGGCCGGCCGTGGCTGGTTGGGCACTCAGCGTACCATCCGTCCTGCCGGCGGCGGCGGCCCAAACGGTGGCGGCGGTGCCACTGATCGTCGTGGCGGTCAAGGTGGCGGCGCAACCATTCTTTCCACCGTGAGCAATCCCACCACACAGAATGCTAACATCATCGCCGTTGCAGGCGGCGGCGGCGGTGGTGGCGGCGGAACGCAAAACAATGCCAGTGTGACAAGCACAGGTGGACACGCCGGTGGGGCGAGAGATAACACTGCCAACACCGTAGTGAACCCTCCATTGAATGGATTTGATTCAACACAAGCAGGTGGAGTAGTGCTTTGGCCCGACAATGACAACCCCACAGGACTTGTTAGCCCCGGCGTGCGTGCCGGTGCGCGTACTAATACTACCGTTGCAATCAAAACAACGTCATCTGCAGGCACTTGGTCTGCCGCGAACTACGCCGGCGGCGGCGGCGGCGCAACCACCGGTGGAACCTCTAGAGTCACTCTGGTAACGCCTGATATCCGTGCGGGAAATGTTTTTCTTGGCGGCAATGGTGCTAATGATATTTCTGGCGGTGGCGGCAGTGGCTGGTGGGGCGGCGGCGGCGGCGGAAATAGCGATCAAAACGGTGGTTGGCGCGGCGGCGGTGGTGGTGGCGGTTCCTCATTTGTACGCAGTGATGTTCGACCGCTTACACCCGAAATGCTGGCAAGTGGCTATTTTCACTCGTTTTGGAACTTAAACAATCAAACCGATGGTAATGGTGTGCCGCGCTACGGCACAAGTCTAAGTGCCAACAACTTGCGACACATTTCTAACGAGTATATCGGTGTTTCACCTCCCACCGCAACACTTGGCACCTACAATACACCAACCGGGATTTTGATGCAAATGCGCGGCAGCGATGCAATAACCGACCTTGGTGGTCCACATGACAACGGCTGGAACGGCTTTGCGTTAATCAAATACCTTGGTCCCGCAGATCCCGCTGACTGGACGCTTGGCAACACATATCAAACTTGGTTTGCGCCGCGCACACCAGCGTCGGCGAACGAAACCACTCCCGCTGCAGGCTTGTGGCGAACCGATTTGTGGAATTTGATTAATCCTCTTACCCCTTGGACGGTCGGCAATCATACCGTTGCTTCACCTTTGTATGTTAATCTATATCTGCCCGGAGGCTCTTGGCAACGATATGTCATTGCGAATGTTACTTCCTTGGAGCGCGAAGCAAACGGTAATATTATCATTTGGGGAAGTGTGCATCATCCATGGTCAACCAACCTAACTGGCGAAACCTTCACCGCTTTGCGCGTGGGCAATAATGGTTCTTCACTCTATCGACGCACCACAGGCGGTGCTTGGCAAAACGCTCCAAATGCCCTTAGTGGTCATGTTACTGTCATTGGCCACGGACCTTAACACACATTAAATCCTTTGAAAGGGCTATGCATGGAAACACAAACACAGCAAAACAAAACCCGGCGCGTGTTGCATATCATTGGCAACTGTGTGGGCATTGCGCTGATTGCCGTGCTGTTGCCCATTATGATTGGCAATATTATCATCATCATTCGCGGGGCAATAAACCCCGATGAAGTGCCCACCCTGTTCGGCGTGGCACCATTAATTGTAGACAGTGGCTCGATGTACCCCGAAATTCAAGTGAATGACCTGATTTTCGTGCACACTGTCGATCCCGCTACACTGCAACGCGACGACATCATCGCCTTCATCAACGACGAGAATCTGCTGATTACCCACCGCATTGTGGGCATCATTAACGACGAAGAAGGGCTGCGTTTTATCACGCAAGGCGACTTCACCGGCTCGCCGGATCGTTCCCCCGTGATGGCCGACCAAGTGGTTGGTATTTACAACGGTGGTCGTTTGGCTGGCGTAGGTGCCATTGCAGCATTCCTCAGCCGACCTATTGGCATGCTGATTTTCGTGGCAGTGCCCATTGCACTGTTTGTGTTGTACGACCTGCTGCGTCGCTATTTGCACAAAAAGAAAATGGCACCGGAAATTGAAGCCGAAAAAGAGGAGTTGGAACGCCTGCGTGCGTTGCTTGTTGCACAACAAGAGCAATCCCCTGCCCCCGAAACCACGGCCGAAACCGAACCCCAGCAACAGCAATCGCAAGATTGATCATATATAACCACATAACAAACAATATTAAAAAGGAGATACACACTATGAAACGCAACAAAACACTTCGCATCGCAATCGTCCTGTTGGCATTGGTGATGGTTTCCACCATCGGCATGGCCACCACTCTGGCTCGCTTCGTAGACGAAGCCATCGTTGGCACCGCAGCTGTAGTCCGCGCTGGTATTTGGAATGTGGACGCAGATGGCGCCACTTTCACCGTTGGTGCCACTACGCCCACGGTTCTCGCCCCTAGCACGCAAATGGCACATTCCAGCATTCAGGCAAGAAACGCTGATGACATCATTGTTCCTGGCTCTATCGTCAGCTTCACTCCTGATACAGTTGAGATTGTCAACAACTCCGAAGTGGCTGCTGAAATTCGTGTTACTGCCATTTCAGTAGCAGTAACCGGTTTTGTCGGTGTTGACAACTTGCAATTCCGCCTTGGCACCGCCGGCACTTGGGGCACTCTGGCCGCTCTTGAAACCGCAATCGAAAATTTCATTGATGGCACCACTAACACCTCCGTCATTAATGCTGTTACCACCGCAGATTTGCCTGCAGCTGCACTTCCCGTCATTTATGTTGGCTGGATTTTCCACACGAGCGCTGGTCAAGATGACGCTGACACCGATGTTGGCGCAGCACAATGGGACGCATATGAAGCTAACGAACTAGATGAAGACAACTTCGTTACGATTAACTTCACACTGCAAGCACGCCAAGCTGCTGCTCCCTAATGTAAGCACAATCCCAAGCAAAATTTAGTTTTACCTTAAGGAGGCAGGCACAGATGAAAAGAAATGTATTTTTGCGCGCCGCAGCGGCCATCATGGTCTGTTGCATAGCTACGCTGTGCCTGCTTCCATCTACCCTTGCACGTTACACCCAAAGCATAACTCCCGCCAACAACGCCACTGTAAGGGCAGGTATTTTCCACGTGCTTGCTAATGATGAAGATTTCACTGCTAGAAGCATCACAACCATTGGCAGAACCTATAATTTTGGCACTCTGCTGCAACAACCCGGCCCATGGACTACCGAACAGCACGTTGTGCCCAACAATGGTTCAGTAATTGCCCCCGGCACAGGCGGATATTTTGAGCTTATTTTTGAAAATCAATCAGAAGTTCCTGTGCGTTTTCGCATGCATAACGCTGCGCCAAGCGGATGGTTCCGCATTGGCTCCCCACCAACAATGCAAGAAGAAGGACGGGGAATTATAGAGTTTGCTCTAAGCTCTGCTGGCCCTTGGGATGGCTTATTGGCCACACTTGGCTCGATGACACCACAAGTTTTGGATCCCGGTGAAACCGGCACACCCATTCAGATTTATTGGCGCTGGCCGTTTGCCAGCGGCGCTCATGCTGCCAACGCTGTGCATCCAGACACTGCTTTGGGGCGTAGCGCAGCACGTAATCCCGAAAATCCCCCTGGATTAGAAGTTGTTTTACAATTTATCGCCGAGCAATTAGAAGCTTAAACTACGAAAAATCGCAAAGGAGGCGACCAGCATGTTTAAACGGCGCGGATTTCTCTACACCACGCTCGCATTGGTGCTGAGCGCAGCTTTGCTTACCAGTGCCATTGCTGCCCCGCAACTGGTGCAACATATTGCCACACAACAGCAGGAAATTGCTGTTCGGCACACACCAGCAACAGCCAGAATTTCCTCGCTCAGTGGTTCTTTAAACGTTAGCGTAATTGACCAGCACAATGTTGCGTGGGCTGCCATGACGAGTGTTGATGTGTTCGGCGGCGATTTCTTTGTGCCGGGCAGTATCGGCAGTTATGAATTCACCCTGTCTAACTACGAAAGTTTTGAGGTTGAATACCTCTTTCAATTAACCCGTGGCGCAGAAACCCGCGGCAACTGGCAACACCTTCCCCTCCTCTATCGACTGGATGGCAGTGCATGGGCACCATTTAGCGAAATTACACAAACAGGCGTGCTACTCGGCGGACAAACACGCACTTTCCTGCTTGAATGGACTTGGCCGTTCCACATTGACGACACACAAGATACGCTCGACACCAGTTTGGGTGTGAACTATCTGTACACTTGGTATCAGCTTGAATTAGAGATTATCCTTGAATTTGACCCGCCGGAGGTCAACGATAACGACGGCCTTGGTTGGTGGTGGTGGATTCTCATTCCCCTGTTCGGCATCATCCTCTTCATCTTCTTTATCGTTTTGGCCTTCATTGGTGGCCGAATCGCAGGGCAACTATTCTGTTGGTACTTGGAAAATTGCTAGCCTGCTATCAAAAAACCTCACCGATTACGCTTGCGTGGTCGGTGTTTTTTATTGACAAGCTCGCCCAAGTGCTGTATAATAGTAGGCATGAACAAAAAACAAACCATCCTCGGTTTTCGCCGTTGGCAATTTATTTTTATTTGCGCGGCCATGCCCGTGCTGTTGGTCAGCGGCATGCTCACCCGGCAACCTTGGTACGAGCTGCTGCTGGCACTGTTTTCCGTGGTCACACTGATGCTGCTTGCCGCTGGCAAGCGCGCGGGCGCAGCCTTCGGTGTGCCTTTTACCGTGGGACACGGGCTGCTGTTTTTCTCGCGCGGGGTATATGGCCTTGCGGTATTTAACGCGCTGATTGCCGCACCGGTTTATCTGGTTAGCTTCATTGCTTGGGGCAGGCACAAAAGCGGCGACGGCAGCACCGTCACCATCAAACGCTTAAGCAAAAAGCAGTGGGCGCTCACGTTGCTGGCTAGTGCTGTGGTGTTCATCGGTGGATTTTTCGTGCTGCGGGCAACCGGCAGCGCGCAACCGGTGCTAGATACCTTCACCTTGGCGATGTTTGTGCCGGCGCTGTTTCTCATTCAGCAACGTTACGTGGAGAACTGGATTTTACACATCACTGGCAATCTGGTTTCGGCAGTCATTTGGCTCCTCGCGACACTACAAAACCCCATGAGCTTCAATTTTTTGCTCATCACCGGCATTGCAACCGCCATCAATATCACTGGGCTAATCGGCTGGCTAAAGCTGGAAAGAGACCCAAGCGAGGTGGAGTCATGACTGAACGCCAGCGATTTTTAAACACCCTGCGGCGCAAGCCTGTGCCGGGGCGCGTGCCCACGTTCGAGCTTGAATTTTATCTCACCATGGAGGCGCTTGGCCGCGTTCACCCCAGCCATCGCCGCTTTGGTCAATGGAACCAGATGAGCGAAACAGAGCGCCATTTACACTTGCTAGACCAAGCCGAAACATTCATCGCGTTTGCGCGCAAGTACCACCACAGCGCCATTCATGTGAACGCACAACCTTGGAGCAACGATAATCTCATCACAGTGCTGCAGCATTGCCGCGACCTTGCCGGCGATGAATTTGCACTGCTGGTTTACTGCGACCCCACGTTTGTTATCCCCAACGGCAACGATATGGAGGCCTTTTCTGCACGCTTATATGAAGACGAAGCAGGACTGAAAGCCGAAGCGCAGGCCCGCATGGAATATGACATTTTCCGCATGGAGCAAATTGCCGCGCAGCATAATCTGCTTGACGGCGTGGTGATGTGTAGCGACTATTGCTTCAATACCAACCCGTTTTTTAGTCGCGACATGTTCGCCGAATACATCGCGCCTTACCTCAAGCAAACTGTGGATGCTTGCCATGCCATGGGCCTTGCCACCATCAAGCACACAGACGGCAACATCATGCCGATTATCGACATGCTTGTGCAGTGCGCACCCGATGCCTTGCACAGCCTTGACCCACAAGGCGGCGTAGATTTAGCGCAAGTTAGCCGCGATTGGGGCGATCAAATTGCCCTGTGCGGCAACGTGAACTGCGCGCTGCTGCAAACCGGCACGCAGGCCGAGTGCGAAGCCGACATCCGCCGGGCATTGCGCCAGGGCATGGCACGCGGTGCGGGTTTTGTGTTCTGCACCAGCAATTGCGCCTACACTGGTCTGCCGCTTGCGCGCTACGAACTGCTGCACGATATTTGGTGGGAAGAAGGAGTTTACCCATGCACATCCGCGTGAGCGCCCGCGCCATTGTGATACACGACGAGCACATTTTGCTCAACCGCTTTTTCGATGGCGTGACCGAAACGTACTACACCGTTGGCGGCGGCATGGAACCCGGCGAAACCGCCCGCGAGGCCGTGGTGCGCGAAACCTTCGAAGAAAGCGGCCTGCATGTGGTTGCTAAAGAGCACTTGTGCACTTTTGAGTACGAACCCGCGCGTCTTGATTGCCGCTGGGGAACTGTGCACCACATGGGTTTGTATTTTCTGTGCGAGTTAGCAGGCAGCGCGGAAATCATGGCTCCCTCAATCCCTGACAATGAGCACGTCCACGCTGTGTGGGTGCCGCTTGCCAAGCTGCCCACCCTGCCCTTTGGTCCGGCTGTGATTTTTCCGTCATTGTTGCGTTTTGTGCAAACTGGCGTGTTTTCGCCAAGCTATTTTGAAGACAAGCAAACAGAATCCTCAACATAAAATAGGGAGAGATAACATGCAAATCCTCACCGAAATCAGCGAAAACCTGCAAAAAGGCAAAGCCAAAATCGTCACCCAGCTGGTAGAGCAAGCCCTAGCCGAGGGCGTGCCCGCCGATGACATCTTGCAAGTGGGCATGATGCCCGGCATGGACATCATCGCCACCAAGTTCAAGAACAACGAGGTGTTTGTGCCCGAGGTGCTCATTGCCGCACGCGCAATGAACCAAGGCACCGCGCTGCTCAAGCCACATTTGGATAGCGCAAGTTCGGTCATCGGCAAATGTGTGCTGGGCACCGTCAAGGGCGACCTGCACGATATCGGCAAAAATCTCGTGCGTATGATGCTGGAGGGCAAAGGCATTGAGGTCATTGACCTTGGCGTGGACGTGCCCGCCGAGAAATTCGTGGCCGCCATCGCCGAGCACCAACCCGACTGCGTGGCACTTTCTGCCCTGCTCACCACCACCATGGGCGAAATCACCGCCACCATCGCAGCCATTGAAGTCGCGGGTCTGCGCGACAGCGTGAGCATCCTCGTGGGTGGTGCACCCGTGACCGAAAGCTTTTGCCAAGAAATTGGCGCAGATATCTATCAGCCCGACGCGGCCAGCGCAGCCGAGGCCGCCAAAGCCGCTATTTTGGCCAAGAAAGCGGCATAGCATGAATGAACATTACTTCAAAGCCATGACTTGGGATCATCCTACCGAGCTGCCCATTTCGCTGGGTGTGCTTGCCTCGTTTTGGTTTGAACTGGGCGACGAAGCGTTCTACTTCGCCAAGCAATATCCCGAGTTTTTCACGAATGTTCCCAAAGATTTTGAGGAGCTGCGCAACCGCATGCCCCCGCGCTGGCGCAAAGGCGAATGGCTGGACGAATGGGGCTGCGTGTGGTCCAACGAATTTGAGGGCATGGACGCTTATGTAACCGGCCACCCGGTGAAAACGCGCGAGGACATCCTCACCCTGCAAGTGCCCGAAAACGACGTGGACAATCTGCTGCCGCATGGATTTATGTATTTGCGGCTGCTGGATCTGCGCGGCTTTGAAGAAGCGATGTATGACTTCGCCGACGAAGCCGACGAGCTGCAAGTGCTTATTGACAAAGTGGTGGCCTATAACCTCAAACAGGTGGACTATGCCCTAACGCTGCCGAAGTTCGAGCGCGTGCTGTGGCTGGGCGACGACAACGGCATGCAAACCGGGCTGGCCATCGGCGCCGACGCTTGGCGCAAGTACATCAAGCCCGCTTATGCGAAAATTTACGCACCCATCAAGGCGGCCAGTCGCTTGCTTTACATGCATACCGACGGCTGCATTCACGAAATCATGCCCGACCTAGTGGACTGTGGCGTAGATATGATTAACCCGCAATTTCGCGCCAACGGCCTAGATAACCTAGTGCGCGTTTGCCGCGGCAAAATCCCCATCAACCTAGATTTAGACCGCCAGATGTTCCCCTTTGCCACGCCAAGCCAGCTGCGTGACCACGTGCGTGAATGCGTGGAATCGCTGTGGCTGCCACAAGGCGGGCTGGGCATTAACTGCGAGCTCAACTATGACATTCCACTGGAAAACGCTGCTGCACTACTAGACGCACTTCGCGAGGTGAAGCATTATAAAGGCTAATTGTATCGGCAACTGTGCCGTGTGCCCCATTCGCTGTTATCTGAAAAAAAATGCACCCATTGCACAAAACTACCTTGCGTTACACGAAGATTTCGTGCCGCGCGAGGGCTTTGGCTTGGCCGTTGACCTAGGCACAACCACCGTTGCTATGCAGTGTATTGATCTGCAAACTGGGCAGGTGATAGATAGCTGCGGCTTTGCCAACCCGCAGCGGCAATTCGGCGCAGACGTCATTTCACGCATTGATGCCGCCAATCATGGGCAACTGAGTAAACTGCAGTCCTGCATTCGTGTAGCGCTGGAACAGCACACCGCCGAGCTGCTGCAAGGCCGCACGCTTGCGCAAGTGGTCATTAGCGGCAACACCACCATGATTTATACCTTGCTAGGCTACAACTGCAATTGCCTTGGCGTGGTGCCCTTTGTGCCCGCCACGCCACTGCAAAATCCCTACATGTGGCAGGGCGTGCCCGTGTTCATTATCCCATGGATTAGCGCATTCGTGGGCGGTGACGTGGTGTCCGGCCTGTTGAGTATCCCGCGCGAAAACACATGCCTGCTGGTCGACCTTGGCACCAACGGCGAAATCGCGCTGTGCCGTGCGGGTGAACTCTACGCCACATCAACCGCCGCAGGCCCCGCCTTTGAAGGCATGCGCCCGGGTGTATACGGCTCGCAGGTGCTTGCCATGGCTGCAAATGGCCAACTCGAACCCCGCGAAATGGCACAAGTGCAGTTGGCCAAGAGTGCCGTGCGCACAGGCATCGAAATTCTGCTGGATTTAGCCGGCAGACCCGACATAGACACTGTGTACCTCTGCGGCGGCATGGGGCAGGCCATGCGTGAGGACGACGCCCTAACCATTGGGCTGTTCCCAAGCGAGTTCAAGGGGAAAATCGTGCCAGCGGGCAACACCAGCTTGGGCGGCACAGTGCGCTTGTTGCGCAACCCCGCTGCGATGAATCAACTGCCTGCCATCACCGCTGCACAGCATATTAACCTGGCCGAGCAGCCACAGTTCAACACATATTTTATGGAGTATTTGGCCGATGAATGATTTCGTTGCATTGGCGTTGAAACACGGCGCACACAAAGCCGCGCAAATCAGCCCGGCTGCGCTGCGCTATGACGAAAAATTCCTGCAAGCTTGTCAGCAAAATATTTGCGGACGCTACGGCAAAAACTACACCTGTCCGCCGCATGTGGGCGCCATTGACCAGCTCATCAACAAGCTGCAATCTTGCAGCCACGCCGTGGTGTGGCAGACGATTAGCAAGTTAGAAGATTCCTTTGACTTTGAGGGCATGATGATAGCCCAGCAACAGCACAATGCCATCACCATTGCTATTGCAGACAGTGCGCGTGAAATCATGCCCCTTGCCATTGCATTGGGCGCAGGCGGCTGTTTTTTGTGCAACACTTGTGCTGCCGAAATCAACGAACCCTGCCGATTCCCTGCGCGTGCGATAAGCTCACTGGAGGCACACGGCGTGGACGTCTCGTCTATTGAACAGGTCTGCGACCTCAAATATATGAACGGAATACATACGGTAACATACTTTTCGGGGCTTTTCTATTAACAGTCCGTAAAACCGTGTGCAAAACCCTTGCCAAGCGCAAGGAATTTTGTTATAATAAGCGTACAAAGCGATGAAGGGAGGCAACCGCGTGAGCGCAACAAGCAAACTGGTTGGTTTTGTACAGCGCGCAACCGCCAAAGGCGCAGTGAAGCATGGCCGCAAACATCCCGCCCCTGCCCTGCCCCAAATCGCTTACGACAAACACACCCAGCCCGGCGCGCACTACACTGTGGGCTTCGCCAAAACGGATATTATGCCCGACGACCTGCGCGAAACTGCTTACTGGGTGGCAGGCTATCGCAACAACAACCGCGCCACCGATGTGCTTGACCCCATGACTTGCTCGGCCATGTGGATTGACGACGGCACCGACCGCGGCGGCGTGGCTGTGGTGAGTGTAGACAGCGTGGGGCTAAGCAGTTATGACAGCGATGCAATCGTGGCGCAAATGCAAGCCGAACTTGACGACATGGGCTGCCGGGGCGTGTTCATTGGCAGCACACACAACCACGCAGGCATCGACACCTTGGGCTACTGGGGCAAGCGCGTGTTAGGGCCGCTGCCCAAAAGCGGCCGCGACCCCAAGTTCATGGCCATCGTGCACGCAGGCGTGCAGCAAGTGATTCGCCAAGCCCATGCCAACCGCAAAGCCGGCAAACTCTATCACGGCAGCATTGAAGCACCCGATGTGCTGCGCGACACCCGTCCCCCGCAAGTGTGGAGCAAAACCTTCACCCGTTTGCGCTTTGTGCCCGATGATGGCTCAACCGAAACTTGGCTGCTAAACTTGGCCAGCCACAGCGAGGCCCTGCTGGGCAAAAATAGCCTCGTCAGCGCAGACTTCCCTTGCTACATGCGGCGGCGCATTGCAGAGCTTGCAGGTGCCGAAAGCATGTTCCTAGTGGGCTGCATCGGCGGACTCATTCGTCCAAAAGAACTGCATGAAGACAACATCCAATCCACCATCACCTGCGGCTATCTTCTCGCAGACGCCGCTTGCGCCATCAATAACGACCGCGAGTTGCCCGCTTTTCTCGATTTCCTGCGCCAGCCTTATTACTGCGAAACCGAGAACATCATGCTGATGGCAGCGGTGAAGCTGGGGCTGATTAAAACCAACAAACGCTTCCACATTGGCAACAGCAAGCTGGGCTATTCCATCCTCACTGAAATGACTTATCTCAACCTCGGCGGCTTAGAAATGCTGTTTTTGCCCTGCGAGCTATTCCCCGAGCTGGCCTATGGCGGCTATCTGAACGCAGACGAAAGTTCCACGGGCCTAGGCGGCGAAATCAACCCCATGCCGCTGTGTGACATCGCAGAAAACCCCGACCTGCTCATCTTCAACTTGATCAACGATATGACAGGCTATGTGGTGCCGCCCAACGACTGGCACTTGCATGAAGAAACGCCCTACGTTGACGGCGGCCGCGACCGCAGCGGTCGCAAACACTATGAAGAAACCAACTCTCTTGGGCCCAATACGGCCGCAACCATTGCAGCTGTGTTTACCGATATGATGAAAATTGTGAGGAGAACATCACCATGACAAAGAAAGTCCTGTCTGCCCTGCTGGCCGTTGCCATGCTGCTGAGCTTTGCTGCCATCGCAACCGCCTATGACACCGCTTATGAAGCTTACTTACCCGAACAAGCACAAGAAATAGCAGCGCTAAACGAAGCAGCCGAGCTGCAAGAGCAAGGCCGTGCGCTCATCACTGCCACGGCGGATACGCTTGGCTCAGGCTCGTTCTATCTGCGCGGCTCAAGCACACTGCCCGCAGACCATAACCACCTGTTTGATCTCGTGCCCTCCCCCGCTGTGCCCATTGCCTTCGCTGCCGACGACGGCCAACTTGTGTTTGAGCAAAACGTCAACTGGGGCGACGTGCTTGGCGGTTTCCAAGGCTTTTTGTTTCGCGTGATTTTTGGCAACCGCATGCGCATGGTGGTGAACGAAGACGAAGCACGCATTATTTTCCCCGGCCGCCGCTTCTTCTTTAATTTAACAGACCTTGGCGAAGACTTGCCGGTGTTTAACTTCGAAGATTTTGACCTAACCGGCCTTGGCGAAATAGATATCCCCACTGAATTGCCAGTGGAACGCGCTGGCAACTACATCCGTGTGACTTTGGATAATGATGATGGCGGCTACACGCATTTCTTCTATCGCAGCAGCCTGCTGCGCCGCATTGTTACCGAAATGCCTGACGGCAGCGTCACCGTGATGGAAATCGACAGCCTTTCCGGCAACCCACCCGAAAGCCTATTCAGCACAGGCTGGATGCTGTATATCCCACTAGGCTGGTTTGTGCGCCTGTTTAATGCATAACCACCGCATAACCACACACAATGAGAAAAAGGAGTGTTTCTATGAAAGCAAAACACATTATCGCGATCGTTATCGCCGTGGCACTTAGCGCCACATTGCTGGCCGGTTGTGAACTCAACCGCCCCGAGCCCAATTATATCCCCACGCCCTTGGCCCCCGGCGTGAATCCCCATGATCTATCCGCCGAACAACAGGCAGAACTTCGCGCCCGCTATGGCTTGGACGAAAACTTCATGATGCCCATGCCGGATGGCTTGACGCCTATTGATGAAGAGCCCACACTGCCGCCGCTAGACGCGATGCCCGAAGGTGAGGATATCGATTCCGCCGAAGTGCGTGCCATGCTGCAAAACACCATCAATATTCTGAGCAGCGACAGCTTTTATCTGCGCGGCCGCACCACTATCCCCGCAGGCGAGCTTAGCCCGCACATGAGCAACAACACACCCATCGCCTTTGCCAGCAACGGCCAACGTGCCGTGCTTGAGCAAAACGTGAACTGGAGCGAAATGCTTGCCGGCGACGGCTTTGACTTTGGTGCATCGCGCATTCAAGCCGCCATTTTCAACGGCACATTTGGCAACCAAATGCGCATGATTATCGACCCCGCAGGCCCCATCATCGCTTTCCCACAACGCAACACCTTCCTGAGCTTTGCCGACATGGTTGAGTTCTTTGGCGAAGAAATGCCCGCCATGGACATGGGCGAGTTTGACGTGATGCAACTGGGCGATCTAACCATTCCCGAAGACTTGCAAGCCACTCGCGTTACCACAGGCGGCCGTGAATACCTCACCGCCACCCTTCCCAACGCTGAACTGGGTGACAACACCTTTTTCTTCCGCAACGGTGCGCTGGTGCGCATGGAAACCCGGGCTCCCGACGGCAGCCGTTCCATCATTGAAGTGGACACCTTCAACGCCAGCCCGCCCGCAAGTTTGTTCAACACCCAAGGCATGAACCGCATGCCTATGGCCGAACTCATGACGCTGATGGAAGGCATGGGCGAAGGCGGCGGCGGCCTGCTTGGCGGCCTGTTGGGCAGCTAGTGATGAACGCATTAGTCACCGGCGCAAGCGGCGGCATTGGCGGCGCCATTGCTGACCTACTACAGCAACACGGCATGCATGTAGTTCGCCATTTTCATCAAACACCCATTGCAGGCGGCATACAGGCCGACCTGCGCTGCGAAAACCAAATCGAGGCGCTGTTCCAGCAAACGGAGCAGCGCCTTGGTGGCATTGATGTGCTCATTAACAACGCAGGCATTGCCTTGCCTCAGCAGTTGATTACCGACACCACCACCGCAGACTTTGACGACCTGTTCGCCATTAATGTGCGGGCGATGTTCATGTGTTGCCGCCGCGCGCTGCCACACATGATTGCGCAAAAACGCGGCCGCATCATCAACATATCTTCCGTGTGGGGCGTGCAAGGCGCCAGCTGCGAAGTTGCCTACAGCGCCGCCAAAGCCGCGGTGGTTGGTCTCACTCACGCTCTAGCACAGGAAGTCGCTCCCAGCGGCATTACCGTCAACTGCATTGCGCCGGGCATCATCAACACGCCCATGAACAGCCATCTTAATCCCGCCGAGCTTGTGCAAGATATCCCCACAGGCCGCCTTGGCACGCCGGAAGATGTTGCCCATGCTGTTGCGTTTTTCGCAAACGAGCACGCAGGCTACATCACCGGGCAAGTGCTGGGCGTGGACGGCGGCTTTTGACCCCCACCGTCACGCCGCAAGCGACGCGCCACCTCCCCCAAGGGGGAGGTAATTTAGCATTGATGTAACCCCTTGTCCCCACCTGCATATAATATTACCAGCAAGTCCAATTTTCCCAAGGAAAGGTGATTGAATATGTGGGGATGTAACTGGGGCTGGGGTGGCTGGAACAGCTGCAACAGCTGGAACAATTGCAACTGGAGCGGTTGGAATTGCTGGAATAGCTGCAACCGCAACTGCTGTCGGCCGCCCAATTGGGGCTGCTGGTGGGGCACTAGGTGTTAAATACTTGACGTTTTGCTTTTGACCGAGAAATTTTCTCGGTCTTTTTTGCGCAAACTTGTAACGAAATGCCGATTGCTGCGTTTTATTTGTGTAGGGCATGAAAGGAGGCTGGCCATGGACGAATTTGAACTGATATACCGCCAATATTTCGCGCTTGTGTTTTCCTATGCACGCCGCCTAACGGGCAGCGACCACCTAGCAGAAGAACTCACTGCCGACACCTTCTTCAAGGCACTCAAGGCGCTTAAGCGTTATGACGGACAGGAAAATTTGCAGGCATGGCTGTGCACCATCGCCAAGAATACATGGCGTTCGCAGCATCGTAAGTATGGCCGCATCACCAGCCTTGAACATCAGCCCGAGCCGCAAGATAGCGCAGATTCACCCGCCCAAGCCCTAGAAAACCGCGATGCAACGTGGCGTTTGCACGAAGTGCTGCATGCCATGCCCGAGCCCTACAAAGAGGTGTTTTCGCTGCGTGTGTTTGGCGAGTTGCCCTTTGCACACATTGCTGCGCTGTTTGGTAAAACCGAAACTTGGGCGCGAGTCACCTACCACCGTGCCAAGCAAAAAATCTACGCGCAAATGGAGGATTATCATGACTGAACTAAGCTGCGCTGTGGTGCGCGATTTACTGCCGCTTTACACCGATGAGCTAGCCAGCGAAGAAAGCCGCACACTGGTGCAATCACATCTGCAGCATTGCGAAGATTGCCAAGCGCAGCTGGCCGCCATGCAAGCCGCACAACTCGAAATCTCACACAACGCCGCACAATCGCTGCAACACGCAAAACGGCGGCTGCGGGGCATAAAAGTTGCGGTGGCGGTGGTCACAAGCTTGGCTATTCTAGCAGGGCTGGCAACGCTTTTATATGCCATGCGCGATGAAATCATGCCCAACCCTGTTGCCCTCAATGTGCGCCCGCGTGATGTTTCTTTCACACGTGAACATTGGCAAGGCCCGGAACTGCGCTTGGTCATCACCTCGCACGCGCATGCATTCGAAGGCGTCGAGAGGGTTGAAATTTCGCGCACAGCAATCGAATACGGCTATGAAATTGAAGATGTGTATATTTTCACCCTGCGCGGCACACGCACTGCATGGCTTTTTTCTACTCTTGGTCTACGCCGCCACAGTACGCAGTGGACAATTCCATTGGAATACAGCTTCGATTGGTATCCGTGGTTGCTCGACGAAGAAACAGGTTATTATACCATTGTGCCCGACGAACCGCAGTGGCACACCACGTACCACACCGTCATGCGAGTATATTTTGTGCGCTACAACAACTTGGCGGCGTTTCAAGCCCTTGATGACCCCCTCACCGCCGAAGCTGAGGGCCTTGCCACGCTGCTTTGGGCACGGGAGTAAATAGTTACAACTTTGTAACTTTACTTTCGCCGCAAAGTGTGCTATACTGGTGGCATGGAGGGCTTTATGATGAAAAAACACGTGCTGATTATCATCGCTGCAGTGCTGGCTGTTGTGCTGCTTGGGCTTACTGCGCTGTTGGTTGTGCCTATGCTCGCCAATCGCACTGTTGTTGAAGAAAACTACGAAACCACAACAACGGAATACACCACCACAGATGAATACACCACAACCGAAATTGCCACAACGGTGCAATTACCCCCGCCTGTGACAATCAACGGCGTGGTGTGGCGGGTTGCGCCAACGTTGGAATTGGGGCATGTACGAAACTGCTGTGGCGTTTTTGTTAACCCGATGAACATGCGTATTGATTCTATTACTGGTGAAGTAGGCGAATGGGGCTGTGGTGACCATGGCGGCGGTGGCGGCAGCGATCGTTGGATTGACCCTGACCAACGCATCATTGGGCATGGCAGAGAAAGCCACAGTTATGATGGCATGGATTGGGTCAACTTTAATGAAACGAATACATGGCTAGCAGACGGGCTTTTTTTAGCACGGCGCGTTGATTTTTCGCTGTTTGTTGAGGAAAACTTCCGCGGGGACCAGGGCAACTTTGGCTTGCCAGCTGAGGCCTTTGGCGAACCATGGGCATTGGTGCACAATGCTACTTTAGTGACTGATTTCATTTTTGATAACCCGGGTTGGGATAGAGATTTGGGCATCATCGCCGTGCAACAAGGCGAACAGTGGGGCATTCTAAACTACATTGGCGCCATTGTCATCCCTCTGCAATTCCAAAACATTGTACTTATCGACCAACACACCGCCTTCGCCCGCCACAATGGCCGCTACGGCATCCTGGATATTACCGCAACAGCAGCGAATTTTTAGTCATGCAATGAGATATAAGCGAAAACCCGAGAACTTCTCGGGTTTTTTTGTGCTTTTCACAACTAAAGCTTGCAATGTGCGTTTGTTTGTGTTATAATAGTAATGTTATAAACACGCGAAAGGAAAGCTTATGCTTAGTGAAACCACCGCCCTGCAGGCGCTAACCAAAACCATGCTGCCCGCGCTGCAAAAAGCCGGGTTTGCCCAACAAAAATCAACCGAAACCAACACCGCCGTGTTCAGCGGCGAAGAGGGCGTTTTGCACCTTGTGCTGGCCGACGACCGCGTGACGCTTGAACACAGC
This sequence comes from Oscillospiraceae bacterium, assembly GCA_009784445.1. GTDB lineage: Bacteria > Bacillota > Clostridia > Oscillospirales > Acutalibacteraceae > WRMQ01. The sequence continues at coordinate 60,380 of WRBQ01000003.1, forward strand.
GACGACGCAGACGGCGAGTTCACCAACCTCAGTGCTGGCCTGCTGGAGCTTAGCTCCGCCACCGACCGCGACCTGAATTTTTGGGGCGGTGTACTTGCGGAGAATATTACGCGAAAATTCAACAAAGAAAGCTACAAACCCTCCGCCGCAGGCAAAAAACCGCCGCCCAAAAGCATCAGCAAAAGTGCCATCAAAAAGGGCGATGCCTACTACGACACCCTTGCGCTGGGCAACAGCTTCACGGGCATTTACCCTGACTTGCGTGCGGAGTTCAAAGACAATTACGAACACTATGGTGAGTTTTTGGCCGACGAATTTTTCTGCAAATGCGGCACAGCTGCTGTGCTGCAAAGCTTGCAACAAAACGATAAAGTGCAGCTCAAGCGCGTGTTTAATCTGTTCAACGATGTCTACGAAAACGGCATGAACGAAGCGCAAAGCACAGTTTGTGTCACCATCTTGGGCAGCTTTTCGGCCGTGCAACTGGCCGACTGCCTAGACTATCTGAGTGATGACCTGCGCCCTGTGGCCGTGCAGGTGAACAAATACCTGTGCAGCTCCGCTGGCAAAAACGCCTGCAAACGTTTGGAACACCCGCCCATCTATCGCCCCAAAAAAGAGAAAAAACCGGGCATGCTGCAACAGCTGATGAGCGGGCAAGTGCCAGGGCAACAGCCCAAGTAACAATTGACAATGGCCAATGAACGGCCGTGATGGAGGTTCCCTTGGACGAACAAGAACTGCAACTAAACACCGCTGTAACCGAAGTTTACGACGAAGATTCCATTCAGGTGCTTGAGGGCTTGGAGGCCGTGCGCAAACGCCCGGGCATGTATATTGGCTCAACGGGGCCGCGCGGGCTGCACCACTTGGTGTATGAAATTGTAGACAACGCCATTGACGAAGCATTGGCGGGCTTTTGCACGCAAGTGAACGTGCAAATTCTGCCCGGCGATATCATCACCGTGCGCGACAACGGCCGCGGCATTCCCGTGGGCGTGCATGACAAAATGGGTATTCCTGCTGTGACTGTGGTGCTCACCGTGCTGCATGCCGGCGGCAAGTTCGGCGGCAGCGGCTACAAAGTATCGGGCGGTTTGCACGGCGTGGGCAGCAGCGTGGTGAATGCGCTAAGCGAATGGCTCGAGGTCGAAGTAAGCCAAGACGGCAAGATTCATCGCCAACGCTTTGCACGCGGCGAAATTGCCACAGACCTTGAAGTAGTGGGCGAAACCGATCAAACCGGCACACTCATCAGCTTTAAGCCCGACCCCGAGGTGTTCACCGAAACAACGGTGTATGAACTTGAGATTCTCGAGCGTCGTCTGCGTGAAAGTGCGTTTCTCAACGCAGGCCTGCGCATTACCTTGGACGACCTGCGCGATGAAGCCGCGCCCATTGAAAAAGAGTTTTGCTACGTCGGCGGCATCGCCAGCTTCGCAGAGTTCCTCAACAACAACCGCGGTCTCACCCCCTTGCACGAACAGGCCATTCATCTCACCGCTGTGGCGGGTGATAAAAGCGCCGATGTTGCGCTGCAATACAACGACAGCTACAACGAGCTGCTGCTGAGCTTTGCCAACAACGTGAATACCAGCGACGGCGGCACGCACGTGAACGGCTTCAAGCTCGCACTCACGCGTGTGTTCAACGATTACGGCCGCAAGTTTAAGTTTCTTAAAGACAACGACAAGAATCTTTCCGGCGATGATGTTCGCGAGGGTTTGACTGCCGTGATTAGCGTCAAACTCACCGACGCACAATTTGAAGGCCAAACCAAAGGCAAACTCGGCAACACCGACATGACTAAGCTGGTCAGCGACATGGTATACACCAAGCTCATGACCTATTTTGAAGAAAACCCCAGCGTAGCAAAAGCGATTTTCAGCAAAGCTCTTGATGCCAGCCGCGCCCGCGAAGCCGCCCGCAAAGCGCGTGACCTCGCCCGCAAAAAAGCCGGCAGCGGCGAAGGCGGCGCATTGCCCGGAAAACTGCAAGACTGCACCGAGAAAAACCCCGAAGTCACCGAGCTGTACATTGTGGAAGGTGACTCGGCAGGCGGCACGGCCAAAAAAGGCCGCGACCCGCGCTACCAAGCGATTCTTCCGCTTTGGGGCAAAATGCTCAACGTGGAAAAAGCACGCCTAGACAAAGTCATCGGTAACGAAAAACTCATTCCCGTGGTGCTTGCTTTGGGCACCGGCATTGACGAAGACTTCAACATTGAAAAACTGCGCTACCACAAAGTCATCATCATGGCCGACGCCGATGTGGACGGCGCACACATTCGCACGCTGCTGCTCACGTTCTTTTTCCGTTACCTGCGCCCGCTGATTGAAGACGGCTACATCTACATCGCCCAGCCGCCGCTTTACCGCGTATCGAAAGGCCGCAAGCATTACTATGCCTTCAGCGATGCCGAGCGCGATGCCCTGCTGGCCGACATGGGTGAGGGCTGCGACATTCAGCGCTACAAAGGCCTTGGTGAAATGGACGCCGACCAAATCTGGGAGACCACCATGGACCCAAGCTTCCGCACGGTTTTGCGCGTAACGCTTGAAGACGCCCTTGCGGCGGACGAAACTTTCTCCATCCTCATGGGCGACAAAGTTGAGCCGCGCCGCGAGTTCATTGAACAAAACGCCAAAAAAGTGAAAAACTTGGATATTTAGAGGTGACTTTGATGAACAGAAAAAGAATGTTTCAATATGGGATAGCTTTTGCTTTAATTACTTGCATCCTTGCCTTAACAGGCTGTTCTAGCGGCTCAAATAATGGTCTTATCATGGCGCAAATTGGACAGAGATATCAACTTGATACATGGGATATTATCGTAGAAAGTTTAACACTTGAAAACGATTTTTTGCTCAATGGAACGGACTTGGTTCTTCCGCAGGCAAGCTACACATTTTTGATTGCGTCTGTTCAAGCAACTTTGACCGGAAGTGAACCAGAAATATTTTTTCCATCAAGAGCGGATGAAGCACTGGGTCGGCATGCAGAAGATGGCATGACAATGATTAGAGGAAACTTAAATCATACGCTTTATTTCCGAGCAGATCGAATCGTTGCAAACGGCATCGTTCTGCAAGGAAGCGGCGATTGGACAATCGCAAATACGCAATTCAATCCAGGTGAAACAATCTCTGGGCTCGTCATATTTCAATTTCTAACGGTAGATGTTATGGATGAAGACTCAGAATTTAGAATCACAATCCACCAGCGCGGTGGAGAGCCAATTCTAAGATTTGACTTGAGAGAGTTGTTATAGATTGTAAGGAAAGAGGTGCCCCACCTTGGACGTCATAAATCGCGCAAGTGAACTCATCAACGCAAAAACAGGATATGTTTGGGAAGGCTATGCCGCGCTTTCGCTGATTGACGAAAACGGCTACCCCTGCGCCGCTACCTTCGCCATCGTGAAGGCCGACGGCATCAACTGGCTCACCTTTGCCACCAGAATCAGCAGAGGCTATGCCGAGCGTATTAGCCAAAACAACAAGGCCTGTGTGTGCATCAACTCCAGCGAATATAACATCAATCTCGTTGGCACTGTGCAGGCTTGTACTGACATTACAACCAAACAAGACATGTGGATTCCAAACACGGCGATGGAGCAGCTTTGGGATGGCCCCGATGACCCCGACCTTCTCATTTTGCGCTTTCACACCGAGCGCTACAGCCTGTGGTTTAAGGAAGATTGGGCTTCCGCAGCGGGCAACTTGCAACAACAAGCATAAAAAACAGTAAGCGAAAGAGGTAACCACCTTGGGCTTTGACGAAACCACCCTAGAACAACAAAAAATTGTAAACGTGGAAATTGCCAAGGAAATGCGCAAAAGCTTTCTTGACTACTCCATGTCGGTCATCACCGCGCGGGCACTGCCCGACGTGCGTGATGGCCTCAAACCCGTGCACCGGCGCATCCTGTTCACCATGCACCGCAATGGCCTGATGCCCGACAAAGCCTATCGCAAATGTGCGGACACCGTTGGTGCTGTGCTGGGTAGCTATCACCCGCACGGCGATCAATCGGTATACGACGCCATGGTGCGCTTGGCACAAGATTTCAGCATGCGCTACATGCTGGTGGACGGCCACGGCAACTTTGGCTCGGTAGATGGCGACCCACCCGCGGCTTATCGTTACACCGAAAGCCGCCTAGCCAAGCTCGCCACCGAAATGCTCACCAACATTGAAAAAGATACCGTGGACTTCGTGCCCAACTACGACGACCGGCTCAAAGAACCCACCGTGTTGCCCGCGCGTTTTCCCAATTTGCTGGTCAATGGCTCCACCGGCATTGCCGTGGGCATGGCCACCAATATTCCACCGCACAACTTGGGGGAAGTCATCGACGGCATTTGTTGCATGATTGACGACCCCGACTGCACTCTAGAAGACCTCATGGAGCACATCCAAGGCCCCGACTTCCCCACTGCAGGCACCATCATGGGGCGTTCGGGCATTCGCGCTGCCTATGCCACCGGCCGCGGCAAAGTGGTGACACGCGCAAAGGCCGAAATTCGCGAGAAAAAAGGTCGCTATCAAATCCATGTGAGCGAACTGCCCTACCAAGTGAACAAAGCCCGGCTGGAAAAACACATCAAAGAACTGGCCAACGAAAAGAAAATTGAAGGCGTTGCTGGCACAGACGACTTTTCGTCGCGCGGCGGCATGGACCTTGTGATTTATCTGAAACGTGATGCCAACCCGCAGGTTGTGCTCAACCAGCTGTATCAATTCACCGCCATGCAAAGCAGCTTTGGCGTGAACATGCTGGCACTGGTGAATGGCGAGCCAAAACTGCTTAATCTCAAGCAAGTGCTGCGACACTACATCGACTTTCAAGTGCAGGTGCTCACCCGCCGCACCGAGTTTGACTTGCGTAAGGCCCGCGAGCGCGCACACATTCTCGAAGCGCTGCTGGTGGCACAAGACAACATTGACGAAGTCATTTCAATCATCCGCTCCAGCAAATCCATTGGCGAAGCAAAAGAACGGCTGATGACACGCTTTGAGTTCGACGACATTCAGGCCACGGCCATTGTGCAAATGCGGCTGGGGCAACTCACCGGCCTTGAACGCAGCAAACTGGAAGAAGAAATGGCACAGCTCAAGCTGCTGATTGCCGACCTCGAAGACCTGCTTGCAAACCCCACCCGCATGATGGAATTGCTTAAAGACGAACTCACACGCATTCGCGAGAAATTTGCCGATCCCCGCCGCAGCGAAATCGTGGCGATCTCCGGCGAAATGGACATCGAAGACCTCATTCCCGTGGAAGACTGCGTGTATACCATGACCAACTTGGGCTACATCAAACGCCAGCCCATTGACGTATATCAATCGCAAAAGCGCGGCGGCCGCGGCATCAAGGGCCTCACCCGCCGCGAGGAAGACGTGGTCCAGACCATGTTCACCTGCAGCACGCACGACTACGTGATGATTTTCACCACCAAGGGGCGTGTATATCGCCTCAAGGGCTACGAAATCCCCGAAGGCGCGCGCAACGCCCGCGGCATGAACATCGTGAATATTTTGCCAGTTATGCCTGATGAGCAAGTGTCGGCGCTCATTCAGGTGAGCAAAGACGAAGCTGAAGCTGAACGCGGCGAGCACTACCTGTGTATGGTCACACGCCGGGGCATCATCAAACGCATTGCACTGAGCGAATTCCGCAACGTGCGCAAAAACGGCGTGATCGCCCTGCACCTAGAAGATGAAGACGAACTGGCTTGGGTGCGCATGACAAATGGCAGCAACGAATTGCTCGTTGCCACGCGTGAGGGCATGGCCATCCGCTTTAGCGAAACTGACGCACGTCCTCTGGGTCGCACCGCCCGCGGCGTGAAGGCCATCACCCTTGGCCGCGAAGGCGACGCCGTGGTAGGCATGGATGTCATTGACCCCGAAAAAACTATCCTCACTGTAACTGAAACCGGCTTTGGCCGCCGCAGCACGCCCGATAACTACCGCCTGCAATCACGCGGCGGCAAAGGGCTGATTAACTACCACTGCAGCAAGTTTGGAAAAGTGGCCGCCATGGCCGCCGTGAGCGAAGAAGAAGACCTTATCCTCATCGCTAGCGACGGTATTATCATCCGCATTCCGGCAAGGCAAATTAGCCAAAACAACCGCCCGGCCAAAGGCGTGCGTGTGATGAAAACCGCCGAAGATGAACACGTGGTCACCATGGCGCAGGTACCCAAATCTGAAGAAGAACCGCTCGAAGAAGTCCAAGAAAGCGAGGCCGACGCATGAACATTGCTCTGATTGCATCCGACACAAAAAAAGAGCTAATCAGCCATTTCTGCATTGCCTATGCGGGCGTGTTTGGCAAGCACACGCTGTTTGCCACCGGCTCCACCGGGCGCATGATTCAAGAAGCCGCTGGCTTAGAAGTGCACTTGCTGTACCCCGGCACCGGTGGGGTAGAGCAAGTGGAAAGCATGGTTTCGTGCGATGAAATTGACTTGGTGATGCTATTTCGCAATGGCTTGGGCGATTACGACAGCACCGAGGAGAACAATCTGCTGCGTCTGTGCGATGTGCACAACATCCCCGTGGCAACGAATATCGCTACCGCCGAGGCACTCATTCATGCACTGGAGCGCGGTGACTTGGACTGGCGCGAAATGCAAAAGGCTAATCGCAAGAAAATTGAGTTTTGAGGTGACCTATGCCGGTAGTATCAAGCTTTTACGGAATCATTGTGCGTATGTACCGCGAAGTTGGCGGCAAACACAACCAGCCACACATTCACGTTGAATATTCCGGCGACAAAATCGTCATTACTTTAGACGGTGAAGTGCTGGAAGGAAAAATCCCTCGTGGGAAAATGCATTTGGTACTGGCTTGGATGGAAATCCACCGTGACGAGTTATATGCCAATTGGCAATTATTAAGCGATGGTGAAAAATTCTTCCGTATCGACCCATTGAAGTAGGTACTTTTATGACCAATATTCCACGCCTTACAAATATCACAACAGAAAAACCATACTTTCTTAACCTAACCTACGAAACCGGCGAAAAAAAACGCTTTGATGTTACGCCGTATATTTCCGGCTCTTGGTTCGGTGAACTCGCCGACCCAAACTATTTTCGTGCGGTAAAAATCATTGAAAATGGCGATTATATTGAATGGCCACGCGGCCAAGATCTTGCTCCGCATGAACTTTATGAACTCAGCGAAAGGATTAGCTAATGCCACTGATCACCCAAGCCGTGCGCGGCACACGCGATGTGCTGCCCACGCAAACATATCTATACCGCTATCTGGAAGAAACCGCGCTGCAAACCGCGCGTAACTTCGGCTATCACGAGCTGCGCACCCCGGTGTTCGAGCACACTGAGCTGTTTGAACGCGGTGTGGGCGACACCACGGACGTGGTGCAAAAAGAGATGTACACCTTCCTCGACAAAGGCGAGCGTTCCATCACCCTGCGGCCAGAAGGTACTGCCGGGGCGGCACGCGCATGCCTAGAACACGGCCTGCTGGGCGGCGCACTGCCCTGCAAAGTTAGCTACATCACCACCTGCTACCGCTACGAAAAGCCGCAGGCCGGGCGCTACCGCGAGTTTTCGCAGTTTGGCGTGGAATGCTTTGGTGCCTCCACGCCCGCCGCCGACGCCGAAATGATCTCCTTGGTGGCTGAATACTTCGCTGCCATTGGGCTTGAGAATTACCGCATTGAACTCAATAGCATTGGCTGCCCCGATTGCCGCAAGGTCTATTTGCACAAACTGCGCGAGCACTTTGATGCGCGCACAGCAGATCTTTGCGGCACCTGCCACGATCGCTTGGCGAAAAACCCCATGCGCATTTTGGACTGCAAGTCGCCCGTGTGTGGCGACATTGCCACGCAAGCTCCGGCAACGCTTGAGCACCTGTGCGGCGACTGCGACATGCACTTTGCGCAAGTGCAGCAGCTACTAAGCAGCATTGATGTGCCGTTTACACTCAACGCCCGCATGGTGCGGGGCCTAGACTATTACACCCACACCGTGGTGGAGTTCGTGAGCGAACTAGAGGGCCTAGAAAGCAATCCCGTGCTCGGCGGCGGCGGGCGCTACAACGGCTTGGTTGAGCTGCTGGGTGGCCCCGCGAATATGCCCGGCTGTGGCTTCGCGTTGGGCTTGGAACGCATTTTGCTGCACCTGCAAGCGGCGGGCACTCCCCTGCCTGCGCGTGAAAACTGCGAGCTTTACATCGCCACACAAGGCGAGCAAGCCCATGCCGCGGCGTTCAGTTTGGCTGTACAGCTGCGTGCCGAGGGCATTGCCGCAGAGGTTGATATCGTTGGCCGCAGCCTGAAAGCGCAGATGAAATATGCCGACAAAATCGGCGCGAACTACACCTGCGTGCTGGGCGACAGCGAGCTAGAAACCGGTGCCGTGCGCTTGAAAAACATGCAAACCGGCACGCAACACGCCTTCAAGCTCACTGACTTGGCCGAGGAATTCGCGCACTTTTTGGTACAGCAAGCCCACGAGGAACTGACGGCATTGTATGAATAAAAGGAGAACGATGGCAACGCAAAACAAAACACCCGTGATGATTGAAATCCGTGATTCACACCGCGTGCAGGGCGAGTCTTACAGCTCGGAAATCCTGTGCGACGGCATGCTCGAACAACTCGACGATGGCTGGCAGCTCAACTATGTGGAGCAAAGCGAGGGCCTGCAGGGCAGCCGCTCGGCGCTGCGTGTGCATGACCAAATCGTGTCACTCACCCGCGAAGGCGAGTTCCCCCTAGACCTCACGCTTGAGCAAGGTGTGCGCCACAAATGCTACTACAACACCCCCGCCGGCATGATGCAGCTGGGCGTATTTGCACGGCAAGTGCAGTCTGATCTTTCACGCACAGGCGGACAAATTAAGCTCAACTACACCCTAGATTTCTCTGCCGACATGGTCAGCAGCAACCAGCTGGAGATTAATATTACCACACCAAGGAGCGAGACATGTTAGACCAATTAAGTGCCATTGCCGCCGCAGCGTTTGAGCAATGCGGGTTCGACCCCGCGCTGGGGCGTGTGATTTTATCCAACCGGCCGCAGCTGTGCCAGTTTCAGTGCGATGGCGCCATGAAAGGCGCAAAACAACTGCGCCGCCCGCCCATGGAAATCGCCAAAGCCGTGGCTGAAAAACTAGCCGAACACCCCGCATTCGCCATGGTGGATGTCGCCCCACCGGGCTTCATCAACCTCAATGTAACAGATGAATTTCTGCTGCAAGGCTTGGCAATTGCTGCGAGCGATGCTCGCTTTGGCGTGCCCGCAACCGAAAATCCGCGCACCATCGTGCTGGATTATTGCGGTCCGAATGTGGCCAAGCCCTTGCACGTTGGGCATTTGCGCCCGGCGATTATTGGCGAATCACTCAAGCGGCTGATGAAATTCCTCGGCCACAAGGTGATTGCAGACAACCACCTAGGCGACTGGGGCCTGCAAATGGGCCAAGTAATTGCACAGCTAGAGGAACTGGGCAAAACGGCTGATGACATCACTGGGCCGCTGCTCAGCGAGGTTTATCCGCAAGCCAGCGCACGCAGCAAAACCGATCCCGACTTTCGCAAAAAAGCGCAAGATTACACCGTGGCTTGGCAACAGCGCGAACCCGACAAAGTCGTGCTGGGCGAGAAAATCATTGAGGTGTCGTGCGAGAATTTTCGCGAGGATTTCGCAGTGCTGGGCGTTTCGTATGATTACTGGTACGGCGAAAGCTATGCCGCGCAGTTCGTTCCCGCTGTGTTGGATACGCTCAAGCAGCAAAATCTGCTGCGGCTTGACGACGGCGCACAGGTGGTTGATGTTACCCGCGACGACGACAACCCACCCCTGCCGCCTGCGATTATGATCAAAAGCGACGGCGCCTGCAACTACGAAACCACCGACGTGGCCACCATCCTCCAGCGCGTGCAAGAGTTTGCGCCCGACGACATTTGGTATGTGGTGGACAAACGCCAGGCGCTGCACTTTAAGCAAGTGTTCCGCGTGGCACACAACAGCGGCATCGCACCCGAAGACCTGCACCTTGTGCACATCGGCAACGGCACCATGAACGGCGCCGACGGCCGCCCCTTCAAAACACGCGATGGCGGCACCATGCGCCTGAGTGATTTGCTGGAGCAAGCCACCGCACAAGCCATGGAGAAAATCGCCGATTCCGCTTATATTCTTGACAGCGAAAAGCCGCAAGCCGCGCAAAAAATCGCCGTGGCCTCCATCAAGTTTGGCGATTTAAGCAACCATTGGGCGAAAGATTATGTCTTTGACCTGCAAAAATTCTTGTCCTTCGAGGGCAAAACAGGTAGTTATATTTTATACATGCTGGCGCGCATTAACTCCATTTTAGGTAAGGCGAGTGATGATACCCCGCAGTTCGCGCAGCTCACCGGCGACGCCGAGCGCGAGCTGGCCATTGCCCTGCTGCAAACCGGCCAGCAATTCGCCCAAGCCGCTGCGCAACAAGCGCCCAACTTCGTGGCCGAAAGTGCTTATACCATCGCCGTGGCCTTCGCGAAATTCTACCACAACAGCAACATCTTGAACGAAACCTGTGCACAAACACGTGCAAGCCGCTTGGCTTTGTGCAAGCTCACGCAAGATATCCTTCTGCTGCACTTAGATATTCTGGGCATTGAGGCTGTGGAGGCAATGTAACATGGCCATTGACGCAAAATACCAAGGCGATATGGAGATCATCCTGTCGCACCGGCACGACTTGGGCGCTGATTATTGGACCACGCCCGACAACCGGCTAATTAAAGGCTCGCCGTTTTCTTGCCTAGACAGCACACTGATGCTGCTGGAGCTTGGCATGCAGCATGACGACCCCATTTTGCAAGCCGTTGCTGAGCTGTTTTTCAGCACGTGGCGCAAAGACGGCCGCTTCAAGCTTTACCCCACCGGGGGAATTTTGCCCTGCCACACGGCCTATGCCGCCAATTTAATGTGCCGCCTAGGTTACGTGCAAGACGAACGCATCCAAACCACGCTGCAGCACTTCTTAGCCACGCCGTACACCGACGGCGGCTGGCGCTGCAATAAATTCTCCTTTGGCAGAGGCCCGGAGACAGAATACTCCAACCCGCTGCCCACGCTCAATGCGCTTGATACTTTTCGCCACAGCAGCTACTTGAACAACGAGCCAAAGCTGGACGATGCCGTGGAATTCTTGCTTGCCCACTGGGTAATTCGCAAGCCAATTGGTCCGTGCCAATATGGCATGGGTAGCCGCTTCATGCAGGTGGAGTACCCGCTATGGAGCTACAACTTGTTCCAGTATGTTTATGTGTTGTCGTTCTACGACAAAGCCAAACAAGATGAGCGATTTTTGCAAGCATTTCGCACATTGCAGGGCAATTTAGTTGACGGCATGATTGTGCCGCAGCGCAACTCTGCAAAACTTGCGCAGCTATCGTTTTGCCAAAAAGGTCAGCCCAGCGAGCTAGCCACCAAACGATATCTCGAAATCACAGCAAATCTCAGCGTGTAAAATGCATAATTTACCAAGCCCTTTCGCATACTAACGGAAATGTGCGAAGGGGGCTTTTTCTATGAAAGCAGTCATCATGGCCGGGGGCGAGGGTAGCCGCCTGCGACCACTCACCTGCAACATGCCCAAGCCACTGGCTCGCCTGTGCGGCAAGCCGGTGCTGGAGTATATCTTCGACCTGCTGCTGCTGCATGGCGTGCGCGAAGCTTGCGTTTCGCTGGGCTATTTGGCCGAGCAAATTGAGCAGCGCTACCCAAACGGACAGTATGATGGCCTCCCCCTTTCGTTCGTAAAAGAGGAAAGCCCCCTAGGCACGGCCGGCGGCGTGGCCCTTTGCGCACGCAACTGGGGCGACGATTTCCTCGTCATCAGCGGCGACGCCATGTGCGATCTTGACCTGAGCGAAGCCATTGCTCGGCACAAAAGTAGCGGCGCGGCGGTGACGATTTTGGGCGTTGAAGTGGAAGATCCGCGCGAATACGGACTCATGCAGCTGGATGAAAACGGCGATGTGGTGGGCTTTGTGGAAAAACCCGCTTGGGGGCAAGTCACTACCAACTTGGCCAACACCGGGATATATATTCTTCGCGCGGACATCATGAGTCTCGTACCAGCACAGGGAAAGTATGATTTTGCGCAGGATTTGTTCCCTGCCCTGCTGGCAAAAGGTGAGCGCATCGCCTGCTGCAACAGCACCGGCTATTGGTGCGACATTGGTGACCTGCCAGCTTATTTGCAATGTCAGCGCGATATGCTCGACGGCGCGGTGCAGTGCAACATGCCGCCCAGCCACACGCCGCGCGGCGCTGATTTTACCGTCATCCCGCCAGTGCACGTGGGCGAAAATGTGAGCATCGTCGCCGATGCAGTCATCGGCCCGCATGCCGTTTTAGATGACAACTGCCGCGTGGGCGAGCGTGCCAAAGTGCGCGCCAGTGTGCTACTTGAACACGCCGATATTGCTGCCGATGCTTGCCTCACCGGTGCGATTGTATGCAGCGGTACACAGATTCGCGCAGGGGCAAAGCTTAACGAGGGTGCAACGGTAGGCGAGCGTGCATGCATCGGCGCCGCCGCAACACTCATGCCCGGCGTGGCGGTTTGGCCGCAAAAACAGGTTGAACCGGCTGCCCAAGTGCAACAGCATGTGAAATATGGCAACCAAAGCGCTGCGCTGTTTGAAGACAACGGCATTGGCGGCAGTGAGGGCATGCGCCTAACCCCCGAAGCCTGTGCAGCGCTGGGCTGCGCCATCGGCAGCGTGAAAAGCTGCAAAAAAGCGGGCATCGCCCACGACGGCACGCCTCGCGCACATGCCCTTGCCATGGCGCTAACCAGCGGTTTGCTCAGCGCTGGCGCGCATATCTGGGACTTCGGCGGTGAAAGCTTTGCGGCACAGTTATCATTCTACACCGCCTTTTGCGGGCTGGGCGTAGGTATTTTCATCAGTGGCGGCGACGAACCAACCATCCTGCTGCGCGGCGAAGGCGGGCTAAGCCTGCCGCGGCAACTGGAGCGCGAAATCGAAACCCGCCTGCGCCGCGCCGAGTTCACCCACGCCGACGACGAAGACTGCCACGAAATTGCAAACATGCAGGCCATCAAAACCATGTATGCACGTGAGCTAATGCGCCAAGCGCCGCAGGGGCTCAAAGGCAGCAGCGTGCGCGTGGCAAGTGAAAACCCACACGTGCAAGCCACCCTAGAAAACACCCTAGACAGGCTGGATTGCAGCGTGGGGCAAGGCAGCCTAACGCTGCAAGTGAGCGAAGACGGCGCACAGCTCAGCGCGTGGTTAACCGCACACGAGCATGATGTGCATTACTCGCACGAGCAATTGCTTGCCATTTGCTGCAAGGCAGAGCTCGCACACGGCGACATCGCGCTACCCTTCGATGCACCCGAATTTCTTGACGAACTGGCCGTACTAGCGGGTCGCAGCACACTGCGTTACCTCAGCTGCCCCGCCGACCAAAGCGACAGCAAGGCAAGGCAGTTGGCCGCTCGCCAACACTGGGTACGCGATGGGTTATTCCTAGCCATCAAGCTGCTGCAAGTCATGCAAGAGCGCAAATGCAGCCTGCATGAACTAATCACCGAGCTGCCACCCTGCCACGTGCAACGCAAAAGATTCAGCCTGCCCTGTTCGCCCAGCATGCTGCAACAGCTCATTGGCGAGCAAGAACAAGTGCTTACCGCACGTGAGGGCTTAGTTTTACAGCGCGAAAACGGACGCATCCTCATCACACCCGGCAAAAGCGGCCGCTGTGCCCACGTGCTCACCGAAGCCGCCACCGCAGAAATCGCGCAAGAATTGTGCGATTTTGCAGGGAAACTACTTGACGTGGACTGACGGTCGTGGTACAATGTAAAGGTTACTACTAAAGGCGGCGATTGCCGTCTACATAGGGGAGTTTATCATGCAAAAACTAAAGTTCTGGCAGTTTACCGACACGCACCTGTTCGCCCGCAATCCCATGCCCACCCAAGCCCCACATACCGACCAAAAGACACTGCTGGAAAGCATCCCCATCATCGACAAAGCACTGGAGATGTTCCTCGCCGAGCCGGACTGTAACATCCTGCTCATCAGCGGCGACATCACCTGCAACGGCCACGCCGACGAACATAAGGCGCTCATCCCACGCCTACGTGCGGTGCAGCAAGCAGGCAAGCGCGTGATCGTCACCACCGCCACGCATGACTACGGCCTCACCAGCCCCGAAACACGCAACGAAACCGGCCTGCCACCGCTGGAGCACCCCGAAGGCCGCGTGTTTCGCCACGAACTGGCGGGACTTTATGAAGAGTTCGGCCCGCGTGACGCCATCGCAGATTATTCGCCCGACCCGGGCATGAGCTATGTGGTGCAGCTTGCACCGGGCTACCGCATGCTGTGCCTAAACGACGACGGCAATGGCCGCAGCTTTTGCGGCTATGACGAACCCATGATGGAATGGATTCTGGCGCAAATTGCACAGGCCCGCGCCGACGGCCAAGTCCTCATTGGCACCACGCACCACCCCACCTTGCCACCCTCGCCGATTTATCCCGTGATTTCGCAGCGCGACATGTTGGGCAATTGGCAAGAGACCACCCAGCGTCTAGCCGACGCAGGTCTGCGCGTGATGTTCACCGGCCACACACACATCATGAACATCAACCCCATTGTCACCCCGGCGGGCAATCCCTACACCGAGGTGAACACTGCGGCGCTGGTGGGCCACCCCGGTGGGTTTCGCGAAGTGACCCTAGACGGCCGCCGCATGACGGTGAAAACCCGCTTTATGGACGACCTAGGCTTCGACACTGGCGAGCTGACCGCGCAAGAATATCTGGCCAAGCATTTTGACTATCTGCTGCGCTCCATCGTAGAAAGTGCCGCCACTGACCGCGAAAAACTCGTTGATCACGCCAACGGTTTTAGTGTGGAGCGGCACGTGATTGAGAAAAACTGGCGGCTCATCAACTTCGCAGGCAAGTATGTCAACCGCGCAACGCTCGGCAGCGTGGCTCGGCTGTTGTGCGTGCGCATTCCCAAAGAGGCGAAAAAAGTGCGCGTGAAAGAGCTGTTTCTGGAGCTTGCGCGCAACATTTTTGGCGGCACTGAGCACTACGGCCCTGACACCCCGGTTGGCCAAGCCATCCTCATCATCATGCGTCGCGTAAATAAAGTCATCGGCAGCAAACTGCCCGCCGTCGTGCGACCCTTAGACGAGTTCGTGGGCAGCCTCATTTACGACCCCGTTGATGATCATTATGCGGAGATTGAGCTGTGAACCGTATTAACGAACTACACGAACTAATCCACTACCACAACCAAAAATATTACGTGGACGACGCACCCGAAATCGCCGACCGCGACTACGACATGCTGCTGCGCGAGCTGGAACTGCTTGAAGCCGCTCATCCCGAGCTGGTGACGGCGGACTCCCCCACCCAGCGCGTGGGCGGCGATGTGAGCGCACAGTTTTCGCCCGTGGCGCATGCCGTGCCGCTGCAAAGCCTGCAAGATCTGTTTGACGAAAACGAGCTGCAAGGCTGGCTAAGCGGCATCTTCGCCAAGCAATCCGACGCACAGTTCATCGTGGAACCAAAAATCGATGGCCTTTCAGTGGCATTGAGCTACGAAGAGGGCGTTTTTGTGCGCGGCGCAACACGCGGCAACGGCGAAGTTGGCGAGGACGTAACCGCCAACCTGCGCACCATCCAGACAATCCCCCTGCGTCTTAATGAGCCTGCCACGCTCACTGTGCGGGGCGAAGTTTATATGCCGCGCGATGTGTTTGCCCAACTAGAGGGCTTCAAGAACCCACGCAACGCGGCAGCCGGTGCGCTACGCCAAAAAGATCCAGCCATCACCGCACAACGCAAGTTGAGCATGTTTTGCTTTGGCGTGCTGCACAGCGACAATTTGGCCTATGAAGATGACGAACAAGCTTTGGCCATCATGCGGCAGCTTGGCCTGCGTGTGATTGACCACAAGCTGTGCGCAACAGCTGAAGAGGTGCTCGCAGAAGTGCAGCGCATTGGTATGGCACGTGCAACCTTGCCATTTGATATCGACGGTGCAGTCATCGCAGTTAGCCAGCATGATATTCGCCAGCAAATGGGTGCCACGTCGAAATTCCCCCGCTGGGCGGCAGCATTTAAGTACCCACCCGAAGAACGCGAAACCACTGTGCTGGGCGTGGAAGTCACCGTTGGCCGCACGGGCGTGCTCACCCCCACAGCTGTGCTGGAGCCTGTGCTCCTCGCAGGCAGCACCGTCGCCCGCGCCACGCTGCACAACCAAGAGCAAATCAACGAAAAGGGCATCCACATTGGCGCACGGGTGCTGCTACGCAAAGCCGGCGATGTCATCCCCGAAATTGTGCGGGTGCTGCAGCCGGTGAGCGATGAAATCTATCAACTGCCCACGCAGTGCCCAAGCTGCGGCACAACGGCAACCCTCGACGGCGCAGCACTGCGCTGCGAAAACTTTACGCACTGCCCTGCCCAATTGTTACGAGGGCTGATCCACTTTTGCAGCCGTGCAGCCATGCATATCGAAGGCCTAAGCGAGGCAATTTTGCACAAGCTCCTAGAAGCCAATCTGCTGCAAACTGCCGCAGATTTATATCGCCTGCAACCCACGCAACTGGCCAGCTTGGATGGCCTTGGCGAAAAGTCTGCACAAAATTTGTGCGCAGCAATCGAGCAAAGCAAGGCGCAGGATCCCGCGCGGCTGCTGTTTGCGCTGGGCATTCGCCACGTGGGCGAGGATGCCGCCAAGCTGTTGCTGCGGGAATACCGCACGATGCATGCGCTGATTGCAGCCACACAAGAAATCATCTCTGAGACCACAAAAACCGGCAAACTCAAAACGAAGCACAAAGTTGAGCTTGATGTTGACGGCATCGGCACTGCCATGGCCGAAAGTTTGCGCAGCTATTTCAGCCAAGCCGCCAACCTAGACTTGCTCAACCAGCTACGCGACCTTGGCCTAAACATGACCACCGCCCTGCCCGCGCAAACTGACGGCTCACTGGCCGGCAAGACTTTCGTCATCACCGGCACGCTGCCCACGCTGGGGCGCAAAGAAGCCGCCGCGCTCATTGAGCAACACGGCGGCCGGGTTAGCGGTTCGGTATCCGCCAAAACAGATTTCCTGCTGGCGGGCGAGGCGGCGGGCAGCAAACTCACCAAAGCGCAAGCACTTGGCATTGCTGTGATAAACGAAGATCAGTTTTTACAACTTTTTTGACCACCTGCGGTGGGGCTCCCCGCTTCGCAACAATAGCTGCGAATCAAATAAAACCCCACTCTGTAAAAAAAACCAGAGTGGGATTTTCTTGTTTTCTGCAGGTGTTACCGCGAAGCGACTGCTCCCCGCAGGGGCGCCGCAAAGCGCAGCACATTCCAGCTGGCTTTTTGCAGCTGGGTTTGATATAAAGCGTTGTCTAGCACACCGGTTTTTTCTTTTTTGGGCGCAACGGCCTGCCCCGCTGCGCTGTTGCGCTGTTGCAAATTGTCACAGGTCAGCGAAATATGCTCCACCAAGCCGAAGCCCGGGAAGTCGCGCAGGTCAACATCAAAGGCAGTTGCATCCTCCAAGTCACGATTGACGACAAACACCGTTAGCGCGCTATTTTCTTCGTCATAAACCGCCACGCTATCCACATCCGGCACATCCGTAAAATCGCGGGTGTCATGCTTGCCACAGCTGAGCACCGGCTGCAACGCCACGCCGCGGCCAAAGTTCGACACATGCAGGTACGGATAGTAAGTCGGCTGCGCCCAAGCGGCACCGTTTTGCTCAGTCATAATGGGCGCAATCACGTTCACCAGCTGCGCTAGGCAAGCCATTTTCACGCGGTCGCAGTGCTTAAGCAGGCTAATGAGCATTAGCCCCACCAGCAGCGCATCCTCAAACGTATATAAATCCTCCAGCAGCGTCGGGGCAATTTGCCACGGCGTGTTTTTCATGATATTCTCATCGTCAGCATTGGAGTGATACCACACATTCCACTCGTCAAAACTCAGCATCATGGTTTTTTTGCTGCGCTGCTTGGCTTTGATGTAATCACAGGTCGCAGTCACGGTTTTGATGAAATGCTCCATCTGCATGGTTTTCGCCAGAAAGTTCGGCGTATCTTCGTTGCGCTTGCCATAGTATTGGTGCAGCGAAATGTAGTCCACGCAATCATAGCACAGGTCCAACACGGTCGCCTCCCACGCGGGAAACGTATCTTTCGTGCCGCTGGAACTCCCCACCGCCACCAGCTCGATGTTCGGGTCAAACATCTTCATGGCTTTTGCAGTTTGCGCGGCCAAACGGCCATACTCCTGCATGGTTTTGTGCCCAACCTGCCAGCTGCCGTCTAGCTCGTTGCCCAAGCACCACACTTTAAAGTTATACGGGTCTTTGGCACCATGCGCAATGCGCAAATCGCTGTATTTACTGCCACCGGGATGGTTGCAATACTCGAGAAAATTCAGCGCATCCTCCACCCCACGGGTGCCTAGGTTCAGCGCCATCATCACTTCGCTGTTTGCTTTTTTGCACCAGCGCGCAAATTCATCCGTACCCACCCAGTTTGGCTCTGTGGAGCGCCAAGCCACATCAAGGCGTTGCGGGCGCTGCGCCATGGGGCCCACGCCATCTTCCCAGTAGTAGTTGCTCACGAAATTCCCGCCGGGATAGCGGATAATCGGTACACGCAAGTCTTTCACTAGGCCCAGCACGTCGCCGCGAAAGCCATCTTCGTCAGCCGTTGCATGGTCAGGCTGATAAATTCCGCCATATACCGCACGGCCCAAATGCTCAATAAACGAGCCATACAGCCGCTCGTCCACATCGGCAATCGCGAAGTCTTTGCTGAACAAAACTTTGGCTTTTTTCATGTTAATTGCTCCTCCATGTTGGTGTTACTGCGCTGAGCGGACCGGTTTCGGGCAGCCAGCGGCGGCCCTGCGTCACTTGTTCGTAAGGCGCAAGAATCGTAATATCCGTCAAGTTTTCCGCCTGATAAAACGCAAAGTCGCCAATGTAACGCACGGTGGAGGGAATGGTGATCTCCGTTAGCCCGCGCATGCGTAAAAATGCATCGCTGCCGATGTGCTCTAAGCCCTCGGGCAGATTGAGCTGCTCAACATGCACCGCACCATGGAATGCGCGGGTTTCAATCACGCGCAGGCTGGCCGGCAGCACAATTTCATGCAGCGCAATGGCATGGTAAAACGCCGCGTGCGCAATCACTTGCACGCCCTCCGGCACCGTGTAGCTCACCGTGGCTTGCAGCTCGCCATCGATATACACAGCGGTATTGGCGTTGGGATACACCACCAGCCGCGTCATGTCTGCGCTAAACAGCACGCCACCATAGCTTGTGAAGGCCAGGTTGCCTTCATGCACCACAAACTGCTGCAAAAATCGGTTGTTGGTGATGCCCCAGCCGTGGATTTCCGTTAAATACGGGCCAATTTCAATGCTGCGCAAATCATCGGCGCGCTGAATGGCCATGGGGCCAATGCTAGTCACCGGCAAGCCGTTAACTTCATCGGGGATAATCAGCTCGTGCTCCCCTGCCACATTGCGAAAGGCAACTAGCGTATAGCCATAAGCGTCGCCAACAAACTCCATGTTATCAATGCGCACGCGGGGGCGCAAGTCAATTGCACAACTAGGGAACACAACCGCCAGCAGCACCGCGCAAAGCAGCACAAGTCCTAACTTTTTCATTCGGTCACCTCCCCTTCTTGCTCGGCTTCTTTTTCGGCGGCACGTGCTTTGAGGTCAGCACTGATTTGCGCCATTTTTTTCGGCGTAAGATCATAGAAGATGAACGGCAGTGCCGAAAGGGCCAGTGAAATCACCGCAAACCAGATGTTGGTGGAGGTGAAGGCGCGGAAAAACTCAGGGTCATACAACACATCCATGTCGCCAAAGAAACCGGCACGGCCAAGCAAAAACGGCAGCACAAAGCCCATGAGCATCAGCAGCGGGTCGGTGATATAGCGGAAGTATGTATTCACGCTCATTTCTAGGCGTTCGCCGCTTTTCCATTGCTGATAGTCCCAAATGTCGCCAATGAGCGTGGCGTTCACCACGTCGTTGCTAGACTGCAAAAAGCTGCGCAACATGATGATCACCATCAGCACTACGAGCATAAGCGTGGGATTCGTGATGCCAGTGGCGGGAATGAGCAGCAGCAGCACCCCGCTCATCAGCAGCCGCTGAATCAGCATCACCTGCCGCTTTGAAAAATGCTTGGTGAACAGCGGCGTCATCAGCTGGCCAGTGGTGCTGGTGGGCAGTTTATACAAACTCACCGCCAACCCAAAGGCCCAAGGCATGCGTGTGACAAAGATGAACGTCCACACAATCATGCCTTCCCACACGTTGGGCACGCGGGTGAACACATCGCTGAGGCTGCGAATCCACTGGTACTTATTCTTGAACACTTCGCGAATGCCATCTTTGAATTTCACACGCGCCACATGGTTTTTCTCTTCAATCACGCGCTCTTGCACACGCAGCACAAGCAGCCCTTGCGCCAAACAAATGGCACCGTAGATGGGCAGAATCACTTGGTATGCGCGGATGTTTTCCAAGCCGCCCAGCATCACCGCAACCAAGGGGAACAGCGGGCGGTAAATCGAGCGCAGCAGGCCGGTGAAAATCGGCGCGACGGACATAATGCGCGAGCGCTCCTGCGGGTTAGGGCTAATGCGATTTTGGAAGTCGTTGATGTTGGCATATAGCCAACGAAAGCTGTCAATGGCACCGGTGACAAAATGGGTCATCAGCAGCAATGTGCTGTACGTCACGTTTTGGTAGGGAATTTGCGTCACGGCAATCACTAGACCCAGCACCAGTGGGCCATAAAAAATCATCATGGGCTTGAACTTGCCATATTTTCGACCAAACAGCCGCAGCACTGTGATTTGCGCCGCAGCAACCCCCACCACAATAAACAGCCGCAGGGCAATGTGGCGCAGCAGGTCGGGCAGCAGTACGATGTCTACCAAAAATTGTGGCACTTGTGCAGCGGCAACATTCAGCGGCGGCAGTATCCACAGCACAATGCCCAGCAATAAGGCGCCCGCGCCGCCCGCAAGCAGCCCGCGCATCACTTTTTTGGGGAATCGCCCCATGTTGTCGATGATATACGGCCCCAGCGGCAGCGCCACGTAGTTCATAATCGTCGCAATCAGCGACACCGCGAAGATATCCATGGGTCGCAGGCCAAAAATCAGCCCGCTGAGCGTGGCGGTGCCTGCCGTCATGGCCACGGTGTCGAACACGGGATTCCAGCCGCCCAAACCCATGCTGGCAAAACACCACGAGATAAATTCTTTGAACGACACGTGGTTGTCTTGTTCAGGGTCGTATGGCCAAATCTTTTGGGTAAGCTTTTGATAAAGTGCGCGCAACACATCAACTCCTTTTTATCGTTTTTTTATACGATGTTCCAATATTAGAACATCACTCCTCCAACAACGTCAAGCCACATCAATAGATCTGTCGCGGACAGTTGACGCATGCCCACCATACTGAATATGCTTTCGGGCGGGTTGCGGTGGAATGTATCCACTTCAATGAAAATGCGATCGTCGTCATCTGAAACGGCTTCCACACGACGCAGCTGGTTGTTATAGAAAATAAAGTTAGCGAAACCACCGTCAATGGGCAAAGTAGTCATTCGATACATGCGGCCAGCGATGGTGATGTGTATGTATGTGATGTCGGATGTGATATTAAGTCGTTTAAAATCGCCGAGTATATCAAAATCCGCTGCATAAGTAGGCACTCCGCCCGTAAAATCCATAAAGCTGAAATAACTGTAGCGCGCAGGAAAAGTCATGTATGTACCCGTGGGCAACATCAACATGCGTGCGGTATTGCCAAATACACCACGCATGGTAGCAGCCTGTGCTGCACTGTTCGTCTCATGCGCCCAGTCAATGGCGTGCTCATACACACTGCGGTTTCCACTTTCAGCTATGACAACGAGCGCATTGTTCATCGCGGGAGAAGCGCTGCTTGCGCGCCCGCGCAAATAAAATCGACCGCTGCCAAACGTATCCGCCACATCGCGCATGAGGGCGTACATACTCAATTGCGCCGTTGCAGCTGAATTAGTTTGCGCCTGCGTGGTTTCTTCGCCGAACTCAGGTTCGGTGGTGAGTTGTTGCGCAAAACCGCCCGGAACTGGCGGCATGGGCAAGTCGATGTGAAACTCGTGACTGTCTTGCTCATGCCCCACCACAGCATAGGCTTCAATGGGCAACCCAACTTCATCGGCAACCGGTCTTGCGCAAGCCACCAGTGTCAAACCCAAGCCAAAGCAAATCGCCATGCAAACAATTTTCCTCATCCGTTTTCCCCCAAAAGTTATTGTCCGTAGTACGCATCCGCACCATGCTTGCGCAAAAAATGTTTATCAAGCAGTTCTTGCGGCATGGCACCGCCGCCGCCCAGCAGTCGTGTATCCAATGCCATCGCAGCAACTTCCTCCAACACTTTGGCGTGATACACCGCCGCGTGTGCATCTTTGCCCCAAGTGAACGGCCCATGGCCGTGCACCAAAGCAGCAGGCACATGCATGGAATTGCGCCCCGCAACGGCTTCGACAATCACTAGGCCAGTATTCTGTTCATACTCCCCTGCGATTTCCTCGGCCGTCATGCGACGCGTGCAGGGAATTTCGCCGTAGAAATAGTCTGCATGCGTGGTGCCGTGGGCAGCAATCCCTTGCCCAGCTTGCGCCCAAGCGGTTGCCTTTGGCGAGTGCGTGTGTGCCACGCCGCCAATTTCTTCAAATGCGTTGTACAGCGCACAGTGGGTAGGCGTGTCGCTGCTTGGGTTGAGCTTACCCTGCACCTTGTTGCCCTGCAAATCAACCACCACCATGTCGTCGGGCGTCAGCGCGTCATAGTTCACGCCGCTGGGTTTGATGACAATCAGCCCATGGGCGCGGTCAATGCCGCTCACATTGCCCCAGGTGAAAATCACTAGGCCAAGCTTCACTAAGTTTATGTTCGCCTGATATACTTGATGCTTAAGTTGTTCCAGCACGGTCTATCCCTTCCAAATCACATCGTTGTAGCGCAGCTCTTGCCGCAGCGCGGGGATGCTGGTGTGCGCACCAATGTGCACAAACTCCAAGTTGAGCATTTCGGCAAAATGGCGCATGGTTTCGGCGTCAAGGCCATAGCTGAGCACGCTGTGGTGCGCGCCGCCTGCCAAAATCCAAGCCTCCGCGCTGGTTTCTAGGCTGGGCAGCGGTTTCCACAGCACAGCCGCCACCGGCAGCTTTGGCATATCATGCGGCTGCTGCACGCACTGCACATCATTCACAATCATGCGAAAACGGTCGCCCATGTCCACAATCGTGGCCAAGATGGCTTCACCCGCCTGTGCTTTAAACGTCAAGCGAGCGGGCGGCTCACGGTCGCCAATGCCCAGTGGTGCCACGTGAATTTGCGGTTTGGTTGCCGCAAATGTGGGGCAAACCTCCAGCATGTGCGCGCCCATGTTCAGGCCGCGCTCCAAATCATAAGTATAGTCCTCCATGAAGCCCGTGCCGCCCGGCAAATCAGCCGCCATGCGCTTCATCATCCGGCACAGCGCGGCGGTTTTCCAGTCGCCCTCGCCGGCAAAACCAAAGCCTTGGCGCATCAGATCCTGCGCAGCCAAGCCCGGCAATTGCCGCAGCTGCTGCAAGTCTTGAAAGTTCGTGTGGAACGCACCGAAATCCTCATCTTGCATAAACTTTTGCAGCGCAACCTGCATTTTTGCTTGATATTCAATGGCAGCAATGTCTTCTGTCGCAAACTCATAATTCGCCCGGTATTCGGCCATCTGCGCAGCAATTTCGTCCGGCGTCACAGCCTCCACTAGGGTTACAATATCGCCCACGCCATAGTAATCCACCTGCCAGCCAAACTGGATGTGCGCCTGCACTTTGTCGCCCTCGGTCACGGCTACGTCGCGCATGTTGTCGCTGATGCGCAGCACGCGCAGCTTGCGGCTTTCTGCCACGCCCACGGCAGCACGTTGCCACTGCGCCACACGCTGCTGCAAGCTTTCGCATTGCCAATGCCCCGCCAGCACCGTGCGTGGCAGACGCAGACGTGCGGTAATATACCCGTGCTCGCGGTCGCCATGTGCGGACTGGTTAAGGTTCATGAAGTCCATGTCAATGCTGTCCCAGGGGATGGCTTTGTTGAACTGCGTGTTGAGATGTAACAGCGGCTTTTGTAGGCGTGTGAGTCCGCGAATCCACATTTTTGATGGCGAAAACGTGTGCATCCACGTGATGATGCCCGCACAGTGCGGGTCGTGATTGGCGGCAGCAATGGCCGCTTCAATTTCCGCCGAGTTGCGCACCACGGGCGTCCAGTGCACGGCATAGGGCAGCGTTTGTGTGAAGCCATCAGCCATGATTTTGCTATGTTCATCCACTTGGCGCAACACCTCGCCGCCGTATAAATCTTGGCTGCCCACGATGAAATGGAAGTTATGCATGCTTGATTCTCCTGATTGATTTTATCACATCTTTGTACTGCGGCAGCCACTTCTCTCCCGCAAGAAGCATTTCTTCCGTCATGCGACAGGCTTCTTCAGTGTTGCACACGGCACTCACTAGGGGGTCAAGCATCATCGCTTGTTTGAGCAACGTGATGTCGCCGTGCACAGCTGCAAGCACCGCAAGGCGCTGCACATTCACGCTGGCATTGCAGATGGCCGCACAGCCCCAAGGCAGCTCACCCACGCGGGGGATGTGCACGCCATTGGCATCCACATAGCCCGGCACTTCCACAATGCAGTCGCTGGGCAGGTTCACAATCGTGCTGCCGTTAACCACGTTGAAATGCCCGCGATACACCCTGCCGGTCTCCACGCTTTCGATGATATACGAACCGTGTTCACAGCTGCGTTGGTCTTGCGCGAACTCGCGGCGCGGCCATGTGTGGCAATTAGGGAAATCTTTCTCGAACCAGTTGCGATTCTCAGTGCATTGGCGCAAATAGCCGCCGGTTTCGCCATGATGCCAGTCGCTCAGGTCAATCCATTGGCTGAGTTCATCCGCACGCTTGCGATACCACGGCAAATATTCCGACAAATGCCCGTTGCTTTCGGTGCTGAAATAGCCAAAATGGCGCAGCACATCAATGCGCACTTTTTCGCAGCGGCTAATGCGCTCGTGGGCTTCGAAAGCCTCAAGCAACCCGGTCAGCAAATCTCGATCTTTATGCTTGGCTGCAATATACCACGTTTGGTGGTTGATGCCCGCGCAAGTGTAGTCAATCTCCTCTGCGGGAATGTCATAAGCCTCGGCAATCAGCCGCACGCCAGCCTGCACACCATGGCACAAGCCAATGGTATTCACTTTACCATATTCATTGCAGGCCCAAGTGACCATCGCATTGGGGTTGCTGTAGTTCAGCAATAGGCAACCGGGTGCAGCCATCTCACGAATATCGCGGCAAATGTCAAGCAATTCAATCACCGTGCGCTGGCCATACATAATACCTCCGGCGCAAAGGGTGTCGCCCACGCACTGGTCCACACCATATTTTAGGGGAATGTTCACGTCTGTTTCAAAGGCCTCCAGCAAACCTTGACGAATGCAGTTGATGACATACTTTGCACCCTCGAACGCCCTGCGGCGCTCAAGGGTTGCGTGTATTTTGATATTGAGGCCGTTATGCGCAATGTCTTGCTGGCACAAGTGCGTCACCATGTCCAAGTAATCTTGGTTGATGTCGGTGAAAGCCACTTCAATGTTGTGGAATTCCGGCACACTGAGCAAATCGCGCAGCAAGTTGCGAGTGAAGCCAATGCTGCCCGCACCAATGAATGCAACTTTGAACATGCGAACTTCCGCTCCTTCATCCACTTATTACACGTTTAGGTCGTGTTCTTCGCGCAGTTCTTGCTGTGCAGCAACCAGCGCACGGCGTTCGATCAGGTCGCGCTCTACTTCGCCCGGGTCACGTGGATACTTAAACCACATCAGGCCAATGAATGCAAACAGTTCCGCAACCACAATGCCCACATGCGCTAGGGGCCAAATGGTGTCGAGAAAACGTTGCGGCTGGTCTTCCGGGTTATCAAATACCCAGCCGCGAAAGCCAGTCCACTGCACCACAAGACCGCCAACAATCGAGGTGAGATTGTTGCGCACCAGCTTGTTGATGATGCCATACACCGACTGCGTCAGACCCTCGCTGCGGTGCCCGGTTTTCCATTCCACATAGTCAAACATTTCGTACTCAATGATATTGTGCGGCACGGCAGCCCATTGGTTGAAAAAGCCGCGTATGCCTTCCATCGTCCACATAAATACAAGCCGTGGCAGTGATTGCCAACCCACCAAAAAGCTAAATAGGTGTGTTAAGCCAATCACCGCAACATGCGTGCGCAGGAAATTCAACGGCCCGCCAAACAATTTCACCGCTTGCAGCGCAAAGGGCGTCATTAAAAATCCGGGCAAGCCAAACACAATGTCTTTTAGCGTAAACAAGAGTTCAGCGCCAATGGGTTGCCCAAAAATGGTGAACGGCATTTCACGAATGAGAAAGCGATAAATAAACATCTGGTCGCCGCGCGGCGTGATGATACGCGCCAAGCCAATCACCAGCCACACCATGAACCAGCGGTTGTGTTTAACCACCGCAAATGTTTCACGGAAGGTCAGTTTTTCGGCGTGTGTGTTTTCTTCGCCTACGGCATCCACCTTTTGATTAAAGTCAACGCGCTGCTTGGCGTAGCTGGGTAGCCAGCGTCCAAAAATCGTGATGGGCAAAAACACCAGCGCACCAATGACCATGATTTGATAGTCGTTTACGCCAAGCACGTGCCGCAAGCCCATAAAAATATTCGGCATGCCGGAAAACACCGCGCCAATGGTTTCGCCAATGGAACGCCAAAGCTGAACTTTGCCGCGTTGTTCGGTGTGGGGGGTAATGCCTGCCCAAATTTTCGCAGCGCTCACTTCGCTTGCTGTGCGGGTGATGCTGTGGGTCATGCCCACAAACACCCACGTCGCCACACGCGCCCATGGCGAAAGCCCAAAGCTGAACAAAGTCAACATCAACGTCAATGGATCATACGTGGCGTGAAAGCGAATGAGTTTGCGCAAAATGCCCACGTCATACTGACGTTGGTCCATGTGCACGCCAATGGGCGGGTCAGTCAAGGCATCAAAGGTTGCGCCAACTACTTCTGCACCGCTGTTCATGATTGGCGAAATCAAGCCTGGCTCCCCGCCAACAAAAATGCGGCCGCGCATGTTGGTGAATCCCACTTGAAAGCCGTTGAACACCGCCTGTGCAAAGTGAATGCCGCCCTCCCACGGGCGCAATTGTTCCTCGGGCAGGTCTTCACCTTTCCACCATGTGATGGGGTGGCGAACGGCGAATCTAACTTCTTGTTTAAACTCTGGGCTAAGCTTGGGCAATGGGGTCATCCCACCTTTCACAATATTGCTGATTTTCTTTCCCAATTATAGCATACTTTCGTCTCATCTGTCAACTAGAAATAATTTTTCAAAAAACACTTGACAAATGCCGATGAATCGTGTAAACTGATAACATAGTAATCCTATATGAATTGCAGGAGGTCGACCATGTTCGTTCAATCCATCACCGATTTAATCGGTAACACCCCGTTGCTGCGTCTGCACAACCACGAGAAATCCCACGCCGCCGGTGCCGCCGTGCTGGCCAAACTGGAATATCAAAACCCGGCCGGCAGCGTGAAAGACCGCATCGCGCTTGCAATGATCAACCAGGCTGAGCAAAGCGGCAAGCTACAGCCCGGTGCCACCATCATTGAGCCAACCAGTGGCAACACCGGCATTGGTCTAGCCTGCGTGGCCGCTGCGCGGGGCTACAAGGTCATTCTCACCATGCCCGAAACCATGAGCGTTGAACGCCGCAAGCTCTTGGCGGCCTATGGTGCCGAACTTGTGCTGACTGAGGGCGCAAAAGGCATGAAGGGTGCCATCGCCAAAGCCGAAGAGCTTGCCGAGCAAATGCCGGGCGCGTGGTTAGCCGGGCAGTTTATCAATCCCGCTAACCCCGCCGTGCACGTTGCCACCACCGGGCCTGAAATCTGGCGCGACACCAACGGCAAAGTGGATATCTTCGTGGCGGGCATTGGCACCGGCGGCACCATCACCGGCGCAGGTGCTTATCTGAAAGAACAAAACCCCAATGTGCACATCGTGGCGGTTGAACCTGCCGATTCCCCTGTGCTTAGCGGCGGCAACCCCGGCCCACACAAAATTCAAGGCATTGGTGCGGGCTTTGCGCCAGATGTACTGAACACTGATGTGTATGACGAAATCATCACCGTGCAAAACGATGATGCCTTCGCTACCAGCCGCGCATTAGCCCGCTGCGAGGGTCTGCTGGTAGGCATTAGCTCCGGTGCGGCGTTGTGGGCAGCTACGCAGCTTGCCAAACAGCCCGGACACGCCGGCAAAAACATCGTGGTCATTCTGCCTGACACAGGCGAGCGCTATTTATCTACGCCGATGTTTGAATAAGCTTGACAACGCAACGTGATTATATTATAATGAAAGTAACAGGAGGTACATACTATGTCCAACTACAAATTTGAAACACTACAACTGCACGCAGGCCAAGAAAGCCCAGATAGCGCAACCGACGCCCGTGCCGTGCCCATCTATCAAACTTCGTCGTATGTGTTTAAAGACTGCGCCCAAGCCGCAGGCCGCTTTGCACTGAGCGAACCCGGCAACATCTACACCCGCCTGATGAACCCCACCAGCGGCGTGTTCGAGCAACGCGTGGCAGCCCTAGAGGGCGGTGCAGCTGCACTTGCCGTGGCATCGGGCCAAGCGGCAACTACTTATGCCATCCAGAATATCACGCAGGTTGGCGACCACATCATTAGCGACAAATTCATCTACGGCGGCACATACAATCTGTTCGACAACATGCTGCCAAATTTCGGTGTAACCTGTTCTTTTGTAGACGGCAGCGACCCGCAGAACTTTGCCGCGGCCCTGCAACCCAATACCAAAGCCCTGTTTATTGAAACCATGGGCAATCCGCACTGCAACGTGTATGACATCGCAGCGATTGCAAAAATCGCGCACGACGCAGGCATTCCCCTGGTGGTAGACAATACATTTGCAACCCCTTATGCTCTGCGCCCCATCGAGCACGGCGCAGACATCGTAGTGCACAGCGCCACCAAGTTCATCGGCGGCCACGGCACCAGCATCGGCGGCGTTGTGGTGGACGCAGGCAACTTTGACTGGGCAGCCAATGATAAATTCCCCGGCCTGTCGCAACCCAATAGCAACTACCACGGCGCGGTGTTCACCCAAGTAGCAGGCAACCTGGCCTACATCATCAAAATGCGCACTACGCTGTTGCGTGATATGGGCGCATGCATTTCGCCCTTTAACTCCTTCCTGCTGCTGCAAGGCTTGGAGACTCTGTCGCTGCGCGTGGAGCGCCACATTGAAAACGCCCGCAAGGTTGTGGACTTCCTCGCTGCGCACCCGCAAGTGGAACAAGTGAACCACCCTGCTCTGCCTTGTCACAAAGACCATGTGCTGTATACAAAATACTTCCCCCGCGGCGGCGGTTCGATTTTCACCTTCGAAATCAAAGGCGGCGCTGACGAAGCCCGTGCCTTCATTGACAAGTTACAGCTGTTTTCGCTGCTGGCCAACGTGGCCGATGCTAAGTCGCTTGTCATTCACCCGGCTTCCACCACACATTCGCAAATGAGCGCCGAGCAGCTGGCCGGCAGCGGCATTGCCCCCAACACCGTGCGTCTTTCCGTTGGCGTGGAACACATTGACGACATTCTGGCGGATTTACAGCAAGCTTTTGCTTAAAGGAGAATCGCCATGACCCCAATGCAACGCGTGGTAGAGTGCCTGCATCATCGCCAAGCGGACCGGGTTCCGGTTTATCCCATTTTGGCGGGCGTGACGCGCAAACTGATTGGCGCAAGCTATGTGCAATGGGCCAACGATGCCGAAACCTGCGCCACGGCACTATACAAAGCCGCCAAGGATTTTGACTTGGATTGCATTGTTACGCTCATTGACTTGTCTATTGAGTGCGACGCTTGGGGGCAGGAACTTGTGTACCCCGAAACCGCAGCCGCTCATCCCAACTACGATAATCTGGTCGTCAAGGACATCGACGACTATGCGAAAATCAAAAAAGTCGATTATCGGCAATCCAAGCGCATGATGACGCACATTGAAACCTGCCAGCGTCTGGTGAAAATGAGCGCGGGCGAAATTCCCATTGTGGCCTTTGTGTTTGGCCCGCTGGGCGTGCTGAGCATGCTGCGCAACCAGCAAGACATGTACATGGATATCTACGACGACCCCGGTGCAGTAAAGGCCGCCGCGCGTGAAATTAACGAAACCCTCAAGGAATACACTGGCGCATTGATCGACACTGGTGTGGCGGCCGTGATGCTTGACACCCTGTTTGCCAGCGGCTCCATCATGTCACCAGAAATGTGGATGGAATTTGAAGGTGGCCTAGCCAAAGAACTCGCCGACGTTTGCCACGCGCGCGGCACGCTGGTGATGATTCACAACTGCGGCCGTGATATCTACTTCAAAGAGCAAATTGAAAGCATGAACCCCTGCGCCATTTCGTTCTTGCATCCACCAGCCGACTGCAAAGACTTCGCCGAGTGCAAAGCGAAGTATGGTGACAAGATCACACTCATCGGCTGCGTAACGCCCGCGCTTGCGGCCATTGGCACAGACGAAGAATGGGATGCCCAGTGCCGCGAGCACATCGATATTTTCAAGAAAGACGGCGGTTTCATGCTGGCCACGGGCTGCGAATATCCCAGCGATGCTTCGTTTGATCGCGCCCTGCGCATGGTGGAACTTGCAAAAACCTATGGAAAATACTAAACCAAACGTCATGGTCGCCCTCAGCGGCGGCGTGGATAGCTCGGTTGCGGCACTGCTGTGCAAGCAATCGGGCTATGATTGCATTGGTGCAACGATGAAGCTATTTGACAATGAGGACATTGGCTTGCCAAGAGAAAAAAGTTGCTGTTCGCTCGACGACGTGGAAGACGCCCGAAGCGTGGCCTATGCACTTGGCATGCCCTTTTACGTCATGGACTTCACCGCCGACTTTGCCGCGCAGGTGATTGACAGCTTCATTGCGGCTTATGCGCGCGGCGAAACGCCCAACCCCTGCATCGACTGCAACCGCTACCTAAAGTTCGAAAAGCTGCTGCAACGCGCACAGCTCATGGATATCCCCCACTTGGCCACAGGGCACTATGCGCGCATTACGCAGGAAAACGGCCGCTGGCTGCTGCGCCGCGCCGTGGACGACAGCAAAGACCAGTCCTACGTGCTTGCCTGCATGACGCAAGCGCAGCTTGCTCACACGCTGCTGCCGCTGGGTGGCTTGTGCAAGAGCGAGATCCGCGACATTGCCGCCGAACATGGCTTCATCAACGCCCACAAGCGCGACAGCCAGGACATCTGCTTTGTGCCGGATGGTGACTATGCTACTTTCATTGAGCAGCACAGCGGGCAGGTTTATCCGCCCGGCGATTTCTGCGACCTGCATGGCAGCGTACTGGGCCAGCACCGCGGACTGATTCGCTACACCGTGGGGCAGCGCAAAGGTCTGGGGATTAGCGCGCCTAGCCCCCTTTATGTCCACAGCAAATGCGCCAAGCAAAACACCGTCACCCTTTGCGAGAATGACGGCTTGTTTTCTTCTGTTTTGTATGCGGCTGACTTCAACTTCATCGCCTGCGATTCGTTTGAGCAACCCACCCGCCTTCAAGCAAAGATCCGCTACAATCACGCTGCTCAACCTGCCACGGCCGAGCAAATTGCAGCTAACACTGTGCGGGTGACTTTTGACCAGCCTCAGCGTGCCATTGCACCCGGGCAGGCCTGTGTGCTGTATGACGGCGATGTGGTGGTGGGGGCTGGGGTGATTGCTTGCTAACTGCGCACCGAAAACAGCCAGCCACAAGCGCACGGTTTATCTTCAACATTGAGGTTTTCCGGGTTGAAAATCGTGCCGTCGGCGCGGTCAAACTGCACTTCTGCTGTCCAGTAAATTTCAGGATAGGGAATTGCCACGCCTTGCTCTAAAATGATGTTGCGCGTGATGTCATACAACGCATTCACATCAAAGCCATCGCCGTCATGCATCGCATCATGGTCGCCCGCAAGCACCGAAAACGCAAACTGCGAACGGAATGAGAGCTCAGGCGTGCCGATGTTGTCCGGCATCAAATCCCAATGTGCAAAACCGTTGGGTACGGGCGTGTCCGCTCTCATGAACCGACCAATAAACGTTTGACAATGCACCTCGTCCACAGGCTTACCAAAGTGGTGCAAAAACGTCAAATCATAATCAAAGTCCGACGCATACTCGGGCATCATATCCAGCACAGCCGTTGCTGCGGCGCGAGTGGCTGCCCAGCCCTCGCCATAGTTTTTATATGCTATTTGGTCATCCGGATTATACGGCAACCCAACAAAACGCACCGCAGGCAATGTGCGATATTCCCAATGCTCTAACGTCGCGTTTACGTTGTCCAGCTGCTTTTGGATTTTCTTGCTAATTACTATCGCCATTCCATTGTCCTCCCAAAAATCTTCATTTCACAAATTACACATTGCGAATTACGAATTGCCCGGAATATCCCCCACCCCATCCAGCACATACGTGGGCCGATAGGGGTAACTTTGCATGCGCACTTCGTCTGTTACGCCTGAAAGCACCAACACGGTGTCTAGCCCTGTTTCCATGCCAGCCACAATGTCAGTATCCATGCGGTCGCCAATCATGACGGCCTCGCTTGTTTTTACGCCCAGAATACGCAGCCCGGTGCGCATCATCAGCGCGTTGGGCTTGCCGATGAAATAGGCCTGACGTTCACTGGCCAGCTCTATGGGGGCAATCAACGCACGACATGCGGGAATAATGCCTGTTTCACTGGGGGCAGTCATGTCGCTATTGGTGCCAATCAGCTTTGCACCGCGTTTTACATGGTGAATGGCGCGGGTGATGTGCTCGTAGCCAAAGGCGCGGGTTTCGCCTACCACCACGTAATCCGGGTTGTGGTCGTTTTGGATGATGCCGTAGTCATAAAGCGCATTAAATAGCCCTGGATCACCGATGATATACGCCGAGCAGCCTGGACTTTGGTTGTGCAAAAACTGTGCTGTTGCAAGGGCGCTGGTATAGAATTTGTCCTCGCCCACTTCAAGGCCCATGCGGGCGAGCTTTTGTTGCAGCTCAAGGGGTGTTCTGCCGCTGGCGTTGGTGAGAAACAGATATTGCTTTTGTTCTTTCTCTAGCCAGTGCACAAATTCGGTTACGCCCGGCAGCAGCCGTTCGCCGTGATACAACACGCCGTCCATGTCGCACAAATACCCGTGTTTGTTGCGCAGCGCTTCGAGATTATTCATAGTTGACACCTCGCTATTTTTATGGTACTATTATAACATACAAAATGCAAAATGTCAACGAGGAGAAACGCATATGCTTTATCCCGAAAATCGCAAGCCTGTCATTGATTTGGCTACGTTCCAAAACCCCGGCAGCGAATACCGCGCCACGCCGTTTTGGTGCTGGAACTGCAAGCTTGACCAAGCTGTGCTTAACCGGCAAATTGATGCCATGGAGCAAATGGGTTTTGGCGGCTTTCACATGCATGTGCGAGTGGGGCTTGCCACGGAATATCTGGGCGATGTGTTCATGCAACACGTGAAAGACTGCACTGCTTATGCCAAGCACAAGCGCATGCTGGCGTGGCTTTATGACGAAGACAAGTGGCCCAGCGGCTTTGCCGGCGGCTTGGTGACCCAAGACCCGCAACACCGCCAAAAAACCATGCTCTTCACGCCCAAGCAACGCGATGATTTACTCCTCCTCGCTAGCTACGCCATTGAGCAAGACGAACAAGGCAACCTGCTTAGTTACACGCGCAGCACTAATCACTATCCACTAACCACTATTCACTACTACGCTTACCTGCAAGTGCACGAACCCACTGCTTGGTATAACGGCCAGACTTACGTAGATGGGCTTTCGAAAGCCGCGATTGAACGCTTTGTGGAAGTGACCCACGAGCGTTATCGCGAGGCCGTGGGCGAGGAGTTCGGCAAAACTGTGCCCGCCATCTTCAGCGACGAACCCGAGTGCGGCCGCAAAAAAAACATGCAAGATCCCTTGGCGGGCGAAAGCACTACCCTGCCGTGGACGACGGACTTCGCCGAAACATATCAGGCCGAGTATGGCGAAGATCTGCTTGACTTCGTGCCCGAGCTGTTCTTTAACCTAGCAGGTGGCAAAATTTCACGCGCACGCTATCGCTACCACGACCATTGCAGTGAACGTTTCGCTAGTGCATTTGCCGACACCATGGGCGACTGGTGCGAAAAGCATGGCCTGCTGCTCACTGGCCACATGATGGCCGAACAAGACTTACGCGACCAAACCAAGCACGCTGGCGACTGCATGCGCTCCTATCGTGCGTTTCAGCTGCCGGGCATTGACTTGCTGTGCGACAACCGCGAGTTCAACACCGCTAAGCAGGCACAGTCTGCCGCACGACAATATGCACGGCCCGGCGTGATGAGCGAGCTTTATGGCGTGACCAACTGGAATTTCCCGTTCTATAAGCACAAATTACAGAGCGACTGGCAGGCCGCGCTGGGCATCAGCGTGCGCGTGCCGCATCTATATTGGGTGAGCATGCGTGGCGAGGCCAAGCGTGATTACCCCGCCAGCATTGGGCACCAATCGCCGTGGTACAAGCAATACAAACACATGGAAAGCCATTTTGCCCGCGTGAACAGCGCCATGACGCGCGGCACGCCAAAGGTGCGTGTTGGCGTGATTCACCCGGTGGAGAGCTTTTGGCTGCACTGGGGACCCGACAGCCAGTGCCGAGCCGTGCAAGACGAAATGGATCACCGTTTTGCGCAGCTGACCGACTGGCTGCTGTTTGCCCACCAGGATTTTGACTTCATTTGTGAGTCGCTGCTGCCCTCGCAGCACAGCCCCTCTGCTGAACAATTCAACGTTGGCGCGATGAACTACGATGTGGTGATTGCGCCGCAGTTGCAAACTATCCGCGGCACGACACTGAAAGCGTTGCAAGACTTTGAGGCGCGCGGTGGCCATGTGATATGGCTGGGCGGCGTGCCCACGCATGTGGACGCGCAACTCGCGCCAGTGAGCGCAACCGCTGTGTCGTGGAGCAAAACTGCGCTGCTGGGCGAACTTGCGCCTTATCAAATGCACACGGTGCTGGAAAACGCCGTGACGGCCAAGAATATCATCACCCAGCGGCGGCGCGATGGCGAACATGAATGGCTGTTCCTGTGCCATGCACACACCAGCCCGAACTACTACACAAACCGGCCACGCATGCTGCAAGTGCAACTGACCGGTGTATATAGCGCTGAGCAGTTCAACACCCTCACTGGCAAAGTTACTCCCCTGCCCTGCTGCTACGTAAACGGCAACACCGTGATTGACTGGACGGCGCATGGGCAGGATAGTTTGCTGCTACGCTTGACGGTAGGGGTGCATGCAAATCCGCCCGCAGTTGAAGAACCATGCCTCAACTATCATAGCGACCTACCTCCACTGCTTCCCATTACCCTTGAAGAACCCAATGTGCTGCTGCTGGATATGCCCGAGCACAGCCTTAACGGCGGCGCATGGCAGCCTGCCGAAGAAGTTTTACGTGTGTGTGACAAATGCAAAGCTATCTTAGGCCTTGAGAACGAAGTCGCCCGCGGCATGCAGCCCTATTGCTTGCTAGACGAACCCGCACAGCACCAGCTGAAACTGCGCTACACCGTGCAATCACAGCTTGACGTTGAGCAAGTGCAGCTGGCGGTTGAAGATCTTGACACGCTGCAAATCACCTGGAATGGTCATGCTGTGGATACCACGCCCACTGGCCATTACGTGGATGAGTCCATCCAAACGGTTGCACTGGGTAAGCTGCACGCAGGCGAGAATATTCTCGAAATCACGCTGCCGTTCGGCAAAGCCACCACGGTGGAAAGCTGCTTCATCTTGGGCGATTTCGGCGTGCGTGTGCGCGGCCGCCTAGCCGAAATCACCCCGCCTGTGCGCGAGCTAGCCTGGGGCGACTGGACAGCACAAGGCCTGCCGTTCTATGGCGGCAATGTGGTTTATCATGCGCAGGTGGAGCTGCCCGCAGGCAACTACGCACTTGAAGCCACACACTTTGCACAGCCTGTGCTGGCTGTTACGGCCAATGAGCACGACTGTGGCATTATCGCTATTTCACCTTGGCGCACAGAGCTTGGCGAACTCGCAGGCAACGCGCAAATCAACGTCACCGCCTGCGGCAACCGCATCAATACCTTTGGTGCGCTGCACAACTGCGAGGTTGAACGCACTTGGCATGGCCCCGGCGCATGGCGTGTGCAAGGCGCCGCTTGGACGAACGAATACCGTCTCACGCCTTCTGGTGTGCTGGTTGCCCCCCGGTTACTTTTTTTGCAAAAAAGTAACACAAAAAAACCTAGCCGCCTTCGGCAATGAGTTTTATGGAGCTGGAATAGGATACAGCGAAGCGGTGTAAAATTTTTTTGGTTCTTTTTTTCTAAAAAAAGAACAGAAAGGACTCTAGGATGAACATCCCCGAATTATTTGGCTGCATGGTGTTTGGTGACGCCGAAATGCAGGCTCGCCTGCCCGCAGAAGTTTACGCGGCCATCAAACAAGGCAGCCGCCTAAGCACTGCGATGGCCAACACCGTGGCCGCCGCCATGAAAGACTGGGCCCTCGAACATGGCGTGACGCACTATACCCATTGGTTTCAGCCGATGACGGGCGTGACGGCCGAAAAACACGACAGCTTCATTGAGCCGGTTGGCGACGGTGAAGTCATCATGAAATTTTCGGGCAAGGCTCTGGTTTGCGGCGAACCCGATGCCAGCAGCCTGCCCAGCGGCGGCCTGCGCTGCACCTTTGAAGCGCGTGGCTACACCGCTTGGGACCCCACTGCCCATGCCTTTATCAAAGATGAGACCCTGTGCATACCCACTGCGTTTTGCTGTTATAACGGCGAGTCTTTGGATAAAAAAACCCCGCTGCTGCGCTCCATGCAAGCCATTAACGAGCAGGCGCTGCGGGTGCTGCGTTTGTTCGGCAACGAGCAAGTTACACACGTGGATGCAACCGTGGGTGCCGAACAAGAATATTTCCTCATTGACAAAGCCATGTTTCTGCAACGGCCGGATTTGATTCACACGGGGCGCACGCTGCTGGGCGCACCGCCCCCCAAAGGCCAGGAGCTGGAAGACCACTATTTTGGTGCGATTAAGCCGCGGGTGTCGGCCTTCATGAAAGAGCTTGATCTTGAGCTATGGAAGCTGGGCGTGCCCTCGAAAACGCGGCACAACGAAACCGCGCCCGCACAGCACGAACTCGCACCCGTGTTCACCACCGTCAACACCGCCACCGACCATAACCAGCTGGTGATGGAGCTAGCGAAATCCATCGCTGAGCGGCATAATCTAGCCTGTTTACTGCACGAAAAACCCTTTGCGGGCATCAACGGCAGCGGCAAGCACAACAACTGGAGCCTGAGCACAAACAGCGGTCAAAATTTGTTTGAGCCGGGTGACACCCCGCATGAAAATGCGCAGTTTTTGCTGTTTCTCACCGCAGTGATCAAAGCCGTGGATGACTATCAAGACCTGCTGCGGGCAAGTGCCGCAAGTGCGGGCAACGACCACCGTTTGGGCGCACATGAGGCCCCACCGGCGATTATTAGCTTGTTTTTGGGCAACGAACTTACCGACATCTTAAAGGCCATTGAGATGGGCGAAGACTACCAAGCCCCCGGCCGTGCTCGCCTGAAAATCGGCGTGAGCTCCCTGCCGCGCATCCCCAAAGACAGCACCGACCGCAACCGCACCTCGCCCATGGCCTTCACCGGCAACAAGTTTGAGTTTCGCATGCTGGGCAGCGCGTTTTCCATTGCGGGGCCAAATTTTGTGCTAAATACCATGGTGGCAGAGGTGCTGCGCCAATTTGCCGACGAACTTGAACAAGAAAGCGACTTCACCGCCGCACTCAACACGCTGATTCAGTGCACCATCAAGGCGCACAAGCGCATTCTCTTCAACGGCAACAACTACGCACAAGAGTGGACGCTTGAGGCCAAACTGCGCGGGCTATCGAACCTGTCCGATACCCCAAGCGCGCTGCAAGTTATGCTCGCCCCGCAAAGCATTGAGCTGTTCGCCCGCCACGCTGTGCTCAACGAAAGCGAGCTGCACGCCCGCCACGAAATCCTCATGCAATCGTACCGAAAAACGATACACATTGAAGCGCTAACTATGCTTATGCTGGTGAAAGATGCCGTCATCCCCGCCTGCGTGGCCTATCAAAATCAGCTTTCGGAGCTATATCAGCGCAAGGGCAGCGAGTTTGATAGCTCGCTGGAACGTAATTTGCTAGCAAAAATTGCTGACCTGAGCGCAAAGCTGCCCGAGCAAATCAGCGCACTGCAAAGCGAGAAGTCACTTGCTGCCATGGCTGCGCTGCGCCAAACCTGCGATGCCCTCGAAGCCCTTGTGCCACAACAGCTGTGGCCGCTGCCCAGCTACGCGCAGCTGCTCAACAGCATATAAAACACTTACCGGGCGGCCATTGAGCCACCCGGTTCGTCTATTCTTCATTGTCATCGTCATCGTCGCTCAATAGCCATTGCAAGGTCAGCTGCTCCATGGGCACAACCGGCGCCTGTATCACCGGGTCCATTTCCAGCAGGCGAATTTTCTCACGCAGAAAGCTGTTTTCGCGGTCTACTTCCGCCACAATTTTCTGTGTATCCTCCAGCTTACGGGCAAACTCCGCCAGCTGTTGTGTCACTTCGTCGCCTGCGGCATGCCGCCGCCGCTGCAATCGCGCAGCAGCCATCCAATGCCGTTGCCGCTGCCGTGCTTGGCGCAGCTGCTCGGTGCGGCGCTGTGTTGCCTGCGCTTGCAAATGCATGCGTTGCTCCAGCGCTTCAATGTATTGCAGCACGTCATCTTTATGAAACCCGCCCACCTGTGAACGAAAAAAGTCGCCTTTTGCCATGTAACTCCCTTTCTGCCACCTGCGGTGGGGCTCGGTCGCTTCGCTAGTTTACCGCCAAAATTGCAGTCACCCCATCGGCGATGCGCACCGGTGGACGTTGCCCCAAGTTGCTTAACCACAGCGTGCCGGCACCGTTGTCCCAGTTGTTGACGTAGCCCACAAAGCGGTTGCCCGCCTGCACGCTGCCTGCTTGCACACCGTTTGCAATGTGATGCGCCACCGCGCCCACGCAGGCGGTGAGTGTGCCTGTTGTGTCCTCTTGCACGTCATGCAGCACCAATAGAGCATTTTCGCTGGGCGCGAGGAAATACGCATGCACGTCATTGACCAGACGCTGCATGGTTTCGCCGCGATGATAGACATAAACCGCCATGCGTGTGCCGCCAATTTCTTGGCGAACAACATACGCACCAAAACGGCCAATCACGGCGCCCATGACCTGTGTGCCCAAAAAACGCCGCTGCGAAATGCCATGCTCCAGCAATTCATAGCCATGCAGCCCGAAGGTTGCGCCCTCCATATTGCTTTCAAGCGTCAGCAACACCTGCGGTGTGCGCATGAACATCGCCTGCCACTGCGCACCGCCTGCAAAACCTTCGCCCATGGGGATTTCTCGCGGGCCAAGTTCGGTCATCATCGCTAGGCGCCAGCCGCGTGGGTCTTGCTCATCTTCATTTTCATAGGCAAGCAGCGCAGCGGGGCGACCATGCGCACGCACCGCTGCAATCACTTGAAGCTGCCCGGCATTGGCCAGCCGCTGCACGCTCACGCCGTCATATACATAAAGCTGCAACTGCGGCTGCCCAGTGTCTTTGAGCATATATAAGTTCCCGCCGGGCCGGTAGTGCTCAAACAGCACTTCTTCGGGATTTTCCGCCACAAAGACGGGTGGTCCGCTGCTACCGAGGGCATATAGATTGCCGGCGGCCGAGTAAAACACCATCGCCCGCAGGTTGTCATAGAAAAATCGCACGTCCTCTACCACGCCGGACATGCGCTCGGGTTCGCCATTGGCCCGCACGCGATACAGCATCATCGCGCCGCTTTCGCGCCGGGTGAAAAACGCAGCATCCTGCCCTTGCGCCATGAACACCGCAGCCAAGCGCTCGGCCATTAGCTCACTGTTGCCTGTTCGGGCGTTATGTACATATAGCTGACTGCCCGCTAGATTTGTATGAAACGCGAACTGCCCGCAGCGGCTTGCCGCCCAACTGCCCACGTCCTCGGCTGCACGCACGCCACCAATGCGCCGCGCGTTGCCGTCACGCAGTTGCACCACATAAAGATGCACCTCGTTGTCGTCACGCTCGTCCAACCAAAGATAATCCGCGTCACCGCCGATGTGCTGCACCATGCTTTCGGTCACCCGCAGGGCATAGCTACCCTCGGGCACCGCAACATACAGTTGGCTGCCCCGCGCAAACACCGCGGCAAAACGCTCATTTGGCCGCACATTAAACAAATGAAACCAGCTCAACACCAATGCCGCCGCCAAGGTCAACGTCCCTAGCAGCACCGTGAAAGCCAGCTTTCTCCGGCTCACTTGCATACTCTTCCCCCTCTTTACTTCACGTCCTGTTACTTTTTTTGCAAAAAAAGTAACCAAAAAAAACTATGTCGCTTCGCTGTGTCCTATGATGGGCACTGCGTTTGGTTACGGATAGGGATTATGCAGCAGGGAAAGCTTCATCCCCAATGCTGCGCCTGCCTTCTCAAAAATTTTCTCCGCGCTCAAGCCATATAGCTTCAGCAAATCTTTTGCCGGGCCGCTTTCACCGAATGTATCCTCCACGCCAACACGCAGCACGGGAACGGGATGACTTTCAGCCAGAACTTCAGCCACTGCGCTGCCCAAGCCACCAATCACGCTGTGTTCTTCAGCGGTGACGATTGCGCCGGTTTCGCGCGCGGCTTTGCGCACGATGTCCACATCCAAAGGCTTAATCGTGGCCATGTTGATCACACGGGCGTTGACTCCCTCGGCGGCCAGCTTGTCAGCAGCTTCGAGTGCTTCGTGCACCATCAACCCTGTGGCGATGATGGTGATGTCGTGACCTTCACGCAGCTGCACGCCTTTGCCGATTTCGAACTTATAGCTTTCGTCAAACAGGTGCGGCAGTACCAAGCGCCCAAAGCGCAGATACACAGGGCCATCAAATTCAGCGGCTGCCATCACCGCGGCGTAAGCTTCTTGGTAGTCCGCCGGATTAATCACCGTCATGCCGGGAATCACGCGCATCAGTGCGATGTCTTCGTTGCACTGGTGGCTTGCGCCGTCTTCGCCCACGCTGATGCCACCGTGCGTGGCGCCGATTTTCACATTCAGCGCAGGGTAGCCAATAGTGTTGCGGATTTGCTCAAAGGCCCGCCCAGCGGCGAACATCGCAAAACTTGAGGCAAACACGGTGTAGCCCATGGTGGCCATGCCGCCAGCCACGCTCATCAGGTTGCCTTCGGCGATGCCAGCGTTGTAAAATCTGTCGGGATAGGCTTTGCGGAAACCGCCGGTTTTGGTGGCGGCAGCTAGGTCGGCGTCCATGACGATGACCTTTTCGTTTTTCGCGCCAAGGTCAATCAACGCTTGGCCGTATGCGTCGCGCGTTGCGTTCATTTTCATGCTTGCGCTCCTTTCAGCTGTGCCATGGCAGTTTCATATTGCTCTGCGTTGGGCGGTGCGCCGTGCCAGTTCACGTTGTTTTCCATGAACGAAACACCGCAGCCCTTAACGGTTTTGAGGATGATGGCCGTGGGCCTGCCGTTTTTCGCAATACCCTTGAAGGCTGCCTCAAGCGCATCATAGCAGTGGCCGTCGATTTCGGCAACATCAAAGCCGAAAGCTGCAAACTTTTCGCCAATCGGGTAGGGCGAGTTCACTTCTTCGACGGTGCCGTCAATTTGCAGGTTGTTGTTGTCCACAATCACTACGAGATTGTCAAGTTGCTTTGCGGCTGCGAACATCGCAGCCTCCCACACTTGACCCTCTTGCAGCTCGCCGTCGCCCAGCAAGGTGTAGGTCATTACGTCGGTTTTGCTGTGTTTTGCGCCCAACGCCATGCCAACCGCAGCGCTAATCCCCTGCCCCAAGCTACCGGTGCTCATGTCCACGCCAGGACACAATTTCATACTGGGGTGACCTTGCAAACGGCTGCCTACTTTGCGCAGCGTAGCCAATTCCTCCGGCGGGAAGAATCCCCGCTGCGCAAGCGTGGCATACAGTACAGGTGCTGCGTGCCCTTTGCTGAGCACAAAGCGGTCGCGGCTGTCGCACTTGGGGTTTGCGGGGTCCA
Source organism: Oscillospiraceae bacterium (assembly GCA_009784445.1). Taxonomy (GTDB): domain Bacteria; phylum Bacillota; class Clostridia; order Oscillospirales; family Acutalibacteraceae; genus WRMQ01. The sequence goes on from WRBQ01000003.1 coordinate 102,808, forward strand.
CACGCATTTGCTCAAAGTATAAGTACGTCATCACTTCGGCCGCTGAAAGACTGCCACCGGGATGCCCGGCCTTGGCATTGAACACGCCCTCTAGCACGCCTTGGCGCACCAAATTAGCCACGCGTGCCAGTTCTTGTTTACGGGTTTCGGTCATGTTATCCTCCTACTGCTGTCATAAATTGCTCAAAATATTCAGGTAATTCTGCTGTAATATCAAGCATCTCGCCACTGTGCGGATGCACAAAGGCAACGCGCTGTGCGTGCAAACATTGGCCCACTAGACGTTTGTCGGCCGTGCCATAGACTGAATCACCGGCCACTGGGCGGCCTAAGCTGGCCAAGTGCACACGAATTTGATGCGTGCGGCCTGTTTCTAGGGTGAGCTTCACCTCACTGAATTTGTCGCTTAACTCTCGCAGCACTTGGTAGTGCGTTACCGCAGGTTTGCCGCCCGCAACCACAGCCATGCGCTTGCGATCCTTAGGGTGTCGGCCAATGGGCAGGTCGATGGTGCCTGTGTGTTCCTTCAACCGCCCGCACACCACCGCGCGGTACTCCCGCAGCACAGTGCGCGCCGCAAGTTGCGCCGCCAAATGCTGATGCGCGAAATCCATTTTGGCCACAACAAGCAGCCCGCTGGTGTCTTTATCAATGCGATGTACAATCCCCGGTCTAATCACGCCATTAATACCGCTAAGCTGGCTTTTGCAATGATATAGCAGCGCGTTCACCAGTGTGCCGCTGCTGTGCCCCGGCGCGGGATGCACCACCATGCCCTGCGGCTTGTTCACCACTAGCAAGTCATCATCTTCCAGTCGAATATCAAGGGGAATATCCTCAGGCTGCGCGGCAAGTTGCACTGGTTCGGGCAATTGCCAAGTAAGCACATCGTCTTCGGCCAGCAGCGCGCTTTTTTTGGCGGGTTTGCCGTTCACCAGCACGTGGCCGTCGGCGATTAAGCTTTGCGCGCGTGCGCGTGTAACGTCCAGTTGTTGCGCCACCATTTGGTCAAGCCTCATGCGTTCACCTTTGCTTTGCGACGTTCCGTCACAATCGTCACCACAACCAGCGCGACCATGCCGCACATAATGAAAACGTCGGCAAGATTGAATATCGCAAATTCCATGAATAAAAACTCTAAGTAATCTACCACAAAACCTTGCAGCACGCGGTCAATAAAGTTGCCAAAACCGCCAGCGATGATCACCGCCGCGGCCCACATGGTGGGGCTGTCGAGCTTGCCCATGACGATGAACAACAGGCCCAACAGCATCACAATTCCGGTGAAAATTACCACCCCCTGCATCACTGCCGGCGAGTTGCCAAAGAGCCCGAATGAAATCCCGGCGTTTTCGGCATAGCGCAACCCCAGCAAGCCGGGTATCAATACACGCTGCCCTTGCCCGGGCAGGTTCGCCGCCGCCCACACCTTCACCGCTTGGTCAATCCACACCAGCACGGCAATTAACGCAACTGCGCAGGCGCGCAGCCACCACTTCTGTTTTTTCATGCTATGCCCTTTCCTGTTCTTTAAAACCTAGCCGCTTCGCGCGGGAATTTTATGGGGTGATAATAGAACACAGCGAAGCGACTTTTGCGCGCCTTAGCGTGCACAAAGTAGAGCCCCACCGCAGGTGGTTAACCAAATGGGTCTGGTGCAACGGCAACAGCAACCTTTTCTTCCTCGGGTTGCGCTGCAGGCATAATATCTTCTGCGGTTAGCTCAATGGTTGGCAGCATCGCATCGTCTTGCGGAATTTGATCTGCTAGATCCAGCAGCCGCAACCGCATGGTATACATTTCTTGCTTGGCTTGGTCAATAAGCTGTTGCTGCGCCTGCACTTTCACCTGCGCTTGCGTCACCATGTCCTCCGCCTGCACGCGTGCACGCGCCACGGTGTTTTCTGCCGTGGCCTTGGCTTGCAACGTGATATCGCCCACTTGCTGTTGCGCGGTGGCTTTGGTTTGCTCGGCTTGTTTGCGGGCGTTGGCCACCAAGGTGTCCGCCTCGGCACGAGCTTTTTCGGTCATGTCATCTGCCAACTGCTGGGCGGTGATGAGCGTTTTTTGAATGATTTCGCGCTCGCCTTTCATTTGTGAAAGAGCATCCGCCAGCTTTTCGGTTTTTTGAAACAACTCGTCGTAGGCACTTTGCATTTGCCCGGCCTGCGCTTGCAGCTGTGCGTTTTCTTCTTGGGTTTTCACAAACGAGGCCACGCTTTCTTGAAAAAACGCATCCACGTCATCACTGCGATAAAGCCCTTTGCCCGCCGAGCGGAATTTGTGCGCCTTAATTTGTTCGGGTGTCATCTGTCTTTTCCTCCATCAACTTTCACTATAGCTCATACGCAATTTCCGCAGCCATTTCTTGGTGCGTTTGTTGCGCTGGTTCTTCAAAGAATTCGCCATCGGCATTCACGCCATGCGGGGTAATCATATACACGCGACCGGCCACGGCTTTTACGGTGCTTTTGCAAGCGTGCGCCACACCACCGATGAAATCCAGCACACGACGACCGGTGATATCATCGCAGCTTTCTAGGTTCAGAATGACAATGCGTTGCGACACCATTTGGTCGGCCACAGCGGCAACGTCGTTGAAGTTTTTCAAAATGCGAAACGCCACAAAGGGGTTGCTGCCACCACCGGTGATGCCCGAGCTAAACTCACGGGTGTAGGTTTCGGTGCGTGGCGTGGGTTGCGGCTGCGCGGCTTGCTGTTGTTGCTGCGGCTTTTTGTTAAAGCTAATGACGTTGTCATATTGCGGTGCAGGCAATGGCGAAGTTTCATAGCCATCGTCGTCCTGCATATCATCCAGTTCGTTGTAGTCCTCGTCGCTCATGCGCCCGCCGCGCACCCAGTCCATTAATCCCATGTTCGGTTATTCTCCCTCTATATTCTGCTGCCGAAGATCGCACTGCCCACACGCACCAGCGTGCTGCCCTGCGCCACGGCCAGTTCGAAATCATCACTCATGCCCATGGACAACATACTCATACTTATATTATCCATTTTTTTGCCCCTCATGTCAACAAAAAGCTGATACATTTGCAAAAAAACTTGCGCGGTTTCGCTTTTTTTGTCAAAAATCGGGGGAATTGTCATCATTCCCTGCACATTCAACCCCGGCAGCGCCGAAATCTCGTGCAAAGCCTCGTGCACTTGCTCGGCAAAAAAGCCTTGTTTATTTGGGTCACGCCCCATGTTTACTTCCACCAGCACAGGCATTTGCTTGCTTTGCTTCACACAGGCCTTGCTGATTTCTCGGGCGATTTTCAGACTATGCACGCTTTGTATCATATCAGCGTGTTGCACGGCTTTGTTCACTTTATTGCTTTGCAGGTGGCCAATCATGTGCACCCCCACCGCCCCTTGCGGGCCACCTCCCCCAAAGGGGAGGCTCAACTGCGACTTTTTTTCGGCCAGTTCTTGCACACGGTTTTCGCCCAGCAATGTTGCGCCGTCTGCTATGGCCTGCAGAATGCGTGGCACCGGCACAGTTTTGGTCACGGCCATCAGCTGCACATCGGCGGGGTTGCGGCCGGCTTTGATGCAAGCTTCAGCCACTTGCTCGGCAATGGCTTGGTAGTTGGTCATGTATGCTCCTTGTTAGTCAGGTAATCTATATGGGTCATCTTCGCCAATGCGACCCAGCACCAGCACGTAGTCATAAATGCGCAGGCCTGCGCCGCGTTGTTCGCGCCATTGCAGGTTTTCGCCGGTGAGCACAATGGCGTCGCCGTCTTGCTGCCATTGCAGGTTTTCGCCGGTGAAGACGCTGTCGTCAAACAACGTGCGTGCATTGCCGTTGAACCATGCGGGACCTTCGGGTATCACCTGTGCGGTGTTTTGCCACTGCGGCGTTAACCGCAAGCCGTGACCCAGCAGCGTAAATCGCCCGCCGTCTTGTGCGATGTGCTGCACGTGACCCTCAATGCGCAGGCGGTCAGCCTCCACGCGCTGCCATTCGTTAAGATTTCTCCAAGCCACGATGAGCTCGTCGTCCTGCTGGTGCAGTACATCTACTTGCCGCAGCAGCAGCCTGCCCGCATGGGAGATATACACCGCCGTAACGGTGCGCTCGCGTTCGCCCTCGCCGCGTGGCACAAAGCGCAGTGCCTGTGCGGGAATCACCAAACCTTGCGCATGCCGCAGCGTAATTTCGGCCTGTGCGTGACGCAGGTTGGCCAAAGTTCTGTCTTGCTCGGTGGAGGAAAACACCACCAAGGCATCATCGCCGTCAAAGTTGATGCGCTCCAGCCGCATGTTGAACTCCCGCGCGCTTTGCATGGGAAACGTTATCGTATAGGTGTTTCCCGCTTGCAGCTGCTGCGCGGTGTGGAGGTCTAGGACCGTTGCAGCGTACCAGCGAAAGGCGGTGACTAAACGGCCAATGCCCTGCACCGGTTCGGGAGCTGTTTGCTGCGCAGCCAAGAAAACGTTGGGTGTCATGGTTTGCAACTCGGCGGGCTGCAAGGCTGGCCAGATGTCGCCCTGCGGATAAAACGCGCCGGTTTGCGGTGCCCGCACATAACTAAACTGCTCTTGCGCCAGCTGCTGCTGCACTGTTTGCAGCTCAGCCCGTGTTTGTGCGATTTGCGCGGCGAAGTCAATCTGCACGCCAAGCGCGGCATCTAGGGCAGTTGCCTGCTGCACAAAGTTCTCTTGCAGCATGGCTAGTTCTGCCAGTTGGCCGCGCTCCAGTGCACGCATGAAGTCGAACATGGTGTCGTCCACCTGCCGCCCAAGCTCGTTGACGTTGAGCGCATGCAGGTGCAGCGCACCGTCGGAATCTTGCAGCCAGCGCAGGCGTTGTTGCAGCGCAGTTTGACGGCTGCGCAGTTCTGCCTGCTGGGTTGTGCCGCTGATGGCCGCGATGTTTTGCTGCAAGGCTACACGCTGGCCGGGTTCAACCAGTAATGCCGCCACGCCAGCGCCTGCTGCAGGCAACGCGATTTCCTCACGCACGAAGGTCATGTCTGCCGTAATGGTCACTGGCACGCGTGCGAACTCCGCACGGGCAGTCACACGTTGACCGCCATGCAAGTCCATCAGTTGTCCCATGCCCAGCAGTAGCCAAATCACCACCACCGCCGCCGTTGCCGGCACGATGATGCGAATGGCTAGGCGTAACGTGTCCTTCATGTATACTCCTAAAAAGCAAAGTCGTAAAACTCGTAAATCTCTTCAGCGTCCAGCGTAATCGTAATCAACACACCGCCGAGGTATCTGTCACCGCGGCGATAGCCCGACGCACGCACAATTTGCAATACTGTGCCCTCGTAGACTGCACGGCGATTTTCATCCGGGTGCGTGTGACCGACGCTCACTAAACCCACGTTGGAATGCAGAAAAAGCTCGTCCAGTGCATCGTCATGCGGGCGCGGCCAGTTGGACAATCCCGCGCGAGCAAACAGCTGCGTGGGATAATGCTGAAACAAGCTTGCAGGAATGTCTTGCTGCAACCGCACGGCAAGCCATTGCGCTTGCTCGGGCTGCAGAATATCAAACCTGCCAAGAGAGTCAATGAAAATCAATTGATGCACAACTGTGTTGCTTTGGTCGAGCAATGGCACAATGAAATTTGCCGAACCGGGCAAACCGGGCTGCTGCGCGATGAGAATATTATCACAGTGCACAGCCAAAAAGGCAGCAATATCATCGCCTGTACCTAGGAAGTTATCATGATCGTTGTTGCCATGCACAAACGCCCAAGGCTGGTTGAGCCGCGCGAAAATATCAATCAACGCTTGCAGGGCAGCGCGGCGGTCAACCAAAACATGCGCTTGCGCCGAGCGACCTTCAATCATGTCGCCACTAATCACAACTAGGTCGGGTTGCAGCTGGGCAGTGACGCGTTCAAGCTCACGCAAGGTGCGGGCGTCAGGGCCGCGGGTGTTCACCAAGTGTGTATCAGTAAACTGCAAGATGGTGAATTGGTCGCCCATCAACATGCCTGAAATTTCGCGGTTGACTAAATCAATGTTGTCGCCGTAACCTACAATATTATCGCGCTGGAAGGGTTGGAAGAGAATCAGCGCGCCGTAAGTTCCGCCGCCCAGCAGGGCAATGGCCAAGACGATGGCGACGATGATGATGATTTTATTTTTCATGGAACTCCTTTCGCGGGATTGGAGGGGCGCGCATCGCGCGTCCGTTTACGCAGCACGGACGGCCAATGGCCGCCCCTACAAGGTGTTCTACTTCAAGCAGCGCTTGTCCTCATCCGCCAAATCAAGCCCAAGCGTGCCGCCGGGGTTCATGATATTCTGCGGGTCAAAGTGATTCTTCAGCGCACGAATGACAGCGTACTCATTCTTGCCCAGCTGTCCCTCAAGCCATGGACCGAACATCTTGCCAATGCCGTGGTGATGGCTCATGCTGGCACCACTGCGCTGAATGGCATCCAGAATGCTGGCGTGAAACTTGCGAAACTCCTCCGCGTCGTTTTCCAGAATGATGAAAATCCAGTACAAATTGCCGCCTTGGGGATACACGTGACTCATGTGCGTCATGCACACGGTGTTGGGGCGGTTCTTAACAACCTCGCGTACTTCGGCGTGCACTTGGGCCATGTTGCTCCAATTCACGGCGCATTCCATGGTGTCCATCACCACGCCGAAGTCTTGCAGTGTGTCGCGCAAATAGGGGTCAGTGAAGCGGCCGTGCTCCCAGCGTTTCACGGGATAGCTGGTCATGGTCAGTCCACCGTGCGCGCGGGCGATCTTCGCAAGCTTTTTCGCAGCATTTTTGCTAAAACCTGCTTCGCCGTCAGTCGTGCCAAGGAACAGGCACATTTCGTTGACCTTGAAGCCCTTCATCTTAAACAGATGCTTGAGCGGCGTGTCCATAATGCCATACATGTTGAGCATGATGGAGGTTTCTTCCGCATCGCTCAGACGGAATACGCTGGGCTTGCCTGCCTCGCTTTGCATGGCTTGGCGGGCGAACTCAATGGCGGTTGGCCAATCTTTGAACATGTAGCTGAAGCGGCGGGTGTTTTGCGGCATCAAGCGGCTGAACTTGAGCGTAACATGTGTGAGCACACCGAAGGTGCCCTCATTGCCCATCATGATGCGGTCGAGATCGGGTCCGGTGGCTTTGCGGGGGTGGGTGTCAGTCGTAATCGTGCCCTGCGGGGTGGCGTAACTTTGCCCCAGCACGATATCTTGTATGCAGCCGTAGTAGGTGCTGTTTTGTCCGCTGCCGTGGGTCACCACCCAGCCGCCCACGCAGCTATATTCAAAGCTTTGGGGGAAGTGACCGAGGGTGTAGCCCCGTGCTTGCAGGATTTCCTCCAGCTTCGGGCCGCTCATGCCAGCTTCCACGGTGATGAGCTGGTCAACTTCGTTAAATCGCACTTCTTTGTTAAAGCGCAGGCGCATATCCAAGGAAATGCCGCCGCGCACACACTCCACGCCGCGGGTCACGCTGCTGCCGCCGCCGTAAACATACACAGGAATGGCGTGCTCGCTGGCGTATTTGACAATCGCTTCGATTTGCTCTTTCGTGTCGGGATAGACCACACAATCTGGTATATTCTCCACGATGCCATTGCGTGCGCGCAAAATGTCATACATGGTTTTGCCGTAGGCAACGCTAAAGCGCGCATAATCGTCGGTGCGCACGAAATCTGCGCCCACAATATCTTTGAGGGCGGCGATGTGTTTTTCATCCAGCTGGGTGGGAATGTCGAACTTCACTTCTTCCAGACCCAATGGCTGGCTATATTGATGAAAATGGCTTTCGTCAATGCCAAAGCGACGAATGACATCGCGGAACATGCGCTCACGCGGGGCTTTGATTTGTGCTGGGTCGCCCCACTTGAACACGCTGCGGTAACTATTTGGCGGCACTTCGCCGGTGTACCAATTGGGTTCGTAGTTTTTGTATGACATATTGTCTCCTCCTATAAGTCACTGGTGTGTTGCGCGTTGGGCAGCAGCTGCCGCAAAGCCTCTTGCAAAATCTCCATGTCATCACCATATGTCACTGGTATGTTGCGCATTGGGTAGCAGTTGCCGCAAAGTCTCTTGCAGAGCCTCCATGTCATCACCATTTGTGCCGAATTCTACAGCATATTTTTTGCCATTGTTGAAGGTGAGCGCAACCCGATTTATTGGCGGAGTTCTATGTGTTGGCCGATGGCGAACGACGCAAGTACCTACAACACTACTATGCAAAGGAAGCAGCGTGCCGACGTATGCGCCATATAGCCAATCTTCTGTTAAAATGACAAAGGCCTTTTGGCGGTTGGTGGTGTTGCCAAAAGCTTTGCTGCGTCCGCTGGCGCGCTGGTGTTCAAAGTGGCGAACAGCCGAATGGTCGATGCCAAATTCACGCATGAGCTTGATGCGCCGCTTTAGCAGATGAGTATAGATGAGCGCATATAGCACACCGCAGATGCTTGCCGCCAACAACACAAAACCGATTAACGGAAAAATTGAAAACACAGCTGGCAGTTGAAAGGCGTGCATAATATCAAACAGCAGAAAATCAATCGCATACATAAAAAGTCCCAGCGCAAACACAGCTATCGAAATGATCAAAACCGTTTTATTTTGGCGTAAATCGCGTTCATTTTTCACGTATCTGTTCTGAAAAATATTTTGCTCAAGAGTGTCGGGGTGTGTGTTAGTGGCGAAGATGTCGTGTTCCATGGTGGTGTCCTTTCGTTTGGCTAAAATGGAAAATCGCAAGTCGCAATCACATTGCCGTCGCAGATAGGCTCAAGCGAGGTGATCACGTCGCCGCACTGTAAGGGTTGCGTGACCGTCACGCCCGCAAGCAGGCGCATCACGTCCATCATGGCTGCTTTGGGGATTTCCCCCTGTGTGCGCACGGGTAATAGCGGACATGCGGGATTGTTAGTACGCACGTTGCTACATAAAGTACGCATGGGATTAGTGAGCTCGGCGCGTGCAAAATCTTCTCCGCGCGGGCAGCTGTGGCCGGTGACGCTGAGCTTGCCGTCAACGAGTTCTGCTTGCAAGGCACAGCCAATTGGGCAAGTGATGCAGATGAGATTGGTCATAGGGGCTGCACCTCCACTGTGATTTCATCGCCTTCTTGCAGTGTAGTCTGTGACAAGTCGAGCATGATGCGCTCCATTTCAGGCGGACGCAAGGCAAGGTAAGTCTTCTTCGCAAGCACGGTTTCGCCAACACGAATCACCACACGGGACTTGCCCAGCTCCTCTTTCACGCGGAAATATAACGGAATTTCTTGCGCAGGCAACGCAATGCGCTGCGGCACGGCATACATAATCCCCTGCCCTGCGGTGATTTGCGCATGTTGCTGCTCGGGTTGCTCCGTGTAGCTTGCAGCAGCCGCACCAGCAATTTCGCCGCTTTCGCTGACATAGTCCACTAGGTCGTTCACATGCGCGGCATTGCCGCAGCAAAACAACCCGGGCTCCACCATGCCGTATTGATCACACACAGGGCCGCGCGTCACTGGGTCAATCGGCACGCGCAGGGTTTCGAGCAGCTCGTTTTCAGGAATCAGCCCGACCGACAGAATGAGCGCATCGCAATCCACGCGCTCTTCGGTGCCTGCGATGGGCTGCATGTGTTCGTCCACACTGGCGATTTCCACAGCCTCGAGCCTTGGGTAACCAAAACAACGGGTAACCGTTTTGCGCAAGTGCAGCGGGATATTAAAGTCATGCAGACATTGTGCCACATTGCGCGGCAAGCCGCTGGGCGTGCCGCGGGCTTCATAGACCCCCTGCACCTGTGCGCCCTCAAGCGTGAGCCTGCGCGCCATAATCATGCCGATGTCGCCGGAGCCCAATATCACGCAACGGCGACCGGGCAATTGGCCCAATATGTTGGTGAAAAACTGTGCGCTGCCCGCGGTAAGCACGCCTGCCGGCCGTGTGCCGTGAATGCCAATTTGCCGCGCGGTGCGTTCGCGGCAGCCAGTGGCGAACACCACCGCTTTGGCAAACGCTTGCCGCATGCCCTGCGCCGTAACCAAGTTGATTTTCCAGCCGAGGGGATGCGGTTTGATTTTATCTACAAAGGTCTGCGTTAAAATTTGTATATTGGTTTGGCGCAGTTCATTCAAAAAGCGTTGTGCATATTCCGGCCCGGCGAGCTTTTCGCCAAAACGCAGCACGCCAAAGCCATCGTGCACACATTGTTTGAGTATACCACCCAGCCGCGCCTCACGTTCAATGAGCAGCACTTGTGCCCCTTGCTTGGCCGCAGCAATGGCAGCGGCAAGCCCTGCCGGGCCGCCACCGATGACTGCTACGTTGGTTTGGATGGACATGGTTGCTCCTATGCATCTGGTTTTATTTCGCCGCACAGCAGTTCGCTGCCCTCGCCTGCTTTGCGCACTTGGTCAAGGGAAATACCCAGCTCGTCGGCAATCACTTGCGTGATCAGCGGACAGCAAAACCCGCCTTGGCAACGCCCCATGCCCGCACGCACCCGCCGCTTGATGCCGTCAATGCTGTCACAGGGCAGCGGACGGCGCATGGCTGCCAGAATCTCGCCCTTGCTGACTTGCTCGCAACGGCACAAGATAATACCGTAATCGGGGGTTTGGCGAATCAACGTGTTGCGCGCAATGTTGTTGAGCGATGCGGCATCCACAATCCCCTGCCGCTGCGGGTTAAAGTCTTCGTTAGGCTGGGCCTGCAGCATGTCCGCTGCCCATTGGGCAACGTCAACGGCCACGGCAGGCGCGGCGGTAAGCCCCGGTGACTGCATGCCGGCTGCGTGAATGATATTTTGCGTATACAACCCGCGGCGCACCACGAAGTCTTCTTCAAACGTGGCCGCACGCGTGCCCGAAAAATAGGCGATGCCCTGCGCGGAACTAAGTGCCTCGCTGGTTTTTGCCTGATGCCCAAACACGGTGCGTAAGTCCTGCGCATGGGTAGCGAAATCTTCTTTATCGGTCACTTCCACGGCATTGGGACCCAGCAGCAAATTGCCATGCACGGTGTGAATGACTCCCCCGCCCTTGGTGTGCTTGCCATAGCCTTCTGCGCCGCCGGTGCCCAGTGTGGAGGCACTGCGGCTCATGAACTTGCTGAACTTGGTGTCTAGAATTATATTGGTACCGCGGCGCGGGTGAATGGAAAAGAAGCGATCCTGCGCGAATGCAGCGATGTCCTCACAAAACACGCCTGCGGCGTTGATGACTAGTTTGGGCCGCAATGTGCCCCTGTTTGTGTGCACGGCAGTGATTTTACTCTCGTGTACCTCCATGTCTAAAACAGCGGTATTGAGGAACACACGCGCGCCGTTTTCAATGGCGTTTTCGGCATAGGCGATGGTGAGGCTATATGGGCACACCGCGCCCGCCGCCGGGAAAAACATGCCACACTTGAGCGCCGGGTGAATGTGCGGCAAACGGCGACGCAATTGTTTTTGATTATAAAACTTGCTGCGAATACCATGGCGTCCCCAGCGCAACTTGCCCACCCAAAGCAGCCAGCGCGGCTGCGGAAAACACAAATACTGCCCGCTGCGTTTGAAGGGCACTTGCAGGTCGGCACACAGCTCTTTGAACATGGCGTTGCCGCGGTGATTGTAATGGTGCTTCTGCGTGCGTTTATCTTTCAGATCAAGCCCGGGGTGAATCATACCGTCATTGCGCGAAGAGGCGTGCATAGCCACATCGCATTCTTTTTCCAGCAGCATCACGTCTAACTGATAGCGGGCAAGCTCACGGGCAATGGCGCAGCCAATTACCCCGCCGCCAATCACCAGCACGTCGGGAGCTTGTCCCGCTAATGTGTCGTCTTGCACACTGGGTAGGCGCGTGGGCGCAGCTGGTGCGCCGGTGTAGCGCACATCGTTGACCACACCGCCTTCACCTTTGAACAACGTAGCCGCCAGCCGGCCAGCTTGCACAATGGCATGCCAGTCATCACTTTCGCCTTGCAGCGAAAGATGCTTTTGCTGCGGTATAGCACAAAAGCGCCCGCCAAATTGCTTAAGCAGGCTGCGGTTAATGCGAGTGATGTTATCCATGCTTTCTATTATAGCGAATTTTGGCAGCGATGTCAAGTATAAAACCCACAACAGGCGTTGTGGGTTCTTATATTTTTTCCTGTTAGAACTGTTGCGGCATTTGCCCGACGACAATGGCTTTGTTGGCCATCACAACATTTGCCACTTCTTCGGGGTTGGTTACATTCACGCGGTAGGTTGCGCCTTCCATGGTAACCAGCGAAACATTCTTTTGCCAAACGCTATTCTTCACTTCCATGGTGCCCACACTGGCATAGGGAATCAACACACCGTTGACCATCACACCATTATGGTCTGCCGAAATGGTTTTGCGCAGCTCCAACACGCCGCTCACCACAAAGAACACGGTTATTCCCACAAACGCGAAAAACATAATCCCCAGACCCCAATTCCACAACACAAGCAAGTCAAGCACCACATTTGCTACAACCGTAATGATAAAGCCTGCCAATGATTTTTTGCCCACAACATTTTGCATAACCCGACTCTCCTCAACAATATTTTCAATTATTATAGCACAGTGCACAACAGTTGTCAAGCACCAAAACACCGCTATGCCAATATAATGAAACTGTACCGCACAATGGACGTGCATCATTCAAACGCCAGAAAGGAAAAAACACAATGAGTGCTCAACGTAACTATTACAATCCCACCGCCGCCCGCGCGGCTGCCGCCAAAGCTCGTGCTTGCGCAGGCAACCCGCTAAACCCGATGTCCGCTCCCGCAGCAGCAGGCATTCGTCCGCCCATGGCGCAGTTTTCACCCGCCGCCACACTGCCCGCACCCGTACCGGGCCGCTGTGGTGCCAGCGAAGACACCGTTTGCTACACCGTTAAACATGGCGCAACGGGCCCAATGGGCCCAGCAGGTTGCCAAGGCCCCGCAGGACCGATTGGTCATGCTGGTGCACGTGGCGCTACAGGCCCGGCAGGTCCACAAGGGCATCAAGGCCATCCCGGCCAACGCGGCGCGACCGGCCCCATGGGTCCACAAGGCCACCAAGGTCATGTCGGTGCA
>WRBQ01000004.1 GCA_009784445.1 Oscillospiraceae bacterium
GACAGCGACCACCGCAGTTGGGTGGAGTTTGCGGTGGAATTGCCTCTTGATTAGTATTGAAAGGAATGCGTCATGCGACTATTTCATGTTAGCGCAGAACCAAATATTGCGCAATTTGTGCCGCGCATCCCTACCCGCGATGACTTAAGCAAATCAAAGGGGCTTGTGTGGGCAATTAACAAACAATGCTTACCGAATTTTTTCACGCCCCGCGAATGTCCGCGTGTGACCTACCATGCAGCTGACCACACCACCGCAACAGATATCGCGAAATTTTTCTCGTCAACCAGCCGCCATTGCCTTGCTATTGAACAAGCTTGGTTGAAACAAATGCTAGACGTTACACTATATATTTACGAGTTTGACTCTGCAAATTTTGTGTTGCAAGACGCCTGCGCGGGTTATTATGTGAGCGAGAAAACCGAAATTCCCCTGCACGTAACAGCAATTGACGATGTGTTTGCCGCCTTGTTTGAGCGTAACGTTGAGGTTCGGCTAGTCGATAATCTTTGGCCGCTGCGCGACGCTGTGGTTGCATCCACGCTCAATTTTTCCATCTGCGACATGTGGAACGCACAGCCACGAATCTAGCCCAATTAAGGAGACAACATGCAACAACCCCTCGCCGAACGCCTGCGCCCCCACAGCCTTGACGACATGGTCGGCCAGCCGCACCTGCTGGGCGAGGACCGTGCGTTGCGTCGCATTGTGCAAAGCGGCACGCTGCCAAACCTGATATTCTATGGCCCAAGTGGAGTTGGCAAAACCACCTTTGCCAACATCATCGCCAAGCAAACTGATCGCACTTTGGTGCGCCTTAATGGAACGACAGCGGCGACTGCCGATATCAAAGCCGCAGTGGCGCAGACGAACACGCTCATGGCGCCAAACGGCGTGTTGTTATATCTTGACGAAATTCAGTACTTCACCAAAAAGCAGCAGCAAAGCCTCCTCGAGTGCATTGAGTCCGGCGCGGTCACGCTCATCGCCAGCACCACCGAAAACCCATACTTTTACGTGTACGGTGCGATTTTGAGCCGCTCCACCGTGTTTGAGTTTAAGTCGCTGACGGCTGAACAAATTGTGCCTGCTATTACCCGCGCATTTGATTTTTTGCGCGCTGAGCAGGGCGAGGACTTCACCGTGGAGGATGGCGTGTACGAACACATTGCCCGCGCATGCGGCGGCGATGTGCGCAAAGCCATCAACGCGGCGGAGCTATGTTTTTTATCCCGTGATGCGGGCAAAATTACGCTTGAGCTGGCCAAAGAACTGGGGCAAAAATCCGCCATGCGCTATGATCGCGAGGGCGATGAGCACTATGATATTCTGTCGGCGTATCAAAAGTCCATGCGCGGCGGTGACCCCGATGCTGCGCTGCATTACTTGGCAAGATTGCTTGAAGCTGGCGATCTGCCCTCGGCCATGCGCCGCTTGATGGTCACGGCCTGCGAAGACGTCGGCCTTGCCTGGCCGCAGATTATTCCCATTGTGAAGGCCGCCGTGGATGCCGCGCAGATGATCGGCCTGCCCGAGGCGATGATTCCTCTGGCGGATGCGGTGGTGCTAGTGGCCACTGCGCCGAAGTCAAACACGGCCTATGTGGGCATTGGTGCTGCGCTGGCGGATATCCGCGCTGGCAACAGCGGGCCGATACCTCGCCAGCTGCAAAACAAGCATTTTGATGGCGTGGACAACGACGACCCCGGCCAGCATTACAAGTATGCGCACGACTACGCGAATCGCTGGGTGGCGCAGCAATACTTGCCGGATGTACTCAAAGACCGCGTGTACTACACCTATGGCGACAACAAGCATGAGCAGGCCACTAAGGCTTATTGGGAGAGGATAAAGGGAGACAAGACATGACCGCCAAAGAAAAAGCCGAACAATTGCATAAGCAAGTCAACACATTCATCCTGTCTTGCGTGGGCGCGGATGGCTATCCGCTGACCAAGGCGGTGGTGCCCGGCAAGCACCGCGAAAGCCTAAGCGAGCTTTATTTCTGCACCAACACATCGTCAACGTTCGCTGCCGCAATTAGCCAAAACCCCAAAGCCGCAGTCTATTTCTACAGCCGCAAGCTGCGCTGGAAGGGTTGCACGCTCAAAGGCAGCATGGAAATTGTGCATGACATGACCGTAAAAGAAAGATTTTGGCAAGACAAATTCAAAGCCGCGTATAAGCAACAGTCCTACACCGACCCCGATTTTTGCTTGCTTAAATTCACGCCAACCGTAGGGCGCTACTACGCCAACTTCACACCGCAAGATTTCACATTATAATGGAGCTACCCATGAAAGACGAAAATTTCCTCTCCGCAGGCGTTGCCCCCGGCGGACTATATAGCCGCGATGAAATCCGCACGCTGCTGTGCGATTTGGCCGCGCAGCTGACCCTGCCTTTTACCGTCACACAGGCCGAGGCCGTGTTTGTGGGCGAGGGGCTGGCGAACTATTTCGAGTTCCACGCCGCGCTGCACGAGCTCACCCAGCAAGGCAAGTTGCTGCTGGAGTCAAAACAAGGGCAGCTGTGCCTTGTGCTGCCAGATAGCCACCGCCACGCAGCTGCTACCCTTGCGCAAGAACTGCCCCGCCGCGTGCGCGACCGCGCTTTGCATGCTGCCGAACAACTGCAACTGCACGCCACCCGCGAGGCCGACAACCGCATTTCGGTCTATCCCACTGATGGCGGCGGGTTTTACATCACCTTTCGGCAGGGTGAAAGCGACGACATGCTGCTCAGCGTCACGGTTTACGCGCCCGACGCCGCGGAAGCCGAGCGCATCCGTGCTCGTTTTTTGCAGAACCCAGGCAAGCTTTACGGTGCTGTGCTGGGTGCATTATAAAAACAAAACCATTACATAAAGCGAGGAAATTATCATGAAAGTTCTCAGGCGTTTTGGCGCATCATTTCACACACGAGTGGGTTCATTTGTCTTTTTTGCCTTGGCAGCCACGGCCTTTGCGTTGCTCAATAGCGCAACTTGGGCCTATGGCTGGATTGCGCAGTATTACCCGCTGGGCGAGGCCTTTGTGCCCACCATGCTGTGGGTAATGGCTGTGTGCACGGTGCTATTGCTGGTGTTTTTGCTGCTGCGTGAGCGCTTGGAAAATCGCAAGGCCGTGCGTGTGGTTCACACGGTGCTTTGTGTGCTGGCTGGTGCGTTGTTCGGCTATGCGTTCTTTTTGGCGTTTGGGCTTGACCACGGCGTTCGCTATCTCTCGCGCGGCTGGCAGCATTTGCAGCCCTACCTGTTCCATCTGGGCTTGCTCATCGGCATCCCCTTTGTGTTTTCGGTGCACCCCAAGCTCAAGCGAAAAGCGCAGGTCATCACGGCGGTGGTGCTCGCGGTGGCACTGGTGCTGACTGTCGCAGTGCCGCGCATCACACGCGCAGCCGACTCCTTCGACTTCAGCACAAACCCACTAGTGCTCGACATTGGCGATGAGTATTACAGCGTGGTGTTCGCTACCAATCGTCCTAGTGTGGGCTACTTGATTATCGACGGCGAAATCACACCCAATGACCATGCCGGGCGCATGCACGTGGGGCGTGTGCATAACTTCCAAGTTCCGCGTGAGGCATTGGACGGCAATAGCTATCAGGTGCTTGCGCGTGAAGTGCCAGCGCTGCACAGCTCCTACACCAAGTTTGGTGCAACCATCGAAAGCCCCATGTTTGCTTTTAGAGGCGATGCCGGCGAAGAACTCAACATTGCTTTGGCTAGCGACTGGCACAACCAGCCCGAAAAGCTCGTGCAGGCCATGTCACATATGCCGCAGCCGGATTTGTTCATCATGTTGGGCGATTTTTCCAGCGGCTATCATAGTGAAGATGATTTCATCTATAATATCATCTGGGCCGGTGCCGAGATCACGGGCAGCGAAGTACCCGCAATTTTTGTGCGCGGCAACCACGAAATGAGCGGCGTATATGCGGCGCAAATTTTCCCGGGGCTGGGTCTACGTAGCTTCTATTATCAAGTGCAGATTGGCAGTTTCCTCTTTACGGTCATTGACTCGGCCTGTGACTGGCCAATTGATCGCACCAACACAACCGAGTTCGAGCGTGGCACCATCACCAGCACAAGCCCAAAATATCTTGACCAGCAGCTAGCCTGGCTAGCGGACATGGAAGAGCCAGATGAAACTCTGCTACATTTTTCGCTGGTGCACATTCCCAACATTGACCAAGAACGCGAGCAAACACGCGACGATTTCTTTGCGCAGCTAACTCGCTTGGGTGTTGACATGCAGTTTTCTGGCCACTGGCACGGCCTTGCCACAAGATTTTTCGAGCCTTATGAAGAACACGCACGCTTCACGTTGCCACTGCCCCTGTTTTTTGCTGGCGGCCCCACAGACGGCTACGGCGGTGACATCATGGCCTCCATGGCGCAAGTAAGTGCAGACGGCACCGTGCGCCTGCTGGGTTACGACAGCACAGGCCGGCAGCTGCAAGACAAACCCATCTCGTTACGCTAGATAAAAACTTGAAATTTCCGTGGCATTGGAGCTTGACGGATGAATAAATATATAGTATAATGGATGTTAGTATTTTACTCGGGAAAGGACTACATAGATATGAACGTGCTCAACAAGAAATCCGTGGAGGATATTGCCGTGACCGGCAAAAAAGTGCTGGTGCGCTGCGACTTCAACGTGCCCCTAGATAACGGCAACATCACCAGCGACCAACGAATTCGTGCCGCATTGCCCACCATTAACTACTTGCTGGAACAGGGCGCAGCATTGATTTTGTGCTCGCATCTTGGCCGCCCTAAAGGTCAAGTGATGCCCGAGTTTTCGCTTGCACCGGTGGCAAAACGCTTGGGCGAGCTGCTGTCCGCACCCGTTGTGATGGCAAGCGATGTCATTGGCGAAAGCGCGAAATGCCTTGCGGCCAGTCTCAAGGCAGGCGAAGTGCTGCTGCTTGAAAACGTGCGCTTTGAAGCCGGCGAAACCAAAAACTGCCCCGAACTGAGCAAACAATTTGCAGCACTGGCAGATGTATTCGTGAACGATGCCTTTGGCTCAGCACACCGGGCGCACAGCTCCACCACTGGTGTTGCAAACTACCTGCCTGCCGTGTGTGGCTATCTAATGCAAAAAGAGCTTGAGTATATCGGCGGCGCGCTGGGCAACCCCCAACGCCCGCTTGTGGCAATTTTGGGCGGCGCAAAAGTCAGCGACAAAATCGGTGTGATTGAAAACCTGCTTGGCAAAGTAGATACGCTGATCGTTGGCGGCGGCATGGCTTACACCTTTTTGGCGGCCAAAGGCAACAAAGTAGGCATGTCGCTGCAAGAAAAAGACAAGTACGACTTGGCACTTGAGCTGATGGCCAAAGCCGGTGATAAGCTCAAACTGCCCGTTGACCACGTGGTGACGCAAGAGTTCGGCCCCGACGGCTTCAACAAAGTGGTGGCACGCAATGAAATTGAAGAGAGCTGGGAAAGCCTGGACATCGGCCCTGCCACTCGCGAGCGCTTTGCCAAGGAGCTGCAAGGCGCAGGCACGGTAATCTGGAACGGCCCGATGGGCGTGGCAGAATGGGATGCCTACGCACAGGGCACCATCGCCGTAGCCAACGCCATTGTGGAAAGCGGTGCGCTGTCCATCATCGGCGGCGGCGACAGCGCGGCGGCCATCAAGAAGCTGGGCTACAGCGACAAAGTTAGCCACGTGAGCACCGGCGGTGGCGCGAGCTTGGAGTTCATGGAAGGCAAGGAACTGCCGGGCATTGCGTGCCTTAACGACAAGTAAACTGGATAAAATGAGCGGGCGGATATTGTATCCGCCCGCTCTTATTATTTCATCGTCACAATCGTCACGCCGTGCTCGCCCTCGCCAAACACACCCAAGCGATGGCTTTGCACGTGCTTGCAGTCCTTCAGATATTTCTGCACGGCGCTGCGCAGCGCCCCAGTGCCCTTGCCGTGCACCACCGTGAATTCCCGCAGGCTAGTGCGCAAGGCTTGGTCGATGAACCGCTCCAGCTCCTGCAAGCACTCATCCACCATCAGCCCACGCAAGTCAAGGCGAGTTGAATCCACGGCAGCAAGTTCGCGGTCACCGGTGCGCCTAGCTTTCTTGCCATCATCACGCGAGCCTGCTTTGAGCCCCATGCTTTGCAGCTTGGCGCGCGCGGCGTCTAGGTCTAACTCTTCATTTGTCGTGTCGCTGAGTTCATCTAAGCCTTGGTTGAGCACTTTCTTTGCTTTGCGGGCAACTTCAGCGGCGTTAGCGGCATCGGCCTGCTTTTTGAGTTGATCCAGCTCGTTGACCAGTGCGTAGGCTTCGCGTCGCGCTTTGTCCGCGATTTTTTGCGCCGCAGCACGTGCGTCCTCTAGGATTTTTTGCTGCTTGACGTCACTTTCGGCCTGCGTTTTTTCAGCCTGTGCAAGTGCTTGTTCAGCAGCAAGTTTGGCAGCCTCGGCTTCCAGCAAAGCTTGGTCAGCCTGTGATTGCCGCGCTTGCAGCTGTGCGATCACATCTTCAAATTCAGCATTTTCGCGGTTAACTAGGCGCTGCGCCCGCGCGATAATCTCGCCCGGCAAGCCCAGGCTTTCACTAATGGCAAAGGCGTTGCTGCGCCCCGGCACGCCAATGAGCAAGCGGTAGGTGGGCCGCAGGGTTTGCACGTCAAACTCGCAGCTGCCGTTTTCCACACCCGGCGTTTGCAGGGCGTAAGCCTTCAGTTCAGCATAGTGCGTGGTGGCAGCCAAGCGCGCGCCTTGTTGCCGCAGCCGGTCGATGATCGCCATGGCCAGTGCCGCGCCCTCCACGGGGTCGGTGCCTGCGCCAAGTTCGTCAATAAGCACAAGGCTTTGCGCGTCGGCGGTGTCCAGTATGCTCACAATGTTCGTCATGTGCGAGCTGAAAGTACTCAGGCTTTGTTCAATGCTTTGCTCGTCGCCGATGTCCGCAAGCACCTGTGTGAACACGCTGATTCGGCTTTGGTCGGCCACGGGCAGCAGCAGCCCACACATGGCCATTAGGCTAAGCAGGCCGAGGGTTTTTAGGCTCACGGTTTTGCCGCCGGTGTTTGGTCCGGTGACCACGAGGGCATCAAAGTCCACGCCCAGCGAAACATCAATGGGCACAACTTTGTCTTTGTTGATTAGCGGGTGGCGGGCGCGGCGCAGCAAAATTTCACCGCGGTCATTGAGTTCAGGCACACTAGCATTCATGTCATAACCCAAACTGGCTTTGGCAAAAATCACGTTGAGATCAACCGCGCAAGCGTAGGACAGGGCAATCGCCTCGCTAAAACTGCCCGCCAAGCTCGAAAGCTCCGTGATAATGCGGTCGATTTCCTCGCGCTCGCGGCCTTTGAGCACCTTGACTTCGTTGTTGGCTTCCACCACGCCCATGGGTTCCACAAAAATGGTTGCGCCACTGGCCGAGGCATCATGCACCAAACCGGGAATATCCGCGCGGTGTTCAGCCTTCACAGGCACCACAAAACGGCCGCCGCGCTGGGTCACAATAGCCTCCTGCAAAAACTTCGCATAGCTCGCGCTGCGGGTGATTTGCTCCAGCCGCGCACGCACAGCGGCTTCTTTCTGTCGCATTTTGCGACGAATGTCCGCAAGCGTGGGCGAAGCATGATCGGCAATGTCGTGCTCGTTCAGCACCACCGTGCTGATGCTTTCCTCCAAGTGCTTGTTGGGGTGAATGCCGCCGAACAGGCCATCTAGGCAGGTTTCCACGCCGCTGTTGTTGTCGCGCCAGCTCGCCAGCCCGCGGAATACGCGCAGCAGTTGCGCCACATTCAGCAGCTCACGCAGGCTGAGCACCCCACCCGCATGCGCCCGCGCCAGTGCGTGGTTCACGCTCACTAGGCCACCAAAAGGCGGACCACCGAAGCGTGCCAGCAGCCCATGAGCATCACGGGTTTGGTTCAGCAGTGCCTGCGCCAAGTGGAGATTACTCTCCGGCACCAGCGACATGGCCAGCTCGCGGGCGTCGTCACAAGCGCACTTTTGCGCAAGCAGAGCCAGAATTTTATTCAGTTCGAGTGTGTTGTGGTGTTTGTTCACGGTTTCCTCGCTAAATACAAAGTATACACGTCGTTGAGCTTGATATAATCGCCATTGTTGCGCACAACCTGCCGCAGTCCCTCAAACAAGTTTGATTTATGCGGCTCTTGAAGGCTCAGATGGTCGGAGTGAGTGCCGCGCAGAGCCACGTAATCATCCGCATTCATCTCTCTGTACGCATGATACACACGTTTCTCCAGCTCAACAAAGCCGTATTTATCGCTCGCCTGATAATCAAGCTTGCAGGTGTAAGGAGTCTCGGGGAAGAAATGCTTTTGGTAGACTTCTTGGCATTGGCTGCGCTGCGGTTCATCGGGTACACCGCTGTTGCCCGAAAACATGGCGAGTACGCCGCCGCTTTTGAGCAAGTCAAAGGCCTTGGGATAGCCGGTTTTCTCGGGTATCCACTGAAATGCCGCCGCAGAATAGATCAAATCGAATTGCTCGCCGCCGAAATCATGCGTTTCAAAGTCCGCGTTGACGATGCGGAAATTATCGTAGCCGCCAAACTTGTTCGCCATGAATTCCGTGAAATTTTCGCCAAGCTCAATGGCCAAATATGAGCAGCCGGTTTTGAGGACTGGCTCCGTTGCCTGCCCGGTGCCGGGGCCGACCTCAAGCACGGTTTTGCCGGGTGCAAGCTGCGCGTACTCAATTAAGTCAGCAAACAGTTCGTCACAATAGCGCGGCCTGTGCTTGTCGAATTGTTCGGGGATTGTGTTGAAAATTTTTCTGAAATCCATTTGCAAGCTGCCTCCTGTGTGTTTATTCATGTTCATGGGTATAGTATAACAGAAAACGCTTGCAATTGCAAGAAATATATGTTATAATTGTGATATTATCATTGCCATAGAAAGTGTGACTGCATGAACCTCAAAACCTTCACCAAAAAAGAACGCAACGCCTTCTTTACCGGGCTTGCAGGCCAAAACATCATCTTCACCATCATGGGCACCTTCGCAACTTACTTCCTGCGTGACACCCTGCTGTTCCCCGCCGCGCTGCTGGCGGTGATGCTGCCGGTGGTCATGGTCTTCGATGCCGTGACAGACCCCTTCATGGGTGTGCTGATTGACCGCACAAAGTCCCGTCTTGGCAAATGCCGCCCTTGGCTGGTGGCCATGCCGGGTGTCATCTTTATTTTTGTCATGCTTAGCTACATGGGTCAGCCCTACAACGCCACTGCGCGCAACGTGGGCACGCTGATTTTCACTTTTGGTGCCTACTTGCTGTGGGGCGTGTTCTACATGGCTGGCGATATTCCTCTGTGGGGCATTACTTCCCTGATGACCGAAGACGAAAAACAACGCCAGTCTCTGCAATCTTATGCCCGCATGGTGGCTGGTATTGGTGCAGCAGTTGCAATGTTCGGCTTCCCGGCCATCGCGGTGGGCTTGGGGCAAGCGCTGAGCAACGAGCGTTACGGTTTCATCATCGCAGCGTTGATTTTCGCGGGCGTGGGCTGTGGCGCATACCAGTTGGTGGGTGTTTTCGTGAAAGAAAAAATCAAACCACCGCCCCAAAAAGTCAACGTGGGCGAAAATTTCCGCATGGCGTGGAATAACAAACCCTTCCGCCGCATGATTCTTTCCGGCATTTTCGCAGCACCACGTAATCTCATTATGATTGTGTCCATGCCGCTGATTACATACTATTTTGCCGACCGCAATCCCCTGCTGATGCTGCTGTATACCGCAATTTTGGGCGGCGGCGTGTTTGGCGGCATGTTTATTTCTATGCTGCTGGTGCCCAAGCTGCTGCAACGCTGGCGCAAAAAAACCATATATAATGCATCGTTACTTGTCGGCATTCCGGTTAACCTGCTGCTGTTTGGGCTTTATGTGCTTTCCATTACGCTGGGCAGCAGCCTCACCCGTGTGTGGTTTATCATTCCACTGGTGCCCATTTTTGTGCTCATTGGCGCAACCAACGGCTTGTTCACCGTGCTGCAAACGAACATGATTACCGACAGCGTGGACTTGGAAGAATATACCAACAATCGCCGACCCGATGGCTTTTTCTTCAGCGGCCAAACCTTTTTGGCCAAGGTGGGCAACGGCATTTGCTTGATGATTTACAACGCACTGAGCGCCATCGTGCTGTTTTCAGGCGACAATATTCGCGTGCTACAACACATGGCAGAAAGCGAATACGCAGAAATTCCGCGCAACATGATGCAACGTGGCAGCGAAGTCATCGCACACTACATGCCCGGCGTAGGCTATTTAACCGAAAACAATCTGTTTTGGTTCTTCTTTGTGCTGTTTTTCAGCGCAAGTGTGGTGCCGGCCGTGGGCTGCGCACTGGGCGTGATTCCCACACTCAAGTACGAGCTAACAGAAGAAAAGCACGAGGAAATTCTGGAAGAGCTGCAACGCCGGCGACGCAGCGACAAGCCAGCAAACGAAACAGCATAAACTTACTTTATCATGAGCGGATGAAAATCCGCTCATTTTTCTTTGCCAAAACACTTGACAAGCTGCGTCAAAATATGTTATACTATGTCATTATTTTTATTTCGCAGGAGGCTCAATATGTCGTACACCCTATCCGTGCTGGAACAATTGAAGATTAGAGATGCTAGGCAAACCGAATTTATTCAAGCAGCCACCGAGATTCTCATCTCGCTCAAAGATTACGTGGACGCCAACCCGCAGTACGAAGCTGCCGGGCTGTTGGAGCGTTTCGTAGAACCGGAGCGTCAAATTGTGTTTCGCGTGCCGTGGATTGACGACGCGGGCAAAGTGCGGGTCAACCGTGGCTACCGCGTGCAATATAACAGCGCCATCGGGCCATACAAAGGCGGCCTGCGCTTTCACCCCAGCGTGAACTTGAGCATCGTCAAGTTTCTGGCATTGGAGCAAATTCTGAAAAATTCGCTGACCGGCCAAGCCATTGGCGGCGGCAAAGGCGGCGCAGACTTTGATCCCATGGGCAAAAGCGACCGCGAAGTCATGCGGTTTTGCCAAAGCTTCATTAACGAGCTGTTTCACCACATCAGCCACATGACTGACGTGCCCGCGGGCGACATCGGCGTGGGAAAACGCGAAATCGGCTACATGTTCGGGCAATACAAACGCTTGGCCAACAGCTTTGAAGGTGTGTTCACCGGCAAAGGTGTTGACTACGGCGGCAGCTTGGCGCGCACCGAAGCCACGGGCTACGGCTTAGTTTATCTGGTTGAGGAAATGATGAGCCAGCACAACCAAAGCCTCGCCGGCAAAACGGTGATTGTGTCGGGTGCAGGCAATGTGGGTAGCCATGCGGTAGAAAAAGCCCAACAACTGGGTGCAAACGTCATTGCAGTGGGTGAGTTCACCGGCACCATCATCGACAAACAGGGCATTGACTTAACCGTGCTGCGCGAAATCTCCGCACGCCGCGGCAACTTTGCTGATTACGTTGCTGCACGCCCGCACGCCGAGTTCCTGCCCGGCGAAAAGGTGTGGAGTGTACCTTGCGAAATCGCGCTGCCCTGCGCCACACAAAACGAGCTTGACGAAGACGATGCAAAAACGCTTGTCGCTAATGGCTGCACCACCGTGGGCGAGGGCGCAAACATGCCCTGCACCATGGAAGCAGTAGAAACATTCCGTCACCATGGCGTGCTGTTTGCCCCCGGCAAAGCCGCAAACGCAGGCGGCGTGGCAACTTCCGCGCTGGAAATGAGCCAAAACTCCAGCCGCTTGGCATGGAGCTTCAACAAAGTGGATGACAAGTTGCAAAGCATCATGATCAATATTTACCACAACATTGCCGCCGCTGCTAGGGAGGCCGGCTGCCCTGGTAACTATGTGATTGGCGCAAATATCGCGGGCTTTAAAAAAGTAGCCGACGCGATGATGGCGCAAGGTGTTGTGTAAAAATAAACTTGATAAGAGGCGGCCCGCTCTTGGTCGCTTCTTTTTTTTGCGCATTATTTGAATTTATTTTCTGTAATATGACACACAGTTGTCACGTTTGATGTGATAGAATGAGCGTCGGGTCTAACAGACCGAACAAATTTGTTAAATTTTGGAGGGCATTCCCCATGCAGTATGACGTGGAAAACACGCAGCAACAAAAAGAAGAATCTCGGCTCAATCAACCCATTACCACAAAATTCTTGCTCCGCTTCACCATTCCCACCATTCTTTCCATGGTGGTTATGGGCGTGTTTAGCACGGTGGACGGCGTGTTTGCCTCACGCGGCATTAGCACCGAAGCATTGGCCGCAGTGAATTTTGTGGCACCGTTTTTCTCCATCACCATGGCCATTGGCTTCATGCTTAGCTTGGGCGGTTGCGCCTTGGTAGCCAAACGCAAAGGCGAGGGCCAGCATCGCTTGGCGCGCGAAAACTTCAGTTTTCTCACACTCGTTACTTTTTTATCCAGCGTCGCAATCTCTCTTGCCAGCTGGATTTTGCGCACGCCGCTGCTGCACCTGCTGGGCACAGACCCCGCCGTGATGGGCTTGGCAATGGACTACCTGCAACCGTTGATTATTGGCATGCCATTTATTCTCATTGGCGTGTTTGTGGTGCAGTTTATCATCGCCGAAGGCAACCCTATGCTGGGCATGGTGGCCACCATGCTTGGTTCCGTGCTTAGCGCAGCGCTCAATGCAATTTTCACTTTTGTGTTGGATATGGGCGTGGTTGGGCTTGCGCTGGCTTCCACCATCGGCTGGAGCGTTTCGGCAGTGATGGGGCTAGCTTACTTCACCTTTAACCGCAAAGGGACAATCTATTTTGTGAAACCCAAGTGGGACTCCTTCGCCCTTTGGCGCAGTTCGCTCAATGGCATTAGCGAATTGATTACCTCTGCGGCCATCACCGTCACCAGTGTTGTGATGAACAATGTGCTGGTGCGCTTGGTAGGCTGGGAAGGCGTGGCCGCCGCAGGCATTGTAATTGCCGTGCAGGGCGCGTTAACTACGTTGTTTTGGGGTTATGCGTCCGGCGTGGCACCTTTGGTAAGCTACAACTTTGGCAGGCAAGACCGCGAGCGGCTCAACAAATTATTTCGCAAAAGCTTAGGCGTGATGGCTGTGTTAAGCGGGATTGCACTGGTGGCAACTTTTGTGTTTGCCGACCCACTGGTGCGCATTTATGTGTCGCCCAACGATCCTTTCATGGGGCACTTGCATGCCATGGCCATGCGTGGGCTGCGCATCGCAGCATTGTCGTTCATCCTCATGGGCTTCAATACCTTTGCAACCAGCTGGTTCACTGCGTTCAACGACGGCTTAATTTCCGGGCTGATGAGCGTGATGCGCACCATGGTGTTTGCGCTGATTTTGCTCGTTACCCTACCACGCGTGTGGGATTTAGATGGCGTTTGGGTAGCTCTGCCCCTTGCAGAAGTGCTTGCGGTTGTGCTCACGGTGTTCTTCCTGTGGAAAATGGGCGACAAATATATGTATCGCAGCAAACAGCCATTAAAATAAATATTTAGCTCGACAAATTCGGCAGCATGGTGTATAATGGAAACAACCTCGTGATAGATGAAGGAGCACACCATGCTGCTAAAACCGTTAATTCGCGACACCCGCAAGCAAATCAACCGCACCTCAGGCATATTATTTCTCGTCTTGCTGTTTGGTGCGCTGGGCGCAGGTTTCTTCTTTGTGGTGCAGAATATCTTGGGCGTGCAGGGCATGTTGGGCGCACTTAATGCCGCCAACGAGCCGATACTTTGGTTCATTTTGTTTTGGGCAACTGATTTTTTCATGGTGGCCATGGTGGCGCTGCTGTGCTATTTCATTGCAGGCTGGCCAGGCGTTGCACCCGGGCTTGCGCTGCCGATTTACTTCGCCCACTTCGCCGGCACACCCGTTGCCGCAAGCGAGGTTTACCACGCCTACTTCGCGGCTCCGCTGCACCATGGCGGCGGTGCAAACATCGGCTGGCTGGGTTATTTCTTCATGGCGCTGCTGTGTGCGTTGCTGATTAAGTTGCTGTTTGCTGGCTGGCATGCGCTCAAGCTCAAAGCCGGTGACAAGCACATTCACCGCAAGCTTAAGCTTAGCTGGCACCAGCTGCTAGATCAAGTTGACCTAATTGTGCTGGTGCTGATTATCCCCGTGGCCAGTGCGGCATTCACTTGGCTGGTCATTCACTACGGCGTGCAGCACCCAGCGTCGCTGCTGCCTGCACTGGTTGAGCCGCTGCTTAATTTATCCGGTGTTAGCGTGGTGCTGGTGGGCATCCTCTTTGGGCTAATGATTGGCCTAGACATCGTGGGACCGTTGTCGATGACGGCATTTGCAGTGGCCACGACAGCGTTTTTGCAAGGTGATGCCCAGCTGCTCACCATCTACGGCGCAGCATTTGTGACCATCGGCTGGTCGCCACTGGCGATATTCCTGCTGAGCAAACTCACCAAACGCGTGCATGCCGACAACGATGAACTCAACCTCGCCATTAGCGGGCCAATCAACGCGTTTTTCGAGAACATGAAGCTCACCGTGGCCTTTGCAGCGCCTTTTGCCATGCGCAATCCCTTGGCCATCATTCCCGGACTGATGACCGGCAGTGCTATCACCGGCGGGCTTGTGGCGCTGTTTGGTATTGTCAACCAAAGCTATCTCACTGATTACCCACGCTTCGGCGGCGGGCTAAGCATGGCCGAGCTGCTGCAACGCGGCGACTTCTACCTGTCGTTCACGCTGCCGTTTCGCTCCGGCGGCTGGCTGGACACCCGCATTCCCCTTGCCCTGTGCATTTTGGCGGGTGCCATCGCTGGCGGCGCGGTGATGTTCTTCCTGCGGCGTGCATGCGTGCGCGGCCAGAAAAAGCGCGGCACCTATTTGGAAGCCAATGGCGACATCGTGCTTGATATGCGCAACCTCGCCAAAGAACGCTTTGAAGCCTTGCGGGGGGCGAAATCATGAATATCGTTAGCATACAAGCAATCAATCAAACCCAGCGCGAGCAAGCCGCACAAATGCTGCACGAGGCCTTCCCCCATGCATGGTCTGTTGACGACGCATGGCAGGAAATCGACGAGATTCTGCAACAATGCAACGACGGCGAGCCCGAAATTCTCGCAGCCATGCACGACGATAAAGTCATCGGCTGGGCGGGCATGATCCCGACCTACGATGGCCATGTCTGGGAACTGCACCCCCTAGTTGTGCGGTGCGATTGGCAGGGCAAAGGCGTGGGCAGCGCACTGGTGCAGGCTATTGAGGAAGTCGCCCGTGCGCGAGGCGGCCTCACGCTTTGGGCAGGCTCCGACGACGAAAGCAACGCGACCAACCTCGCCAACGCAAACTTGTATGACAACTTGCCGCAGCGCCTGCAAGGCTTCAACTCCGGCCGCCACCCAACAGCGTTTTATCAAACGCTTGGGTTTGCCATTGTTGGCGTGATGCCAGACGCCAACGGCCCCGGCAAGCCTGATATTTTCATGGCGAAATCACTGCGCAAATGAGGTGCACCATGACCAACCCCACGCAATATTCTCCTCTCGCTCTGGCTTTTTTGGGCGACGCCGTGTTTGACCTGCTCGTGCGTGAAAGCCTGCTCATGCAAGCCAACCGCCCCGCTGGTGATTTGCACAATCTTGCCACCGCACAGGTCAATGCTCGCGCACAAGCCGCACTAGCACAACGCCTGCTGCCACAGCTTAGCGAAGAAGAAGCAGGTGTGTTCCGCCGCGGCAAAAACGCAAAGCCCGGCACGCTGCCCCAAAGCTGTAGCCCACAAGAATACGCACTCGCCACCGGCCTTGAGGCACTGTTCGGTTGGCTGTGGCTGCGCGGCGAACAAGAGCGCGCGCAGGAGTTGTGTTCTTTTGGTGACACCTAAACAACATACAAAAACCCCAGTCTCTGCGTGGCAAAGAGTGGGGTCTTGCTATTTTGATAATCGTCCACCGCGAAGCGGCTAAAGTTTTTTGGTTCTTTTTTTCAAAAAAGAACAGCAAATCTTAGGCTGCCTCAAGCTGCGTTTGCGCACCGCTGTGCACAAGCTCCATCATTTGTAGCGGACGCATGGTTTGGCGGTCAAACGCACGCACACCAATGTCGGTGAGTGTGAGCAAAATATTGCTGTGCACATGCACCCGGAATGTTCGCAGCTGCTTGGTATTTGGCAGATGCAGGCAGGCAAGGTCTTCACGCGTTACGGATTCGCCCGCCTGCCAGTTCCCCAAGGGCAACAGTTTGCCGCAAGGGCACCCCTCGCGCATGTCTAACACATGCACGCGAAATTGCGCAGTGCTCGCGGTGCCGGCCAAGGCAACCTGCGGCGGCGCAACATGGGTGATGGCCACGCAATACACATCCTGTGTGATGTGCGCGGTGTCACAGCTCCAATTGAAGCTGCGGCCATGCGGTGGCATGAATTTGGGCGGAGCAACGGCTTGGCCGTGCGCAACCCGCCTGGGTTCGTCAATCAGCTTGCCGTTTTCTTCCAAAAAATACACCGTATGCATGGGCGTACTCATCGCACATCCTCGTTTCGTAAACACTTGCCTGCGTCTGCCTGCAAACATATTTTATCGCGATAGCGCAAGAAAGTCAACGGTTTATCTCGATAAAGTTTGTCGAAAACTTCTTCAAGCCTTGTCTTTGGGAAATTTTGCACACAGGGCGAGTTGTTTGTGGGAATTTTCGGGAATTGAACAGTGTAAGGAAATCATTGACTTCCCTTGCAAAATATGCTATACTAGTAGCATAACAATGGGGAGGTGTTTGCACATGCTCACTGGCACAGCGGCATTCGGCCCGCAATACCAATTCATATACGAAAACGACACCCACGCCCCCGGTAGCGTTGACCGCATGCTGTTTGAGCGCATGATAAAACTCGACGCGCAATCGCAGGGCTATCTTTATAGTGATTACACCAACTTGACCATGGGCTATGTACCCGGCAGCCGCCCGGCACTGGAGAAAATCGTGCGGCGGCGCAACACGCCCGAGAAAATACTCCGCTTTGTGCGCAAAAAGGTGGTTGAACCCTGCAACACCAGTGCATACGAACTCATCTTCGGCGGCACTGAGGAAGATATCATCGCCCGCAGCACTTACTGGTGCACGAACTTAGCGCGCGTGGCCTGTGTGCTGCTTCAAGTGGCGGGCTATCCCGCGCGAGTTTTAGTCACCGGCAACACGAATTTTCCCTATTGCGGCCACCAAGTGGTTGAGGTATGCATAGACGGCAAATGGCGTGTGGCAGATGCCAACGCCGGAGTTGTTTATCCGCACAGCGCATGGGAGATTCACAACAACCCAGCGCTGATTGATTGCCAGCACGGCAACGACATTTTCTTCAGCACTGGCGAACAATATCAATCCGTGGGCATTGTAAATTATCACGTGAATGACGCGCATACATATAGCTATGAAACCAGCGGCGTGAATGACTACTGCCGCGCGATTTTGCAGCAGTCTGGTCAAAAGTGGGCAGGCGGCCTGCGCTGGATACACGGCGAAGATAATATTTGATTTTAATTTATCCCCTTCCCAAGAAAGGATATACCGATGAAAACAGTTGGCACCATCGCACGTGGCATCCGTGCGCCAATGATCAAAGTGGGCGATGACATCGCCGCCATTGTGGCAAATAGCGTGCTCACAGCCGCAACAGCCGAAGGCTTTGCCCT
This sequence comes from Oscillospiraceae bacterium, assembly GCA_009784445.1. Lineage (GTDB taxonomy): Bacteria > Bacillota > Clostridia > Oscillospirales > Acutalibacteraceae > WRMQ01. The sequence continues at coordinate 17,642 of WRBQ01000004.1, forward strand.
GCGTGACCGCGACGTGGTTGCCGTGACCGAAGCCGTGGTTGCGCGCGCCCAAAATAACTTTGCCACCACTGCACAAATCGCCGCAGACATCCGTCGAAAATTTCCCGGCGGGGTGGTGGCTGTCACCCACCCAATCTTTTCGCGCAACCGCTTTTCTGCGCTGCAAGGCATTGCCCAAGGCTGCGATAAGCTGTACTTAATGCTGCAATACCCCAGCGATGAAGTGGGCAATCATCTGATTTCGTGGGACGATTTAGATGCCGCGGGCGTGAATCCCTACACCGATCTGTTAACTGAAGCGCAGTACCGCGAAAAATTCGGCCACAACACCGTGCTGGAATACACCGGCGTGGACTATGCCGAGTTCTACAAAGGCTTCGGCGACCACATCGAAATCATTTTCTGCAACGACGTGCGCCGCGCTCTTGAATTCTGCCCGCATGTGCTGTGTTGCGATATCCACAGCCGCGCACGCAGCAAACGCCTGCTGAAAGAAGCCGGCGCACAAACCGTGTACGGCCTAGACGATGTGCTGGCCGAATCCGTCGATGGCAGCGGCTATCACGAGCAGTATGGTCTACTGGGTTCCAACAAAGCCAAAGAAGATAGCCTCAAGCTGTTCCCGCGCAACTGCGACGCTGTGGTGACAGACATCGCTGCAAAACTGCATGCCGCCACCGGCAAGCAAATTGAGGTGATGATCTACGGCGACGGTGCTTTCAAAGACCCCGTAGCCCACATTTGGGAGCTTGCTGACCCTGTGGTGTCGCCCGGCTTCACCCCTGGGCTGCGCGGCATGCCCAACGAACTCAAGCTCAAGTATCTGCTAGACCGCGAGCTGAAGGGCAAAAGCGACGACGAAGTCCGCAAAGCCATCGCCAACAAAAACAGCCAACTGGCCGATAGCGCGCTGGGCACCACCCCGCGGCACTACACCGACCTGCTGGGCAGCCTGTGCGACCTCGTCAGCGGCAGCGGCGACAAAGGCACGCCCATCGTGCTGGTGCAAGGCTACTTCGATAATTACTCAGCATAAAGGGTTAGAGGAGAAAAAAACATGCAACTGAACAAATCGGACAAACTTAGTAACGTGCGTTACGAGCTGCGCGGCCGCATTAGCGACCAAGCCGACGCACTCATCTCGCAAGGCGTGGACGTCATTCGCCTGAACATTGGCAACCCGGGTGCCTTTGGCTTTGCCACCACGCCAGCCGTGCAAGAAAGCCTGACAAGGCATGCCGCCGCCTGCGTGCCCTATTCCAGCACGAAAGGGCTGCCGCAGGCGCGCGCTGCCATTGCGCAATATCACCGCAACTTGGGCCTGCCCAACGTGTGTGAAGAAGACATCTACACCGGCAACGGCGTGAGCGAGCTGATACAAATCACCTTGCAAGCCATGCTCAACCCCGGCGACGAAGTCCTCGTTCCTTCGCCGGACTATCCCCTTTGGACGGCGGCCACGACCCTCGCGGGCGGCACACCGGTGCACTACATCTGCGACGAAGCAGCCGACTGGTGCCCCGACATCGCCGACATGCGGGCGAAAATCACGCCGCGCACCCGTGCCATTGTCATCATCAATCCCAACAACCCCACCGGCGCGGTATATACCAAAGACGTGCTGCTGCAAATTGCACAGCTGGCACGTGAGCACAAGCTCGCACTACTCGCAGACGAAATCTACGACCGGCTGCTGTTTGACGATGCCGTGCACGTGCCCATCGCCTCGCTTGCACCGGACCTGTTTTGTGTGACCTTCAACGGCATCAGCAAGTCGCACCAAGTGTGCGGCTACCGCGCCGGGTGGATGGTCATCAGTGGCGAAAAATCGCACGCGCAAGACTACATGGCTGGTGTTAACACCCTTGCCTCGCTGCGCCTTTGCTCAAACGTGACTGGGCAATACGCCATCATTGCGGCGCTGGACGACCTTGAAGGCCCCAACGTTAACCTGCGCCCCGGCGGGCGACTGTATGAACAACGCGAGCTCGTTCACCGCGAGCTGAACAACATTCCCGGGCTTTCGGCAGTGAAGTCAGCTGGTGCGCTGTACATGTTCCCCAAGATTGACACCGCACGCTTCAACATCACCAGCGACGAACAGTTTGTGCTGGATTTCCTGCGCGAAAAGCATGTGTTGCTATCGCACGGGGCAGGCTTCAACTGGGCTGCACCCGACCATTTCCGCCTAGTATTCCTGCCGCCGGTCGACCAACTGGCGCAAGTGATGACCCGTCTGCGTGACTTCTTGGCAAGCTACAAGCAATAACGTATATGCGCCGCAGTGCTATGTATACTAGTAATGAAGAAAGCCAAGGAGTTGCCATGCACGCGATTTTTGGCCGCACAGGCCCACACGAACCCAATATTTTGCAAGCCATGGCACAGGCCATGCTTCACCGCGGCGAGGACTATGCCACGCACACCAGCGAAGAAATCACACTATGTGGCGAGCATTTGCTGCACAGCCAAGACGGCGCAATCAGCCTTGCGTGCCACGGCACAGCCGAGCATGCCGCACAACTCCTCGTGCTATATCAACAGCTTGGACAAGCTGGCTTTGCGCAAGCCAGCACCGGCTTTGCCTGCGCGATTTATGACGCCGCTCAACAGCAACTTGTGCTTGCGCGTGACCACTTTGGCGCAAAGCCCTTGTATTACACCATGCTGGATGGCCAGCTTGCTTTTGCCACAGAGATCAAGGCGCTGCTGGCAGCGGGTGCGCCCAAGCAACTCAATGAACTTGCCCTAGAGCAATACCTCACCTTCCAGTATTCCGTGCTGGAAGAGACCTTCTTCAAGGGAATTTTTAAGCTGCTGCCCGGACACTGCTTGGTGTTTGCGCAGGGCGAAATCGCCGTGCATGAATACTGGGATGCACAGTTTTCGCCGGACGATAACGCACAACTGGATGACTTAGCAGACGATATCGAACAGATCACCCAAGCAAGCATTGCGCAGCAAGCGCAGGTGCAAGGCTCGTTTTTGTCCAGCGGGGTAGACAGCAGCTATATCGTTGCGTCGTCTCGCGTGCCCAACACCTTCACCGTGGGCTTCGACACCGGCGCGTATTACAACGAAGCGACCTATGCCAAAGAGCTTTCGGACAAGCTGGGCTTGCAGCACCACAACATGCTGGTGCCCGCGCAGGACTACTTTGCCGCACTGCCACGCATGCTTTGGCACGCCGACGAACCCCTAGCAGACCCCGCGCACATGGCCTTGCATTTCGTCAGCGAATTAGCTAGCGAACACGTGAAAGAAGTGTTTTCCGGCGAGGGACCCGATGAGTTTTTCGGCGGCTACCATGTTTATCGCGAGCCGCTTTCGCTGCGACACCTCACGCGCTTGCCCATGCCGCTGCGCCGCCTGCTGGGCAAACTGGCCAGCCGTCTGCTGCCCACCGGCATGAAAGGCCGCGGCTATTTCATCCGTGGCGCACAAACCGTGGAACAACGCTTCGTCGGCGACGCGAAAATTTTTAGTGATGCCGAGCGAAAGGCACTGCTGTTGCGGCACGCCGGAAGCACTGCACAAGACGTGACAGCACCGCACTACGCCCGTGTGCAGCACCTTGATGATACAACTAAAATGCAATATCTCGACATCAAGCTTTGGCTAGACGGCGACATCCTCAACGGCGCGGAGAAAATCACCGCCGCGCATGGATTGCAAATTCACACACCGCTGCTTACGCGTGAGTTGTTCGACATCGCCGCGCGCACGCCCACGAAATATCGCATGAGCCTAGCCGACACCAAAATTGCCTTTCGGCACGCCGCCAAGCGCAAGTTGCCGCCCGAAGTGGCGCAAAAGCGCAAGTTGGGCTTTCCGGTGCCGTTGCGCGTTTGGCTGCGCGAAGAACAATGGGCAAACACCGTGCGTGAGGCCTTTGCGTCCCCCACTGCGCAGGCTTACTTCAACACTGGCGAATTGCTGCGACTTGTTGACCAACACGCCGCAGGCAAGTTCGACCATAGCCGCAAAATCTGGACGGTATATTGCTTCTTAATCTGGTACAGGGAGTTTTTGAATGAGAGATTGGGCACACGAAGTTGAGCTACGCGTGCAATTTATCCGCGACGTGCTCGCGCAAGCGGGTGCTGCGGGCGTGGTGTTCGGCAACAGCGGCGGCAAAGACTGCGCGCTGGTGGGCATGCTGTGCAAACTTGCCTGCGACAACACCGTGGGTGTCATCATGCCATGCAACTCGGCGCGCAACTATACCAGTGACAAGAGTGATGCCCTCACCCTTGCGCAGCAGTGTGGCATTGACACCCGTGAGGTTGAGCTGAGCGACACCCGCGTGCAGTTGCTCGCCGCCATTGGTGAGCTGCCGCCCGCTGCGGTGAATAATCTTGCCCCGCGCCTGCGCATGACCACGCTTTACGCCATTGCGGCAGCGGAAAACCTGCTGGTGGCGGGCACCAGCAACCGCAGCGAGCGCCACATGGGCTATTTCACCAAATGGGGCGACGGCACCTGCGATTTCAATCCCATCGCCGACCTCACCGTGGCAGAAGTATACGCCTGCTTGCGGCACTTAAATGCACCTGCGCAGATCATCGTCAAAGCGCCTTCGGCGGGTCTCTTTGAAGGCCAAACCGACGAAGCCGAAATGGGCGTGAGCTATGCCAGCATTGACGCCTTGCTGCTCACCGGCAGCACCAACGAACACGATGCCGCCATCATTGACCGCGCGCACCGCGCCACTGCGCACAAACGCCAGCCGCCAGTGATGTACGAAGGAGAATAAAGCCATGCTGCCACAACCTATGCGCGAATTGTTTTGGCGCGTGGCCTCCGGCAACATGGCAGTGGCTGAATTTGAGCAATGGGTGTATGCAAACCTCGATGAGCTTGAGCAGCGCCTTAGCCCTGATGATTACTTAGGCTTGATTTCGCTGGGCTTCAACACGCCTTATGCACGGCGCGATTTGAAGTGTCTGCTAGGCAAATACGTTGACTTTGCCGAGTTCGCACCCCGCGAAATGCTCGCCCTGCTGGAAAAGGCCAAGCGCAAAACACCCGAGCTACCGCAAGTTCTCATGGATTTTTATGATTTATATTGCGATGGCTATTATTTTTTGCAAACACTGGCTTTAGATTACGGCTTAAACGTGTACAACCCACGCAGCGCGAAATCATGGGAGGCACTGAACGCCCCTGAGCAAGATGAATTATTGGGAAAATTCTACCCCGAGCTAACCACAGAAGTTGAGCGCATCATTTCGCTCATCGAAGACAAAACGATTATTCCGCTAGGCGAGCGCAAAGATGACGATTTGCCTCGCCTAAATTATCTTGGGGATACCACACAGCCTAATTTTAGCTTTGCTGGCCCCGGCGTCACCATTAGCGAATTGCCATTGCGAAAACGGGCACGTCTGCTCAAACGCATACATCGCGGTTTGCAACAAAGTGAATGAATCAGCCACTCACCGTAACAAGTGTGTGATTTTTTATGTATGCATTCACGATTCTTCGCTTTCGCCGGTGCCGTCATCTTTTTTGTTGGCTACCGGACGCAACGCGTTGCCCGCCAAGGCGCAACAACAGGCCCCTGCCTCTGCCACGGTGTTCAGCGTGTGTTGCGTGGTGTTGGGCATTGCCGCGTATAGCTGCGCGCACTCCCAGCAGCAGTGCCAATGGTCATCATCGTGATGATGCGCGCCAGCGTTGGCCAACGCCGCGCCCGGCACCGTGCACAATAGCGCCGCTGCAGCAAATGTGGCCAAAAATCTCCCGAACATAAGCAGTCCTCCTTTTGTAGTTAGTTTAAACTAACCTTTGCTTCTAGTATAGCAAATTCCAGCCTGTCTGTCAAGTGTTATTTGAAAAGTTATTGAAAAAAATCGCCCCCGGCTCTTCCAAGGGGCGATTATGATTGCGTTATGCTGTTCGTTGCGCGCTAACCAAGTCAACAGCTTCTCGACTCAAGCGGGTGATTTCCTCAAAATCACCCGCGTCAATAAGTTCGCGGGTGCACATCCAACTGCCACCACAGGCCACGATTTTATCAAACGCGGCATAGCTGCCTAGGTTGCCCGCGTGAATGCCACCCGTGGGCATGAATCGCAAGTTAGGGTAGGGCGCCGCCACAGCCTTGATGAATGCCAGTCCACCCGCTTGCTCGGCGGGGAAGAACTTCAGCGTGGTGAGGCCCAGTGTCATGGCGGCCTCCATCTCCGTGGGCGTGATGCAACCGGGTATCACCGGCACATCTTTAGCGATGCAGTACTTCACCACCTCGGGATTAAACCCGGGGCTGACGATAAACTTCGCACCGGCCGCCAGTGCGCGGTCAACTTGCTCGGTGGCCAGCACCGTGCCCGCACCCACCAGAATATCCGGCAGCTCTGCGGCAATGCGGCGAATGCACTCCTCGCCTTGCGCCGTGCGAAACGTCACCTCCGCGCAGGGGATGCCGCCTGCTGCTAGTGCTTTGGCGAGTGGAACGGCCTTTTCCACGTCAGTCATGGCAATCACAGGCACCACGCCAATGCTGCCGATTTGCTCTAAAACGCTCATATTCATCCTCGCTTATGTTTTTTATGATTTCAACTTCTTCGCCGGATAAAACTCCGACAACAGTGCCATATAATCCGACAGCTTTTCCCAATCAGGCTGCCAAAATTCAAATGTTACGCCATCACATTTTTCGTAAATATTGTCATCAATCGTATAAGTTTTTCTGTGTTTACAGCTATCCTCACCGCAATGTCCACAACTGCCGTGAGTACCCGTAAACGCGCCTTTGATATGCGGCGGCGAACTTTCTATGTATGTACGGTGCTTATCTATGTTGCTAAAATACAACCGCAAGGCAATTTCATTATCCCTCAGATAAATCCGTGCGGGAACTTTTTTTGCCTTAACGCTCAATTTGCGATAAATCAGCATAAACCGTCCCCACACGTAGCCCTTGTAGTGACCGTTTGTTTCAAGCCCATAACCACGTTCCAACATAGCCGCATCAAAAGCGACAATAAACGCTTTGTCATCCGCATGAACAAAGTCAAATCGGGATTCATCAAGCAGTTGTTTTATATCGTACTCTGCCATGTTATAGGTCTCCTTTCCGCAATCAGTATAACAAGTTTGCAGACACCACGCCTGACTTTAGGCGAAAAGTTTTGCAAGGTTAACGATTCACCCTCGCTCCCGCGCCTTTCATCAGGCCTTCCACTTCTGCTTTGCGTGCCATGGAGGTATCGCCCGGGGTGGTCATGGCCAGTGCACCGTGGCACACGCCATAGTTCAGCGCTGTTTGCATGTCGCAGCCGCTGAGTAAGCCATACACCAAGCCGCTGGCAAAGCTGTCGCCGCCGCCCACGCGGTCAAGCACCTCCAGGGGATCAAAGTTCATGCCGCGATAGACTTGCCCGTCTTTCCAAGCCATGGCACTCCAGCTGTTGATGGTCGCGCTTTGCACGCCGCGCAGCGTGGAAGCAATCACCTTGAAGTTCGGGTAGGCTTTGGCGGCCGTGTGTAGCATGCTTTCATAACCCGCAATGTTCAGCTCATGCAAGCTACTATCCTCAATCTCAAGCCCCAAGCAGGCGGTGAAGTCTTCTTCGTTGCCCAGCATCACGTCAACATATTGCGCAATTTCGCGGTTGACTTGCTGCGCCTTGGCATGCCCGCCGTGTTCTTTCCACAGTGACGGCCGATAGTTCAAGTCATAGCTGACCATGGTGCCGTGCTGCTTTGCAACCTTGATGGCCTCTAGCGCAACTTCGGCACTGCTTGCGCTGAGTGCGGCGAAAATTCCGCCGGTATGCAACCAGCGTGCGCCCAACTCGCCGAAGATGTGGTTCCAGTCCACATCACCGGGCTTGAGCTGCGATGCCGCCGAGTTGGCGCGGTCGCTCACGCCAAGTGCGCCGCGTACGCCAAAGCCGCGCTCGGTGAAATTCAGCCCGCAGCGCACATTGCGGCCAATGCCGTCATAGGGCATCCACTGCACAAACTGGGTGTCTACCCCACCCTGCAGCATGAAATCCTCGATGAGATAGCCGATGTCATTGGCAGCCAGTGCCGTCACAATGGCGGTGTTCAGACCAAAGCAGCGGCGCAGCCCGCGGGCAACGTTGTATTCCCCGCCGCCTTCCCACGCGGTGAAACTGCGTGCGTTGCGAATGCGGCCCTCGCCGGGGTCCAGGCGCAGCATGACTTCACCCAGCGAAACCTGGTCAAACATGCAACTTTCTTTCGTTTTGATATTGAGCATTGCGTTGTTCCTCTCTTTGTGCTATAATATACTTAGAGTATATCATTTTTTGCGGGGGATTGCAATGGCTAAACACGAAAAATTTAACTTTCGCAGCGCGGACGAGCTTCGCGCGAAAGCTGCCGCGCTAGGCTGCAACATTGCGCTGAGCGAAGACACAACAGTTTTAGGCAAGCCGGTTAAAATCGCTGGCAAAACCGCGCCAAACGCCATGGCTGTGCTGCCCATGGAGGGCTGCGACTGCCTGCCCTGCGGCGGCGTGAGCGAACTGTTCGCACGGCGCTACCTGCGATTTGCAGCAGGAGGAGCCGGTCTGCTTTGGTGGGAGGCTTGCGCCGTGCTACACGAAGCCCGCGCCAATCCCCTGCAAATGATGCTGACCGACAGCAATGCAAGTGCACTGGCCAAGCTGCTTGAGCAGACCAACAAAGCCGCACCCGCTCGCCCGGTGAACATTCTGCAGCTTACGCATTCGGGGCGCTATAGCCGACATACCGGGCACAAATTCACGCCAATTCTTGCGCAACATGATCCCCTGCTGGACCCCCGCGTGGGCGCAACTGAGCACACACCCTTGGCCAGCGATACTTATCTCGAAAGCCTGCCTGAGTATTACATCAAAGCCGCCAAGCTTGCGCAAAAATGCGGCTTTGATGGCGTGGACATCAAGGCCTGCCATCGTTATTTGATTAGCGAACTGTTGGCCGCGCACAATCGCCCGGGAAAATACGGCGGCAGCTTTGACAACCGCACACGGCTGCTGTGTGAGATTATCGCCGAGGTGCGCAAACACACCAGCCCCGGCTTCATCATCGCCTGCCGCTTCAACGCAACCGACGCACATCCCAACGGCTTTGATAAACCCGTGGCACTCACCGAACTGCTGGTGCAATGCGGCGTGCAGCTGCTGGGCGTGTCGGCGGGAAATCCCTATTACACCAACCCGCAAATGCTGCGCCCGTTCGACCAACCCGGCCCCAGTGTTCCCCTGCCCCACGAGCATCCTCTGGAAAACACGGCGCGGCTGTTTGAACTCACTGCGCAAGTGCAAGCTGCGGCGGGTGATATCCCCGTGATGGGTGCAGGCTACAGCTGGCTGCGGCAGTTTGCGCCACAGGTGGCCGCAGCGAATCTATCACGCGGGCAAAGCAAATTCATGGGTCTAGGGCGGCAGAGTTTCGCCTATCCCGATGCCCCGCTGGATATCCTAGCAAGCGGCATGAATCCCCAAAAATGCTGCACCGCTTGCTCCAAATGCACACAAATGATGCGTGATCACACCCATGCAGGCTGCGTGATACGCGACAGCCGAGTATACGCGCCAATCTATAAACAAGGGAGGGCGGACGCATGCGCAAGACAGCAATCGTAACCGGAGCGGCCCGCGGCATTGGCTTTGCCATTGCAAAAGAGCTGGAGAATCAGGGCTATTGCATTGTGAATTTTGATTTACAGGGCAATGATGAAGAAGCTTGGTTGCAGGTACAAGGTTCAATCGCCAGTGCCGAAGATAGACAGCGCTGCCTAGACCTGACACTGACCAAGTTTGGCAGAGTAGACGTGCTGGTGAACAACGCCGGCGTTGCGCCAAACGTGCGCACCGACCTGCTTGACATGCCCGAAGAAAGCTTTGACCGGGTGCTGGGCATCAACTGCAAGGGCACGTTTTTCATGAGCCAGCTCATCGCCAAGCAGATGATCGTGCAGGACTGCACTGGCAAAAAACGCGGCACTATCATTAACATATCATCTTGTTCAGCCGAAGTTGCTTCCGTCAACCGCGGGGAATATTACATCTCCAAGGCAGGCACGGCCATGACTACGAAGCTCTTTGCCGCGCGGCTGGCCGAAGAAGGCATTTATGTGCACGAGATTCGCCCGGGCATCATCGCCACGGACATGACCAGCGGCGTGCGTGAGAAATACGACAACATGATTGCAGTAGGAGTGTTCCCCATCGCTCGCTGGGGCACGCCCGAAGATGTCGCCCAAGCTGTGGTAGCCTTTTGCAGCAACGCGTTTTTATACACTACCGGCAACCACATCGACGTGGACGGCGGATTTCACATCAGGAGGCTTTAGATGAAAATTGGCAACTACGACATCCCAGTTTATGAATATAACACTGTGGTGGTGGGCACCGGTGCCGCGGGCTACAACGCCGCCGACCGCCTGCACCAATACGGTCAAACCGACATCGCTATCGTCACCGAGGGCGTCAACTGCGGCATTTCGCGCAACACCGGCAGCGATAAGCAAACGTATTACAAGCTCACCCTTTCCGGCGGCGAGCCGGATAGCGTGGGTGAAATGGCCAAAACGCTCTTTGATGGCCAGTGTGTGGACGGCGACCACGCGCTGTGCGAAGCCGCGCTGTCGGCACAAAACTTTCTGCGCCTAGTGGAGCTTGGCGTGCCCTTTCCGCGCAATGCCTATGGTGAATACATCGGCTATAAAACCGACCACGACCCTCGCCGCCGCGCCACCAGCGTGGGGCCCTACACCTCCAAGCTCATGACCGAAGCGCTGCAACAGGCCGTGGCACAAAAGAACATCCCTGTGTTTGATCACATGCAAGTGGTGAAATTCCTAGTGCATGATAATCGCGTGCTGGGCTTGCTTTGCTGGGTGCTTGATAAACAAGCATTCGCGGCGTTTAGCTGCAAGAATGTGATCTGTGCCACCGGTGCACCTGCGGGCATGTATCACAACAGCGTGTTTCCACTGGGCGTGTGGGGCGCCACCGGCGCAGCATTCGAGGCAGGTGTAAAGGGCAAGAACTTGACAGAGTGGCAGTTTGGCTTGGCTTCTGTCGCACCAAGGTGGAATGTGTCGGGCACTTATATGCAAGTGCTGCCCAAGTTCATTTCCACCGACGAAAACGGCAACGACACCCGCGAGCTGCCGCTTGACCTAGGCATGGTGTTCCTCAAAGGCTACCAATGGCCATTCGATGTGCGCAAGATTGACGGCTCGTCGGCCATTGATATTATCGTGCACGAAGAAACCTGCCGCGGCCGCCGCGTATTCCTAGATTTTCGCGAAAACCCCGGTAATCAACCTGTGGATTTCGCCGCGCTGCCCAACGAAGCCCGTGAATATTTAGAAAAAGCGGGTGCCTGTTTTGGCACTCCGCTCGAAAGATTATTGCACATGAACGCCCCCGCCGTGGAATTTTACCGCGACAAAGGCGTAGACTTGGCCGCCGAGCCGCTTGAAATCGCCCTGTGCGCGCAGCACAACAACGGCGGGCTTGCCGTTGACCACTGGTGGCAAACGAACATCGAAGGCTTTTTTGCCGCAGGCGAGGCCGCCGCCAGCCATGGGGTATACCGCCCCGGCGGCAGTGCGCTCAATGCTGGGCAAACGGGCTCGGCACGCGCCGCTATGTATATCGCGGCCAAGTGCCAAGGCAACCCGCAGGCAGATTTCGCTCAACTGACACAGACGCAAATTGCGCAGGCCGTTGCCATCGCAGAGGCCTCCGCTGGCGAAAACACCGTTGATGCGCTGTTGCATGCCACTGCCACCACCATGAGTGCATGCGGCGGCGCCATTCGTCACGGCGAGCAAATGGCACAAGCCATGGCACAGGTGCAACAGCAGCTGGCCAACTTCACTGCCCAAGGTGATGTTTCGAGGGTGTTTCGCTACCGCGATGTGCTCATTTGCCAGCTGATGTATCTCAGCGCAATGTTAAACTACATTGCGCAAGGCGGCACCAGCCGCGGCAGCGCACTTTATACGGATGAATCCGGCAGCGGCACAGCCGGCAGCATGCTGCAAGAAGCCGCTTATTCAAACGGGCAGTGCCGCTACAGCTGGCGGCCAGTGCGGCCCATTCCGCAAGACGACGACTTTTTTGAAAACGTGTGGCGTAGCTTCCGCGAAACGGGAAATATCGTATAGATGCAGTTCAGCCACCCAACTCTGCATGCGTTTGGTTGCTAGCCATGAAGAAAGAAATAACCGTATTTGCACGGTTATTTCCCAGCGCACCGCTGGTATACCGTGGATAGACATCAAGGTTTGCACCGGTGCCGCCACCCGAGCGGCGAATGGCAATAGCACTTGCGGCAATGTTGCCATTGAGCAGTTGTGCATTCCAAAACGTGCAATTGGTGTGTACACCCAATGTGCCCGCTGCACCAAACACACCATTAACGCTGTTTGACCATGTTTCTGTCATACTTGCACCGCCGGTGAGCCCAACCACAGAAAACCGCATGCCAAGCCGACCGGTTTGCGGGCAACTCTCAACGCCACCACTAAGAAGAGCCGCAACCGTAGCTCTAAGCTGCATGATGTCTATATTTAATTCATCAAGCATGGCTAGCAGCCACTGCACACTCACATTTGCGTTGGTGGCATTGCCAACATTATCTTGCATGATGAGATTTCCCGGCACTGGGGGAGTGATTTTATCCATCTTACCTGTAATATCGGTTGAATACGTGATATCGTAACCCCAAGTGATATTTCCACTGCCGTCAATGTTCATGATGATATAGCGCGTGCTAACACCGCCCTGTATCTCGTCATGCCGAACCGTAATAAAATCGTTCAATGATACCGAGCCCGTAAATTGCGCAACATTGTGAGGCACAGTCGTATTGCCCGGCACTTGCGCTACAGCAAAGTTGTCAAACGCACCAACATAAAATCCAAGGTTGCCAATGCCATCAATACGCGTATTGAGCGCATTCACTTGCATCTGTCGTGCAACTGCTTCACCTGTGATTGCATCTTCAATTTGCGTCAGCGGCACGCCGCTGTCCATGATTCCATTGCCGCTGCCCACCACAACGTGGTCCAGCGTAATGACAACACCCTCACCGTTTGCGCCGGGCGGTCCCTGCGGGCCGGTTGGCCCAGTTGAACAAACACAACTGCCACAGCAATTGCGCGAAATATTGAAGTTGGGGTAGCTCATCGCATGCATCTCCTTGCAAAAAAGCAATATCGTTGCATACTATGCGCTCCACAGCTTACACTATTCTCTAAGATACTCAATCATTGCAAGGGCAGCTTTGGCGCCCTCAGCCACGGCAAAGGCGATCTGCGGAAACGTGCCCGTGCAATCGCCTGCAGCAAATAAGCCCGGCAAGTCGGTCTGTTGCTGCTCGCCCACAGGGATAGCCCCATCTTCAATTGGCAACCCAAGCTTTTTTGCAATGTCCGCCGCGGTGGCCTGCCCCAGCGCAACGAACAGGCCATCCAAGTCAATGTCCTCGCCGTCGCTGAGCTGCGCACGCGCCAACCGCTGTTTGCGCCCGTGCAGCCGTTTGAGTTTGCTCTGCCGCACCTTCACGCCATCAGGCACATCGAACTCTGGTTCGCCGCCGTGCGTGATGAGCGTAACATCCTGCGCAAGCGGCAACAGCGCCTCTAGCTCGTGCCGCGCAAGATTACCACGCCCCAGCACCGCCACGCTGCGCCCGCGATACAAAAACGCATCGCACACCGCGCAAAAACTCACGCCCTTGCCTTCAAATTCGCTCAAGCCTTCGATTTTCGGCAACTTTTTTGCGCGGCCGGTGGCCAGCAATACCGCGCGTGAGGTCAATTCATCCCCACCCGCAAGCCGCAGATAATAGCCACCATCCTCCTGCCACTGCACGTTGAGCACTTCATCCTCGCGCAAATCTGCGCCGAGAGCACGGCATTGCTCACGCCCGGCACGCACTAACTCACGCCCGCGCATGGGATGCGGCAGGCCAAAATAGTTTTCGATTTTCTCTGCGCGTGCCAGTGCGCCATGGTCGCGACCGATAATCGCCACGCGCAGCCCCGCACGGCACAGATAAAGCCCCGCCGAGCAACCCGCAGGCCCGTGGCCCACAATCACCGCGTCAAACGTGTGTTGCATTTTCGTTCCCTCGCATATGCTTATGATAGATTATTATGGTTAAAGGAGCTTTCCCATGAATATTTCCACAACAGATTTCAACGCCCAAGTGCTGCAAGCCAGCGAACCCGTGCTGGTGGATTTCTACGGCCAGCACTGCATGCCCTGCAAGGTGCTCAAGCCTATTTTGCAAGAAATTGCGCAAGAACAGCCCAATCTAAAAGTCTGCTATTTCAGCACCGACATTGATCCCGCAGAATCCCAAGCCGACATTGACGCCAAGTTCGCTGTGCTGGGTGAGTACAACGTGATGAGCCTGCCCACGCTGCTGCTGTTTCACGGCGGCAAAGCGGTTGCGCAAACCGTTGGCTTCATGCCAAAAGACAAATTGCTGGCGTGGCTAGCGGAAAACGATGCTATGTAAGTATATTATAACACAATTTGCGCAGTAATGCAACCTGTAGGGGCGACGATTATGCCGCCCGAATTTTGTGTATGATTGGAAAAATAATATCATGCAGATGCATTTTTGAATGGAACACACATGAAAAAATATTATTTAGTTTGGATTGAGGATGAACAGAAGAAAAACGAAGTTTACCATGAATTTTTGTTTTTCGAGCGATTCTTGCCAGTAGCCCCAGATAGAGCATTATCTGACGCCGAGGCAGGAGAAATACTCACAAATCTAAAAATAAAGCGACTCGCTGGTTACGAGGAGTTTTATTTTGAATGCCTAATTGAAAACATCAAAGATGTACAACGTGAAAACCAAGATTTTAATCCCGATAACATTGACGAGCTTGTGCATCGCCTCAGAAAAACGCAAAGATTGTTTATAAACGTGCTTGGAATTTTTTATACTTACATTGGGCACTACGAAAAACACTTCAAGAAGGATTCTGCTGAAAACAAAGTTAATGTTTATCGCAATAATTCTCTGTTTCTCTTTTTGTGGGAGTTGAGAACTTTTTCTACACACATCGCCATGCCTTTTCTAACTACCCGGAACAATGATCCGCAATCCGCGTATATCCGCAAAAGCGATCTTGAGAATTGCAAAAATCCAGACATGCAGAATTTTTTGGATGATAGTCCTGATTTAATAAAACTTTCCGACCTGCTTCGTGACCTATTAGATCTTATGACCAAGTTTCACAATGAGCTGGTGAAAGAAAAAACACAAGAGTTTCAGGCCGCCGCAAACAAACTATGCTCCTACGCAAACGACAGGCTCGAGTATCCGGAGTTGCTCTCATGGGATGGCCAAACACTCTACCAAGAAGCATTGCTCAAAAGAAACACGCACCCATCAACATGAGTGCGTGTTTTCGTTTGGCACACCTAGTGCACGTCGTCTTCCGCCGTGATGAGCGAACGCTCGCGAAACAACAACGAAACACACCAAATGCCCGCCAGTGCCACCAAGGTGTACAAAATGCGGCTGACGATTGCACCTTGGCCGCCGAAAATCCACGCCACAATGTCAAACTGAAACAAGCCAATGCTACCCCAGTTCAGCGCACCAAGCACCACGAGGATTAACGCAATGCGGTCTAACATGTTCATGTCACTCCTTGCAAAAATTTTGGGTTGCTGCGGGTAGTATGCACCGCTTTGACCGCAATTATGCAAGGGCTTGACAAGCTTTTTTTTCTGTGCTAAAATATACTTGGCGTTGTGCGCTGTGGTGTCGTTAGTTCTTCCGGAAGTTGGCTGATTTGCCAATGGAAGGAGGTGAGCGGATGGAGTACTTAGTTATCATGGCAATCCTGTTGTTCTTGATAACCCGAGAAAACAAAAGCAATAAAAAAGACTAACCGCCCCCCAGTCGCATGGTAGCGGTTAGTTCGTCTTTCCAGAGGAACTCTTGCGCGCCGCAGCGCCAAGCCCCTTGACACTCTTATTATACCACATATAATGAGTGTTGTCAAGGGAGCTTTCCGATTTTTGCGCATGATTTTTATGAGAGGTATGCATTTAAATGAAACACATCATCATCCTATACGACGGCATGGCGGACGAGCCCCTGCCCGCCCTTGAAGGCAAAACACCCATGCAAGTTGCCCGCAAGCCGCTGTTCGACGCCATGGGACGCGACGGCGAGGTTGGTCTGGTGCACACCACACCGCCCGAACAATCTGCAGGCAGCGACAACACCAACCTCAATATCCTCGGCTACGACAGCACAAAATATTACACCGGCCGCAGCCCCATTGAGGCCGTGAGCATCGGTGTGCCCATGGCAGCCGACGACCTTGCCCTGCGCTGTAACCTAGTTACGCTCAGCGATGAAGATGATTACATCGCCAAAACCATGGTGGATTACGCCGGCAGCGAAATTTCCACGGAACAAGCGCATGAACTGATTGCCAAGCTGCAAGCTCAACTGGGCAGCGAGCAATTTGAATTCCACGCAGGTGTGCAATATCGCCATTGCTTATTATGGAAAGGCGGCAAAGCCAAGCTCGCCGGTATGCACAACACTCCGCCGCACGACATCATCGGCCAGCCCATTGCTACGCACATGCCCAGTCATCCCGAGTTGCTAGACCTGATGCAGCGCAGCTGTGCCATTCTCAACGGCAACAAAGCCAACGCCATTTGGTTGTGGGGCGAGGGCACCTGCCCATTGCTACCCAGCTTTGAAGACATGCACGGCCTACACGGCAGCATTATTTCCGCGGTGGATTTGCTCAAAGGCATTGGCATGCTTGCCGGCATGCGCACACCCAGCGTGCCCGGCGCCACCGACTGGATTGATACCAATTACAAAGGTGAAGCCAAAGCAGCGGTCGAGGAGTTCAAGGCCGGGCAAGACTTCGTTTTCCTGCACTTCGAAGCCACCGACGAAGCCGGGCACCGCGGCGATGTGCAAAGCAAAGTCCGCGGCATTGAGCTCATTGATGAAATTGTGCTGCCCATTGTGTTGGAATATCTGGAGCAACAAGACGATTACGCGCTGATGATTTTGCCTGATCATCCCACGCCGCTTGCACGCAAAACCCACACCAGCGCCCCCGTGCCTTACATGATGTTCCGCAAGTCATGGCGCGGCAGCGGCAAGGGTGTGCACAGCGTAACCGAGCAAACCGCAGCCGCAACCAACAACGTGGTTGCACACGCGCCGGACTTAATCCGCAAATTCATCACATAGAAAACATCATTAAAAACAGCGTAAACACGAGAAAAACGCAGTTCGCACCCACAAAAATTGAAATTGCGCAAAAAAACGCTTGACAAGCCACACGCAATGCTGTATAATTGCAAGGTATGATAAATTTTTCGGAGGTTCATTATGTCTACTTATATGCCAAAAGCGGGCGACATCACCCGCAACTGGTATGTGCTTGATGCTGCCGGCGTGCCCATGGGCCGTGTGGCAACACAAGCTGCTACCTTGCTGCGTGGCAAGCACAAGCCCACCTTTGCGCCACATGCCGATTGCGGCGATTTCGTCATCATCATCAACGCAGGCCAAGCAGTGCTCACCGGCAAAAAGCTGGCGCAGAAAAAGCACTACCGCCACACCGGCTATGTTGGCAGCCTGAAAGTGGTTGGCTACAACGAGTTGATGGAAAAACGTCCCAGCTATGCCATGGAACTGGCTGTGAAAGGCATGTTGCCGCACACTAGCCTTGGCCGCAAGTCCTTCACACGCTTGAAAGTATTTGACGGCGCCGAGCACAAGCACAGCGCACAACAGCCCATCGCTTGGGAATTGGGAGGTAAATAAGCATGAACTTTGAAAGCGTACCGTTCTTTTATGGCACCGGCCGACGCAAAAAAAGCGTGGCGCGCGTGCGTTTGTACAACGGCGCAGGCAAAATCACCATCAACGATCGCGACATTGATGACTACTTTGGTCTCGAAACACTGAAGCTGGTGGTTCGTCAACCCCTCGCGCTAACCGAAACTCTGGACAAAATCGACATCGTTTGCCGCGTGAATGGCGGCGGCGTAAGCGGTCAAGCGGGTGCGATTCGCCATGGCGTTGCGCGCGCGCTGCTGCTGTATAACCCCGAACTGCGCCCGGCACTGAAGGCCGCAGGCTTCCTCACGCGTGACCCACGCATGAAAGAGCGCAAGAAATACGGTCTCAAAAAAGCTCGTCGTGCGCCTCAGTTCTCGAAACGTTAGTTTTTGTTTTATGTTGCGGGCGGCGTAATCGCCGCCCCTACAGTGAGATTTTCACCGAAAGGATTCATATAAGATGAAACGCACCTATCAGCCTAAGAAGCTGCACCGCAAAAAAGAGCATGGCTTTCGCAAGCGCATGTTCGACCGCCACGGCCGCAAAATTCTTGCACGCCGTCGCGCCAAAGGCCGCAAGCGCCTGACCCACTAAGACGTGGAAACTTTAAAGATTAATGGGGATTTCCGCCGTGCCTATGGCCGCGGCAAATCCCTCACGGCGCCTGCGCTGGTTACGTACGCGCTGCGCAACCGCGCGGGCCGTTGTCGTTATGGCATCACCGCAAGCAAAAAAGTGGGTAACGCCGTGGTACGCAACCGCTGCCGCCGGGTCATCCGCGAGGCATTTCGCACACTGGACGAGCCCTTGCAAGGCAACTGGGACATCGTGTTTGTTGCCCGCGGGCGCACCGCTCACGTGAAAAGCACGGATATCCAGCGCGTGATGCGCGCGCAACTGAAGAAACTGGGTGTAATTGCATGAAGCGTGTTCTGACTGCCCCCATCAAGTTCTACCAGCGATTTATTTCGCCGGTGTTGCCGCCCATGTGTCGCTTTCAACCCAGTTGCTCGCACTACACCGTGGAGGCCATTGAAGTGCACGGCGCGGCCATTGGCTTGCTGCTGGGCATTGGCCGATTTTTGCGCTGCAACCCACTGTTCCCCGGGGGATACGACCCCGTTCCACCCAAACGCGATAAAAGAGGACTAAAATGACATTTATCTTTGACTTGCTGGGCGTTGTGTTTGGCCCAATCATGCGCTGGATTTTCTGGCTGGTGGGCAATTATGGCGTGGCAATTATCGTGTTCACGCTGCTTTGCCGCATCATTCAGCTGCCCTTTGCGGTGAAACAACAGCGCAACATGGCAAAAAACACGCGCATGACCATGAAGCTGCGCAAAATCACCGAACGCTACAAAGACGACAAACGCCGCCAGCAAGAAGAAACCCAAAAATTTTACCAACGCGAAGGCTACAACCCGCTTAAGGCGGGCTGTTCGGGCGGCATGCTGGCGCAGTTCCCCATTATGTTTGGTTTGGTGGCAGCCATTAACCGCCCGCTGCAATACACCTTGCAGTTGCCGCAGGCGCTCCTTGAACGCCTGCAATATCTTGAGCCCATCGTGCTGGGCGCCGCCGAAGAGGGCGGCCGTGGATTCACCTTCATGGGCATGGGTGCCGGTGGTGGCCCACTGCAAATTCAGTTGCGCATTGTAGAAAACATTGAGCTGTTTGCAGAATGGTTTGGCGAAGGCTATCGCTACATCTGCGAATATTGCGAATATGCCGCCTACGGCTGCTGCGAATATGTACAACAAATCGCACTGATTCCCGAACGCTATGCCAGTTACTTGCCACAAATTCAAGAGTTCGCCGTTAACGATTTTCAGTTGTTTGGGCTTAGCTTGGGCCAAATGCCCGGCCAAGCAGGCGCGTTTATCGGTGTACTGATTCCCGTGCTTGCGGGCGCTGGTGCCTTGGCCACATCGCTGTTCACTTTCTTCCGCCAACGCGACACCAACCCCCAAATGGCACAGCAAGGCAAGTTCATGACTGGCTGCATGACCTTTGTGATGCCGCTGTTCAGTGCCGTGTGGGCCATTGGTTTCCCCATCGGCGTCGGTATCTTCTGGATTATTTCCGGCTTCATTGCCTTTGTGCAAACCGTGGCACTGCACTATGCCATGCCGCCGCAAAAAATGCTCGCGCGCGTGCTGGTTGAAGAAACCGTGGAACGCCGCAGCCGCGAAAACAGCAAAAAGAAAATCGCTGAGTTATAATGTAATCACACAGTGGGCGGGTGCAATACCCCGCCCCTGTATCTATAAGGAGGAGAAACCATGACTGAAGCCATTGGCATTGGCCCATCGATGGAAGAAGCTGTGCAAGCCGCCATCGCACAACTCAACGCCCCCGAGGGCATCGAAATTTCAACCGAAGTGCTGAGCGTGGAGAAAAAACTGCTCAAAGGCACACAAGTCAAAGTGCGCGCCTATTACGAAGAAACCGAGTTTTCCAAAGCAGAACAATACATCAAAACTGTGCTGCGTCACATGGGCGTGCAAGAATCTACCGTGCTAACCATGGAAGAAGAAGATGGCGTGCGCTTTTCGCTGCAATGCGGCGATGACGATGGCTATGTCATTGGTCGCCGCGGCGAAACCCTCGACAGCCTGCAATACTTAGTGCGTTTGGTCATCAGCCGTGGACGCGATGACTACCGCCGTGTGAACGTGAACGTGGCAGACTACCGCGAAACCCGCGAGCAAAATCTGCGCGACTTGGCCAACGCCAATGCCGGCAAGGCCAAAAAATTCGGCCGCAACATGCTCATGCCACCCATGAGTGCCTACGACCGCCGCACCGTACACACGGTGATTCAAGAAATCGAAGGCGTGAGCTCGCACTCGGTGGGTGAAGGTAGCGATCGCCGCGTGGTGGTTGCGCCCGACGAACAATACCGAAAGCCCGACACTCGCCGCAGTGGTGGTGGCGGTGGTTTCAATAACCGCGATCGCGGCAACAGCATGCAGCGCAATCAACGCAACGCCAACACCCGCCGTTTTCCTGGCGACCGCAACGACCGCGCACCCCGCCAACCCATTGACAAAACCCCAACTCGTGCGCCACGTTCTGATATGAACAGCAGCGCCGGCCGCTACGGCAAAATCGAACCCCGCCGCGCGGACGCTGAAGTGAATACTGAGGAGTAATGGTAGGGGCGGATGCAAATCCGCCCGTGATTTATTATGAAGATAGAAATACATATCCATTCCACCGAACACAGTGCCTGCGCCGCAGAAGATGCCGCGGGCTGTGTGGCACGTTGCGTGGCACAGGGCTATGACGGCATGGTGATTACCAACCACTTTTGCAACTGCGGCTGGCCAGATTGGGCCGACTGGCAAACGCGAATCGACCGCTTTATGCGTGGTTATCACGCAGCTGTGCAGGCTGCACCGCCCGGTTTCACTGTCATTTTGGGCATGGAGCTGCGCTTTTTTCAGGAAGATGAGAATGATTACTTGATATTGGGCTTGGATGAGCAATTTTTGCGTGAGCACGAAGGCTTTGATGACTTGGGCATTGCAAAATTCAGCGAATTCGCGCGCGAGCACGACCTGTTGATTTGCCAGGCGCACCCATTTCGCTACACCATGGTGCTGCGCGACCCGAAATATGTGGACGCCTATGAGGTCTACAATGGCCATGGCCGCTGGGAAAGCAACAATGAAATTGCAGCGGCATGGGCAAAACGGCACGGCAAGATTGCGCTTTCGGGCAGCGATTGGCATGGCTACGACACCGAATGCGGCATGAATCCCGGCGGCATTGTGCTAGATTACCCCGTGAAAGATGCAAAAGAGCTTGTGGCAGCCATAAAATCCGGCAAGTTTACGATTTTGCAGTAAATTTCGCTTGACAACGCGCATAAACTATGCTATACTAGCTTTATCTATTCGCAAGGAGCAGCCATGAACCGTTCGTTTTACCGCTACTTTAGCTTCCCCTTTTGGGGGGCAAACTGCGGTATGCGCTAAAGTTTTTGGGCCACGCCCGAACTATCATGCAACCCGCAGTGTAAACTGCGGTATTTTTTTTAGGAGGGCAACATGCACATTATCGCCATTCAGCACGCGCAAAGCGAGCAACACCTCAACGGCATGATTGGCGGCAGCACCGAATGGCCGCTTACCCCACGCGGGCGGCGGCATGCACGCAAAATCGCGCGAGCATTGCGGCGCGAACTGGGTTATCGCCCCAACTACGTGCTGTATTCCTCCGACATGCAGCGTACCGCACAAACTGCCACGCCCATCGCCAAAGCACTGGGCCTAGAGATCCAATGGCTGCCCGACTTGCGCGAGCTCAAAGTGGGCAGTGCCGCAGGCAAAAGCAAAGCTTGGCTGAAAGAAAACGAAGCCCCGCGCGAGGGTGTGCCCTTTTTGGATCACCGCCCGCTGCCCGACGCCGAAACTTGGCGCGAAATGAGCCAGCGCGTGGCGGTTGCTCTTGCGCAGATTGAAGCCGCCGGCGAAAACGCCATCGTGGTGGCACACGGCGGCAGCTTAGGGCAGTTTGTGCAGCTATTTTTGCGCATCCCGCAAGAAGGCAGCTGGCCGCATGGGCTGGCAGGCGGCGTGCATAAGCTGGAAAAACGCGAAGAAAACGGCAACACCGTCTATACCTTACACAAATTCAACGAAATTCATTTTTAGGAGAACCACTATGATCGTCGTACTTAAGCAAGATTACATGCAAGAACAGCTGGATATGCTGCTGCACTGGCTGCAAGAACAAGGCATTGCTGTGCACCAAAACCTGGGCGAACACTCCACCGTGCTGGGCCTAATTGGCGACACCGCCGGGCTCGACACCGACCTGATTGAAGCGCAGGATTTCGTGGAAAAAGTCCAGCGTGTGCAGGAACCGTTCAAAAAAGCCAACCGCAAATTTCACCCGATTGATAGCGTGGTGGACGTGGGCGGCGTGAAAATTGGCGCAGGCAATTTTGCGGTGATGGCTGGCCCATGCAGCGTGGAATCACCCGAGCAAGTGAGCGAAATTGCTGCGGCGGTGAAGGCTTCGGGCGCAAGCATATTGCGCGGCGGTGCCTTCAAACCGCGCACTTCGCCCTATGATTTTCAGGGCATGGGCAACGACGGCATTGAGCTACTGCTGAAGGCCAAAGCGCAAAATGGTCTGCCCATCGTGAGCGAAATCATGAATGTGAACCACTTGCCCGCTTTCGAGCACGTGGATTGCATTCAGGTGGGCGCACGCAACATGCAAAACTTTGAGCTGCTGAAAGAACTCGGCCGCTGCAACAAGCCCATTTTGCTCAAGCGCGGCCTGGCCAACACCATTCAAGAGTGGCTGATGAGCGCGGAGTACATCATGGCTGGCGGCAACCAGCAAGTGATTTTGTGCGAGCGCGGCATTCGTACCTTCGAAACTGCCACGCGCAACACCTTGGATCTTTCTGCCGTGTGCGTAATCAAGGAAAAATCTCACTTGCCCATCGTGGTTGATCCCAGCCATGCCACGGGCGTGTCACGCTATGTGAAGCAACTTGCGGTGGCCGCTGCTGCCGTGGGCGCCGACGGCCTGATGATTGAAGTGCACAATAACCCCGCCAAAGCCATGTGCGACGGCCCGCAATCGCTCACGCCCGCGCAGTTTGACGATGTGATGCGCGCCGTGAACCAAGTGAGGGCAGCTGTATGAGCCGAGGTCTGTACTGCTCGAATGAAGCAGTAAGCTTGGTGGAATACTGCTCCTGCGATGACCGCGCGCTGTATGATTGCTGGTTCGACCCGGAGACAAAACAGGGCTACAATGGTTGGACGCCCGCTGCAAGTTTTGAGGAATTTCAGCAGAACAACCAACAGCGCCACGAAGATTTTGTTAACGGCGAAAGCGAAGCACTCTTGTTTGCGATGATTCAATGCAATGCCACCAGCGAAATAGTTGGCGCGGTGAGCACCGCACCGGGGACTCCGCCCGAGTTTGAGCCCGACCTCAGCATACGCATTTTTGCGCCCTACCGCAGGCAGGGTTATGGCACGTCGGCCTTCGCGTTAGCGGCAAAGTACGCAACCGAAACGCTCGGCATCGCCGAACTGCATGCCGGGGCGTATCTCGACAACATCGGCAGCAAGAAAATGCTGGTGCGCTGCGGCTTTGTGCCCCTCGCGCTTTGCCCCGCAGAAAAGCATTATCTCACAGGTGAGGATGTGTTTCAGATGGATTATATTTACAAACCCATGCAAACCGTGCATGTGCCCCTTGGTGACCGCGCCTACGACGTGATGATTGGCAGCGGTTTGCTGTCGCAATGCGGCGCGTTGATTCGTGACGCGCTAGCACCGCAAAAAGCGTTGATTATCACCGACGAAAACGTGCAAAATTGCGGCTATGTGGACAGCGCGCTGCAAAGTTTGCAAGCTGCGGGTGTAAAGGCTGAATGCTTTACACTGCGCGCCGGTGAAGAACACAAGATCCTCGCCAGCTACGAGGGGATTTTGCAAGCTTGCACGGCGTTCGGCCTCACCGGCAGCGATATTCTCGTCGCGCTGGGCGGCGGCGTGGTGGGCGATCTCACCGGATTTGCCGCCGCAAGTTATCGTCGCGGCATCGCCTATGTGCAAATTCCCACAACGCTTTTGGCCGCTGTGGACTCCAGCGTGGGCGGCAAAACCGGGCTGAATTTACCCACCGGCAAGAATTTGGTGGGTGCGTTTTGGCAGCCCAGTTTGGTCATTTGCGACACCGAAACCCACGCCACCCTGCCACCTGCTGAGTACGCAAACGGCGTGGCAGAGTGCATCAAGTATGGCGTGTTGTGGGACGAGAGTCTGTTTAGCGCATTAGCGCAAGGCAGCAATGTGACAACAGAGCAAATCGCTCGCTGTGTCGCGTTGAAGCGCGACGTGGTTGTCGGCGATGAACGCGACACCGGTGCACGCCGCCTGCTGAATTTGGGGCACACACTCGGCCACGCCATTGAGCAAGCTAGCAGCTACACTATACCCCACGGCGCAGCGGTTGGCATCGGCATGGCCTTGATGTGCAAGGCTTTTTGCCCGGCGATTTACGATAACGTGTGCGCCGCACTGCATGCGAATCACCTGCCCACCCACTGTGATTTCAGCGTGACGGAGCTGTTTGAGGCACTTTCGCGCGATAAAAAACGCATGGGTGACGACATCACTATTATCGTGTCGTTGCGCATTGGGCAGTGTGAATTGCGCACTCTTTCGCTTTCAAGCTTCAAAGCGTTGCTGGAGGAAAAGCTATGACATTAACCCTGCATCCCGCGAAACTACAGGGCGAAATCGCCGCCATGCCGTCGAAATCCGACCTGCATCGGCTGATGATTGCCGCCTGGCTGGCCGGGCAAGACATCACCACTTTGCCCATTATTTCCGACGACATTGCCGCCACGCGTGACTGCCTGCTGGCTGGCAACGGTGTGCTCAACTGCCGCGAAAGTGGCTCTACACTGCGGTTTTTGCTGCCTGTGATGGCAGCCATCGGCGGCACATTCACCTTCACCGGCGAGGGCCGCTTGCCCGAACGTCCGCTTGAACCACTGCTGACTTTACTGCGCCAACACGGCATTACGATAACAAGCGAAACGCTGCCGCTGACCATCAGCGGGCAGCTGCAACCCGGCACATTCACCCTGCCTGGCAACATCAGCTCGCAGTATATCACAGGGCTGCTGTTTGCGCTGCCGCTGCTGCCCGGCGACAGTGAGATTGTCCTCACATCGCCGCTAGAGTCCGCAGGTTATGTGGACATGACGGTGCGCACACTAGAAAAGTTTGGCGTTTTCGTTGAACCAAGCCAAATTGGTTGGTTCATTCCAAGCACTCAACGTTACAAGCCTGCCACATCGTTCGCTCCCGAAGGCGATTGGTCTAACGCAGCGTTTTGGCTGGCGGCAGGCGTAAACATTGTAGAACTTGACAAAAATTCCGCCCAGCCAGACCGAGAAATCATGCAATTGCTATCTTCTTGCGACCCCATGAACGCCGCACGATGCCCTGACCTCGTGCCGATCATGGCGATTTACGCCGCGGTGCACTGCCCGCACTACGAAATTCGCAACGCCGCGCGGCTTCGCATCAAAGAAAGCGACCGCTTGGCGGCCATGCTCACCAATCTTGAGTTGCTTGGCGCAGACGTTGCGCCCTTGGGCGACGACGGCATGACCATCCGCGGTGCAAAACCATTGCCTGGCGGCGCAACGATAAACAGCTTTGGCGACCATCGCATTGCCATGGCCATGGCGATTGCCGCGCTGCATTGCCAACAGCCCATCACACTGACCAACGCGGAGGTTGTGGCGAAATCCTACCCCGACTTTTGGGCAGATTACAAGCGATTAGGAGGGATTGCGCATGGCCTCTAGCTTTGGTGAACGCGTGAAAATCACCGTGTTTGGGCAGTCGCACTCGTCTGCCATTGGCGCAGTGATTGACGGCCTGCCTGCGGGCGAAAGCCTTGATATGCAAGCGATTTCTGCCTTCATGGCACGCCGCGCACCCGGCCGTAACCCCGGCGATACCGCCCGCCGCGAGCCCGATATTCCTCGCATTCTCAGCGGCCTAGTGAACAACACCACCTGCGGCGCGCCCCTGTGCGCCATCATCGAAAACACCGATACCCGCTCGCAGGATTATGATGCTCTGCGCAATATTCCGCGCCCGGGGCACGCCGATTTCCCCATCCACGTCAAACACAACGGCCACGCCGATAAACGCGGCGGCGGGCACACCTCCGGGCGGTTGACTGCTCCACTTTGTTTTGCCGGTGCTGTTTGTGCACAAATTTTGGCGAAACATGGCATCGGAATTTGTGCAACCATCACAAAAATCGGCGACATCGAAGCCGCAAAAGCCGCAGGCGACTCCGTTGGCGGCATCATCGAATGTACCGCAACCGGTCTGCCGACAGGCTTGGGAGAACCCATGTTTGACGGCGTGGAAAACCGACTAGCCGCTGCGTTGTTTGGCATTCCTGCCGTGCGCGGCGTGGAATTTGGCGCAGGATTTGCCGCGGCGGCTACGCAAGGTTCACAAAATAATGACGCATATTTTGTGCAAGATGGCGAAATTCGCAGCCGCACAAACCATCACGGCGGCGTGCTGGGCGGGCTGACCACCGGCATGCCTTTAGTTTTGCGTGTGGCCATCAAGCCAACGCCGTCGATATCACTGCCGCAGGAAAGCGTGAACTTAGCCACAGGCGAAAGCGAAGAATTGCGCATCAGCGGGCGGCACGACGCCTGCATTGTGCCCCGCGCCGTGCCGGTGGTGGAGGCCGTTGTGGCCTGCGTACTGCTGGATTTCATGGAGGTTGCACGATGAGCAACACTTATGATACCGCCGCAAATTTCTACGATTTAGGCTATCAATATCAGGGCGATGTGCCGTTTTTCCAGCGTTATGCACAAAACGGGCCTGTGCTCGAGCTCGCCTGCGGCACCGGGCGCGCGAGCATCCCCCTCGCCGAAAGCGGCTTGCGCGTGCATGGGCTAGATTTATCGCCAAGCATGCTGCAAGCGTTTCGCGCAAAGCTGACGAAGCTGCCCGAAGACGTCCGGCAACGCATCACCATCACGCAGGGTAACATGGCAAGCTTCGATCTGGGCGAGAAATTTCCGCTGATTATCATCCCCTGCCGCGCGTTTCAGGCGCTGACGGAGGACGCGGATATCACAGGCTGTTTGCAAGCCGCGAAGAATCATCTTGCAAAAGATGGGCGTTTCATCGTCAACTGCTTTGTGCCGAAAAAGCGCATGCGGCACTGGTGCTACCCCGTGCGAATCGACTGGCAGCGCGATGGCGTGACCTGCAAAAGCCTTGGCGAGCGCGTTGACACAAAGCGGCAGATTATCTATGTGGTGATGATCTATGAACACGGCGAAAACCAGCGCATTGAAGAGCCACTTGAGCTTAGATATTACTACCCAAGGCAGCTGCGCAAACTCTTGCGTGATGCAGGTTTTCGCATTGTTGAACGGTACGGCGATTACGACGACGGAAAGATAAAACGCCATGGTGGCGAGCAAATTTATGTATGTGAGGTAGCCCAATGAACTTAGAGAATTTACGCGCAGAAATTGACCGCGTGGACGACGCCCTTGCCCCTCTGCTGGCACAGCGCATGGAGCTTGCATCGCAGGTGGCGCAGGCAAAAATGGCCAACGACGAGCAAGTGCACCACCCTGCGCGCGAGCAAGAAGTGTTACAGCGCATTTGCAAGAACGCACCTGATCACTTGCAACAACCGCTCAACATGATTTATCGCACGGTGTTTTTGGCCAACCGTGCACGCCAACATCGGCTGATGGTTGAGGCCGAAGAAACCTCGCCGTTGCGCCAGCAATTGACAGCGGCACTTGAGCGCGGGCAAGGTAACCCATGGCCGGTGGGTGCAAGCGTGGCCTGCCAAGGCGTGGAGGGCGCGTTTTCGCACATTGCTGCGCGAAACATGTTTGACCAACCGCGCATTCTCAGCATGCACGAGTTCGAGATGGTTTTCCGCGCCGTGGAGCAAGGTCTATGCAACTTCGGTGTGCTGCCCATTGAAAACACAACGTATGGCAGCGTCATGCGCGTTTACGACCTGCTGCGCAAGCACAAGTGCTCCATCGTGCGCGCCATTCGCCTGCCGATTCGCCACTGTTTGCTCAGCAATGAGCGCTTCCTCAAAGATATCACCGAGATTTGGTCGCACGAGCAAGCCTTGCGCCAGTGCGACAGCTTCATTCAAAAGCTTGGCGACCGCGTCACCACCCACGTGTGCGACAACACCGCCATTGCCGCCAAGCGCGCCGCGCAAGAAGATAAACCCGGCGTGGCCGTCATCTCCAGCGAAGAATGCGCCGATCTTTACGGTCTCAATGTGCTCAAGCAAGAAATCCAGGATCGCAGCGACAACCAAACCCGCTTCATCTGCATCACCAAGCAAGCCATGATTCCTCCGTGTGCCAACAAAAGCAGCGTGCTCATTTCACTGCCGCACCATGCAGGCACACTGGCCGAGATTCTGCAACTGCTTGCCAGCATGGAAATCAATCTCACCAAGCTAACAAACCTGCCCGTGCTGGGCAACGCGCTTGATGCCGTGTTTTACTTGGACTTGGAGTGCGACGCCACCTCGCCCAACTATCCCATCATGATTGAAAAACTCGCGCGGCACTGCGAAACCCTAGATGTGTTGGGCAGCTATGAGGAGATTACAACGCCTTGCAACGAGAGGACTGAACCATGCAGTTTGGCTTAATTGGAAGGCATTTGGGCCACAGCTATTCCCCCGAAATTCACAAACGCCTGCACGGGCATGATTATCAACTTGTGCCCATGGAGCCGCAGCAACTACCGGCCTTTTTTGCGCGGCGCGATTTTGCGGGCATCAATGTCACCATTCCCTACAAAGTCGAGGCGTTCCATGCTTGCGATGCACTGGGCGAAACCGCCCGTCGCGCAGGCTGCGTGAACACCATCGTCAAGCGCCCCGACGGCACGCTGTTTGGTGACAACACCGACCTTGCAGGCTTTCAGTTCATGCTGCGCCGTGCGGGCATTGATCTCACCGGCAAGCATGTGCTGATTTTAGGCGCAGGCGGTGCTTCGCAAACCGTGCAGCTGGCCTGCGCAGACGCCCAAGCAGCAAGTGTCACCATTGCCGACAAAGACGACAGCAAGCATTGCCCGCAGGCCGAAGTTCTCATCAATACCTCGCCTGTGGGCATGTATCCGCATGCGGACAACACCCCCGTGGACCTGCGTGACTACCCTAACTTGCGCGCCGTGGCCGACCTCATTTACAACCCCTCACGCACGCGCCTTCTTCAGCAAGCTGAAAAACTGGGGTTAGTATGCATCAACGGCCTAAGCATGCTGGTGGCGCAAGCCGCCGCCGCCGCTGAGCTATTTTTGCAGCAGAAAATCGCCGACGAACATGCCGCACAGGTGCTGCATTCGCTCAACGCCGACCTGCAAAACTGGGTGCTGGTGGGCATGCCCGGCTGCGGAAAATCCACTATTGGGCTTGATCTTGCACAGCGCAGCGGCCGCAGTTTTGTAGACATTGACCATGAAATAGCGCAGCGCACCGGCACAACCCCTGCCGATATCATCCGGCAACAAGGCGAACCCGCCTTTCGTGACATCGAAAGCCAGGTGATCACAGACCTCAGCGCGCAAACCGGTTTGGTCATCGCCACCGGCGGCGGTGCCGTGCTGCGTGAAAGCAACCGTCAAGCCCTGCGGCAAAACGCCCGCGTGTTGTGGATTCAACGCGCCAACGCCAATCTCGCCCGTGACGGCCGCCCACTTTCGGTTGACCTAGATGATTTATATCGCACACGCGAGCCCGCCTACCAAGATGCCGCCGACGTGGCAATCACCCACAACGAAGACTGGGACGCCGTCAAACAAGCCGCTTGGGCTGCATTTTTGTCGCCTTGCTGTGCTTTACGATAGGCACTGCAAACTAACAAAAAGCAACCCCCAATTCACTGAGGGTTGTTTTTATTTGCGGTTTCGTTACTCGCCTTCCACCTGCTGGCCAACAATGCGATCCAGATTTTCCACACAGTTGCGGCAGATTTTGTAGCCGTTGTACTCAATCATGCCATCTGCGTTGTCGCAAAACGTGCAGGCAGGAATGTGCTTGCGCAGCACAATGCGGTCGCCTTCCATCGAAATTTCGAGGGAGTCTTCTTTGTCGTTCACTTTCAGCATGCGGCGGTATTCTTTGGGGATAACAATGCGCCCCACCTCGTCGATTCCGCGAATAATACCTGTTACTCTCATGTTTTTTCCTCTTTTCTTGCAGTGGCCCAAAAATTCCCTTGGTTGTTGCACCCATTATATCACATTTTCCGACATTTTTCAAGCCCCTAACTCGCCAAAATTCGACATGATTTTCCATTTCCATTTTGTGCAATTTTCACAAATTGAAGTGTCACGCATTATCTCGGGAAAGCGATTTGAGAAAAAATTTACACTTTCTCCCTTGACAATTTCTTAGAAAAATGGTATACTTATATAAAATCCATTTGATTTTTTGGCAAATATGAACGAAATATTTCCAACGGAGGACAAACCCATCGAAGAGCGCGTCATTCCTATTGATCGCATGGAGCACATTGTGCAGCTGTTTGGCAGCTTGGACGAAAATGTCAAGCTGCTGCAATCGCATTATGGCGTCAGCATTGTTTATCGCGGCACCGAGGTGAAGCTCAGCGGCGAGCCCGAGGCTTGCGCCCGCGCCGCCCGCGCCGTTGATGCCCTCCTCGCAGTGCTAAGCCGCGGCGAGCAGCTAAGCGACCACACCCTGCGCTACGTCATCTCCATGATGGACGAAGACGAGGATCTGAGCAAGAAACTCGCCGCCATGACCGACGGCAGCATTGGCATCACCGCTCGCGGCAAGCCGCTTAAGCCCAAAACGCTCGGCCAGAAGAAGTATATCGACGCCATCAAGCAAAACACCATCACTTTGGGTGTGGGGCCCGCCGGCACCGGCAAAACGTATCTTGCGGTGGCCATGGCGGTGAGTGCGTTTCGCGCCAAGGAGGTCAACCGCATCATCCTCACGCGCCCTGCGGTGGAGGCTGGCGAAAAGCTGGGCTTTTTGCCCGGCGACATGCAACAAAAAGTTGACCCCTACTTGCGTCCGCTATATGACGCACTGTTCGACATGTTTGGTGCGGAGCAATTCGCTCGCCAGCAAGAACGCGGTGCCATCGAAGTTGCTCCCTTGGCCTACATGCGCGGCCGCACGCTTGACGACAGCTTCATCATCCTAGACGAAGCACAGAACACCACCATTGAACAAATGAAGATGTTCCTCACGCGGCTGGGACAAAACTCAAAGATTATCGTCACCGGCGACATCACGCAAATTGACCTGCCGGACGACAAGCCTTCAGGGCTAGTCAACGCCACCACCGTGCTCAAAGGCGTGGAAGACATCGCCATCGTCAAATTCACCGAACGTGATGTGGTGCGCCACAAGTTGGTGCAATCCATCATCAAGGCATATGAGAAACAGGAGATGCGCAAAAATTCGTCCAAAAAGAAACCAGGGAGCACATCATGAACGACACCGGCGCTTTGCTGTGCGAAGAATTGATCTGCCACGGCGCAGACTTAGTGGGCTTTGCTGACCTCACCACCCTGCCTGCCGAAGTGCGCGAAAACTTGCCGGTGGGCGTTTGTGTGGCGGTGGTTTACCCGAAAGAAGAATTTGCAACGCGTAGCAATCATGACTGCGACAAAGCACTGCGCGACCGTTTAGATATGCTGGTGACGCTTGGCGCAGAGCTGCTACAATGCTTGGGCTACCAAGCCGTGGCGAAGACGAAAGCACAAGTTTCGCGCACCAAGCTTTCGCATCATGTCACACTGCTGCCGCACAAAACCGTGGCCACCCTTGCGGGAATCGGCTGGGTTGGCAAAAGCAAACTGCTGGTGAATGAGCAATACGGCTCTATGCTTCGCCTGTCGAACATTCTCACAGACGCACCGCTGAAATGTGCCGCGCCGATTGAATCACGCTGCGAAAACTGCATGGCATGCATCACGGCTTGCCCCGCAAACGGAGACATCACAAAATGCTACTCAACGCCTGAAATGATATGCAGCAAATGCATTGAAGCCTGCCCTTACACACAACGATATGTCGTAAGGCAATAACGACAGAAAGAAGGAAAAATCATGGCAAATAAAGTGAAAGTAATCATCACCGACGACCAACAGCAAGTGAAGGTACCCACCGGCATTCGCATGCTGGTGCGCCGCGCCTGCGTGGCCGTGCTGGTTAACGATGAATTCCCTCATGCAGCTGAAATCAGCGTGCGCTTTGTGGACAACGAAGAAATCCAACGCCTTAACCGCGAACACCGCAGCAAAGATGACATCACCGACGTACTTTCCTTCCCCTTGGGCGAAAACGGCAAGTACGACATCAACCACGCCACCGGCTCCGCGTTGCTGGGCGACATCGTCATCTGCCTGCCCCGCGCGCAAGAGCAATCGCGGCTATACGGCCACACCTTCCAGCGCGAAATGGCCTATCTCACCGTGCACTCCATGCTGCATTTGTTGGGTTACGATCACACTGCCGGCGGCCTAGACAGCGTGCGCATGCGCGAAAAAGAAGAGCAAGTGCTGGTACAGCTCGGCCTGCCGCGCGGCTATCAATATATGCAAGAGTGAGACAACAACATCATTATACACTAAGGCGGCAGGGTTCTCCACCCCGCCGCTTGTTTTTACTTCCTCTTTGTTCGCAGCCGCACACCGTGTTCCCGGCAGGCTGTGGCCTTCACCTTGCCCAGCGGTGTTTTCAACGCAAGACTGGCTTCATCTAAACTTAGGTTAAGCACCAGCTGCGATGCCCGCAGGCTTTCTTGCGCAGTGGCAAGCTTGCGTTGCAGTTTGGCTACTTTCTTCGCTCTGCAGCCCACCGCGATTTCACGCAAATTTCTCATGTAATTCTCCTCCCATCATTGATTAAACAAACGCTAAATACATATACATCCGCCCGCCCTCGTTCATCGACGGAATCATGTTGCCGCTTACGAAACCCCCGCCGTTGCGCACCAAAAAACCACTGGCCGAGATCTCCACGCCCATGCTGCCGAAATCACCCGCCGCAAAGCCAAACCACGATTGCAGCGTGCCAACCTGTATGGCCGCCGACTGAATGCTGCTGGCAAACACAGCCCGCGGGCGAAAGCCAATGTTGATGACCCGGCTGGCTGCGCTGTTGCCTGCGTAAGTGCCTGCGCGAATGGGACTGTCAATCCATGCGCGGTCGCGTTCGTCCAGGTGCAAGTCGCGGTTATTGATGTGGCTGCCGCACAGCAAGTCTTTGTACATGAAAGACTTAAAGTCAATGCCCGTGCTTTCGGCGGGGCAAAACTGCGCATGCACATCCGTCCAAGCTTCCAGCACAAAGGCGTCGGTGTCGCGCTGGCTGCGGATTTCCCGGCAGCCGCTTGCGCGAATTTCCAAGTTGCTTGCGAATGTCATCACGTCCACCACACGGGTGAAGATTTCGTGACAGCGTTCGCCGCCCTCACTAAACGGCACGTGTATGTCAAGCCGCAGGCGTAGGCTGGCCGTGCGGCAATACTCTTGGCGTTCCAGCACGCCATTGTCGTTTTCCTCAAACTTGTCGGTAATATTCACCGAACTCATGCCCACCGCCACAATCGGGCGGCGCAGCGGCACGGCCTTGTTTCGCGCCGGAAACTCCGTCAGAAACTCTAGGCCCATCGCCACCAAGTGATCTTGTTCACTCAGCCACTGGCAAACGGCCCCTGGCAGCGCACTGATTGCACTATTGTTCATTCCACAATACTCCTCACTACTGCCCAAATGTGGCTGGGTTTGTTGCCAAAGTGCACCATCTCCGCGCGGTCCACGGTGAATTTCTCTTCCCCGGTTTGAATCCACGCTTCGCGGCCCAGCTGAGTCAAGTCATGCTCAGGCGGCCCCAGATAAAGATAGTGCCCCTCGCGGTTAAAGCCGATTCGCGTGTTGATTCCGCCCAAATACATGCGGTTGCGGTGGCGCAGCGGCTGGATAAACGCGCCGAAGTTTTCGCTTTGCCAGCCGTCGGGCAGGCACACGCGCGCCTGCCGCCCATATCGCTGCATAATGTGCTTAATGTCACGCGTGACATTCATGTTATTCATAATTTCTCCTAGTGATTAGTGATTAGTGCTTAGTGGTTAGTTCCAAGCAGCGGCTAAGTTAACAGCCACTAACCACTACTCACTAACCACTATTCACTGCGCAACGCGCACTGCCTCAAACGCCCAGCGATTATCCCGCAACAGTTCGCTGATATCCGCCATGGCGGCATCACGTTCTGTGATGGCAATGCGCAGGCGGTCACGCGCAGCTTGGCCGCGTTTGTTCACGGTAATGTCGCCGGCCTTGAAGCTTTCCACGCCGTCGCCCTCGCTGTTTTCGCGGCGGTTGAGCAGCATCACCAGTGCTGCACAGGCCGCCGCACGGCTCAGGCGCGGGTCAGTGCGGTTAAACCACTGGCCGTCTTCGTCACGTTTGAGTTTTGGCAGCAGTTGTTCAGTCGCTGCCGCGCAAAACGGCAGGGCCTCGTGTGCCTCATCGTCGGTCAATTCCACCAGCAGCCGCAGCTGCCCCAGCACCGTGTGTTGGTTCATATTTTCTCCTTTCCGTTCTTTTTTGAAAAAAAGAACCAAAAAACTTTAGTCGCTTCGCGATGAATTTTTATGGGGTGTGAATAGAACACAGCGAAGCGACCAAGCCCCACCGCAGGTGGCTAAGCCAGCACACGCACTGCGTCTGGGAAAATTTTTGCAAAGCCCACCGTGGTGCTAATGCCCGCGCGATGGAATTGGCGGTCAATCAAGCGGTCATAGTCGGTGATTACACCACCGGCTTGCACCATTTCAAGGGCACTCTTGTTGTCCACACCAATGATTTGGTTGCCGCTCACTGCGGAATTCACCAACAATACCGCACCCAAGGGTGTCACAAGGTGGCCGCTGCCGTGGAAGTCTAGGCCAGCCGCGCCGTCGCGCAGTTCGGGCAATGCAAGAATTTCTTGTGCCGTGGTTTGGTTGGTTATCATTGCGCCCATGCTAAAGCCCGAGAACGAACCCCACAAGCTCACCAAGTCAGCATAAGTGAGTGTTGAGCCGCTGCGGTTAACCACGGGGGCCGCTTCCGCAACCGAGCCATCACCGTGCAGCAACGCATCAATGGCACGCTCCATTAAGTTGTAAGCAAAGCTCACGCCAATTTTGCGCAGCATCACTGCAAGCAGTTCAATGCGATGCAAGCGCAGTGTTTCGTAGGTCACGTTCAGCACGCTGCCAAACTTGTTCATTTCCACCAAATTGTCTCTGCTGCGCACCATGGTGGATGCCATTTCTTCGCCTTCTGCAGTGATGGACGCGCCTTCGCCTGCCACGCGCACGCTACGGTAGTCGTTGCCGTCAATTTGGGTGGTGGCCGCCACGATGCTTTCTAGCTGGCTGGCTTCGGTCAGGCCTTTTTTCACTGTGCGCGAAACAAATTCCGGGAACAATGTAGCGGTGTTTGCGTTTTGAAAGAATTTTTCCACGCGATCGCTGCTTGCGCCGCTTACGCGGATGCCAAAGCGCTTGAGCTGGCGTTCATAGGAATCCAAGCCCTCCATTGCTGTGCCGTGGTAGTTTTCGCTGGGGTCCAGCTCCTCCAGAGCTTGGGTGAAGCTTTTGCCTACGCAATACAGTCCTTTGTCCAGTTTGATGTTGTCGAATGCCATGTGTTCGTTCTCCTTTTTAATTTTATTTCTTGTTCTTTTTTTGCAAAAAAAGAACCAAAAAACTTTTTCGTCGCTTCGCTGTGCCCGCAGATAGGCGCAGCAAACCTCCAAACAACGGAGCTACACCCGAAAGCCCTCGTTATCCCCGGTGTCCGCGCGTTCACGGTTCACCAGCTGACCGCACAGCGGCAGTGCTGCTTTGGCTTTTGCGCGCAATGTGTCACAAGCCAGCTTTAGCTGTTGTGTTGGCAATGGCTGCACCATCGCCGCCAGCAGCGCCCGGTCCATTTCCGGCATGGCCGCCGCACCCGCTTGCAGCGTTTTCTCTAGCAGCTGTGCACGATAGGCTCGTCCATCTTCCGCAAGGCGTTCAAGTTCTGCGATGTATGCCGCTTCGCGCTTAGCGGCTTTTTTGCGCACTCCGGCTGCCGGTTGCGCGGGCACCGCCACAAACGAAAACTCGTAAGCATCCGTGGGTTCTTCCAGCACGGCGTGGCACACCGCACCGCCATAGCTTTGCCCGCGCTTGTGTGTGCATTGGTGCATGCCTTTGCCGCAAACGCTGCAGGTGATGTTCTTCACCGCGCAGGCCACGCTCACTTCTTTTTTAATGCCCGCGTCAATGTCGGCAATCAAGGTGGCGTTGCCGGCGTTACGCGGCAGATACACCTTTGCGCACAGGCAAGCGTATTCACCATGTTCTTCCACTTGCGTGTGATAGATGCGCATGGTTTGGTCGCCGCTTTTGCCGCTGTGGTCAAACATGCCCGTTTTGCCCACGAACATGGGCGCAAGCGCATGCAAGCACTGTGTGGTGAATCGCTCGCCGTCGCGGTCCACGCGGTTGTCACATAAGGTGACGTTGAAGACGTAAAGCTCTTCGGCCGGCAAGTTTTTGCGTGTGTGCTTGTGAATGAGCGCTAGGTCTTCCGCACTGGGTGTACCGGTGGCCTGGGTTGCGTGTTTGCCTGATTTCAAAATATCCATTACTCTCCTCCTATCTCAATGTCGTGTTCAATGCGTGCTGCCTGCGCCCGTGCCAGCCGTGCGCGTGACAAATCAATTTCGTCCGCTAGGGTAATGTCATTCCACTCTAACGTGCAGTGCGGACTTTCACCCCAAAGGCGCAAAATTGTTTTGCACAGCTGTACAATCACCGGCGTGAGCGTGCGGCGGTAGCTTTCCAGCTCGCTGGTGAGCAGGTCGGCCTGCACGCTGCTCATGCGCTCGGTAGAACTCCACGTCAACCCCAGCAAGAACGGCGGCAACCCGGTTTTCGCCACCACTTGCTCCAGCAGCTGGCGCACCGGCGTTTGACTGTCGGGCAGTGGCACGTCGCCACCGATGACGCTGATACGCACATCGCCCGCGGCAATGAAATCTCGCACGGCGGCACCCTCGCGCATGGCTTTTTCCCATTCCTCAGCGATGATCTTGGTGCGTTCGCCCGCTCGCGCCTGTTCGGTGGGGTCGTTACCGGGGTGATAGGTCACCGCAAAGCGCACGTTGCCCAAGCGCTCCCAGTTCAGGCCAATGGTGTCCATAATTTGCAATAGCACGCCCGCCACAAAGGGCAGTCCCTTCAGCAGCGAATTGCCCGTGAGCGCACCCGGCGCGGGGTTAAGCACGCTGCAACACAGCAGCTCGGGATGCGGCGCGGGGCGCAGCTTGCCTTGTTCTCCCGTGCAGATTTCCACGGTGATGCCGTCATTCGCCCGCCGAAAGGTGATACCCTCTAGGGGTACGTTCCACAGGGCGGCGGGTTCGCCGTCTTCGCGCAGCACCAGCTCGCCAATTGCCGTGCCGTAGGTCAACAGCTGCTCAAAGTAGCTATTGACAAAGGCCGCAATGCCGCGCTGTGTGCCCCCCACGCTAATCATCTCCAGCATGTCGTTGAGCCGTTGCTGCACAGCTTCATCTTCGCAAATCACCGTGAAGCCGCCTACTAGGCGCACCAGACGCATGATGGCCGCGTCGATAATCGGCACCGATTCACGCAACCCACGATACAATGCAGCATGTGTGGCGGGCATGCGTGTTTCGCCTGCCCAAACGGCTTGTTCGCTGCCAAAGCCGCCGTCTGCACTGCTGCGCGCCAGTGAACCCATCAGCCCATCATAGGCCTTGCGCAATGGCCGAACCGCCCCTCTAGCCCACCTTCCGTCGTTTCGCTGTGTTCTATCCACAGCCCTGCGACGCGTTTGTTTTTCTTTCGCCATAATTTCCTCCTCATCGTTTGATTGAACCCGCAAAAAATCCATCTTCGCTGCCGCGCAGCCCAAATTCCGTGGCCACAAAGTAGCGCACATCGTCCATGGCGTGATCGTATTCCTTGCGCGGTGCGTCGCGGCCACCACCGCTTTCCCAAGTGTAGGCCCCGAACTCGCGGATGCAATCGCCACAGCTTGCGTGGACTTTTAGCCTGTCCTCCCTGAGCTTATCCGCCACGAGTCGAATACCTGTCACTACGTCGTTTTTGCCTGCGATCACCGTGAACCGCCCATGCCGCCGAATGCACTCGATGAAACTTGCCGCGCTGGGGTCACACACCACATAGCTGATTTGCCGCTCACCCGCAAGCTGTTCCAATGCACGATAGTGTTCTTCGTCTGTGCGCTGCATGGCGTTGGCGCGTGAGTCCCAGTAATACTCTGCCAGCCGCACCCAAGTGCCGTCGTCGGCCTCGCCCCACAGGCCAAAACTGCTTGGATTAACCGTGCCGTAGTCGCAGCTGATGACATGTTTGCCGCAGCGTGGCATATCGTGGATCACATGCCTGCCGGATTCAAACATCGGGTAAACCAAGCCCTCGCTGCCCGCCCAAATGCCCTCCACAAAGCGCTTGTAAAACGCCCCGCTGTACAACACTTTGTAGCGATTGCGGATGGCGGGGTCCAAGCTTGGGTTGTCGTCCATGGTAAAGTGCATGTGCAGCGCGTTTTTCTCCTGCGCCTTGAGCACCCATTCGCGATAAAACCAGTGCTGCGGATACTCCGGGTTGCAGTTGAACCACAGCTTGCTGCCCTGCACCGAGCAACGCGCAATGGCTTGCTCCACAAAGCTGCGCGGCATCAGCGCCACTTCGTCAAACAGCACCCCGGCCAAGGTCATGCCTTGAATAAGCGCGGCCGAGCCTTCGTCTTTGCCGCCGAATAAGTACACGCGGTTTTTTTGCCGCCCAAAGCTAATGTCCAGGTAGTTTTTGCTAATTTTCTCCTCGCATTCAAACCCCAACCCGCGCAGCGTTGGCAACATGGGCGAAACGATATTTCTTCTCAATGAGGTCATCGTTTTGCCGCAGATTGCGAAGGCCTGCCCGTTGAACTCGTGCGAAAACCAGCCAAAGAACCCCACGCACATGCTCAGCGTTTTGCCAGAGCGCACCGCGCCATCACAAACGAGTGCGTCACGCCCGGCATGCGGACTGCGCCTGTGCCACCAGTTCATTGCTGTTGCCTGATTTTTTGAAAATTGCACAAATTTTATGATACTTTTTCACCTCCTTACTGACCACTGCTATTAATCACTCGCCACTGACCGTTCAATCGCGTCGTAGAACAGTTTCACTCCCTGCGGCACCTGCGCCAGCCCGCCCACCTCCACCAAATGCCGCATTGCCTCAAAGCGGTTGTAGAATTTGATGGTGATGTTTCCCCCCTGCTTTGCACGGGTGATTTCGCTGATGTTGAACACATCCAATTCTTCCAGTTCATGCCAGCTCACGTCTTCGTCCATAAAGAGCAATTTCAGGGCGTCATTACCTTGCCCAAACGCCAGTTTTCGGTAGCCTTTCAGCACGTCTTCCAGCTGAGATTTTTCCTGCACTCGCTATCACCCCCCTCCATATAATCTTACAAAACCCCATTTTCTGCGCACTTTTTTGCGCAGAATTGCCGTTTTTGGAAAAAAAACATTTTTTTTTTTGATTTTTCTTGATTTTCCAAAAAAAACGCCTTGCATTTTTGTGCGATTTGTGTTACCATATACGGTGAGGTATGCGCTGATGAACGTGTTGTTTTTGTGCACAGGAAATACGTGCAGAAGTCCCCTTGCGGCCGCGCTGTTTTGTGCACCATTTTCGGTGCAATCCGCAGGGATTTGCGCCGCCGTCGGCAGCCCCGCCAGCACGCACAGCATTGCCATCGCAGCCGAACTCGGTTGCGATATTTCGACGCACGCGGCACAGCAGTTGACCTATGAACTGCTGCATTGGGCGGATGCCATCGTTTGCCTAGCGCGAAACCATGCCTTGGCCGTCGCCGATCATGTGCCGCACAGCAAGTTGCACCTTCTAGGCGGCGGAATCGCTGACCCCTTTGGCGGCACGCTTGAAGATTACCGCGCTTGTGCAGCGCAAATGCAGGCGGCGATGCCCGCGCTGCTGCGAAATCTGCAGTGCATGGCGCAGATTGTGCCAACGCAAGCGACCCATCTGCCTGCGCTTGCGCAGCTTGAGCTCGTGGCCGAATCTGTGCTGCGCGAAAAGCTTGCGCTAGAAACCTGCCACATGCTCACCGCGCTAATTGATGGCGAAATCGCAGGCAATATTTATGTGGATGAAATTGCAGGTGTGGCAGACATCAACAACTTGGCGGTGTTTGCCGGCTATCAACGGCAGGGCATTGCCAACCGGCTGCTTGCCCAAGCGGAACTCGGTGCCGCACTGCGCGGCTGCACGCATGTACACTTAGACGTGCGCGAAAGCAATGCCGCAGCTCGCGCGCTATATGCTTCTCGCGGATATCAAGAAGTGGGCAGCCGCCCAAGCTACTACAGCAAGCCCACAGAGGATGCTATACTCATGACGTTGGAGATACAATGACTATATTGGGATTTGAGACGTCGTGCGACGAAACCGCTGCCGCCATTGTGCAAGATGGCCGCAAGGTGCTAAGCAGCGTGGTGGCCAGCCAAATTGACGCCCACGCAGTATTTGGCGGCGTGGTGCCCGAAATTGCCGGGCGCATGCACATCCAGGCCATCGCCGGAGTGTATCACGAAACCTTGGTGCAGGCGAACCTCACGCTTGACGACATTGACGCCATTGCCGTGACCCACGCACCGGGGCTAGTTGGCGCGCTGCTAGTTGGGCTGAACTTTGCCAAAGGCTTGGCTTACGCCACAGGCAAGCCGCTAATTGCCGTGCACCACCTGCGTGCACATGTGGCGGCGAATTATCTCAGCCACGCCACGTTAGAGCCGCCATTCCTATGCTTGATTGCCAGCGGCGGACACACGCACATTGTGCATGTGCAGGATTACACGTCCTTCGCCGTCATCGGCAAAACCCGCGACGACGCCGCTGGTGAGGCACTTGATAAAACCGCCCGCATGCTCGGCCTGCCTTACCCCGGCGGCATGCACTTGGATAAACTGGGCGAAAACGGAAACCCCAATGCGTTCACCTTCCCCCGCCCAAAAGTAGATGGCGTTGACTTTAGCTTTAGCGGCTTGAAAACCGCAGCACGCAATGTGATTGTCAATTCGCAATCGTCAATGTGCAATGAAGATTTCGCCGCAAGTTTTCAGCTGGCCGTGGCGAACTATCTTTGCGACAATACCCTGCGAGCCGCCGCCGAACTCAACTGCAACCGCATAGTTCTAGCAGGTGGAGTTTGTGCCAACAGCGTGCTGCGTGCCGAAATGCAACGCCGCTGCGCTGCAAAACAAATCGAACTTTTCATGCCCGAACTGCGCTGGTGCGGCGACAACGCCGCCATGGTTGGCGCACAGGCTTTTTATGAACACCGCGCCGGCAATGTGGCCGGCAAGACGTTGAACGCACTGCCCAATTGTCCAATGTAACCATTGGAGGGATATAAAAAACAGGGAACGTAAAAACAAAAGGAGAATAACCATGAAAAAATTCGTCGCGTTAGCTTGCATGCTCATTTTCACCTGCACCGCAGCCATTGTGCTGTTGGCATGGCCCGCCCAAGCATCTCCGCAAAACGATCTTGCCGCCGAACTGTTTGCGCTAACCAACGCACACCGCGTGAGTGCCGGTTTGCCCGCACTGCTGCATGGTGGTGCCACCGTGCAAGCCGCCGCACACAGCCGTGCAGCCGAACTGCGCCACCTAACTGACCAACAGTTTAGAAACCACGAGCGCCCAAACGGCGATGATTTCATCTGGTTGCTATTTGAATACGGCATTCCCTTCACAGACATTCCCAACGAGAATATTTTGCGTGGGCACGCCACCCCACAAGCTGCCATGAACCAATTTTCTAGCTCAGCGGCGCACAACAACACCATGCTGCGCGCTAGCTACACCCACTTGGCCATCGGCGTGTATGAACACAACGGTCGGCTATATTGGGCGCAGATTTTTGTGCAGTTTACGCCGACGAACTTCCCCCCAAGCACGGCACCGAGCGGCACAACCACTACGACCACAACAACTTCAACTACGTCAACCACGACAACCACTGCTGCTGCGCCGGTAACGACGACCACAACCACCGCGCCTACTACAACTACTACCACAACCACAACGACAGGCGCAACAACGACGACTACTGCACCAACCACAACAACTACCACCACAACCACAACCGCCGCTGGTGCAACAACCACAACAACTGCTGCGCCAACGACCACAACGACGACCAGGCCAGTTACAACCACTACAGCTGCTGGTGCCACTACAACAACTACCAGACCAACCACAACAACTGCAACAACCGCTGCAACCACGACAACCGCCGGTGGTGGTGCCGGTGGTGCTACGACAACGACCACCGCGACCACAACAACAGTGGCGACAACGCCCCCCCCCAGTACACCTAGCTCACCACTAGCTTCAATCACCGAATTCTTCCTGTCGCTGCTTTCTGTTGTGTTTGCTTCAATTTTAAACTTTAGTCTACTCAGGTAACCCCTTTAAGGAGGCTTTGCATGAAGAAAATTTTCGCTTTATTACTAACCGCTGGCATGTTGGTGGCCTTTGCGCTGCCTGCTGCCGCCAGCACTACGGTAGCCCGCGATGTGCTGTATGCGGCGGAGCGCGCAATGCCAGGCGTGGCAACTTCCACCAACACCAACGCGCAAATCCGCGATGTGCTTCGTTTAACAAACAATGAGCGCCGCATGAATTTTCGCCCTGCAGTGCAGGAAAATTCTGCACTAAACGCCGCCGCCGCTGTGCGTGCACGTGAAGCTGCACAAAGATGGAGCCACACGCGACCAAACGGACAGATTTGGCACACGGTGCTTGCGCCACATGGTGTTACTGGTTTTGCGCACGCCAGCGAAAACCTTGCAAGCATCAGTGGCGGCGCCAACCCCGCAGACGCCGCCCGCGCAGTGGCCAGCTGGATGAGCTCCCCCGCACATCGCGAGGCGCTGCTGGGCAACCATACCCATGTGGGGCATGGGGTGTATCGTCACGTAGCGGCCAACGGCACAGTCACCTATTTTTGGGCGCAAATTTTCATGCACGACAACATCACTAGCAACACCCTTGGCATTTGGGACTTGATTGTAGGTGTCACGCTCACCCTGATGCGCGCGGTTGGATTGTAATTACCAACATTAAATCTCGCAAAACTGCAAACACTACCTCTTGAAACACATTCAGGAGGTAGTTTTTTATCATGAAGAATTTAGCAAAAATCGGCGTGGCTGGCTTGGCCGCCTTGGCGCTCACCGTGCCCGCGGGTGCAAAGGCCCAGCGTCCGCCGCTACCCAAGCGCAGCATTGAATCCCCCGGCAAGCACGGCCTGCCCACCAAGAAAATTGAGCATGCCTACGGCGTGCCAAAAGATGGCAACCCGCACCAGATTTCTATCGACAACCAGCGTTTTTTTGACCAGCATCCCGAATACAAGGCCGTGGCATTTGACAGCCGCGCCATGCAGCCCGATGCTGAAAAATCGCTGTATCTGACGTTTGACTGCGGCTACGAGAACGGCTACACAGCCAAAATCC
Source organism: Oscillospiraceae bacterium (assembly GCA_009784445.1). Classification (GTDB taxonomy): domain Bacteria; phylum Bacillota; class Clostridia; order Oscillospirales; family Acutalibacteraceae; genus WRMQ01. The sequence continues at coordinate 61,684 of WRBQ01000004.1, forward strand.
TCGACGTACTGCAAGAAAAAGAAGTGCCGGCGGCGTTTTTCTGCACCTTAGATCACTTCAAAACCGCACCGGACATCGTGGAGCGCATGATTGACGAAGGCCACATTGTGGGCAATCACAGCACCACCCATGCCTCGTTTGCCGCGCTCACGCCCGAACGCATGGCCGAAGAAGTGCTGACCGCCGACAATTATCTGCGCGAAACCTTTGGCTATACCTCGCCGTATTTCCGCTACCCCAGCGGGGAGTACAACGAAACTGCGCTACGCACCGTGGCCGACCTAGGCTTTGCCAACGTGTTTTGGTCCTCCAGCTATGCCGATTGGGACGTGAAAAGCCAAAAAGGTGGCGCATATGCCCGCGACACCATGCTCAGCCGCCTGCACCCGGGCGCGATTATTCTGCTGCACAGCGTGAGCGCGGACAACGCAGCCGCTATGGCGGAGATTATCGACCAAGCACGCGCACAGGGCTATGTATTCAGAGATTTAAGTAACTTGCCCATTGCCCCGCAGTCTCTCAATAGGCACCTTGCTCACCGCAGGTGTCGGGATTTGACAAACTTGCCGCTTGTTTTTTCCTCATAATGGAAGTCGTTTGGTTTAGTCTGTAAAATTGCGCACTTTGTCACTTTCTTGCGTTGACAAGCGAAAGTGTTTGGTGTATCATAGTGATAAAGCAAACACCGAAGGGAGTCCGCAATGTCTGACGAGAAAAAAGAAAAAAAAGAGCAACTGCGCTCAAAAGTGCAGGCCCTTGTGACTTATTATGAAGAAGAAAAACGCCGAAATGAGGAACTGGAAATGGAAATTGAACGCCTAAGAGCCGAGCAACGCGCCAACGAATATAATCAACCCCCGATGCCGCAAGCTCCCAGTTTCGCACCTGTGCAGCAGCCGTCTTATCAAATGCAGCATTTTGCATCGCCCCCGCCCGCACCGGCACCACAACCCGCAGCTTACCGCTACACACCGCCTGCACCTGCATACCCCGCACAAGGCGCAGCAAGCTGCCAACGCGTTGTGCAATGCGTGGAACAACTGCGCGCGCGCCTGCAACAAGCGGCCTATGACTACAACTCGCCCTACGGGGATTACGAAACCATGGGACTGATGGATCGCCTGCAAGAGCAATTGGGCGAACTATGCCGCGAACTGGGCGTGCCCGCACCTGCTGCAGCTGCGCCTCCAGCTCCTGCACCTCAACCAGTACCGGTTTATGCGCCACCTGCACCCGCAGCACCGGCCATGCACTATCCTCCCCCACCCCCGCGCTATTATTAACATCTCCCCCTCTTCAAACTATAATAATCAACCGCTCACAGCTTGGCCGCTGGTGGGCGGTTGGTTACAACTTTAGCTTGACTTTCGTGCTCTGTTGTGGTAGAATAAACTGTATACAAAAGGGAGTGAAGGCATGCACACATGCTACATTGTTGGTGCGGCACCGCAGGCTGTGCGCATTGCACCGCAGACAGGCGATTTCATCATTGCTGCCGACGGCGGCTTGCATCACCTACAGGCTTGGGGCGTGCAGGTTGATCGTCTTGTAGGCGACATGGATTCGCTTGGCGAGTTGCCACTGGGTATACCATTCAAAAGATACCCTGCCGAGAAAGACGACACCGATTTAGCGCTAGCCCTTGAGTTAGGGCTGCAAGCAGGCTACACTCGCTTTATATTCAGCGGCTGCACCGGCGGTCGAGCCGACCACATGTTTGCGAATGTGCAACTGCTGGTGCAGGCGGCCAAACACGGCGTGCAGGCTACTATGCTAGACGAAGACTACACATTGACAGCACTTGCGGGGCCGGGCGAACTCAAGCTAGAAGGCCATGGCACGGTGTCTGTGTTTGCCTATGGCGACTGCGCCCAGAGCGTGACCATTACCGGCATGAAGTACAACATCGCAGGCGAAACACTGCAAGGCGATGTGCCGCGTGGCATCTCGAATGAACTGAACGGCCAAGGCACTGTCGCACTAGAGCATGGGGTGCTATTGGTTTATCAATACAAGGAGCAACAATCATGAACGATCTGCGCTTAGCTATCCCCGCGCCTGAACACGCCGCTGCTGTTGCGGACTACCGCGACGAAATGCTGGCGCACGGCAGTGACTTCGATGGCTGCGGCGGGTTGAAAGATTACGACGATGCTGCAGAATGGATCACGTGGATGCGGCTGTTTGAGCGCGAAGAAACCAAGCCTATGTCTGATCTAGTGCCCGCGCAGCAATATCTGCTGATGCAGGACGAGCGCGTGCTGGGTATGATACAAGTGCGCTTGCGTATCAACACCGAATTTTTGGCGGAGTATTTCGGGCACATTGGTTATTCAGTGCGGCCGACTGAGCGCAGCAAAGGCTATGCCAAGGCCATGCTTGCCCTTGCCCTGCGCGAGTGCCCACAACTTGGCGTGCCGCGCGTGCTGGTGACAGCCTATGCCGACAACGTTGCCAGCCGCAAAACCATTGAGGCTAACGGCGGGCAGTTTGAGCGCCTGACCCAACTGGACGACAAAACCTACGCACGATATTGGATTCAAGTATAGAGGTATTTATGCGATACGCATTAATCGGCTGCGGCCGCGTGGCACCCAGCCACATCACCGCCGCACGCAATAACAACCTGCACATCGCCGCGCTGTGCGACACTGACCCACAGCCGCATTTGCAGCTAGACGACGTGCCCATGTTCGCGAATTATCGGGACATGCTAAGGGAAGTGCAGCCGCAACTGGTGGCCATCGCCACGCCCAGCGGTCTGCATGCACAAATGGCACTGGACTGCTTAGACGCCGCTGCACATGTGATCATTGAAAAACCCATGGCCATGAACTTGGCTGACGCGGCGAAAATTGCCGAAAAAGCACAAGCAACCGGCCTAGTGGTCGGCGTGAACCTGCAAAATCGCTTTAACCCCGCCGTGCAGCGGCTGAAACAAGCCATGGATACAGGCCGCTTTGGTCGCATCTTCAACGCCAGCATGCAGCTGCAATGGCACCGCGGTGATGACTACTACAACTCCGCTGCATGGCGCGGCACGCACGCCCAAGACGGCGGCGTGATGATGAACCAAAGCATTCATGGCATTGATTTGCTCAACTGGATGATGGGCGCAGACCCCGTGCAGGTGAAGGCCTTTCGCTCAACCTTGGTGCGCAACATTGAGGCCGAAGACCTAGGCTTGGCTGTATTGAGCTACCCCTGCGGTGCGCTTGCCAGCCTGCAATGCAGCACCCTGCGCTACCCCGCAATACAGGAACAAGTTCTTGAATTCAACGGCGAGCGCGGCTTTGTGCGCCTTGGCGGCAGCTGCGCGCAGGTGATTGAAGCCTGGCGATTCGACGATAACTCCCCCGACGAAGAGGCACGCATGTGCCGTGAATTTGGCCAAAGCCCCGCGCATGTTTATGGCCATGGCCACAGCTTGCATTATGCCGATGTGCTGCGCGCCATTGCAACCGGCACGCAGCCGCTAATCAACGCAGAAGAAGGCATGCGTGCGCTGAAAATCATCCTGGCGGCATACAAAGACGCGTGACGCGAAGTGTATTACTTTTTTTGCAAAAAAAGTAATCAAAAAACCTATGCCGCTTCGCGGTGGATTTTTATGGGACTTGCGTAGGACAAAGCGAAGCGACAGTAAAGGTACTCAATATGAAAAAAAACCATATGATAATAATATCATTGCTGCTGGTGCTTGCGCTGGCGTTTTCGGCATGTGGCACAGGCGGTGCGGCCATCATCAGCCTGCAAGTGCAGGGTAGCGCACCCGACGTTGCAAGCGCCGACCGCGGCCCGCACTTTGCTGCTCCCCTGACTGCCGACAGCGACGTGCTCGCGCAATCCGGCTTTCTAGAGCTGATTCTTGACCAACGCAGCATGACGGCAAACATCCGTGGTTTTGCCGAGGCCGAATGGTTCACCTTGCCACAGGTGAGCGCAACGCCGCGTGCAAACCTCGGCGCCGCCGCCGTGACGCTTGACATCATCGTCAACGGCAGGCCAATCACCCTAAACTCGCAAGACCATGCGGTGTATTGGGAAAACGTGACCACCGAGGAAATCCCCGATGGTGTGCAGGTGAATTATCTTATCACCCCCAACGCCGAAACCGCCGCACGCGCAGATGAACTGACCAAAGACGACGTGGCCTTCACCGTGATGGTGCGCTACTTTTTGCAAAACGGTGTGTTCTTTGTGGAAGCCGACTGGGAAAACACCAGCGGCAACCCCAACGCCTTCATCCAAACGCTAAGTTTGATGGATCGCTTTGGCACGCTACGCAACCCCGGCGCAGATGATTTTCTGCTGCTGCCGGACGGCGGTGGAGCGTTACTATTCCCCGCACGGGCAACGCATGAGAATGACTTTTACGACGGCGCAGACCTGTACTTCAGCGTGTTTGGCGAGGATTTGGCAAGCCCCATCACCCGGCAACACGACGAACAGCGCATCAACGCTGACCATCGCGGCAACGTGCTTGCGGCCAACGTTGGCGTGTTCGGTGCTCAGCAAGGCGCTCAAAGCTTTGCGGCAGTTATCGAGCGCGGTGCCGCGGCAGCGACCATCGTCGCGCGGCAAAACATTCCCGGCGAGGCCAATGTGCGGCAAAGCAGCGTGGGCGCACAGTTCACCATCACCCCAACGCTCATCAGCGGCAACACGGTGCATCGCGCAGCCAATAGCCTAGGCGGCCAAGGCAGCGAAACCTTTCCCCTGCGCATTAGTTACCGCTTTTTCTTTGGTGCAACTGCGCAGTTTAGCGACATGGCCACTGCCATGCGCACCCAGCTCATCAACGCCGGCATTCTGCCCTCTATTATCAGAACTGTGCCCAACCCCAGCTGGCCGCTGCCTTTGAACCTCACCGTGCTGGGCACACAGCCGCAGGGGCGCACTCGCCAAACTCTCACCACATTTGATCAAGCTTTGGATATGCTCACCCGATTGCAAGCGCGCGGGGTTGGCAATGTGAATGTGCGCTATGTTGGTGCGCTCACCGCAAACCCGCAGCGCATGCGGCCATTGTATCGCCTAGGCGGGCAAAGCGACTTGGCTGCCTTGCAAGCCTATTGCCTAGCGACGAATTTTTCGCTGTTTTTGGATGCCGACATGCTGCCCGGCCGCGGTGCCGTTGACCTTGCAGGCAATAATATACCACTGCGCAACACCGACGGCATGACGCAATCTGTGCGAGGCTTCATCAACCGCTTGGATAACCTCAACGTGAATGTTTCACTTGGCGACGGTGCGGCAATGCTTTATGCCGACCATGCCCATGGCTACACCCGCTGCGACGTTGCAGCACACCTGAAGGATATCCTGCCCTCCCTTGCCGCGCAAGGCGCACAGGTGATGGTAGACACCGGTTTTTTCTATGCCATCAGTGCTGCCAACGTGGTGGTGAACCTGCCCATGGCACCGCAGTTACGCACTAGTCCCCGCCGCGAAGCCAGCCCGCGCTATCAAAGCGTGCCGCTGCTTGCCATGCTGCTGGGCAACAGCGTGGACTTCAGCTTCCCGTCCATCAATCTGCAAAGCAACGAAGAAGAACATTTTCTGCGCAGCGTAGCCTTTGGCGCATCGCCGGCTTTCACTTGGGCGGCCGACGGCCACGAGCGCTACCGCTTTGAAGAGCAAGTGGAGCTTGTGGTGGAGTATTACACCCGCGCCAACGCTGTGCTGGGTGACCTGCGCCAACACCACATTGTGTTTTATGAGTTCGACAGTGAGTCACAAGTTTCTACCACACGGTTTAGCAACGGTGCAGTCATTCACGTCAACTTTAGCAACAGCGACGTTGCTATGCATGAATTTTCTATTCCCGCACGAGATTTTATTCGCAGATAGAGAGGGTACTCCATGGATTTTCAAGACATTTTACAGCAATTTAATTTGGAAGACAACGACTGGCAGTTCATTGCCCAGCAAGAACTGCTGGGCGGCCACATCAACAATACCTATCAACTAGAAACGCAGCAGGGCGAGCAAGTGCGCCGCTATGTGTTGCAGCGCATCAACGTCAACGTGTTCAAACAACCCGTGCAACTGATGGAAAATATCCGTCACGTGACTAATTTTGTGCGCGTTAAGCTCGACGAAGGCGCAGCGCCCGGGCAAAGCACGCTCACGGTTTATCCCACGCATGACGGGCAGGATTATCACATTGATGCCGACGGCGGCTTTTGGCGTTGCTATCAGTATGTAGAAAACAGCTACTCGCCGCAAGAGCCCACCGAAACTGACGCCTACCGCGCCGGGCATGCCTTTGGCACCTTCATGAGCCTGCTCAACGACTTCCCCGCTGAGCAATTGCACGAGACCATTCCGGGTTTCCACAACACCGCAGCGCGCTACGAGCATTTGCAGCAGGCCATTGCCAACAATGCAGCAGGCCGTTTGCATGAAGTGACCGAGGAAATCGCATTTGCGCAAGCACGCAAAGAAGATTGCAGCAAGCTGCTTGACCTGTGCGCGGCAGGGGAAATTCCCACACGTGTGACGCACAACGACACCAAGCTCAACAATGTGCTGTTTGACAAAACCACCCAGCAGGCCAAATGCGTGATCGACCTCGACACCATCATGCCGGGGCTAGCACTGTATGATTACGGCGATGCACTGCGCTTTTTGGGCAACACCGCCCGTGAAGACGAACGCGACATCAACAACGTGCAGTTTTCCATGCCGTTGTTCGAGGCCTACACCAAAGGCTATCTCGCCGCCGCCCGCGATGCCCTCACCCCCGCCGAGCTCGCCATGCTGCCGTTTTCCATCAAGCTGATGACCTTGGAGTGCGGTATGCGCTTTTTGACCGACTATCTTAACGGCGACACCTACTTCCGCATCCACTATCCCGACCACAACCTAGTGCGCTGCCGTACACAGTTCAAGCTGGTGCGCGAAATTGAGGCACGGCTGGGCGACATGGAGGCGTTTATCGCAAGTTTGGCGTAATACAAAAAATTTAACAGCCCTCCAATGTGGGGCTGTTTTTTGTATGTTATTGGAAAAACCTGTTGACAAACACGAAAATATGTGCTAAAATAGGTTTGGCGTTGTGCGCTGTGGCGTGATTAGTTCCCACGGAAGTTGGTTTCATTTGCCGACGGAAGGGGGTGAGGTCTATGGAATATTTGGTGATGCTTGTGCTGATTTTGTACATGTTCGCTGAACTCAAAAGAACCGATAAAAAGAACTAACCGCTCCCCAGCCAAAGGATAGCGGTTAGTAAGTCCGTTAAGGAGGAGCTGCCGCGCCGCGGCGCTAAGCCCTCTTGACATCTCTTATTATACCATGAATGTGGGAGAATGTCAAGGGGGATTTTTTGTTGCCTAATGTGCTTGAGCAAAAAACTTTTCACAAGCGCGGCGCATAGGCTGGTGCTCCTCTAGAATGAGCGTGGGATCTTTGGCGAAGATGCTCTCGGCGGCGGCGCGACTTTGCGCAAGCAGGTCGTGGTCGGTGGCGATGTCGGCAATTTTAAAGGGCGGCAAGCCGTGCTGCCGCTGCCCAAAGAACTCACCGGGGCCGCGCAGTTCGAGGTCTCGGCGGGCAATTTCAAAGCCGTCACCGGTTTCCTTCATGATGGCAAAGCGGGCCTGCGCCTCTTCATTTTCGGCGTTGGAGATGAGAATGCAAGTGCTTTGGCCGCCGCCGCGCCCTACCCTGCCCCGCAGCTGGTGCAGCTGCGAAAGCCCAAAACGCTCGGCGTTTTCGATGACCATGATCACCGCGTTGAGCACGTCGATGCCCACTTCAACCACGGTTGTGGCAACCAGCAGCTGCACGTCACCAGCCGCAAAGTCGCGCATCACTGCATCTTTTTGCTTGGCAGGCAACTTGCCGTGCAGCAGCCCCAGCCGATAGCCAGCAAATTTCCCCTGCGCCAGCTGTTCGTAGAATTTCTTGGCGCTGGCGAGGTCGCGGCTGTCGCTTTCCTCCACGCGCGGGCAAACGATGTAGCCCTGCTGCCCAGCGTCGAGGTGCTTCTTCACGTAGCTATACGCCCGCTCGCGCAGGCTTTCGTGCACGGCGTAGGTTTCGATTGCAGTTCGCCCCGGAGGCAGCTCGTCCAGCACAGTGATGTCCATGTCGCCGAAGATCATCATGGCAAGGCTGCGCGGGATGGGTGTGGCGGACATCACTAGCGTGTGCGGGTGAAGTTGGGTGAGTTTTTCGCGTTGGTTCACGCCAAAGCGGTGCTGTTCGTCCACCACCAGCAGGGCAAGTTTGGCGAAGTTGACATCGTGCTGCAGCAGCGCGTGTGTGCCCACGACGAGCAACTGCGAGCCGTCTTCTAGTGCGCTTTTTAGTTTTTTCTTTTGGGCAGCAGGGGTGCTGCCAATCAGCAACGCACAATCTAGGCCCAGTTTTTGCAGAGTAGCATAGTGCTGGCGAGCGAGCAATTCCGTGGGCGCGAGCATGGCTGCCTGTGTGCCGGCTTGCGTTGCCTGGTGCATCAGCGCCGCGGCAACCGCCGTTTTGCCGCTGCCAACATCGCCTTGCAACAGGCGGTGCATGGGCTGCGTGGTGGCCATATCCGCTGCGGCTTGGGCAACAGCACGTGATTGCGCACCCGTTGGCGTAAACGGCAGCGTAGATAGAAAATCTGTGGGCGGCAGGGCAATGGCCTGCGTTTGCGCCCGTCCAAGTTTGAGCAATCGCAGGCCCAGTTGCAGTGTAAATAGTTCATTGAAGGCCAGGCGGCGGCGCGCCTGCTGCGCCTGGTCAAGTGTTTCAGGGCGGTGGATGGCTTGCAGTGCTGCCAGCCGCGGCATAAGATCATGCTCCGCCAGCAGGTCATCGGGCAAAAATTCTTTGACCTGTGCGCCAACTTGCGTCAACGCCATAGCTACAAGGCCCTCCAGCACGCGCGAACTCATGCCCTCCGTCAGCGGATAAACCGGGCGCAGGCGGGCTTCATCCGGCGGCGCAATTTGCGGGCTGCTCATTTCGCAGGCAAGCAGGTTATCACTCAGCTTGCCATAGAACAGATACTCCTGCCCTTCCTTGAGCTGCCCAGCCAAGTAGCCCGTGTTGAACATCGTGATAGCCATCACGCCGCTGCCATCAGTCACGCGGGTTTTATATAACGTCAGCCCACCACGAATGCGATGCTCGCTGGGCGCGTGGTCAACAAAGGCGCGCACGCAACAAAGCTGCCCCGGCTGCGCATCGGCAATCGGGGTGATGGTTTGCCAGTCTTCGTAGGCTCGCGGCACGTGCGCCAGCAGCTCGCCCAAGGTGGTGATGCCCAAGCGACGCAAGGTGGCGGCGCGTTTTTCGCCCACGCCTTTCAGGTACTGAATGGAGGTGGCTAGGTTCATGTGAAACGTTTCGCCCATTCCTCTATATGATAGTATCGCTTGATTTCGTCGTCAATGTGCACAAACGGCAGTTCGAGCCATTCAGGCAGCGCGGCCATGTCATCTTCGCCCAGCAAAAAAATATTATGCGGGTGATAAAAATCTGCCAGCTTGATGGCCGCATTGTTGGTGATGAGCTTGCAGCCAAAGAATACATGCTCCATCACCCGCAGCGAAAAGCCCGTTTGCCCAACTTGATATAAATCCAACAGGCAGCGGCTTTGGCGCACTAGCTTGAGATAGTCAGGGTAGCTTAGCCAGTCCCGCGTGAGCTGCCAGCCGGGTTTTTCCTCTGGCTGAACGCGATCATGTTGCGTGAGCGCCACGCGAAACTGCGTGCGCAAACCCATGGCTTGCAGCTGCCCGTGCAAGCTGCGCAACTGCGGCAGCCTGTCTTTAGGTACGCCCAAAAACAGCACATCGAGTGCATTCCCGGCAGACGGCAATCGCGGCGGCGGGGCATACATCGTGGAGTTGAAGCGCAGGCCAAAGTCGCGGCAGTCTTCATGCTGAAAGCTGTAGCATTTGTGCAGCGTGTTCAGCCGTTGCAACAGCGCGGGCGACGGTGCATAGTGCGGGCAGCGTGCGATGTCCCACAGGAAGAAAAAGCTGTTGTGCGCCGCCAGATTGGGATGCAACAACCAATGGTCGCCAATGCCATTGAGCGCGATGATTTTGTCAAATCGCTTCAGAGTATTGGGTTCGTCAAGCACGGTTGGCGGCAAAATACTCAAGCTTTGGCTTTGCGCCCAAGGGAAGAAATACGCGCCCCAGTTTGAGGCCAAGATACATGTTTTCATGCAGCATGTCTATGAAAAAGTCCAAGCAGATATACCAGCGAAGAGGTTCCCGCGTTGCAGGGCAGCAGACATGTTCAACCCGTGTGCCGCAACCACCATGCCCATGCGATAACCCAGCGGCACAAAGGGAGCGTCATCCCAGAAGGCTTCGTGAAATTCTGCGGGGGTCAGTTCGCCCAAACGCAGTTGTGTGTAGGCCGTTGCAGCGTCACCCCAAACGTTGACACCAGCGGTGGCTGCACCGCCATAGCTCAACAATGGCGCAAGCGAAAGCCCCGGGGTCAGGCGAATTTGCCCAAGATATAAATCAAAGTTGCCGTTGCGCACCGCGCTCTCATAAGCCGCGCGCTCGAGCACAACCAAGTTAATTTCCACGCCAAAGGCCTGCAACTGTGCGCGAATGCTGCCTGCGGCGTTGACCATGGCGGGATTGTAACGATACACCACCAAGTCAAAGCTGGGATTGACCAAACCAGCTGCATCAATGGCTTGGCGCGCTTGCGCAGCATTGAATCCGCGCGTAAATTCCTCGCCCTGCAAGGCATGCCAGTTGTGTGGAAACGGCGACTGTGTTGCTTGCGCAAAGGCGGCAAAGCCATCATGCATCACACGCGGCACATCCAATGCTGCGGCAATGGCCGCGCGGGCATCTGCCTGTTGCAGTGCGCCACGGCGGGAGTTCATGCCCAAAAACACCAGATTAGTCGTGCTCACCCGGTGCGAAGCTGCAGCCACTGCGGGCAGATTGCCAGCGGTTAAGTCATCATAGGCAAGATGGTAACTACCAACCTCCACGCCATGCAGCAGCGCGGCTGTTTGGCTTACGCCTTGCAGACGGATGGTGGTGAGCGCGGAAGTTTGCGCAGGATGCCCTGTGTGATGCGCCAAATAAAACGCGCCATCGTCGTCTTGCACAAGATAGTATGGCCCCGTGCCAGGCGGAGTGTTGTCTAGGGTGAAGTGATGGCCCGCCACGGCTTGACGCAGCGGCGCAGCACCTGCGCTATTGGCAGGCACAATGGGAAAATCCAAGTTTGCGGCAGCGAACACATCGCCATGGCGCAAGTTAACTTCCACCTGTCCGTCGCGCACACGCATGCTGGTAATATTCGCAAGCCGTGCGGAGAAATTCGTGCTTGCCTGTGCCCGCCCAAAGGAGTACACCACGTCTGCAGCAGTCACTGCGTTGCCGTTGTGGAATTCCCGCTCGCGCAGGGTAATCACCAGCTGCGTGGGCGTGGGTTGTTCAAAGCTTTCGGCCAACACTGGTTGCGGATAGTGCGTGTCGTCCGCGGCAAACAGGCCTTCCCACACCAGCGATGCGAGGCTAAGATTGACCTCGGTGGCAGCAAAAAACGGGTTGAGTACATCGCGCTGTGCAAAAGGCAGCACAAGGGTGTCAAGCTGCTCGTGCGCAGGTGGAGTGAAATATGGCTCGGTGGGTTCAGGCTCAATGACAGCGGATGTGCAGGCAAAGAGGAGCAATGCCAACGCCAACGCGCAGGCAAATATTTTGTAGGGGCGCGCATCGCGCGTCCATTTTTGATGGTGCGGACGGCTGATGGCCGCCCCTACATGGTTTATCATTTCTTGTTCCCCTTAACCAGTTTGCCCACATCTTTATATTTCAGCCGGCTGCCATAGTGCAGCACCGATGCCGAGTAAACTTTGCCCGCAAGCCAGCTAAGCAGCACCACGCTACCAACCAAAATGAGTATTGATGGTAGAACCACGCTAGGGTCAAAGTCATTGTTCAGCAGCACCGTGGGCGCAGCAAATGGAGCGGTGAAGGGGAACAGCATGACTGCGCGGCCAACTTGCCCGCCACCGGTAATCATGGGGCCAAGGCCGCCAGCGTAAAACGAAATCATGGTAATGATTGCTGCAGGTGCGAGTGCGGAGTTAAGATCCTCCAGCTTGCTGACCATTGCGCCAAGCATGGCGTTGATGAGCGCATACAGCGCATAACCAGCCAAGAAATATAGCAGCAACAACGGCGCAACCCACAGATTGATGTCGCCCATGCTCATTTCAACGGGTGCATCGGCGCCAGACGTTAGGGCACTGAGTAGCCCGGCAATGATAATCAGCCCCAGCATTTGCACTAGGCCAACTGAGCCCATTCCAATGACCTTGCCGACCAAAATGCGCGGCGGCTTGGCGCTCACAATCAACGTTTCCATCACGCGGGTAGATTTTTCGGTGGCCACGCTCATGGCAACCGATGTGCCGTAACTGTGCACCGACATGAACATAATCATCATCAAAACAAGCGATGCACCCATGGCCGCAAAACCTGCCTGCCAAACTGGCTCAATCATTACCTCAGACTGTAGAATACTTATGGATACTTCATGATCCACGCCGGCTTCAACCAGCTGCGCATGCCGAAACTCCATGTTGATTAACGCACCCACACCGTTTGCGGGGAAGCGGCTCATCATGTCGCGCATGATAATTTCAGCGTGCAAGGTATCATACTCGTTAGCGGTGATGTGCACCACTGCCGCGCCAGCATCTTCGCTGATGGCAACAAGGCTATCCTCCAGCTGTGCGGGCGTGATTTCCACCACGGTCATGCCCAGATTCTCCAAGCTGTGCCGCACAGGCGCAAGATAATGGCTGCCGCTTTCGTCCAGCAAATAAGCGGTAGCGTTGCTAAACCCGCCTTCGCCAAAATTCAAATTCATGTCGCCACCGTCCATGCCGCCCACTAGGGGCATGATAATCATCATGCCCAGCAGCATAATCAGGTAAATAATGTTCGTAATCCAAAACGCGCGTTTGCGCACGGCCTCACGAAAGGTGAAGCGTGCCACTAACCAAGATTGTCTCATTACGCAACGCCTCCTTCCACTTTGCCCACTTTGTCAATGAAGATTTCGTGCAGGGTGGGTTCGCTCAGCACAAATTTTTCGGGGATGATATCTGCCGCCAGCAGGTCGCGCAGCAGTTGTGCGCAAATGGCGTCGCCATCTTTTTCCGGCAAACTGAACACGCACTCGGCGGGCAGTTGTTCCAGCAAGGTGAGACCCGCTTGGTGCGCCATGTTGTAGGCCTGTACGTCAGCACTAAGCACGAGTTTGGTGTGACCGTAGCCGCGCTTGATGTCTGCCAAATTGCCCTGCACCAAAGCATGTCCGCGGTGCAGCAACGTGATTTCGCGGCAATATTGCTCCACGGTGGCCATTTGGTGCGACGACATGATAATCGTTTTGCCGTTGGCTGCCATGTCGCTAATGAGCTCGTGGAACAACTGCGAATTCAGTGGGTCAAGCCCGCTGAAGGGTTCATCCAAAAAGATCAGCTGTGGGTCGTGAATGAGCGTGCTGATCAGCTGAATCTTTTGCTGGTTGCCCTTGCTGAGTTTCTCCGCAGGCATGCGCTCATATTCCGTCACGCCAAGGCGTTGCATCCACTGCTTGGCAGCTGCGATGCTTTCGCTTTTGCTTAGGCCACGCAAGCGGCCGAAATACACCAGTTGATCCAACACGCGAGTTTTGGCATAAATACCACGCTCCTCAGGCATATAGCCATAGCGCAGACCACTTTTCTTCACGGTTTTGCCATTCCACAGGGCACTGCCGTGGTCGATGGGCAGCATGTCCAATATCATGCGAATGGTGGTGGTTTTGCCCGCGCCGTTGGTGCCAATAAGCCCATACACCCCCGGCTGGGTGATGTTGAAGTTCAGTTGGTCCACAGCGGTTTTTGGGCCAAAACGCTTGGTGAGATTGTTAACGATGAGTGACATGGTTGTCCTCCTTATTGTACTGCTATCTATTATAACACAAAAAGCAAGGCTTGACAAGACATTGCGGCAATAAAATGCGGGGCAGCCGCAAAGCCGCCCTGCAGGTTGCAGATATTCGTCACTGTCGGGTCTGGCTCAAAAACTCACTGCTCATGTAGCCCACATCATTGCCGCGCCGCACACGAAACCAGTTGGCATTGTAATAGTGAACAACATTTACTCGCGTGCCTGCCGCAACCACAACAATGGACTGCGCCTGTGTGCTGGGCGCGGCACGCAAGTGCAGATTAGCCGTGGTGTAGAACATGGCAGGCGTGGGGGGCAGGCCAAGCTGGTTTTGCAAAGTACTGTCGTTAGATTGAATTTCATCTGCGGGCAACGTGGTTTCGTCGTTGTTGTTTTCTTGTGTCACGGCAGGTTGGCGCTCACCAAACATGCCGATGAACGCAAACTCTTGCTCCAGCACCAAAAAGCCAACCACCAACACCAGCGTGGCCAACACGGCAATCGCCGCAATCAATATCATCGTGCTTTTGCTTTTGGCGGGCGGTGCAGCAGGCGGCGAAACGAACTCGGGTTCTGGCAGCATTTCGGGCTGAGGTTCGGACACAGGCATGGCGTGGTCAGCACCGGCACCGCAGGCGCGGCAAAAGGTATAGTCTTCGCGCAGCATTGCGCCACAGCTTGAGCATTGCATAGGCTTACCTCCCAATGATTCATTACATCTTAATGTCCCCAGTAGTAATTGTAATATTGCGGCTCAGGCTCCCAAAAATGGTGATCCGCAAAGTCAACACGAATAGACATGTGGTGCACGCGATCGTTGCCAAAGCTCACCGACATATGCGTGTCTCCACCACGAAAATCAAACCTGTGGTGCCATGCGTTCACGGTTTCGCCCAGGGCCTCCAAAATGCCGTCACGCCTGGTGGTATTATCCACGCCATGCAGGTGAAAAGGCTGGCGTTCGGTATTTCTAAAATTCACACTAATGCTGTGCACACGGAACATATCTTGCCCATTCTCGCGCCAAGTGACCACACGAACCGTCACGTTCTCGTAAAGAATGTCGTGCGAGCTTGTGCCGTCACCGTTATCTCGTGCCTCGGCGGCGGCGCCGCGGCCAAACACGTGGTCAAGCGTGGCACGGTCAGCGTTAAGAATCACAGGCGAGGCAATGTTCACACGCTGCGTTGTGCTTAAAAAACCCGCAGCCATGTAGCCCACTTCATCGCCATATTGCACGCGGAACCAATCTTCGCTGTAGTAGAAGAGCACACGCACTTGCGTGGCAATGTTCACCAGCACAAGGGACTGCGCCTGTGCATCCGGTTGTGCGCGCAAGTGCAGGTTGGCCGTGGTGTAAAACCGCGCGGGCGTAAACGGCAAGCCCAACTGCCGCCGCAGGTCATCGTCTTCGGATTGCCGCAGCGTGAATGCCACGGTGGTTTCGGTGGTGGTTTGGTACACAATAACAGGCTGACGCGGTGCAAACCAGTCGAACCATAGCCCCAGCAAAAAGAGAAGAGCCATCAATGCCAGCACGGTGATTGCGGCAATGACGATGAGCGCTATCTTCTTGCTTTTGCGTTTGGCAGGTGGTGCAGTAACACCGCAGGTGCCACAAACGGCTTGATTTTCACGCAGCGTTGCGCCACAGCTTGAACATTGCATCATTCATCCTCCCGCGACTTAATTAAACATAGTATAACACACTTTGCACAACATGTAAAGTTACAATGTTGTAACTTTTTTGCACTTGACAGCCCGTCAAAACCATGCTATAATAGATAAGTTAATGCATAGCAAGGGGGAAGACACCCATCACAAAAAACGTAACTGTTGTGGATGAACACGGCACAGAATATGAGGCTACCTACCCAAAACGAGCCCGTGGGCTTGTGAAACAAGGCCGGGCACGCTTCATAGAAGAAAACCGAATATGTCTTGCGTGTCCGCCCAGCGGCGAGCCAGTGGCTCTTGGGAGTAACCTCAACAAATTTATTTTTTTGGAGGAAACTCACATGCATCCCAAACCCAGCAAGTTTTTGACATTTTGTTTTTCGCTGTTGCCCGGCGCCGGGCACATGTACTTGGGCTTAATGAAACGCGGCTTGTCGTTCATGATTTTGTTTTTCGCAACAATCGCCGCAACATTCTTAAGCAGCAGTCTAAGACTGGAACCATTCATGTTTGCCTTTGCCTTGGCAATCCCCATTGTTTGGTTTGCCGCTTTCTTCGACCTTTGGCGCTACCCGCGCATGACAGCCGAAGAAAAAGCCGCACAGCAAGATGAGTTCTTGTTTATGCAAGAACCCACCGTGCAGTGGAAACCCATTGCCCGCAAGCTTTGCGTGCTCGGCGGCGTGTTGCTGATTTTGGCAGCCGTGCAGCAAGTGATTCAGCACTACATCATGCGCCTTTTTACCCAATGGCACTGGTGGAATATCCAGCCCGCCATCGGCGCAGCGATTATGCTGGCACTGGGCATTGCAGCCATTGTCATCTTCACACGCAAACCCAAACAACTACCGCAACAGCAAAACGAAGTACACATCGAAAGCGAAACTGAACACTAACCGGCCAAAACGCCCCTGCCATGTGCGGGGGCGTGAGTTTTTTGAAAAACTCGCCATATTTCGTGAGGATTTTACCTGCCACGTGCGACAAAATAGTATAGCATTTACGGAGGTTTGCCATGAACAAGATTATTGGAGCAATCACAACGGTAGTGATGTTCTTCACCAGCCTGTTTGGCTTGGGCGGCGCAGGTCCCACTTCTGCGGTGCTCAACCAGCGCGATCATTGGACTCGTCGTGGCTGGCCTGCTGACATCGGCGGGGTCTACATTGACCAAACCATCGATGGCGACGAATGGGGGCTGCTGTTGGTTAACCCCACGCCGCAGCGTATGCGGGAACTGCGCAGACAAATCCACCGAGACCTGCGCATTACTCCGGCTGATTTTTCCTACCGCGAGCTACGCGCTATTGCAGACGAAATTGCCGCCGAAGCCATACCCGGCAGCATGATTTACGCTGTGGACGTGGATTGCATGGTTAACGGACACGTTTGCCCATGCGTCATTCGCGCAGGCTTAAGTGGCAGCCACGTGCGCGTGATTGTTAATGTGGATGCACGCATGCTGGAACACTATCGCGTTGAATTTGCAATTCGGTTTGGTGAACGTGTGCATGTGAAAAGTATCGCCCACACCCCCACAAGCTATTGGCGTGTGCATTGGTATGACCATGGCTGGCCGGACGATATTCACGAAGTCCACACCAATTATATCCTTGTGGTCAACCCTACGCCACAACGCGAGCAAGAACTACGCAACCTGCTGGGCGACCATATGGAAATTATCCCGGCGGCCTATTCGCGTAATGCGCTGTACCATGCACATCGTGAAATCGTCGAACGAATTATGGCAGCAAACGGCTCGTCACAGATTTTCAGCGTGGGCATCGGTGTGAGGGTAGATAGCGATAGCAATTTGGTCTGGTTTGGGCAAAGCGGCCGTGAAGTGCGTGTGATAGTGACCGTTGACGAAGCGGTATACGAGCACTACAGCGCATTGTTTGCAGAACTTTACGGCGGCATAGTCATTGTAGAGATCGGCCAACCAATTCGCATTGGATTTTAGCAAATAAACAACAAAAGACAGAAATTGGAGGACAAACACATGATGAAGAAGATCTGGAAAGCTACGCTGCTGGCAATGGTCGCCGTGGGATTTATTACCACTGTGCGCAGCAAAAAACAGCCCAAAAAAGAAGAACTAGCCGTAGCGGCATAATCCCCCTTGACATTTTGCAAACTTTCGGCTATACTAGTAATGGAGCAACCCTGCCCCCTTGCGGGGATGAAAGGATTTCGACGGGGATTTTGCACCATGGCAAGCGAGCAGTGGGGTGGCACCACTTTAATCCGCCGCACGTTTATAAATTAAACAACAACAATTATCAACTCCAAGCTGCTTAACCCCTAACGGGTTAGCAGTCGTCGCCCTGGGAATCCTGCGACCCGGTACGCGGCGTCATTAGCAGGGCACGTGCATCAGTCGGACGCCTTGCCGCTGATCATGAACACACACGGCTACCGTAGCGCGCGGCCTGATGGCCGGCGGCGCGTGAGGGGAATCTTATAGACCAGATACGCTCGTAGAAACCCATGGGAATTGATTTTCGGACGTGGTTTCGATTACCACCATCTCCACCAATGCCCCTCCTTATAGGTATAAGGGGGGCATTTTAATCAAAATCTGCAAATTTCAATTGCTTATGGCGTGCATCGTGCTGAACGCCATTATGTACTTTAGTTATAATATACCGTGCCGTTTTATGCTGCGCCATTCCTGTACCATCAAATTCCGTTGTTACTTGGAAGTCGGCGTTAATGTAATCGTTAGGTTTTAACGGGTATTGTCCGTCGCTGAACGCATCTAAAAAATCATCATCATCGATAGTCGCCCAAAACTTGCGATTTCCACTATCGAATTGCCACTTTGCTCGCCCTGAAAAATTTGCAGAGCATATAATCAAATCCCCATTGTGTGTTGCTGTTACTGGGGCAGGAACTCCATCAACCGGAAATTGTTTTGCTATCTCAACAATATCATTGGGTTCAAAAACAGCGTTTTCGTTACCAGTGCCGAGCGTAAAACCAACACTAGGATTATGCTCACTCAGCCTTTGCGCAATACCGCTTGCTAACTCATCTACGCGAATGTTAGTGCATGCAACATTCGCGCCACGGTCACCTATATACACGTTACCATCATTATTGAAATAATATCTATTCCCGTCTTGCCTATCCTCTGTTCGCGCAGGTCTTTGCCCTTGCAAGTGTTTTTTCAGTTCAAAACATTGTACCAATAGTTTCATTATGTAACTAGCGAAGTGGATAGCATAATCTGGGTTTGCAATTAAAGTTGCCGCCGCAACAGCGATTGCAGAAAAGCAAACCTCAAAACTTCCTTCGTTGAACGCCTTAACATTCATTTTAGCATAATTTTGAGGGTCTTGGTCTCTTGAGATTTCTTGGGTAAGCTCCGCAACATTCGATAAGATATCGGCTAGCAAATTTGCATCCACTTCGCTATCGCCATGAATGCGAAACGACAGTTCTGCACGACTCTCCATAAGATTTCCTCCCATATACATCCCTCCTGTTTCCAACATTATACAACAGATGAAAAATAAATGCAAGCATTATTTCCCACGCACGTTGCCAAGCCGCCCGCGCATATGATACACCAAAGGGGGAGTATCGTATGGCTATCGCCCAGGCAGAACATTGTTGTTTTTTGCGCACCAACACCGCGCAGGGTGCGGTGACCCAATTGGCTCAGCTGGCCACGCGTGAGAATCTGCGCACACTTTACATCAAAGGCGGACACGGTGGAGCTGCCGCAGCATTACTGGCCGCACTGGATAATCTGGCGAAAGAAAAAGGCACGCCCGTGCAACCCTATTGGGATGCCCCCGGGCGCGAACGTCGTTGTGCGGTGGTGCTGCCCGAGCATCATCTTGCGGCGATTGATGCCGAAGTTCCCTGGCCGCTTGAACCTAAGCTGCCCGGCGCAGGCGAGGAACTACTGTCGCTCGACAGCTGCCGCGACAATGGCAAACTGCGCGAACAACGCGATGAACTGCTGCAACTTTCTGCTCAGTGGGAACAACAGCTTGCCCGCGTGGCACAGTTCATGCGCTCGGCACGGGCAATCAAGAGCGACATGACCCACGTGGCCAGCGAAACACTTGACCTAACCAAAATTGAACGCTATGCCAGCCGCTTTGCGCAAAAGCATTTTGCCTCGCCCAGCGGAAAAGTGGGCCTAGAGCAACGGCGCTTCCTCACTGCAGTCACCGGCAAGGGACTGCTGTTGCGCAGCAGCGTGCTGGCCGAAACCTGCAGTCAAACGATTATTCTTGATGATGAAAACGGCGTGGCCGCTCCCCTGCTGTGGAACTTAGTGCGCAGCTACGCGCTGGGCAATGGCGTGGATTGCATCAGCTGCCCATGCCTGCTTGACCCAAGCGGCCCACCCGAGCATCTCATCTTCCCGCAGCTAGAGCTTGTGTGTATCACCAGCAACCTGCGGCACCCCATCAAACTGGAAAACGCGCAGCATATTTCAGCCACGCGTTTCATTGAAAAATCTGCGTTGCAGGCGCACAAAAACCGCCTGCGATTCTGCCGCCGTGCCATGCGCGAGCTGCTCGCCGAGGCCTATGAAGCACAGGCCGCCGCCGATGCGTTTCGTGCGGAAATTGATGCGATTTACGCGAGCGCGCTAATCCCCGGGGCCGTGGAGGATGTGGCGCGTAAATTGATTGCATAAAAGTTTGTGCGACAGCATTGACAATTGTCGAACAATGGTTTATAATGGAAGCAACCTGCCGGGTGGCGGCGCAGCCCTTTCCTCTTTTCGTATCAGAGCGAAAAAGAAAGGAGTGATGCCTTTGTGAATTGTTTTATACAGTTGTTGTGGATAGTGGCAGATATGTAACAGCGTTGGCGGCAGATACAACATACGCCATCGCAGTCGCGCAAGCGACTTCACAGCTTGCGCGCAGCATAAGCGAGCGCATAAAGAAGTAACCGCCCTCGAGCGTCAGAAACTCGGGCGGTCGCTTCTTTTCCCATAAGGAAAGGGCTGCCGCACTCGGCAGGCCACTTTTCAATATCATTATAGCACAATCCGGCGCAAATGTCAATCCCCTGTGTGGATTTTACGTAAATTTTCTTGCGCATCTCCTGCCAGTGCCCGCAACACTTCCTCGCGGCTTTCGCGCGCATGAGGGAGTGTTTTTGCTAGCGCCTGCGCCCGCTCGGGCTTCCCCGCCATGTGATAAATAAAACACAACGCCGCCCGCGTGCTGCCGCACAACTTTACGCTGCTGCTTTGCGCCAGCACTTGCTCGCACAACGCAATGGCCCGCGAGAAATCGCTCTGCAGGGCAAGCACCATGGCTAGTTCGCTCAGCAACCCAAGCTCGTTTGGCCAGAGCACAAGCGCTTGTTCCAGCACTTGCGCAGCTTGAGCATAGTCCCCCTGCCGAGCCAGTTGTTGCTCTCGCACAAACACGTCGTGCAGTTTTTCGCGGCTGCGTAGTTCATCCACGCCCAACAGTTGATCGATCGTTGTGCCGAACAAGCCGGCCAATCCCGGCAGCAGCGAGATATCCGGGCAGCATTCGCCGCGCTCCCAGCGGCTGACGGCCTGTGCGGTGACACCCAGCCGCAGGGCAAGTTCTTCCTGCGTGAGATTTTGCTGCAAACGAAATTGGCGGATATTTTTAGCTAATGGTTGCATGGTATACCCCCTGTTTTTTCATCCAGTATAGCATGCCCAACGCATATTCACCAGCGCACAATGCGCTATTGCAACTCAATCCACAGTTGTGCGTATTGCTCTAGGGTGATATTTTCGGCCCGCGCGGTTTCGCCCAGCCCGGCGCGCTGCATCGCTGCCACCACGCGTGATTTCTCCAACCCCAGGCCTGCGGAAATGGCATTCACCGCTGTTTTTCGCCGCTGACCAAAGGCCGCACGCACCAGCCGCAGCACTGCCACGTCCATGGTGATTTCCTCACGCGGAACAAGCTGCAGCACTGCGCTATCTACATTTGGCGGTGGCAAAAAGCTGCCCCGACTAACTTTAAACAGCAACTTGGCCTCGCTGCAATAGTACTCCACCGCCGCGGTGATTGCCCCGCAGGCACGGCTGCCCATGGGCGCACACAGCCGCTGCGCAGCCTCCAGCTGCACCATGATGGTGAGCTTAGTGAATAGCCTGCTTTCCAGCAAGTGCATGACCACAGGCGACGTGATATAATACGGCAAATTCGCGCACACCACCACAGGCATGTCGCCGAAGCGTTCGCGCAGCAGGGCAGGCAAGTCAAGCTGCAAGATATCACCCTGCACCACGGTCACGTTGCCCAACCCGGCGAGAGTTTCGTCCAGCACGGGCAGCAAGCGCTCGTCGAGTTCGATGGCCACGACTTTCGCCGCCACCTGCGCAAGTTCGCGGGTGAGCGTGCCCGCCCCGGGGCCGATTTCCAGCACGCCGGTGTGCTCATTTGCACCGCAAAGCGCGGCCATGCGCGGGCACACAGCCGGGTTGATGAGAAAATTCTGCCCCATGGCTTTGCTGAAGGTGAAGCCGTGTCGGCGCAGCACGGCGCGTTCGTCAATGTTGTTCATAGCTATAGTATAACATATTTTTTAGAGGAGTGCAAGAGCACTCGTCAGTTATTCAACCGTGAAGTAGCTTCGCATTCTTCCCATATCCGCAAACCCTGTTTTCAGATAGTACCCTTGTGCGCGAGTGTTGCTGTCCGGGGTATCGGTATCCAATCGCGCCACGCCTTTTTGTTTCAATTCGTGGAACAGCTTGTGCATGCACTTGGTTCCCAGCCCTTGATGCACATATTTTTCGTCAATATAAATCCACTTCAAAAAGCAAATTGCACCCTGCGGCAAGAAATTCAATGCACAACCGCCGATCTTTTCGCTGCCTCGCTCGAACGATATGCACTGCCCATTGTCCTCATAAATAAACTTTATTTCTGCCACATCCGAAGTGTTTGCGTGCTGCAAGTCTTTTGTGTAGTATACGTTTTCGTGTTCCTTAACATAGCCATATTTACTGAGCAATTTTTCGATATAAAATTCGCTCTCGTGAAGCTTGCCTTGCCCGGCGTAACATCGCATGCCGAAATAGTGAAAATATGCGTATCGTTTGCCGAGACCTAGCGCATCAAAATATGCAGTTGCTTTATCCAACAGCAAGTGCGCATTTGCAGTGTTTTCAATAAAATGAACATTGCGAATCACCGCATACTGCTTGGTGTAGTCTTTTTCGCCATGCTCACCAAACACAAAGCTTGTCAATCCGTACTGGATAAAACCATTAATTTCATCGTTATCCATCAGCAAGAAAGTTTCTAAATGTGAAAATAACGGCTTGCCATCTTCGTCGCAGTCATTGAACATGCTTTCGCGCCATGCTTCAAAACTCACGCGAAAATAATAGGGCACGCTTGCCCTTAACGCTGTGAAATAGTCATATAACTTTAATTCATTTTCTTTGTTTATCTCGCAAAGCATTGCGAATACCTCCCCAGTTTATTGCTCTTAGTATAGCACACCCGCCGCGAGATTGCAAGCATCACACCCACTCCCACGCCGCTTGAGTTTTTCTCGCGCAACGCGATATTGCCTTTGCGCCCGCCATGGGGTATAATAGGGTTACAGCGCTGAATTCAACAAACGAGGTGACCCCATGAAACTTTACTTTGGCGAAACCGTGCGCCGCCTGCGCCTTGCCGCGGGCCTCACGCAAGAGCAACTTGCCCAACGCCTGCATGTGTCTTTCCAAACCATCAGCAACTGGGAGCGCAACGAAAGCTACCCGGACATCACCATGCTGCCGGTGCTCGCGCAGCTGTTCGGCGTGAAGGTTGACGACCTGTTGGGCATCAACCAAGCCGAAAACGAGCGGCTCGTGCAGGAAATTATTGATACTTATGAATTGGAAACCAACCATCACCGCCGCTGGGCCGAACAAAGAGATATCCTCAAGGCGGCACTCAAGCACTTTCCCGATGAATATCGCCTGTGGGTGCGCTATTTGCGTTGCATGCTGCGCACCAACAATGTCGGCACAGTGGAAGAACGCCGCGCATTTTTACCCGAACTCGAACCCATTTACGAAAACATCCTAGCAAACTGCACCAACGACGGCATTCGCGTGGAAGCTAAGCAGCTCATGTGCTGTATCTATCACTCTATTTCTGCCATGGACCCCGAAAACAGCGCAGCCGAACAAGCTGCCGCCGAGCGCATCATCGCTGAAATGCCTTCTATGCGCAACAGCCGCGAACACACTAGCACTTACCTGCTTTATTCTCCGCCGGGAAAAAGTGATGCGGCCTGCCGTGAAGCAATTATGGAAACGCTATTTTTGATGCAATGCGCCGTGCACCATCTCACGCATGCGCTGAAATTGGAATACCAGAAAATTTGCGGCAATCCTCAAGAGCGCAGTCAACTGGCTCTTGATACAAACACGCGCGAGCACATGAAAATGATGCGCTCAATGAATTGCATTTATGACGCGGTATGTCCCGACGGTGACTATGGCAAAAACTATGCCCAAGTCATTTATAACTGGAACAATATCGCCCTTTGGCATGCCTTGGCAGGCGAAACCGGCGAGGCCTTTGAGGCGATAAACCGCGCGCTAGAAATCGCCCAACGTTTTGATGCTTTGCCGCGCGAGAGCACACACACTTCGCCGTTGTTATCAGGACAAAATTTCGATAAATTCACACAACACACCAGCGGCTCCGTGGATGGCGAGAGTGGTATGCTAGAGCGTCAACGCGTTTTATTGGTTGACCGCTACCCCTGGCCCGAAGCTTTTCGCGATGACCCCCGCTTTGCCGAAATGGTGGCGCAATTGAGCAAATAAACTTTTGCAAGAAAATTTTCGCAAACCCCTTGCAATGCCCGCCAAGATGTGGTATAATAGAAGTAATGAAACTTGATTTGATATGAAGACTTGACAGTGAGCCGTGGCTCGCTGTCTTTCTTACAGGAACACGGAGGAACCTATGGACATCGCCGCGCGCGCAAAACAGCTTGCGCAACCCCACGCCGAGCAACTCGGCCTAACACTGTGGGATGTGCGCTTTCTCAAAGAAGGCGCGCACTGGTATTTGCGCTTTTGGATTGACAAGCCCGGCGGCATTGGCCTAGATGACTGCGAAGCACTCAGCCGCGCCATTGATAAGCCGCTTGATGACGCAAACTTCATCCAGCAGCAGTATAGCTTAGAGGTTTGCTCGCCCGGCATTGAGCGCGAGCTCACGCGTGACGAACACTTCGCGCAGTTCATCGGCAGCAAATTGCGGATTAAAATTACCCACCCTGCGCGTGAACTGGTCGGCGAACTAACTGGCTACGCTGATAAACAGCTGACTATTGCACTTGACGATGGCGCGAGCGAAATATTAACGCGCAAACAGTGCGCATGGGTAAAGCTTTACGACGACTTTGATAATATGGAAAAGGAGTGATTCCCGACATGCATAACCCCGAATTTTTCACCGTGCTGCGCATGCTGGCCAAAGACAAAGGCGTGGAGCTCGAAGCCCTGTGCGACGGCATTCAACGCGCGATTGTCACCGCCATCAAAAGCGACTATAACAACAAAGACATCGCCTATTGCGAAATTTTGCCCGACACCGAAGAAATGAAAGTGTATGTGCGCAAACAAGTGGTGAGTGAAATTCTTGACGAAGACACCGACCTGCTGCCCGAGCAAGCCGCACAATATAAACCCGGCGCACAACCTGGCGACATCATTGAAATTCAGCTAGACACCAAGGCTGTGAGCCGCATTGCTGCCGAAAAAGGCA
Organism: Oscillospiraceae bacterium; assembly: GCA_009784445.1. GTDB lineage: Bacteria > Bacillota > Clostridia > Oscillospirales > Acutalibacteraceae > WRMQ01. The sequence continues at coordinate 87,044 of WRBQ01000004.1, forward strand.
AGCACGTGCTGCGCCAAGGCATTCGCGAGGCCGAGCACGGCCGCCTGCGCGAAGAGTTCCAAAGCCGCGAGCAAGAAATTGTGACCGTGAAAGTGCAGCGCGTGGAGCCCAATGGCGACTTGGTTGTGGAAATCGGCCGCGTGACGGAAATTCTGCCGGTAGCCGAACAAGTGCCCGGCGAAAGCTTCGACGTTGGTGATTTGATTAAAGTATATGTGGTAGACATCAGCGGCCTAGATCGCCGCCACCCGCATGCCACGCTGTCCCGCGCGCACGCAGGCCTAGTAAAGCGCCTGTTTGAGCTGGAAATCCCCGAGGTGAAAGATGGCCTAGTTGAAGTGAAAGCCGTGGCGCGCGAAGCCGGCAGCCGCAGCAAAGTGGCCGTTTGGAGCCGTGACGAAGACATTGATCCCGTGGGCACCTGCATTGGCGCACGCGGCGCGCGCATTGAGCGCATTGTAGATATGCTGGGCGGCGAAAAAATCGACGTGGTGCGCTACAGCGAAGACGTGGCCGAATTCGTGGCCGCAGCCCTCGCGCCCGCCGAAGTGCTGCACGTGCAAGTGGTAGACAACGATGAGCACATCTGTCACATCACCGTGCCCGAAAGCAAGTTGAGCCTGGCCATCGGCAACAAAGGGCAAAACGCCCGCTTGGCCGCCAAGCTCACCACCTGGAAGATTGACATCAAAAGCGATGCCGCCGGCGATGATGAAGTCATCTCAATAGAGGAGTAGCCCATGAGCAACGCTCCCCTCACCCGCCGCTGTTGCGGCTGTTATGAAATGAAACCCAAGCGCGAGTTAATTCGCGTGGTGCGCAGCCCCGAAGGCAACTTTATGCTCGATAAAACAGGCAAGCAAAACGGTCGCGGCGCATATCTATGCCAAGATGCCACATGCCTACAAACGCTGCGCAAAAAACGCGGACTTGACCGCTCCTTCAAGTGCAGCGTGCCCAGCGAAGTTTATGACGCACTGGAGGCACAACTGCATGAATGAAAAATTGCTATCTTATCTCGGCCTTGCGCGCGCAGCCAACCTGTGCAGCTTTGGTCATGATGCCGCAAAAAGCGCATTGCGTAGCGGCAAAGCTCGCCTTTGCCTGCTGTGTGAGGATGCCTCGCCGCGCTTGGCAGAGGAATTCATCTATCAGACCCAGCAAGCGCGTGTGCCCCTGCACCGCATTGCCCTCACCTCACAAGACATCAAAGGCGCCACGCAATACAAAGCCGCGGTCATTACGGTGAATGACAAAGGCTTTGCCGCAAAAATCGTATCATTACTAAGCACTTAGCACTAAACACTGGAGGATTACATGCTAGAAAAAATCAGAATTAAGGACATTTCCACGGCACTTGGCGTGGCCAACAAGGAAGTTGTGCAGCTGCTTGCTGCGCATTTCTCCGAGACAAAAACGCTCAATTCTGTGCTGGGCGAAACCGAGCTGGATGTAATCTTCGAACATTACACCATTGCACGTGGCGTGGAGAACTTTGAGGAGTTCTACAAGCTGGCGGAGCTCAAACCCAAGGCACCGGCCAAAAAGCCCGCCGAGGTGAAAAAGCCCTCCACTGCGGCCAAAAAGCCGCCCACCAAAGAAGAACGCGCCGCCAGCGAAACCCTCGCTAAGGCGGCTGCGCAGCATAAATCCAGCACACCCACTGCGCCGCCTAAAGTCAACAAGCCCAAGAAAGAAGGCGCCGCGCCGCAGTCACGCACTAAAGCCGAGGCCAAAACCATCGACACCCGCAGCGGCAGCGTGAACCTTGATAAATACAACGAACGTTACGAAACCATTGCGCCGGCGACCCATGCAGCGCAGAATAATCGCCGCCCAGACACCCAAACCAACAAGCAAAAGCTCAACCAACGCAGCAAGCAATATCGCAGGCAGGGCATGCGCAGCTCACGCCGCGAGACTGAAGCCCAGCGCCTGCAACGCATTGCCGCAGACCGCGCAAAAAAGCCCCAGCTAATCATCAAAGTTGGCGAGGAAATTCAAATTGGCGAGCTAGCTTTGCGTCTCAAGCGCACCGCCGCCGAGGTCATCAAAGAACTAATGAAGCTGGGTCAAATGTCCAGCATCAATGATGTGATTGACTTTGACACTGCCGAACTTGTTGCCAATGAGCTGGGCGCAAAAGTGCAACGCGAAGTGGTCGTGACCATTGAAGAACGCATCATCGACGACCGCGAGGACAGCGACGATGAACTCGTTGTGCGCGACCCAGTTGTGGTGGTGATGGGTCACGTTGACCACGGCAAAACCTCACTGCTGGATGCCATTCGCTCCACCGCCGTGACCGAAACCGAAGCTGGCGGCATTACCCAGCACATTGGTGCCTACCGCGTGCAAGTGGGCGACCGCCACGCCACTTTCCTTGATACTCCCGGCCACGCAGCCTTCACCGCCATGCGCGCGCGGGGCGCCAAAGCCACAGACATCGCTATCCTCGTGGTAGCCGCCAACGATGGCATTATGCCACAAACGGTTGAGGCTATCTCCCATGCCAAAGCGGCAGGGGTGAACATCGTCGTGGCCATTAACAAAATTGACCTGCACGACATCAACGTGGATAAAATCATGCAGCAGCTCACCGAATATGAGCTTGTGCCCGAAGAATGGGGCGGCGAAACCATTTGCGTGCCGGTATCCGCCAAAACCGGGCAAGGCATGGATAATCTCCTCGAAAGCCTGCTGCTGGTGGCCGAGATGCAACAATTGCGTGCCAACCCCAACCGCGCTGGCAAAGGCGTGGTCATTGAAGCTCGCCTAGACAAAACCCGCGGGCCAATCGCCACTCTGCTGGTGCAAAACGGCACGCTGAAAAGCGGCGATGTCATCGTGGCGGGGCAGGCCGTTGGCCGCGTGCGCGTGATGACCGACCATAATGGCGTGGTGCTTGAACAAGCTGGCCCAAGTGTGCCAGTGGAAATCATGGGCTTGGCCGAAGCACCTGCAGCAGGCGAAAGCTTCGATGCCGTAAGCGACGAACGCCTAGCGCGTGAGCTGGTGGAGCAACGCAAGTATGCCGCCCGCGAAGAAATCTTCAACCTTAACCAACAAGTGACGCTCGAAACCCTGTTCGACACCCTCAAAGAGGGCGAGCTGAAGGATTTGAATATTATCGTAAAAGCTGACGTGCAAGGCACAGCCGAAGCCGTTAAGCAAAACCTGCTCAAGCTCAGCAATGAAGAAGTGCGCGTGCGCGTGATTCACGCAGGCGTGGGCGCGGTGAGCGAAAGCGACGTAATGCTGGCCAGCGCAAGCGGAGCACTCGTGGTGGCGTTTAACGTCACCGCTGACCCCATTGCGTCAAACAATGCCGACCGCGAAGGCGTGCAACTGCGTCGCTACAGCATTATCTACGACATGATGAACGACGTGGAACAAGCCGTGAAAGGCATGCTTGCGCCGAAATATCGCGAAGTTTCCATGGGTCGTGTAGAAGTGCGCCAGGTGATGAAATTCAGCAGCGCTACGGTGTGTGGTAGTTATGTGCAAGAGGGCAAGGTGCAGCGCGGCGCGTTGTGCCGTGTGACCCGCGACGGCGTTGTGGTGGCCGAGGATACCGTTGCCTCGCTGCGCCGCTTTAAAGACGACGTGAAAGAAGTCGGCCGCAACTACGAGTGCGGCATCACCCTAGAAAGCTTCGCCGACGCGAAAGATGGCGACATTCTGGAAGTGTATATCATGGAAGAATACCGCGATTAAAATAAGAATGCAGAAATGAGAAATAATTATGCCTTCACATCATATTAATCGCAACGCCGAGGACATCAAACGTGAACTTAGCGTGCTGCTGCGCGACCTCAAAGACCCCCGTGTGGCGGGCAAGCTGCTCACCATCATGCGGGTGCAGCTTTCGGGCGATGGCTCCACGGCGAAGATTTATGTTTCGGCCATGGAGGGCTTTGCTGCTGCACAAGAGGCCACCAAGGGCCTCAAAAGTGCCGCGGGATTCCTGCGCGGCGAGCTGGGGCGACAGCTTGGGCTGCGCAAATCGCCAGAGCTGCGCTTTATTGCCGATAACTCCATTGAAGAAGGCACGCAAATTTTGCAAAAGCTAGACGAGCTTACCGTGAAGGGTAACGATGATGAAGCAAGTTAGCATTGAACAAGCAGCCAAACGGTTGCGCGATTGCCACGCAGCCGCTATTTTCATGCACGCACACCCCGATGGCGACTGCTTGGGCAGCGGTTTTGCTCTAGCACACGCGTTGCGTAGCTTGGGCAAAGAAGTGTTTTTGCTGTGCAAGGACCCCATGCCGGCTATGTTCGCTTTCATGCGTGACGGCTTTGTGCTGCACGGCGCAGACGCTGAATTGCCCGACGATTGCCTGCTGGTGACCGTGGATGTTGCCGTATCGCATCTGCTGGGCGAAACGCTCAACACGCGTTTTGGCAACCGTATTGACCTGTGCATCGATCACCACCCCACCAACGATTTTTTTGCCACCGAAACTTTGCTCGACACCACCGCAGCCGCCTGCGCGGAAATTATCAGCGATGTGATTGACGCCATAGATGTGCCCATGACCACCAACATCGCCGCCTGCCTTTATGCCGGCGTGAGCACCGATACTCTTGGTTTTCGCAACGCCAACACCACCGCACGCAGCCACCGTTATGTCGCGCGCTACATGGACTTGGGCGTAGAGACACAGCCACTCATTCGCGCGTTTTTTGAAACGCAAAGCAAAGCCTACCTAGAGTTGGAACGCCTAGCGTTTCGCGGGCTAAAATATTACTGTGATGGCGGCGTGGCACTCATTGCGGTGTCGCAAAGAATGTTTCGGCAAAGCGGCAGCAACGAAGACGAGTTCGCGCAGCTAGTAACTCGCACCCGGCAAATCGAAGGCGTGCAGGTGGGGGTGGCCATCCGCGAGCGCCCGGACGGTACATATAAAATTTCACTGCGCAGCCATGCGCCGGCAGATGTTTCGGCCGTTGCAACCAAGCTGGGCGGCGGCGGGCACGTGCGCGCGGCGGCCTATGCCAGCGACCTGCCGCTGAAAGAAACCATCGCCACACTAATCAAATGCATTGAGGATGAGCTCGCATGTGCGGACTAATTCTGCTGGATAAACCCGAAGGCATCACGTCGTTCACCACTGTCAACCGCGTGCGGCGTGCGCTAAACTACAAAAAAGCCGGCCACACCGGCACCCTTGACCCCCTTGCCACCGGCGTTCTGCCGGTTTTGCTTGGGGGCGCAACGCGTTTTGCACAGTTTCTGCCCAGCAGCCGCAAAGCCTATCTGGCAGGATTCCAGCTGGGCACCACCACCACCACCCTAGATATCACCGGCGAGGTGCTGCAAAAGCGCACCGTTCAGGCCACCCGTGAGGATATTCTCACCGCACTTGCGCCTTTCCGCGGCAAGATCCTGCAAGTGCCACCGATGGTCAGCGCACTGAAAAAAGACGGCCAGCGACTGTACGAACTCGCACGCCAAGGCATTGAAATTGAGCGCGAGCCACGTCCCGTGGAGATTTTCGCCCTCGAATTGCGCAGCGATGAACTGTATATCGAATGCTCAGCGGGCACTTATGTCCGCAGCCTCATTGACGACCTCGGCCGTGCGCTGGGCTGCGGCGCCTGCATGACTACCCTGCGGCGCGTGGCGGCCAACGGCTTTGATATCGCGCAGTGCACGCCCCTTGACGACATCGCCCAAGCGCCAATTTTTGCGATAGAAGATGTGTTTTCGTGCTATCCAGCGGTGCAGGTTAGCGCAGCGCAGGCAACAAGATTTCGCAACGGCGGAGCGTTAGATTTGAGCCGAACGAATATAACAAACCCGATAGAGGATGAACTCTACCGGGTAATGGGTGAAGATTTTCTTGGCCTAGGACGTGTGCAGGGCGAAGAACTCACCATTGCGCGGTTACTGATTACTTAGCAAAACCGCCAACCGTCAGCATAAACGCGCCCAGTTGTGCGCCAAATTCGGGTGCGCCATCCATGATCAAGCGTCCAGCTTTGGTGGCATCCATCATGTCGTCGGTGCTCATGAGAATGCCCAACGCACTGTCCAAGCTGTCAAAGCGCAGGGTGAAAAAGGGCATGGCACGCTTGTATTCCCCGCGGCCGGCGCGGCTGTTGCCCGCCTTGATGCGCAAGTAGGCCGACACTTCGGGGTGACCATTCACAGCCCAGCTATACACACGATCGGGGCTTTTGCTGGTCCAGTCTTTGATTTCCTCGTGGCCATTTTTGTTCAGCGCGCTAATGCCGCTGCTAAGCAAATAGAAAAATGCCTTAACCAGCAGCACTTTGGTCTCCTGGTCTTCGGGGGCTTTTTTTGCGCCCAGCAGCCCGCTCATTTTCATCAGCACGCCCATGAATGCCGTGAACATGCCAAAGTTTTTGCCCACGCCTTTCATCTTCGGCAATGCCATCATGTTGCCCTTGAAAAAGTCCACGAACTTCTCAATGGAGCTAAATTGCAGCTCCACGTCGGGTTTTGCGTGCACTTTGTCGGCAGCCACTGTCCACTCGCCGTTTTCAAGCAAAAAGTGCGTAGCCACCTTGCCGTCGGGCATGGTGGGGGCCAGTGCGCTCACTTGAAACACGCAGCTTTTGCCCTCGAATTTCGCCTTGAGGTTGGGGATATCCGTGGCAATGACTTTCACCAACGGCAACGCTGCATTGAGAAAGATCTTATACGCAAATAGGGTAGATTGTTCCATTCATTCTCTCCTTAATCTAACCGGAATAATGCACAGCGAAGCGACTAAACTTCATCGTCCCAGTTGTCGTCGGCTTCAAAGTCTTTGTTCATCACTTCACGCACAGCGGCAGCAAGGCCGTTTTGGTCAATGCCAGCGATGTTCATCAAGTCTTCGTGCAGACCAATGGTGCTGAAGCTATCTTGCCAGCCAAGGCGCTTGACCGCACAGCCTTTGCCGTACTCAGCAACAACTTCGCACACAGCGCTGCCCAAACCGCCGTTGATGGTGTGGTCTTCTGCCACGATGATACGGCGCGTGTCGTCCACTGCTTTGCGAATGGCTTCCACGTCAAGTGGCTTGATAGTGTGCATGTTAATCACGCGCACGCTCAGGCCATCGGCGTTTTTCAGGAAGTCTGCTGCCTGCGTGGCCGTGAACACACAGCTGCCGCAAGCGATGATGGTGATGTCGGTGCCTTCGCGCATGGTTTGCGCTTTGCCCAGCTCAAAGCCATAGTCGGTGCTGTCATATACCACCCTGTCAAAGCCACGGTTAATGCGGATATAGAACGGGCCGGGAGTTTCATAGGCCGCACGCACGGCGTTCACGGTTTCCATGCCGTCGGCCGGGCAAACCAAAGTCATGTTGGGGAATGCACGTTGCAGCGCGAAGTCCACAATGGCGTGGTGCGTGCTGCCCGCTTGGCCAAACGAAGTGCCGCCGTGGGTGGCGATGATCTTCACGTTGGCGTTTTGGTAGCAAACATTGGCGTGCACTTGGTCTGCTGCACGCAGCGAGGTGAACACACTAAAGGCGCTCACAAAGGGCACCAAACCGGCTTTTGCCATGCCTGCTGCCATGCTGATGAGGTTTTGCTCAGCAATGCCCACGTTGAAGAAACGCTCGGGAAATTTATCGCCGAACATGCCGATTTTGGTTGATTTCGCCAAATCTGCGGTCAGTGCCACGATTTCGGGATGATGTTCGCCCAGCTCACACAGGGCTTTGCCGTAATATTCAGCGGTTGCCAATTTGGTTGAATCCGCTGCGGTAAAAGTCAATCCAGCTGCCATCTATTTGCCCTCCTTTTCTGCACGCGCCAAACGTGCTTGATGATATGCTTCCAATTCAGCCTTAGACTGTTCATACATATCTTCATTCATCGCGCCATAGTGCCACAGATAGTTATCTTCAATGTTGGCGATGCCTGCGCCTTTTTTGGTGTTGCACAAAATCAACACGGGTTTGTTGGTGGTGTTGGCTTTGGCAAATTCAATGGCGTCGTCAAGTTCGTTGAGGTTTTGGCCGTCAACTTCTTTCACAATGAAGCCAAAGGCGGTCCATTTGTCGGCCATGGGCTCAAGCGCCATGATATCTTCGGTGCGGCCGTCGATCATGCAGTTGTTGCGGTCCACAAAGGTGATGAGATTAGTGCAGCCAAAATGCGAAGCAGCCATGGCAGCTTCCCACACTTGGCCTTCGTTGAGCTCGCCGTCGCCGGTCACACAATAAGTCAGCCAGTTTTTGTTTTGCACGCGGGCGGCCAATGCCGTGCCCACAGCGATGGAAATCCCGTGCCCCAAGCTGCCGGTGCTTGCGTCCACGCCGTCAACTTTGTTGCTGTCCAAGTGAATACCCATCTTGGAGTTGGTGAGATTGAAGGTTTTCAGCTGTTCAACGTCGTTGTAGCCACGGCTGATGAGCGCGGGTGCATAGGCGATGCCTGCATGCCCTTTGCTCAGGATGAAACGATCGCGATCTTCCCAGTTGGGGTCATCACTAAGATTGAGGTGCTTGTGATAGAGAATGGCCAGAATGTCCATGCAGCTCATGCCGCCGCCGATGTGCCCGCTGCCCGCCCAGTGGGTGGTGTCTAGGCACAGTGTGCGCAGCTCGTGAGCTTTTTTCTCAAGAGCTACCCATTCCTGTTTGGTTAGTGCCATGTTGGTCCTCCTAGATATGTTAGATTTTTTAGATTGTAAATTTATTTAGATGATTCGATTGTACAGCCAGTCAAAAGCATTGGCGAATATACCTAAAGTATTGATGAACATACTCACCGGCACGAAAACCACAGTAAAGAACAAGGCAATCATAAACCTAATCGGCCACTGCCACCAAGGATAATACACAAAGTTGTATGTCCACACTTCGCGCACAAAATCCCATGTGCGTGCCATTGCTGTAATGCGCACAGTCAGACTTCTCACGCTTGCGGTTTGGCCATCACCATCGGTATTAGTTACTACTGCATAAATTTCAACGCTATACGTCAGGTCCCAAGCGGGTGTCGTATAGGTCGCCGTGGCTCCATGGGCAAAAGGGAAACTCCTGTCGGCAAAAACCCGAAACCAAACAATGCTTAGCTCACCTTCCGCATCGGGTGGTAATTCTGCAGCAATATTTAAATCAACTGAATCACCCGGACGCACATTGAAAAAAGTACGTGGTTGCTGCGTGATAATCGGCGCGTTGGGACTAACTTGTGTTTGTTCGGCCGCAAACGCAGGCACAAACAGCACGAGCGCAAGCACCATGGCAAGAACAACGCTAAGCATTTTTTTCATAACGATTCTCCTTTTCAACTGTTACTCACGGAATCAAGTATAAAAACCCACCATTGCGGCGCACAAGGGGCCACAAGTCGCTGCCCACACCAAACGGTCCACGCCCGGTGCGTGCAGTCACCACGCCAGTGTCGGGATAAATGGTGATCAACTGCCCCGCAAAACCCGTTGCCCGCACACTGCGGCCAGCAGAGCGCGTGTTTCCACCGCCCCACCAAAGCATGTTGTAGCGAATCAACCCGCCCAACACGGGATAGTTTTGCATGTTCACCAGCACGCCTTCTAGCATTTCATCCGGCAGCACTTGCACGCCGTCAATCAAACCGCCCTGCAGCATAAACACACCAAAGCGCAGCATGTCGTGTATGGTCATGTAGAGCCCCGCGCCGCCTTTGGGTCGGCCATCGGCGGTGAATAGACGTTGCTCAGTATTGTACATCCCCAGTGGTTGCAACAGCATTTCTTGCAGTAATATGTAGTAACATTGCCCGGTGGCGCGTTCAATCACCGCCACGAGAATCTGCATGGCCGCCCCGCCGTCATAGCGAAAACCGGCGCCGGGCGCTGCACGCTGTGGGGTGAGAAACGCCGCCAAGCCGCTGTCTTGCTCGCAATTGATGAAGTCCAGCGACCCACGCTGCAACAGCCACGGCAAGCCCGCTTGCATCGTCAGCAAATGATGCAACGTCATGTCGCGCTTGCTGGAGTTCACACACAAGCGTGCCTCGGGAAAGAAAGGATATATCAGCTGATGCATGCCATCAAATGTGCCATCATGCAGCAGCATGCCCACCATCACACCCAGTATAGATTTATTGATGGAGTTAACCGGGTGCATGGTGTCGGCATTGGTGCCATGGCGATATTCTTCATACACAATTTCGCCGTCGTACCACACCAGCAGACTAGTTTCCTGCGAACCCACAGTAAATACCGTGCTCGCCAAAGCATAGTGTCCACGCAGTTCAGCTAGGTCTAGCCACTGCGGCAGATTGTCCACCAGCGGCTCTTGGGCCGAAAACAGCCCGCCCATCACCGACGTGACCGCAATGATCATGCTCATGAACACACCACCCAAAAAGCTTAGCATGACTTTCCTCTTTCGTGGCAGGGGCTAGAGCGTAAACTCTAGCCCCGTCTATGTTAGTGATTAGTTGCTGTATTGCAGCTGCGGGTTGTTCTTGCGCACAATTTTGAAGGCTTCATCAGCCACTTCGGCGGTCACTTTGATGTCGTCATCACTGAGCGCGGCGCAGGTGAAGTGGTTGTGGTGCCCGGTGAGGAACACGCCGCGAATCATCATTTCGGCAATCCATTGTTGGTGCGCGAACATGTTCTCATCGTTGGCAATGCGGAAATAGAACAACTGCGGCTCACCGCTGATGACTAGGTCAAAGCCATTGTTTTTGGCGGCGGCGTCAAAGGCGTTGCACAACTTGGTGCTGTTGTCTTTAAGCACCTTGACGATGTCGATTTTCTTCATTTTTTCAATGGCCGCAATGCCCGCTGCAAAGGGCACCGAGCTTTGCCAGTAGCTGCCCGTGAAACTCAAGGAACTGATGGCAGGCTTAAATTCATCTTTGCCGCAAACTGCGCTCACCGGCCAGCCGTTGGCCAATGCTTTGCAGAAGCAGATGATGTCTGCCTCAAAGCCGTAGTAGTGGTCGCTACCAGCCATGTCAAGGCGGAAGCCGCAGCGCACGTCGTCCAAAATCAGCACGATGCCGTGCTTGGTACACAGTTCGCGCACTTTTTGCCAATAGCCTGCTTCCGGCAGCACGTTGTCTTTGAAGATACCGTGCATGTAGGGCGTGCCGATGAAGGCAGCGATTTCGCCTTCATTTTCTGCCAAGACTTTTTCCAGCGCAGGAATATCGTTGAAGGGAATATACAGGTTACCGGCCACATCGCCGGGTTGAATACCGGGATAGTCAATTTTTTGCGTCCACATGCCCACGCCGTGATAAAAGCCGTTAACAAAGATAACTTTTGATTTGCGGGTGTGATGGCGTGCGGTGAGAATCGCGCCGGTGGTGGCGTCGCCGCCGTTTTTGCAAAAGAATGCCCAGTCGGCACTTTTCACGGTGTCGGTCAGCAGTTCGGCGTATTCAATAATCTTATGGGTGGGGGTCGTCAAGCAGTCGCCCACGCCCATTTGCTTGATGGCGGCGTTGTTCACGTCTTCATCGCAGTAGCCCAGAATGTTCACGCCAAAGCCGCACATGTAGTCGATAAACTTGTTGCCGTCCACATCCCACATATAGGTGCCTTGGGCTTTTGCGCTTACGAGGGGCCAGTTTTCCACGGGAATAAAGTTGCCGTGCGCAGGGCCTTTATGGCCATAAATGCCGCTGGGAATCACTTTCAGCGCACGTTGGAACCACTCTTGTGATTTTGGGTAGGTGTATGTTTGCATAGGAATTCTCCTTTAATATGTTTTTGAATGGAGTGTTGAACCTTACGCTGCCAAGTATAGCGGCACGCGATCCAGAATACGGTTGACGTTATCGAGCATGTTGATTTTGCCGCCCATGATAATTTGGCCTTGACCAATGCAGCTCATTGCGTTCACTTTGCCGTCAAACAAAGCACGGGCAAGCTCAAGGGATTCAAATTCCATGATTGCGCTGGGGGTTTCGGGGCGTTGTTTGATGGTGGTGAGGAAATGATCCTTCACGCGAATGGTCACACCAAGGTCGCCTTTAATCGAAATTTGCACGTCGCCGTCGGTAATATACTTGGCGCTAAATTTCCCAACGGGATCATAGTCGCCAATTTGGCTAATTGCCACGCCGATGACATTGAGCATCAGTTTGGTGCTAATGGTTGAAATAACGGGATCAGCTAGGTCTTCTTCTGTTGCACGCAGGAATTTCTCCAGCCGTCCGGTGAGTTTTGTGAAGTCATTGAGCATGAATTTCAGTGCCGCAACGCCGCCGCCTTTTGGCACGGGCGTGGGGTTGGCTTTGCCGCCCACCACTTGGTTAAATTGCGCGCAGCTGGACACTTTCATCTTCAGGTTGTGCTTGGGCAGAATGCCCGTGTCTAGACGCATGCGGCCTTTGGCAAAGGTCATGGTGGCCTTGGGGCCGCCCGCCACATCCCAGGCGATAACTAGGGGCTTTTCGTTGGCCACCATTGCGCTGGCCTCGGGGTCAAGCTCGCAGAGATTTTCCAGCGCGCCAATGATGGCATGCATGTTGATATACGCCAAAGTTTTCTGATCCATGGGATATCCTCCTAATTTTCTTATTATATATAGTGTAACAGAAAGGGCGAGGCTTGTCAATTGATTTTGGCGAAATCATGCGAAAATTTTGCACATATTTTGCACATATAAAAATAGCGGGCGGATTTACATCCGCCCCCACAAAAATCACGTGTCATCCCTCACGAGTTGTCATGCTTAATCGGCACACGAAAGAACAGGCGCCCCAGCGCGCGGCCATTGAACGGAATCAGCGGATACCAATAACTTGTGCCGCTGACGGTTTTGGTGACGCTGATGAGTAGTAGCATAATGGCCATGCCCGCCACAAAGCCCCAAAAGCTGAACAACCACACCAGCACCAAGGTAATCATGCGCACAAAGGTAAGTGCGTAGCCAAGCTCGTGGCTGGGCTGCGCAAAGTTGCCCAGTGCCACAAAACCCATCATCAGCACGGTTTCGGGAATCAACAGCTCACTGATGACAGCGACCTCGCCCAGCAGCAGCGCGCCCACAATGCCAAACGAACCAATCAGTGCCGCCGGTGTGTTCAGCGAGGCCATGCGTAGCGCAGCAAGCACAATCTCAATCACCACAAGCTGTGCAAACACGGGGATTGTCGGCGTTTCCTCCAACGCAAGAAAACTCAGGAACTCCGGCAGACGGTCGTTGTACTTCACGGCCATCATCCACAGCGGTGTGAGCACCGTCATCAGCACGGTAATCAACAATCGAAGCCAGCGCAAATACACACCAGTAACAGGCAAAAAGCTATAGTCATTGGTGTCCTGCAAAAAGTCAAAAATGCCAGTGGGCAAAATCATCGCAGCGGGCGAATTGTCCATCATCAGGATGATTTGCCCTTCAGCCACACAGGCAGCCGCGGTGTCGGGCCGTTCGGTGTAACGCGCCCGCGGAAAGGGATTCCACCATTGCTTGCGGGTAAGGCATTCAGTCAGGCTTTCCACGCCCATGGTCAGCGTGTTGATGCCAATGCCGTTGAGCCTAGCACGCAGTTTCTCCACGAGCTTTTGGTCTGCCTTGCCCTGCATATAACACAGCACTACGTCACTGCGTGAACTACGACCCACACGAACCGCTTCCATGGTCAACGCAGGGTCACGCAGGTGGCGGCGAAGCAGCGCGGTGTTCACCACTAGGGTTTCCACAAAGCCCTCACGCGGGCCGCGCAGCACGCGGTCGTTTTCGGGCTCCATCACGGGGCGAGCTGGATGGCTGCGCACGTCAATCACAACGCCCTCGTCAAAGCCCTCCACAATCAAGCCCACGCAGCCCGACAGCACCCACACAGCGAAATCCCGTTCATTGTCCACTAGGTCAACTTCGCCATAGGGCACGGTTTTGTCGGCTAGCTCACGGGTGGTTTTCAGCTCGTTTAACTGCGCTTCTTCCAGCTTGAACAACGTTTCCACGATTTTATTTACCACGTTGTCTTCGTTCATGCCGTCGATGGTATACATGCGCGCCTGGCGGCCTCCAAACTCCAGCGTGCGCGGCAAAATATCAAAACTGTTGTCAATGCGCAGCGTTTGGTCAAGCAGTGCCACGTTGCGCGAGTGATCTTGTGTAAGCATAAAATCCCCTCCTCCCGCTTAGTATGGGATAGGAAAGAGAAAACATGCAAAAAATGCTTGTAATCGCACACATCGTGTGTTATTATAGTAACAACAATTATGAGATGGGGGATTTCACATGTACGAGCAAAACCAAACTTACACTAGGCTTTCGCGCGCGCAAATCAAAGCCAATTCCAAACAGGCCATGGGTCAACAACGCGGCATCACCATCGGCATCACCGCACTGTATATGCTCATTGCAGGGGCAGGATCCATTTTCGCGGGCATTCCCATGCTTGGCGCAATCATCGTCATGGCCTTGCCATGGTTTATCACCATGCCCCTCGCAGTGGGAATGTCGGGTTCGTTCCTGAATGTTTACGGCGGCCAACAAATCGGCGTTGGTGATATGTTCACCACCACTTTCACCGTCAACTACATTCGCAAAGTGGGCGGCATGGCGTGGATGGCCCTTTGGGTTACGCTGTGGTCGCTGCTGTTTGTCATTCCGGGCATCATCAAAGCCATCGCTTATTCGATGACCGGCTACATCTTGGCAGCACATCCCAATGTCACCGCCACCGACGCACTCAAGCTTTCCATGCGCATGACCCAAGGCCACAAAGGCGAGCTGTTCATGTTCTATCTCAGCTTTATTGGCTGGCTACTGCTGAGCGGACTGACCTTCGGCATTCTGTATATCGTGCATGTGGGTCCCTACATGCAAACGGCCATGGCAGGCTACTTCGTTGAACTGCGCAACCGCGCCGTTGCCTCCGGTGCAATCCAACCGCACGAGCTTGACCCACAATCGGTTGCAGCACAATAACAACACAAAAAGCCCCCTGTGAAGGGGGTTCTTTTTTATGCGATGTTGCGGCGCGCAAGAAAATTGGAACATACCAGCCAGATGATGCAAATCACCGCCAGAGGCAAAAAGCCTGCAAAAATCGACCATTGCGTGCTCACCCAGCCAAACAACAAACCCACCAGCATGGAAAGAATCTGCAAGCCCAGCGACGCAAAAGATTCCACCGTGGCTCGAATGCTGCTGTCGGTTTCATGGTGCAGATAACCCAGCACAAGAGGTTCGGTAATCCCCGCAGCAAAGGAAATCACCGCAATCGGAATAACCGCCCACACGCTACGCACTACAAACAGCGCTAGATAACCTGCAATGTTCAGCACAAAAATAGCATTGAGCACGCTGCGGTAGCGCAAGCGCTGCTTAAGCTTGTGTGCCAGCAAATTACCGGGTATTCGGCTGGCCACCAGCACGGCACCCACAATGCCGAAAAACACCACCGGCAGCTCTGCGCCATATAAAATCAATTGATAGAACTCGTCCATTTGCGTCAAGGCCGCGCCAAGCACCATGCCAGACACGCAAAGCATCAGCACAACCGGTTTTTGGCGCAACAGCACCAAGGCCTGCTTTGCTTGCTTCACTGCGCCAAGCACTTCGCTTTCGCTTTTGGTCACCAGCGGCGGTTCTTTCAGCCCAAGCGAAAGCACTGCCGCAATCATCATGCTAACAAACGAGATATAGTAGTTGAGCGAAAAGCCCAACTGCGCCGCCAATACGCCGCCAAACAACATCGCAATCATAGAACCTGCGAGATCCAGTGCGTTCACGTTGCCCAGCAGTTTTTCAAAGCCATCTTGCTTTTGCTCGGCCAGCAGGGAATCATACAACAGCGCATTTTGGCTGCCATTATACAGCGCGTCACCAATGCCCGCCGAAACCATTGCCAAAGCGAACATGCCAAAGCTGCGAGCAAACACAGTGAATATGAACTCACCTGCCGCAAATGCGTAGCCCAGAAAAATCATTGGCTTGCGCCCAATGCGGTCAGCCAGAATGCCACCGGGCACGTCCAGCAAAATCACGGTGAGCGAATAAATCACGCCACAAAGCACCATCATCTGCACAGTCATGCCTTGTGCCTGCCAAAACAGTCGCTCAATTACATAGGCTGGCAACAGCGCCCGCATGAAGCTAATGACATACTGCAATTTAATATTACTCGAATAACCCATTCTATTTTCCTTTCAAATTTCGATCAATTTCAAGAAAAATAGAATAGGTGGCGCACGTATTCGGTTGTGCCTTCGGGCTTAACAGGGGGGACGAATATTGTTCATCAGAGTATTCCTCATTTTATTTACTGCTCAGTCGCAAATTTGTAGCCCACGCTCCACACAGTTTGCAGGCTCCACTGGTCGCTCACACCCTCAAGTTTTTCGCGCAGGCGCTTCACGTGCACGTCAATGGTGCGGCTGTCGCCATAGTAGTCAAAGCCCCACACCTCATCAAGGAGTTGTGTGCGGGTGAACACGCGATTGGGGTTGGCAGCTAGGTAATACAGCAGCTCCATTTCCTTGGGCGGAGCGTCCACTTTTTTGCCGTCGATGCGCAGTTCATAATTCGTCAGATTCACGCTGAGTTTTTCAAAGCGCACTTCTTTTATCGCAGGCTCAGCAGCAGAGCTTTCGCCCGTGCGGCGCAGCACAGCTTTCACACGCGCAACAATTTCCTTGGCATCAAAAGGCTTGGTCACGTAGTCATCCGCGCCAAGTTCAAGGCCCAGCACTTTGTCAAACACCTCACCTTTGGCGGTGAGCATGATGATCGGCACAGCGGAGCTTTTGCGGATTTCGCGGCACACATCGTGGCCGCTCATTTCGGGCAGCATGATGTCTAGCAGCACCAGCGCGGGGCTGTGCTTGGCAAAAGCCTCCACGGCCGCGCGGCCATCGTGCGCCAGCACAGGCGTGTAGCCCTCTTTCTCCAAGTAAATACGCAGCAGTTCACAGATGTTCATGTCGTCATCAACGACCAATATTTTTGTGGACATAGCACGCCCTCCTTATAGATATTTCCTCTTAGGCGCCCCTGGGGGAGCTGGCGCGTCGCAGCGTGCCTGAGGGGGTTACCTTATTATAACAGCTTTTCCGGCGCATTGTCAAGGGAAATTATGAACAGCGCAAAAGAGTTTGCGGTTTCGTCATGGTTGGTTAATAATCGCGCGGCGAAGTTTTGCTTGCAATTGCGAAAAAAATTTGTTATAATGGTATCTGTAGTATTATATCAAGGGGGTGGCATGCTGAAATTCACACGCAAGCAGTGGATGCTGGCGGGCCTTGTTGGGTTGTTGGTTATCAATCAACTCTCCTTGTTGTTCACGCGCAGTTACGCGCTAACGTTTTGGAACATTTTCGGCTTGGCCTCCGTATTAATTCATGCAGCGTTTTATCTCAAGCTGTTGCTGCCCTTCCCTGCGCTGTCGCACCGCAAGTGGCTGAGTATTTTGTTGAGCATTTCACTTGTCAGCGCGTTAACGCTTTCCGTCAGTTGGCGTGTTGAAGCATTCCCTTCGCTGGCCATAGATTACGCTGCGAATGACTTGCTTTTCGTGCAGGCTGGTTTTCTCACCGCTTCCCTGTGGGCACTGCTGACCCTCACCGTGTTGAGTGCCTATTTTTGGCTGTTCATTGGAGCCATTCGCAGAAAAACCACCCACAAAATTGCGACAGTCATGGCGTTTATTGGTTTCGCTTTATTTGTCCTTGATATTCCGGCTATTGCCCTCACACCCTTGATTTATCCCGATTTTCAGATGCCGCGACTCATTTGGGTGATTATCCCGACAGTGCAAGCACTCATCTTCGCCATTGTGCTGCTCAAACACCCCGTGTTGCGCTTCCCCATTCTTGCGCCCGAACCCACGCCTGAAGAAGACGAGGTGCCCGCATGAAATTCACACGCAAGCAGTGGGTGCTGGCGGGTCTGGCTTTGCTTGCACTTTCCTACACCCTAGCAGGCATGATAACTTCCCTTGATGCATTCGCGTTCACTATGCTTAACGCACTTCGCTGGATAAACGGACTGGTATACATTGCAGTTTGCTTGAAGTTTTTGCTGCCAGCATGGAAACCACACCGCCTTTGGCTAGGTATTTTACTCGGCCTACACATGTTGTTTATTTTGCTTGTCCTCGTTGTGGCATTTGTCCGATACGGCTACGGCCATGAACTTTGGCTCTTTTTGTTTGACTTTATCGTATTTAACCCATTCTTTTGGCTGCTCATTGGCGTGCTGCGCAACCAACGCACACATCGGCTCACCACTTACCTCATTTTTATCAGCATTGTTTTTCGCATCATAAACATCCCACTGCAAATCGTGTTGCATGCACAAGACTACGAATGGTATCAAAGGCTATATTCATTTTACACGTCTAACCCCGAATCATTCCCCGCACCCGTTGCGCCCGTTCATCCCATTTCTGTATTCACTATATTAGAAATCATCGCGCTGATTGCATTATTTATTGTCCTGCTCAAACACCCCGTGCTCAAGTTTCCCATTCTATCCAAGGAGAATACCTATCGCATGCAAATTTCAATCAAAGAGTACAACGGCCCATACAAAAAAAGACCCGACCCCAATAACTTGGGCTTCGGCAATTATTTCACCGACCACATGTTCATCATGAACTACGCCGACGGCAAGGGCTGGCACAATCCGCGCATCGAGCCCTATGCTCCCTTCCAACTCGACCCCGCCGCCATGTGCCTGCACTACGGCCAAGAGGTCTTCGAGGGCATGAAGGCCTACCACGGCAGCGACAAAAAAGTGCGGCTATTCCGCCCGCTCGAGAACATCCGGCGGCTCAACGCATCCAGCGATCGTCTGTGCATTCCCCTGTTAGACGAAGACTTCACGCTGCACGCCATTGAAGAATTGGTGCAGCTGGATCGTGACTGGATCCCCACCACAGACGGCACCTCGCTGTACATCCGCCCATTCATCATCGCCGCCGACCCCTTCTTGGGCGTGCGCCCAGCCAGTGAGTACATCTTCGCCGTGATTCTCAGCCCCGTGGGTGCATATTACCCCGAGGGCCTCGCGCCAGTGAAAATCTTCGTGGAAAAAGACCACGTGCGTGCAGTGCGCGGCGGCACAGGCGCTGCCAAAGCCGGCGGGAACTACGCCGCCACGCTTAAGGCGCAGCAAATGGCCAAAGCTAGCGGCTGCGCACAGGTGATGTGGCTGGACGGCATTGAGCGCAAGTACATCGAAGAAGTGGGTACGTCTAACGCGTTTTTTGTCATCGGCGATGAAGTGATTACCCCCGCGCTGTCGGGCAGCATTTTGCCGGGCATCACGCGCAAAAGCTGCATTGAGCTGCTGCGCGCCAATGGCCACGCTGTGGTTGAGCGCGCCATCACACTCGAAGAAGTGCTTGCCGCCACCCGCTCGGGCAACTTGAAAGAAGCCTTCGCCACCGGCACCGCCGCCGTGATTTCCCCCATGGGCACGCTGCTATGCGACGACGAGGAAATCATCATCAACCGCAACGAAACCGGCGAAATCGCCCAGTGGCTGTATAACGAGCTAACCGGCATTCAATGGGGCCGTGTGAAAGACAACTTTGACTGGACGAAGGTGATTTAATGCTCACCAACAATGCAGAGCTTCAGCGCTACGGCAGCTCTTCTATACCAACTCTCAACGCCTTTACGCTTAAATGGGTCGCCATCATCGGCATGGTATGCAACCACATTTCCATCGCATTTGATGGCCTCATCCCCCTGTGGATTGATATCCCCCTGTTTGCCGTTGGCGGGCTGACCTTTCCCATCATGGCCTACTTCGCCGTGCAGGGCTATCGCCACACCCGCAGCTTGGAAAACTACACCGGCCGTTTGGCCCTGTTCGGCGCAATTGCCATTCCCTTTCACGCGCTGGTGTTTGGCAGCTGGGGACTCAACATCATGTTCACCATCATCGTTGGCCTGCTTTGCCTGTGGCTACACGACAAAATGATCAACAAGCGTTTGCAGTGGCAGTTTTGGCTGATATTCGCGGGCATTTGTGGGGTCATAACTTGGTTGCCCTTGCACGTTGACTGGTCTGCCATTGGCGTGATTGTGCTTGTGCTGGCGCATGTCATCCCGCACGAAACCGCACGCCGTGTGGTGCCGCCATTGGTGGCAGCTGGCGCTTGGCTACTGCCCAGCGCAACGGCTGCGCTAAGTGGCGACTTCTCTTCAATTTCCATCTTCAGCGTTGTGTTTTCGCTAGGCAGCGTGCTTGCTGCGGGGCTGTTGTATGGCTACAACGGCCAGCGCGGCCCCCGCATGAAGTGGACGTTTTACATCGCTTATCCCGCGCATTTGGCCGCCATTGGTTTGGCTGCCTTGGCACTTGGACTCACCCATTTCCCACCGCCACCGAATATCCACGCCTTCTTCCCTTGGTTGTGACGCATAAAAGGAGACGCCCATGCCAAAGCTCAACGCCTTCCAGCTCAAATGGATTGCCATTGTTGGCATGGTGCTTAACCACATGGTACTCGGTTGGTGGGATATCATCCCCACATGGCTGGCTGTTCCGATGTATGCCGCAGGCGGGCTAACCTTCCCCATCATGGCCTACTTCGTGGTGGAGGGATACCGCCACACCCGCTCATTGGGCAAATACATGCTTCGCCTTGCGCTGTTTGGATTAATTGCCCTGCCGTTTCACTTTTTGGTGTTCGGCGCGTTGATGCTCAACATCCTGTTCACCATTGTGGTCAGCCTGTTCTGCCTGTGGTTGTATGACAAACTCGCGCACAAGCGCTGGTTATTCTGGCTGCTGTTTGCGGGCATTTGCGTCCTCACGGCGTTTCCCCTGTCTTTTGACTGGGCAATCATCGGCCCCATTGTGGTGATGATGACCCAAATCATCAAGGACGAACAACGCCGCCGCACCTGGCCTGCCATTACCGCTGGCGCAGTGTTCTTGTTCTCGTCACTGGGCATGCTGAAGATGAGCCTCGTGGCCGAACTCGACGCAATCACCCAAGCCGACAGCACCATGATGTGGGTATCTTCCACGTTCATGCTCGGCTGCTTGGCTGCCGCCCTGCTGCTGCGCCACTATAACGGCCAGCGCGGTCCCTGCATGAAGTGGGCGTTCTACATCGCCTACCCCGTGCACTTGGCCGCCATCGCTTTGCTGGCGCTTGCATTCGGCCTCACCCAACTGCCGGATATTTTTGCTTAATTTAAACCAATATAAAGGAGAACCCCAATGCCAAAACTCAACGCCTTTCAACTCAAGTGGATTGCCATCATCGGCATGATCCTCAACCACATCGTCATCGGCCTGTGGAGCGACAGCTTCCCCACATGGCTGGCCATTCCCCTGTATGCCGCCGGTGGGCTGACTTTCCCCATCATGGCCTACTTCGTCGTCGAAGGCTACAAACACACCCGCTCACTCGGCAAATACATCGGTCGGCTTGCTATTTTCGGTCTCATCGCCATTCCCTTCCACATGTTGACCATGGGTGCGCTCATGCTCAACATCATGTTCACCATCATCGTTGGCCTGTTCTGCCTGCGGCTGTATGACAAGCTGGCCAAAATGCGTTGGTTGTTTTGGATTTTGTTCGTCATCATCACGATTCTCACCATGCTGCCCATTCCCTTTGACTGGCCAATTATCGGTGTTATCGTGGTCATCCTCACCTATGCAATCAAGAACGAGAAAGCACGCCGCGTGGTGCCTAGCGTTGTGGCCGGTGCATTCATTTTGCTCAGCTCGCTGTCCAGCGTATGGACGCTGAACAACCCCGAATTTGCAGGTGTCGTGCTGTATGGTATGGACCTGCGACTGGCTTGGGTATCCATGACATTCTTCGTTGGCTGCGTTGCCGCTGCAATTTTGCTGCATGGCTACAACGGCGACCGCGGCAAACGTATGAGATGGACTTTCTATGTCATCTATCCCGTGCATCTAGCCGTCATTGGTCTCACTGCACTGGCACTTGGCCTAGTCACTCTGGCGCAATTTGGAATCAACATATAAAGGAACTTTATCTATCATGGAAAAACACGAATTAATCCGCGAAGAACACGACATGCTCAAGTTTTGGGCCGAAAACGATTGCTTTGGCAAGCTGCGCACGCAAGCCGCCGGCAGGCCGATGTTCCGCTTTCTCGATGGCCCCATCACCGCCAACAACCCCATGGGTGTGCACCACGCCCGTGGCCGCAGCCTCAAAGACATTTACGTGCGCTACAAATTCCTGCAAGGGCACGATTGCCGCGCCCAAAACGGTTTTGACGCACAGGGTCTGTGGGTAGAAGTCGGCGTGGAAAAAGAGCTGGGCTTCGCAAGCAAGCGCGACATCGAGGCCTATGGGCTAGACAAATTCACCAATGCCTGCAAAGATCGCGTGGCGAAATTCGCCGATGTCATCACCGAGCAAAGCAAGCGCTTGGGCATGTGGATGGACTGGGGCAACGACTACTTCACCCACACGGATGAAAACATCGAAGGCATTTGGCATTTCCTCAAAAAATGCCACACCAGCGGCTGGCTGCGGCAAGAGTACAAACCCATGCCCTGGTGCCCCCGCTGCGGCACCAGCCTCAGCGAGCACGAAATGACCGGCTCGTATAAACTCATGACGCACGACAGCGTGTTCTTTCAACTGCCGGTGCATGGCCGCGACTTCAACATCCTCGTGTGGACAACCACGCCCTGGACACTTTCATCAAACGTAGCTTTAGCGGTTAACCCCGACATTGACTATGCGCTGGTGAAGCTGCATTCGCAAGAAAAGCCCATCGTCCTCGCCAAGCAAGCCATCAAGCTGCTGGGCGACGACAAAGCCGAAGTCCTAGATATGTTCAAGGGCAGCAGCCTCGTTGGGCTGACTTTTGAAACCTGCTTTGAGGAACTGCCCAAGCTGCAGTTCGAGCATCGCATTGTTGCTTGGGATGACGTGAGTGCAGAAGACGGCACCGGCGTGGTACACATCGCGCCCGGCTGCGGCGCCGAGGACTTCGAGCTCGGCCTGCGTGAAAACCTGCCGCAAGTCATGCCCGTGGACGACGAAGGCATTTTCCTAGAGGGCTTTGGCTTCTACACCGGCAAAAACAGCGAAACCGTTGCCCCCGAAGTCTTCGCCGAGCTGGAGCGTCGCGGCAAGCTCTATAAAGTCTTGCCCTTTGAGCACAACTACCCCATTTGCTGGCGCTGCAAAACTCCGGTCATCTTTCGATTAGTTCCTGCGTGGTATATCGCAACAACGGAGCTCAAGCCGCGCCTGCTGGCCGCTACCAAGAAAGTCAAGTGGGAACCCGAATCCGCAGGCCGCCGCATGGAAGACTGGATCACCAACATGGGCGACTGGAACATCAGCCGCAAGCGTTACTATGGCCTGCCGCTGCCGTTTTACCCCTGCGATTGCGGGCACCTCACGGTCATCGGCAGCAAAGCCGAGCTTGGCGCAGACGTTGAATTACACCGCCCGTGGATTGACGACATCACCGTCACCTGCGCCCAATGCGGCAAGCAGGTGCAGCGCATTAGCGACACCGGCGACGTTTGGCTAGACGCCGGCATCGTGCCATTCAGCACCATGGGCTACTTCACAGATAAAGAAGCTTGGCGCAAAAACTTCCCCGCCGAATGGGTCAGCGAAATGAACGAGCAAGTGCGCCTGTGGTTCTACTCCATGCTGTTCATGTCCGTTGTGCTGGAAGATTGCCCGCCCTATGAGCGCGTCATGTGCTACGCCATGGTGGCCAAAGAGGACGGCAGCAAGTTCAGCAAAACCGGCACCATGATCCAGTTCGACGACGCCGCCGAGGAAATCGGCAGCGACAGTTTGCGCTATCTCTTTGCAGGCACACCCAACGCCAACGACGTGCGCTTTGGCTTTGCCATGGGCGACGAAGCCCGCCGCAAGCTGCTGGGTTTCCGCAACATCTACACCTTCTTTGACACCTACTATCAAATCGACAAACCCAACTTGGCTGGCTGGCAGCCCAACGAACTCAATGCGCTTGACAGCTGGCTGCTGCTGCGCACGAATGCCTTCATCTCGTCCGCAACCAAGCTCATGGACGACTACAAAGCCTACGTGCTGGTGAAAGAATTCGAGGACTTTGTCGATGACGTCAGCAACTGGTATGTTCGCCTGAACCGCCGCCGCTTTTGGAAAGCCGGTGACGAAGCAGACAAGCGCAATGCTTACGGCTGCCTGTATTTCGCGCTGAAAAGCGCCTGCCAAGTCATGGCGCCCATCATCCCCTTTGGCACCGAGGCCATCTGGCAAAAGCTTGTGCGCGCTGTTGAGCCCGATGCCGCGCTGTCCATTCACCTGTCAACTTGGCCAACACCCATTGCAGGCATCGACAACAATGGCCTGTTAGAGCAAACCGCGATTGCACGTGAGGTGATTGCGACAGCACTTCGCTTAAGAAACGAACAAAACCTCAAGGTGCGCCAGCCGCTGCAAACGCTGTTCATCGCCTGCGACGAAACAGCCAAAACTGC
>WRBQ01000005.1 GCA_009784445.1 Oscillospiraceae bacterium
CAGTGACCGCTTTCATGGCATGGTTTCGCTGTATACCATTCACAAGGCCAAAGGATTGGAGTTCCCGATTGTTGTCTTGCTCAACTGTGATGCAAATCTGTTGCGCAATCGCAGCAGCCCAAAGATTATCTTTGAGAACGATGATAGCGTGCAATTAGCCTTTGACCCGAACTGGTTGCCGCACACTGATCGTGATTATTACAAGCTGGCACAGCAACGCACATTACATGCGCTGGAGGAGGAATTGCGTGTACTGCATAGCCGGAAGCGTAAAGATAAGGCGTTAGGTGGGTTCGGCGTTTCATGGGCGAAGTGGGTAAACGGCGCTTTGCAGCACTAATGTAAGCATAAAATAATCACTCCCGAAAGCTCGATGGCTTTCGGGAGCGTTGTCTTACATATAATAGTTACTAAAAAGAGTACAAGCCAAGTAGAAAATTGCTGCCAAGCAGACAACAGCACGACGATACTGAGCCGCCTTACCTAACGCCAAAAATAGTCAACATCATCCAAACATAGCTTAATAAAGCAACGATTGCCCCGCCTAACCCAAGAAACCCCATTACCCATCGTGTAAGCAGTTTGTACAGTGTAAAAGCTTTCGCCTGTTTTTCAATTATGAAAAGCACTTCCGCGTTGAGTGGCAACCACTGCTTCAGGGTTACGATGTTGCATTTCTTCACGCCCTTGCTGGTAAGCCGCTTGGATAACTTCATCCGTAATTGCAGGTAGACAATCAGGTGTTACATTGATGACTAACGAAACACCCCAATCGAATAGCATAATTATCTTCGAAGCGAATAAAACAACCCTTGCCAGTAGAAAATTCACCAACCATGCGTCGAAACTCAGCAGAAAATGAATCATCACGAACTATAGTGAAAACATAGCAAGAATAGAGCGAGGTGGGCAAGTGAGAGTGAGGGAAAGGGAGTGATGATGGAAAGACCCCGCCACTTTTAGGTGGCGGGGTCGCGATTAAATTAGCAGCACATCCATGCCCAGCCAAAGGCAATCCAGCGCAAAATCCAGTGTAGCCAGTTGGGGACTTGATTATACCAACATCTCCGAATATGACAACTCGCGCAAATTTCCGCTGTTGATATATCCATACCATTCGCTTGCGCTTTCGTCATCTGCTAAGGTGAAGGCACCTTCAATCAGCATTGCACCGCCCTGCAAGTCCAACGAATTCAACATCAGCTGAGATATAAAGCAATTGCCCTAACTCAACGGATAGCACATCGTGCGTAAGCATCACGTCACCAAGAACCATCAGCACATCGTCAATCCACAAGATATTATTGTTTAGGTATTCTTCAAAATTGACTTCTGCGCTTTGCGATAGGGCAACAATCGTATTTTCTAAACCCAGCGTGCAAGCTAGCGCAACTTGAGCGTTTGAGATTTCCACATGCCGGTGTGCATGAATAGCAGGGGCATCAATCACGCCACCTGTGATCACAAGATATGCCTGTGGATTATTTAGTGTAATTACGCCTTGCAGATTTCCGCCTGCGATTTGCAATTCGCTGCCGTTAGTAAGCGTTACGTCACCCGAGATCACACCATCAAAAATGGAAAGAAGCTCACGTGCATAGATTGCTTGTGTGGCAGAAATAAACCCGCCATTCATCCAAACAGAATCGCTTTGCACTGCAAGGTCATTCGTGATGATTTCGCCATCGTTCATTTCAAAACCACCCATGGAGTATACAAGTGCTTCGCCATTTTCAGTGCTACCTTTTAGTCTTGCTTGCCATAACACCGTGATTTCATCGTTGGGGATAACAAGCCCGCGTGTAGCGCTAACCACTTCGCCGGTTACACGCACAGTCATCGTGTCCTCATCAAACGTGGCGTATAGCCGCCCAAGACCGCCGTGGTTGTAATCCTCAATTGCCGCAATCACAGCAATGTGCTCAACAGATATTTCGTTGTATGCGCCTGCGAAAAGCGCGAATGCCGCGCATAACATTACTAATGATACGACTATGGATATTGCTTTTTTCATTACAGTTTCTCCTTAGTATAGATTTAGACCCATATCCCCAAAGGGATTTCTATGCGATTATTTGGGAAGGGAATTTCATCGCCTACACGTTCAATCGTTTCAATGTTGATAGGTAAATGGGAGCCGATAAAAATCGATAAGACTCTTGATTCCTGCGAAGAAAATAGAATATTGAATTTGCCTTCAAATCCCACAGGCACGAGACTAAATTCATTCACTTCACCATAGGGGTATAGTCGATGAAGAATCGGATTTTCACCTAAGATTGGATAGAGGTGCACTTCAGCGTTAAAAGAACCTAAATCGTGAATATTTACTTCGCCCCAATCAGAGGTTATCATATCGCCCCAAGCATCTGTGTCCAACATATCTGCACGATAACTCCATATGGGCGAGTATCCACAATTAGTTATCACCAATATCAACTGTGCCGTTTCATCTTCAATAATTTCTATCATATTGATGCCCCCGCATCTGTAGTCTAAAAGTGCTAGCCTATTTTCTTCCCACTCTCGTTGGGTGTCGTCCCATCTTTCTTGCCATTCTTCGTAACTTAGGCGCTCACCGATTCCATGATAGTAATCCCATCTTTGCTGCCATTCATCAAAGGATAGTAATTCTTCCTCACTCCTAAATGTTGTGCAAGAAAAAAACAACATTGAACAAAAGCTAAGCATCAAAAGCGCACAAAACATTTTTTTCATAGTCGGTCTCCTTATCTAAGATGTCTGAGCCAAGCGTTCGTTTGTGGACGAAGAGTATCTCTAATCCAAGGAATGACATTCACTCCAGGACAATCTGTGGCTATAGCGCCTGGAAGCTCAAAATGCATCGCTACAGGGGAGTGTGGTTGATTGGTCACAATTTGCAGATTCATAGAAGTAGAAAAATATCTGCTCAATGCTGTCATCGCATCTCTTTGAGCTTGAGTTAGCTGTTGAACCGCAGCGTTTGGATTTTGATGTTGATTGTGTTGTGGATGGTGAGTGTGATAGTTTCCTAATAATGCTACGCCAATGTCATCATTATAGAGAAATCCGCCATGTGAGCCGCTCGTGTGAGCACCTCGACGATTTAGTGGCCGCCCTTCCCAAATTCGTCCGGCTCTGTCAATAAGGAAGTGATAAGCAATGTCACCTGTTCCGCCAGGATGTACGCCACGAATATACGCCCTCGTATCGGCTAATGTGGTGCTAGTCAAGGGTCTTCCTGCGTTGTGATGAAATATAACTCTCCGAGCTGTACCTCGGGCTGTTCCAGTCGCGGGAATAGGCGTTGTTGCATTTCTCCAGTCACTTGAGGGTCTAATTTCTGGCCGCGGATGACCAAAATTTCCAGCATCACGCAACCGCACATAGCCCCAATTGTTATTCCCCCAAGTTATATAAAACCAATCGTTGTTATATTGTCCGCGCAGTGAAACTTGTGTACCTGCGCTAAGCGTGGCCACGCGGGGGAAAGTAGCCAGCTCGGAGGAAAAGGGACCGCTGAATACATCTACGGCACGGAGAGCCGTGTATGTTTGGTGGGGATATATGCGAGCAACTCCAATTACGATTTGTCGAGCAACAAAGCTACCATCTGCTGTCGTGGCTCGATATTCACGAACGAATCGACCAGCATTGTTATTTGCATTGGTTATCTGAGGTCTCACCGTAATATGGTTAGTTTGCGTGCCGCCAGTGGTGTTTACTGTTCCTGAAGGGGTTGGCAGCGTCGAAGGATTTGCTGTATTCAACACCTGCGCCGAAGTCCACGTTACATCTAAGTTGCTAGCACTGGAAGGAGATATATTTGCCGTTAGACGAACTGTGTGATCAGCATGCGATGTGGCGTTGTAGAAAACCGTAAACGGTCGTGGTTGCCCATTGCTCAACACTGGGCGTGTTTCGTTATTGGTTCTAACACCAATCCTTACTCCAGTAACCGCAGTACTCCCACACCCACTTCTACTATCCGAAAACGCCTCAAACATGGCTCTACCAAACGGCACGGCTTGCACGGTGACAGTGCCTGTGGCGTACACACCGCTGCCATCCAACGCGACAAGGGTGATGGTTGCCGTGCCGGTAGCCAAACCAATGAGCATACCGTCTTCATATTGAACAATTTCGGGGTCACAGATAATCACTTCAAGCTCGCGATTATCCGCGTTCACAGGTAGCACAATCGGATTAATCGCAACATAATCATCCACATACATTGTGATGTTGTCGTCCGGCAAGCGAATGCTAGTTATCAGCTGAGGTTCAGCCACGGTAATGGAAGCGGTAGCCATCGCACCGCCACCGTCTTGCGCAGTGAAAGTGATAGTGGCTGTACCGATTTGTAACGCAGTCACCACGCCGTCCACAAAGCGGATGATGCTGGGGTCACTTATCTCATACGACAAAGCAGCGCTTGTTGCATTATATGGCCACGTGGTTTTTGTTTGGCGTGCCAAACTGTTTTGATGTTCATATCATAATAAGTTGAGATTGCTAAAATTAACGTTTCTTCCATTTCAGCTATCAACACAGCAATCAAAATAATTATGGCTAATGCGTTCCACGCATGTCCTGTCCAAACCAATAATGGCCCAACAAGAAAAAACGGGATTGCTGTATAACGGATAAGAGCCGTGTGCAAGGTTCCCCATTGCTGAAACTTTATTCGAGTGAATGAAATGTTGACCGCTTTGAGTAACGCAACAAAGCCTACCATCACAAGAACGCTTATTGAGAAACGAATTTCCAAAATCCATAAAACAATCACCAACATTGAAATGACCAACACGACATCTGCGAAGCCATCAAGTTTTGCGCCCAAGTCGCTTTGCCATTTGAACTTACGCGCTAACATGCCATCTAGCATATCTGTCAAAGCAGTGATGGCATACAATGACACAAACAATGTCGGTCTATGTAAGGTAGCGATATAAATCAATAACAACGATAACACGATGCGAGAGAGTGATAAAATATTAGGGAGATACTTCATTAGCTCGATTCCTTTGCACTACCATAAACAACGCCATAGCCGCAATGATTAAAAGTGCAATCCACTGCGAGGATGACAAGGCTAGAAATTCACCACGTCCAGCGTCACCACGAAAGAACTCAAGCACAAAGCGAATCACGGCGTAAGCAATCAATGTCAAGGGCAATATTTCTTGTTTATATTTTCGTTCAGGCCGCCAAATAAGCAGCGCAATAAAAATCGCTAAACACAAAAGACCTTCAACTAACTGATACGGAAAGCGTGCACCGCTCGGCAGTAGTATGCCGTAGCAACAGCCCGCGAACAAGCATCCCATGCGAGTCAAAAAATTTGCCCCGAAAAACGATAACGATAAAAAGCTTAATAGTTCAATAATGTCACGTCGAAACAGCTTCCCGTAAAGGCATACCATCCCAATCGCGCCCAATACCGCCCCATATAATGGCCCTCCAGCGCGTAAAATGCTACTCCAGTTCACCCAAGTCCAAAATTCGGGGTGTCTACCATTCATTAGAATTTGCCCCAGCGAGTACAGCGCAGTCGCGCCAATAAATACGCCAGAGATAACAAACGCCGTTCCAAACACAAAGTCCTTTATTGATATGTTAAATGACTTGCGTTTAATAACAGCGAGTACCAACACAAAGATGATGGCGATAACGCGAAAAACCAGTATGGCGAAATTGCATAGGCTAGGTCTAAAAGCAATTGTTGCACGCTTAAACTCACTTTCTAAAGATCGATTGTCTATCTATTGCGCAATTCTATTGAATTATAACATACCAAATTTATCCCGTCAATATCTTTTTCGCTAAAATTATTCATTTTTTTTATTTTTTTTTGCCAAATTCACTAAACGACAATCTGTTTTTTTGAATATCGCTACACGCCGTCGCGGTCAGCGAAAATGCGCACGTGCACAAAACTTTCATCCCCGTACTCATCCCAAACTTCGCCGCGCAGAAAGAATTCCAGCGAACGAACGGTTAATCCTTTTCTTATCTGCCCACGCTCATAACGCTGGATTTTTAAGTGATGCACTTCCCGCGCAGCCTGTTGCACGTCATTGAGCCGCTTGCGCAGCCATTTGACGTCACTCTCATTGAGATAGCGACCCGCCATGCGCTCGATTTTGCCAACCGTTTCTAGCGCATTGCGTTCAGCAAGTGGCAATGCGGCGCAATTTTTGCAAATATGCGCCGCGTGACCCTTGCCGGAAAACTTCTCATTGGCTTTACGCTCGCCGCACACACGACAAAAATGACCGTGCTGTTTTTTCTTTGCCATCATGCATCACCTCGTCTTTTTATCATAACATATTCCAGCGAGATTGTCTAGCTAGCTCGCTGAAAATATATCATCGGATCAACCCTGCCCCCATTGCGAATAACCTCAAAGTGCAGATGCGGCCAATCTATTGCCGCATTTCCCTCGAATACCAGCTCATCATGCTCGTTGTTTTGTTGCACTTCTTCAATGCGTTCATGATGCTCTTGACTAAGCTGTTGCACCACCTGCGGCAGGAATATCTCTTGTGCGCCATCGCCACCGCTGCCCCGTGAAAAGAAGATGCCGAAGGGCGAAGCAAGCAATGCACCCACCAGCACCAAAACGATGACAATGACCACCGCAACCAACCGCCAGCGGCAATGGCAACGACCGTCCACTTGATGGTCTTATATGTGGCCTTGACAGTTTTCCATACGGCTTTCACTATCTTCTTGATTGCACTGGCTGAATGTTGCACGGCACGTTTGGCGCGTTGAGCCGCCACTTTGGTTTTCTTTGCAGACTTCGCCACCTGCGTTGCCTTTTTCGCAGATTGCTGTACAGTCTTAACGGGTTTCTTGCGGCTAATCACACGTCCCGCTTTCTGCTTGGCGCACGTGCTTGGGCTTTTGCTTAAGCTTCACCTTGCCGTTTTCAACCGCAGAAACAGGCTTGTCCAGCTTAGTTTTTCCACGCTGTTGGGTCTTTTTCTTGGTCTTTGCATAGACTTGCTTTGCAACCTTTTGCCCTTGTGCATTTGCCCTTTGTGCCGCATCCTGCGTTGCACCCTGCGCCTTTTCCTCGACAACACCCTCAGCATAATGTTCATTCGGCTGCTCCACTGCTTGGCGGTAGCATCCTTGCTTTTTTGTGCCGCGCGTTTCATTTGCACGCCGACATGCGGCACACGAGTTTTCACATCCCGCACGACCTCGCGGGTCTTAATTGGTTTTGGCATAAACACCTCCCAAAGGCTGCTGCCCGAAAGCAACAGCCCTTTTCATTATATATGGGGCAATTTAATCCCCAAGCTTGGTATAGTTAGCTTTCCATAACAAGCCTAATGAAAAGTAACCAATAATGGAAAGAAAAAGCGGGCGGCTGAATATAGCCGTCCGCAATGAAAAATTGTTTCTATAATAAATCTTTTTAAAATAAACTTGTCCCTCCATCGTCTAAAACCGAACTGCCACCCTTGTTTGTGATTTCAATTCTAATTAAAGACTTAATTGCTTAGTTTTATTATACTCATCGTGCCCTGCGACCCGTTAAATGTCAGTTTTGGCAGAGTGATGTGGCCGGTACTATATGGCCTTAGCGCCATTGTTTCCTTAGAATTTGGCAGCACCAACGTAATTACGGAGCCACATGGGGTGTTGCCGTCCGGCAAAACCATTGCTGTCATCATTGGGGTCGAATCGGCATAATAGCGTATGCTCGTCACTCCGGTGGAGCTCAATACGTCTACAGACCAGGTTATTAAAAACACACCAGGTTGCAATGTGATAGTTCCGTCAGCGTTATTAACAATCACGCCGTCGTCCTTAAAAGTTCTGGTGCGAAACGGAATTGCAGTGCCTGCTTCAACAGTTGCATGGTCGCCCGACACCTCTACATATCCCGACCAAAAAGAACTGCTAAAAGTGCCGGTATCACCTTTGTCACCTTTGGGGCCTTGTTCCCCTGCGGAACCTGTATCGCCTTTGTCTCCTTTGAGGCCTTGTTCCCCTGCGGAACCTGTATCGCCTTTGTCTCCTTTGAGGCCTTGGGGTCCTTGACAGCAACAAGGTTTCGGTGGACACGGTTTTGGCTTACAATTATTCATTGAAAAACACGGATCCGACTTATAAATTTTTCTGCATTCAGGGCAATAATCGCTTTCATCATAAAACATTTTAATTTTCTTTCTTTTCTTTCATTTTCGCTCATTTTCTAGCACGCCTATTATTATAATATGGTTGATAATTATATTTGTGACAGTTCTCCGAATGCTGTGCCCTCATAATGATTGCAGAAACGACATCAGATTTTCGTTTTTTTGCCATGTGGTTGTTTTGCGTTGGGTGATTACAGCGCCGTGAACAGGTTCAGCAATTCGCGGACAAGCTCCAGCACAGATGGCAGTTGCTCGATGATTGCTGACAGGGTTTCTAAAAATTGCATGGGATGGCCTCCTTTCCACAAAATTAAGCCGCCCATGTTGCGTGGAAATCATGGGCGGCATGTAATTTATGCGATTTTCAAAAAAATGCTTTACATTTGTAGCTTTTAGTGGTATAATAGATGTCGTTATCAACCATTTGGGCAATATATTGCGTTTGTAAACACCGCGCAAAGGCTACATTCGTTGAGATATAAAGCTTTCCGCAGAACCCTTATGGTTATTTCCACCACGACTGCGGCGGATTGCCGCCCACCAATCGCGCACTCACTTTCGTGGATGCGTGATTTTTTATTCCCGCGAAATAATATCAGAGGCGGAATCAAAGTCAATTCCGCCTCTTGTATTATTCTGTGCTGGGTTGACCTTAAGCATACCGCACAATCTTCAGTTCAAAGCCGCGCAGGTCGAGCTGCTCGGTGGCGGCGCCGCGTTCGTCTTCCATCACGCCGGCAAAGCACTTGGCTTTTCGCCCGGCCACACGCACTTCACCGCTTTGAGGCTCGGCACTGCTGTTGTAAATTCGCAGCAGCAGCCCATTGCCGTCGTCGGCGACTTTCACGTGCTCCACCACGATGTTTTCGTTGGTGCTGGTCACCAGCGGCGCAGTTTTCTTAGCCTTGCCGTCACCCGTGCGCAGGATAGGGTTATTGAGAAAATAGGCCTGTGCATACACATTGCTGTCCAGCGCGCCTTCGTGCGGATACAACGCATACTCCAGCTCGTGTGCGCCTTGGTCAACGTTTTTGCCGGGGCCACCGCGCGGCGAACGCAGCAGGTTGATATCCAAGTAACCGTTTTTGCAGCGGAAGCCATACTTGCTGTCGTTGATAAGCGTCACACCGTAGTCGCCGTCGGTGAGGTCAACGAATTTTTGCCCGCTGACTTCGTATTGCGCTTTTTCGATTTTGTTGTTTTCGGTGGTGGCGCGCTCAATGTGGCCATAGGGAATGTTGAAGCTGGCTTTGTCGCCCATGGGCAGGTTGAAGCCCACGCGCAGCATGCAGTGCTTGCCGCGATGCTGAATCTTCGTGCGGAAGCGCAGCAGCGGGCTGCCGTCGGTGAGGAAAATCTCCTGCTGAATCACCGTGCCGCCAACCTTGAACTCCACCACTGCACAGGTGCGTGCGCCAGAGCTGATGGTGTAAAACTGTGTGCACTTGGCGGTTTGATGCGGCGTTTTGTAGTATTTGTGCGGGTGAATATCCCAGCAGTCGCCGATGTCGGTGTAGAGATTGAACACATTGAGCGGGCCTTTGGCGATTTCACGTCCGGCTTGCTTGTGAATGTATGACACAATCACGCCATCGTGGAAAACCACGCGAGCGCAGTCGTTTTCAATGACTTGCTTGCGCGATTTCGCATGGAAGTCGGCCACCAAAGGAGCTTTTTCTAGGTTCACTGCACCAAAGGCAGGGATTTCCACATAGCGCCAAGCACCATTGGCTTTCATCACACCTTTATAGGCATGGCTATTGAGGTTCACCGCTGCGTTGCCGCCGTAAAGTTGCTCGGCAAGCTTAGCAATGCCGCTGGTGAGTTGCCGCACGATGACTGCATAGCGCGCCTCGCACTCGTCATATACTCGACTGATGCTGCTGCCGGGCAAAATATCGTGGAATTGATATAGCAACACTTCCTGCCACAGGATGTCAAGCTCGTCTTTGCTGATGGGCAGCTCTTCTTTTTTGGCTTGCGCGGCCAGCAGTTCATAGTTGCGCAGCAGGAACTCACACTTGCGGTTATATTTCTTCGTGCGGCTCTGCGTGGTATAGCAGCCCTGGTGCTTTTCCAAATAAAGCTCGCCTTGGTGGGTGGCGTAGTTGCCTTGGTCTTCTTCGGCAAGTTTATCAAACAGCACTTCGGTATTTTCTTGTGTATACTTGGGCAGGCCTTTGATGTCTGCCATGCGGCGTGCGCGCTCTAGGTGCTCAAAGCCAGGGCCGCCGCCACCGTCGCCAACGCCAAACAACGATGCCGCACGACGGCTCACCTTGCGCTCTTTGTAGCGTTTTTCGCCTTTGGTTAGCTGGTGCGGACTTGCCGCAGCGTTGTAGGTATCCTCCGGCAGCATGTGCGCCAGCACGGGTTCGCCGCCGTCAAGGCCTTTCCAGTGGTAGGTGTGGTAAGGGAAGGTGTTCACGGTATTCCAGCTGAGCTTTTGGGTGAGGAAGTAGGGCACATCGGCCAGCTGCATCACCTGCGGCCAACACGCGCTGTAGCCAAAGCTATCGACCAGCCATAGCACTTTGGGGTCAACGTTAAATTCTTCGCGGAAGAATTTTTTGCCGTAATAAAACTGGCGAATGAGCGACTCGCCGTTGATGAGGTTGCTGTCGGGCTCCACCCAGTTTGCGCCTTGGATATCCCAGCGGCCTTGCTTGTGCAGCTCTTTGATCTTGGCATAAATTTCGGGGTACTGCTCTTTCATCCACAGATACAGCTGCGCTTGCGACGCGCCAAACTTGTACTCGGGGTAGCGCTCGATGTTCATCATTTGGCTGGCAAATGTACGAGCACCTTTGCGCTTAGTTTCGCGGATGGGCCACAGCCACGCTAAGTCAAGATGCGAGTGCCCTTGTGCGCTGTACTCAAATGCGTTGGGGTCATCGTTTTTCGTTTCCAGATAGGGCTGCAAGCCACTGCCGTCGCCGCTTGCCACTGCTTTTTGCACGGCCGCAAGCACTTCCAAGCCATAGCTCGCTTTCGGGTTGGCGTCATACACACCCAGCAGCACCGCGCAGTCGTAATACAGCTTGCGCTTGGCTTCGTCCACACGGGCAACGTGCAGCTGCCGCAGCGCAAAACGATGCAACTTAGTGGCATGGCGGTTGCCAAACAAATCATTGGCCGCCGCATCAATCCAGAACTCTACTTGGCCGTTTTCGTCCACAATGCCGCTGCGGGGCAGCACCACGCGCTTGCCCATGTCACCGGTGAACAGGTTCGTCACACTTTTGCATAGCGTAATGCCTTGCAAGTCTTCGCCGTTGGGGCCAACAATGAGCCCTTCGCCGGCAACGTCCACCAAAAAGCACAGGTCGGGGTCGTCGTGGCGAATGTCGGCAGGCAGCTGGCCGGTCACGTGCATCCACGCACAGTCGAAGACTTCCTGCGCCCAAACATCGCCGATGTTGAGCTTGCGGTGCTTGCCGCTTTTGCGCTGCGCAAAGGGCACAGGCTCGCGAGTATGCCACATGTCACATTGCAGCGTGCCCAATTGCTGATAGGCCGCTTGCAGCAGCTGGTTGAGGCTGTGTTGCAGGCGTTTGCGTTCAAATGCTTGTTTCACCATGGTGTTTCCCTCCAAGTTTTTTATCGTTACCTTAATTATACAATATCTTTGCGCAAAAAGCAAATAATATTTTCATAAATTTTGCTTGACAAGCCCTCGCATTTCCGGTATAATAGAATAGTTGTGCAAAACAATCATCATCTGCTAGATGAGGGGAGGGAAACGCCCATGAGTACAGTACGCGTGAAAGAAAACGAAAGCTTAGATAGCGCACTGCGCCGCTTTAAAAAGCAATCGTCCCGCGACGGTATCATCCAAGAAGTGCGCAAACGCGAGCACTACGAAAAACCTTCGGTCAAACGCAAAAAGAAATCCGAAGCTGCACGCAAGCGCAAATTCAAGTAACAACGAAGAACCGCCCTATGATAGGGCGGTTTTTTGCACCTGCGGTGCAGGCAGGTCGCTTCGCTGTGTCCTATGATAGATTACACAATGCGAAAAACACGTGCCCTATCTTGACAATTGCGCCCCTTTCCTATATAATATAGATATGACCAAGAAAATCCTAGCTTTGATTTGCGTGGCGGTTTTGTTCGCCGCGCTGCCTGTTGTTGCCCGCGCAAGCGAACCCGCCGATCCCACGCCGGTGATCATCATCCCGGGCTATGGCGGCAGCCACTTGTTTTTGCACCCCGAAAACGACAATCCACAACAAATTTGGCCGCCCGTGATTGACGGCGCGGCTGTGCGCTCCATCGCAGAGCTGCTAGGGCAGATTTTGCCCCAACTGATTGCCGACGCCGGTGGCAACGCCGATGAAGTGGTTGCACGGCTGGGCGAGCTTGCGCCTATGCTGGACCACATTGCGCTGGGACCGGATGGCTTGCCGCTGTATCCCACCGGCCCGATGCAGGGCCATGCGCGCGACTTTCGCTGGGACGTGATTCAACAGCGCGGGCATACCGACCAAAGCAACCAGCGCGCCCTAGCCAACAACCTAAACATACCGCACAGCAGCATTTATAAATTTTTTAACGACTGGCGGCTGAGCCACCTGCAAACCGCCGACCATCTGCATGAATTCATTCAACAAGTGATGGAGGACAGCGGGCATGACC
Organism: Oscillospiraceae bacterium; assembly: GCA_009784445.1. Classification (GTDB taxonomy): domain Bacteria; phylum Bacillota; class Clostridia; order Oscillospirales; family Acutalibacteraceae; genus WRMQ01. Next base: position 12,777 of record WRBQ01000005.1, read on the forward strand.
GCGTCAACTTGGTGGCGGTGAGCCATGGCGGGCAACAGGCGCTCACTTATCTGCACTTGCATGGCTCGCAATATATCGAACGCGTAATCTTGGTGGCACCGGCCATTCGTGGTTCGCACATTGCCGTGGATTTACTGGAAAGTGATCATTTTGTATTCAGCACAAACCTGTTGATGCGCTTTATCATGACTTATATCGAGCATGAAACCATGCTCATGCCGCATTTTCATCGCGTGCACACCGCGCAGCTCAGTGCAATTTTCATGCAACTATTTCGCACCTACCTGCAACCCCTAGCCACCCATTTCGGCTCGTTTTGGGATGTGACAGCAACCGAGCATTTTCCGCGCTTGCGCGACGCCAAGCTTGACCCAATTGAGCATGCCGACATCATCTACCGCGCCAACATGATGCACAATGAAATCATGCCGCATGCCTGCGAAATTTTGCGCAATGTGCAAGCAAGCGGCACATGCGTGGCCATTTTGGCCGGCAGCGGATTGCCTCTGGCCAGCGGCAACAACATCAACAGTGATTTTGTGATTAACGTCAGTTCCGCCACCGGGGCAATTGCGCGTGAACCCGGTCACGCACCCTTCACCGGCACATCGCTGCACATTTCGCCCGATGGTCTCATTGACGCAAGCGAAGCCTACCTGCCCATGCACACTTGGTTTTTTCACGGGCAATTCCACGCACAAGTCGCGCACGATCGCTATGCCCGCATACTGACGAATTATCTGCTGTTTAGCGATGCAGTCATGGACGTACACAGCGACCCACGCTTCCCGCAGTTTCGGCATTCCGCCACACCTGTTGAGGGCTTGGGTGCACGCTTTGCAGGCATGGTGTGCGGCTTTGCCAGCAGCGACAGCGACTTGCTGCTGGTGCAAAATATGTCGGCTGTGTTTGAAGTTACGCTGCTGAGCATCACCGCGCATGGGCACGAACTATACGTGCCGCTGCCGGGACGCATTACCCTGCGCCCGGGCGAAACCGTGCGCCTGCGTTTTGACACACAAGCACCCGCGCATCGGCAACCGTTCAATCTTGAATTTGAGTTCATTCGCGAGCTGCCTGTGCCCACGCGTGAAACACGCAACCTAGCCTTCACGGCTATTCCCGCAGACGAAGAATTGCCCGCACCGCTGCGTTTTGTGGGCGAGGAATTCACCGCCGCACCGTTGCGCTTTGCTCCTGTGCAAGCGTTGATGATCATCATCACGCTCGGCGGCAGCCTTGCCCTAGCGAGCATTGCACTAGGCACTATCTATAGAAAGCAGGTCAAATCAAATGACTAACTATTACCTTGCGGTTGACATTGGCGCGTCGTCGGGCCGGCATGTGCTAGGCTGGCTGGAAAACGGCAAGCTGCAATTGCGCGAAATCTACCGCTTTGACAATGGCTTTGAAGAACGCGACGGCAAGCTCGTGTGGGACGCCGAGCGGCTGTTTCAAAAGGTAGTGAATGGTCTGCGCCGCTGCAACACCATGGGCTATGTGCCCAAAAGCGTTGCCGTGGACACTTGGGGCGTGGACTATGTGCTGCTGGACAGCAAGGGCAAAGAACTGTGGCCTGCCCATGCCTACCGCGATGCACGCGGCGCAAAGGCACAGGCTGCCGTGCATGATATCATTGCGCCCGAAAAATTGTTTGTCGCCACGGGCATTGCACAAAACGACTTCAATAGCATCTATCAGTTGTGGGATGACAAGCTAAGCGGCCGCCTAGACAAAGCAGCGCATATACTCATGTTGCCGGAGTATCTGCATTGGCGGCTGACGGGTGAAATGCGCCGCGAATACACCATGGCCACAACCACCGGTCTGGTGAACGCCACCACCGGCGACTGGGACTGGGATATCATTGCCGCACTGGGATACCCGAAGGAGCTGTTTGCGCCGCTGCATAAGCCCGGCACACTCGTGGGCGAGCTCAAGCCCGAAATCGTCAAAGAAGTCGGCTACAGCTGCAATGTGGTGCTGCCCGGCACGCATGATACTGCCTCAGCCGTTGCTGCCTGCCCTGCTGAAGGCAACGCACTCTATATCTCCAGCGGCACATGGAGCCTGATGGGCACCGAGCTGGATAGTCCACTGTGCAGCGAGCAAGCACAGGCGCTTGGCTTCACCAATGAAGGCGGCGCAAACGGGAAAATCCGCCTGCTGCGCAACATCATGGGGCTGTGGATGCTGCAACAAATCAAACGCGAACATGCGCGTGAATTGCGCCGTTTTGAACACGTGATTGCCCTAGCACAACAAAGCAGCTTTGTGGGCGAACTCGATGTGCGCGACGCAGCGTTCAACACGCCGCCGAGCATGACCGAGGCCGTGCGCAATCAACTCGGCTTGCCTGAACTTCCCTTGGGCGATGTGATTGCCGCAGTGTATCACGGGCTGGCGCGATGCTACGCCGAAACTGCACGCGGCATCGAGGCGCTCACCAGCTGCACTTATGATACCATACATATCATCGGCGGCGGCAGCCAAGACGGCCACCTCAATGCGCTCACCGCGCAGCACAGCGGCAAGCAAGTCGCTACCGGCCCAGTGGAGGCCACGGCCATGGGCAACCTGCTTGCGCAATTGATTGCCGGCGGCGAAATCGCAGACTTCGACAACGGTCGCGCTTTGATTCGCGCAAGCTTGTGACAAGGACCTTGCCTTTACACCACTGATTTTTTGCGCAAATTTTGTGGATAACGACACATAAAAGGTTGTTCGGGTTCCATTTTATTACAGATTTTTTGTGCATTACTACGAAAATAGTTGATTTGCACAACAAGGGCTACCATTTTTGCCAATAATATGATATAATATTCCCATAAGGAGTTGCAATGATCAAACGAACGCAAGGCACATTTCGCTCCACCACCGGGCTGGGTGATGTGTACTATCGCTGCTGGTTCAGCGGGCGCAGAGCCTGTGGTGCCGTGCAGGTGATACACGGTTTGGCCGATCACGGCGAACGCTATGCCGACTTTGCGCAGGCACTGAATCACGCAGGCTTTGATGTTTGGGCCATGGATTTGCCCGGCCACGGTTGCTCGTGCAACGAAAAACCGCCCGGTTTTTTCGGCAAAGAACACGGCCGACAAAATCTGCTGCGCGACCTGCACCGCATGACCGAGCTAATGCGCGACACCTATCCGCGGCAACTGCCCATTTTCATCTTGGGGCAAGGCATGGGTTCCTTTTTAGCACGTGACTATTGCCGCCGCAACAGTAAAGTACTCTCGGGTGCGATCTTCTGTGGCAGCGGCATGCAAAACCCCGCCGCTCCTGCCAGCGCCGCTTTGGCTAGACTCATCGTTGCCACGCGCGGTGAACAATACGCAGCACCGTTATTACAAAGCACCGCCTTTGGCACGTTCAACCAACGCTTTGAACGGCGCACGCCAGTGGATTGGCTCAACAGCGACCCAGAAAAGGTGGACGAATACTTGGCTGATGCCTGTTGTGCATTCTCCCCCACCGCGCAGGGCATGCTGGATTATTTTAGCCTGCAAAAAGCCGTTTGCAACCAACGATGGATTAGCTCCATGCCCTATCAATTCCCCATGCTGTTTTTATCCGGCGCCGATGACCCCATGAGCGACTTCGGCCGCGGCACAGAACAAACCGCCACTCGTCTGCGCAGAGCAGGCTGCAATCGCATAAAATGCCGCCTATTCCCGGGCATGCGGCACGAAATATTACAAGAATCGGAAAGGCAACTCGTGTACGACACCATTACCGAATGGCTGCTTGGCGTTTGCGAAGGCTAGACACCAAGGCAGCGCAACAGGAAAAGGAGAACTTGCATGAAAACCCTGCTGATTTATCACAGCAACCGTCCCGCCGTGTGCGCCATGTGCGAGGCCGCTGCAAACGACGACATTGACGTTCACCAGCTGCGCGTGCGCCACAAAAAACGCCCCGGCATCGATTCTCTTGGCAATTATTATCGCGCCGTGGTTGGGCGCGGCATTCGCTTGGCCCCCTTGGACATTGATTTTTCTAAGTACAGCCACATCATTTTGGTTGATTCTCTCAAGCTGCTTGTGCCCAGCGCGCAGTGCAATGAATTTCTCTACCGTTGCGACCTCACCGGCCACGCAGTCACCTGCATCGTAAGCAACAAGATGAAGTTTTTTGGGCGCGCACGTGCTTTGCTGCAGCGCCGCGTGCGTTTGGCAGGCGGCCATTGCCGCGATGTTGTTTGCTTGGCAGACAGCGAACTGACCGCACAGTCTGCGAATTATTTTTGCAGCAGCCGTGCGCCCACACCGGCACCCGCGCCCCCAACATTTCATATTCAAGGAACGCTATGACCCATCAACAAAGCCGCCAACTAGTCAATTGGTACGCGCAGCATAAGCGCGACTTGCCCTGGCGGCACACCCGCAATCCCTATGCCATTTGGATAAGCGAAATTATGTTGCAACAAACGCGCGTGGAAGCCGTGAAAGGCTACTACGCGCGCTTTTTGGCGGCTCTGCCCACCGTGCAGGACTTAGCATGCGTTGATGATGACCGCTTGCTGAAGCTTTGGGAAGGCCTCGGCTATTACTCTCGCGCACGCAATCTGAAAAAAGCCGCGCAGATTATCGTGCTTGAGTATGGCGGTCAACTGCCCCGCACAGTCGCTGAACTGCGCACACTGCCCGGCATTGGCCCCTACACCGCCGGAGCAATTGCCTCGCTTGCGTTTGATGTACCCACCCCCGCCATTGACGGCAATGTGCTGCGCGTGCTGGCTCGTCTTTGGGGCGATTATGCCGATATCACACTGCCGCAAACCCGCCAAGAGTTTAGCACACGTGTGCAAGCCGCCATGCCCACAGATAAACCCAGCGTGTTCAATCAAGCACTGATGGAGCTTGGCGCATTGGTGTGTATTCCGCACGGCAAACCGCTTTGTGCAAGCTGTCCGTGGCATGATGACTGCATCGCTAGGCTGCAAAATATCACAAGCGAACTGCCCGTGAAACCCGCAAAAAAACCGCGACGCATCGAGCAACGCGAACTGTTCATCCTGCGCTGCAGAGATAAGCTTGCGCTGCGCCGCCGTCCTGATACAGGCTTGCTGGCAGGGCTGTGGGAACTACCCGAGGCCTTCGACCTTTCCCCCGCCCTTGTGTTGCATGACGAAGAAGCAGGCCATGCAGTTCATATTTTCACACACATTGAGTGGCACATGTCAGCGCGTAAAATCACGCTGCAAGAGTCAATTGAAGATAACTCGCTGGTGTGGGTGACGCAAGAAGAACTGGAGCGGGATTATGCGCTGCCGAGTGCGTTTTCTAGCTTCAGGGATGCGCTGTTTTAGGGCTTGCCAAACCCATGATTTCGTGGTATAATAGGTGCACTACATTACAAGACAGGATAAACCTATGCATCTTACCGCCTTGGAAATTCACGGCTTTAAGTCATTCCCTGATAAAACCCGGCTGGACTTCGGCTCCGGCATCACTTGCGTGGTGGGTCCCAACGGCAGCGGCAAAAGCAACGTGAGCGATGCCGTGCGCTGGGTACTGGGCGAGCAGTCTACCAAGCAATTGCGCGGAGCTCGGATGGAAGACGTCATCTTTAGCGGCACGATGGAACGCCGTGCGCTGGGGCTTGCAGAGGTGACCCTGCACCTGAACAACAAAGATCGCCGCCTGCCCTGCGACACCGACGATGTGTCCGTCACCCGCAAGCTGTATCGCTCCGGCGACAGCGACTACCTCATCAACGGCAAAAGCGTGCGTCTGAAAGACGTGCACGAGTTATTCATGGACACCGGGCTGGGACGTGATGGCTATTCTCTGGTTGGGCAAGGCCGCGTGGCCGAGTTGGTTTCGTCGCAATCGCACAAGCGGCGCGAAATGCTGGAGGAAGCCGCGGGCATTTCGCAGTCGCGCTATCGCCGTGAGGCCGCGCTGAAGAAACTCGCCCAAGCTGAAGAAAACCTCGTGCGTCTGCGGGATATTCTGCTGGAGCTTGAGGGCCGCGTGGAACCGCTACGCAATCAAAAAGAAAAGGCCGAAAAATTCCTCGTGCTAGCGGATGTGCGTCGCAAGCTGGAAATCGGCTTGGCGCTGCATACCATTGCGCAATCCACCGCTGCGCTGCGCGAGCAAGACCACAAAATCACCAAAGCGCAGGCAGAATATGATCATTGCCAACAAGAACTTGCGAGCTTTGAGGAGCAAATCAACACACTGGTAGCCCAAATTGATGCACTGGCCGAGCAAATAGATGAGCTGCGGTTTGTGCGCGCCAACGTGCAACAGCAAGCACTGCGGCAAGAGGGCGAAATCAACGTGCTGCAAAACACCCTTGAACACAACACCGCTGCCATTGAGCGCATCGCCCGTGACCGCAGCCACACCGCTGATTCACAGCAGCAGCTTGAAGATGAAATGGATGCCGTGCTCTCGGAGATTTCCGGCTTGCGGCGCGACATGGCTGGCAAGCGCGAAACCCTGCTGAACATGGCCAAACAAGCTGAAGAGCAACAATCTAATGGACAGGCTGTGCAAACTCAAGCCGATGCCCTAGCGCAGCGCTCGCATGAGATCGCTGAAGAAATCGCCCAGCGCAACATTGCGCAGTCAGCATCCGATAGCTCCATGGCGGAACTGAACCAACGCATTGAGGCGCTTGAACAAAGCGAACACAGCGGACAAGCGTTGCTGCAAGAAAGCGAAACTGCACTTGAGCAGGCCAACGCCCTGCTGACCCAGCACCGCGAAGAGGTAACCAGTGCGCAAAACAGCTTGCAGGGCTACCAACTGCGGGCAGAAAACCGCGCCGCCAAAGCCGAAGAAGCGCAAGCGCAGCTCACCCGCACACAGAATAACTTGGATCAAGCGCGGGCTCGCGCAAAAATGCTGCAAGATCTTGAGCAAAACATGGAGGGCTACACCGGTGCCGTGCGTGCGGTGATGAAAGAAGCCCAGCGCGGCAACCTGCGCGGCTTGCACGGCACACTGAGCCAGCGCATTGATGTTGACGCAAAATACAGTGCCGCCATTGAAACAGCATTGGGCGCGGCCTTGCAGTTTATTATCGCCGATACGGAAAGCGAGGCTAAGCGCAGCATTGAGTATCTCAAACGCGCGGGCGCAGGTCGTGCTACGTTTCTGCCGCTGAATGCCATTAAAGCGCAGCCCTTCACCGAAAAAGGCTTGGAGAACTGCGACGGTTTTATGGCCATGGCCAACGAACTGGTGCGCACTGATAATAAATACGCGCAGGTGATTGCCGCGCAACTTGGCCGCATTGTGGTGGCCGAGGACATGGACTGCGCCATCGCCATGGCACGGCAGTATCACAACCGGCTGCGCATTGTGACGCTAGATGGACAAGTCATTCACCCGGGTGGGTCGATGACCGGCGGCTCACGCGGGCAAGGCGCGGGCATTCTTAGCCGAGCCAGTGAGATCGCTCGCCTGCAAAAAGACTGCGCCGAGCAAGAGAAAACCCTCGCCGAGCAGGCCGAACGCACGAAAAAGCTCAGCGAAGAAGCCGCCGAGGCACAAGCAGCTTGCAGGGGCTTGCAGGGCGACCTAGCCCGTGCGCTGGAGGAAGTGATTCGCCAAGAAAGTGCCGTGCAGTCGCTGCAAACCCGTTTGGCTGACCTGCACGCCGCACAAGAAGACCGCGCAGGCGAAATTACCGCTGCCAAGCAACGTATCACCCAGCTGCAACAAGCTCGCCAAATGAACGACGAACAAGCGCAAGCGCTGCAGGCAGATAAGCATCAACTGGAAGAAGAGCATGTGCAGCTGCTGGAACAATTGCAGGCACTTGCACAGCAACGCGAACAGCTTAGCCAAAGCGAATCTGCGCTGCGTATGGAACTCCTTGCCGTGGAAAAAGACGTGGAAGCCCGCGAGGAACTGGCCGCCGGATTGCGTCAACGCAAGCTTGGCCAAACCGGGCACGACAACGAACTGCAAGCCGAGCAAGAACAGCTTGAGCAAGCGAATCTAGATACACAGGCGCAGATTACCGCACTGCAACAAAGCGTGGTGCAGCTGCGCGAACAAGCCGAACAAGACAGGCTGGCCGTGGATGAACTGGCCGCTCAGCGCGAACAACTGCAAGCACAGGCTGAAACACAGCGCCGCGAAGAAAAACTGCATCTTGAGCAGCGGGAGAAGTTCAGCGGCGACCTCGCACGCCAGGAAGAACGCCGCGCCGCCGCACAACATGCCCTCGATAGCGCCGCCGCCAAGCTCTACGATGACTACGAAATCACCCCGCGTGAGGCCGAAATGCAGGGATACGCACTCGAAGATCCCACCGCCGCAGGCATTGAACTCAACGAAGTGGCCGGTAAAATTCGCGCGCTTGGGCACATTAATGTGGGCGCGATTGAAGAGTACAAAGAAGTGCGCGAACGTTACGATTTTCTGTCACAAGAAGTTGCCGACATCGAACAAAGCCGTGACGAACTCACCCGCATGATCACTGAGCTAACCGGCAAAATGAGCGAGCGATTCCACGAACACTTTGCAAAAATCAACCGCTATTTCGGACAAACCTTCCAAGACCTGTTCGGCGGCGGGCAAGCCGCGCTGGTGATGGACGAACCGCTGCATGTGCTGGAAAGCGCCATTGAAATTCGCGTGCAGCCCCCTGGTAAAAACGTGCAAAATATTGACTTGCTTTCGGGCGGCGAAAAAGGCTTAGCCGCCATCGCATTGCTGTTTGCGATACTCAAAGCCACGCCCGCGCCGTTCTGCATTTTTGACGAAGTCGAGGCCGCACTGGACGACGTTAACGTCACCCGCTATGCCCGCTATGTGCGCCGCATGACGAAAAACACGCAGTTCATTCTTATTTCCCACCGCCGAGGCACCATGGAAGAAGCCGACGTGCTGTATGGCGTGACCATGCAGGAAGAAGGCGTGAGCAAACTGCTTGAAATGAAAACCAAAGAAATGGTAGGACAACTGGGACTGACATGATGAATATACCCGAATCAGCCGAAAATTATCTGGAGACCATCTTTGTCTTAAGCCGCGACGGTGGCCCCGTACGCGCCATAGACGTCGCCAATGCGTTGGGCTACAGCAAGCCCAGCGTGAGCATCGCGTTGCGCAACCTGCGCGAAAACGGGCACGTTACGGTAGACAGTGGACACATTAACCTCTCCGAAAGCGGCCGCGCCGTGGCCGAAAGCATGCACGAACGCCATGTGGTGATCTCCGACTGGCTCATTGCGCTGGGCGTGGAGCCCGCAACCGCACACGCCGACGCCTGCAAGATTGAACACGTGCTGAGCGAGCAAAGTTTTGCCGCCATAAAATTTTTTTTAAAAAACGCTTGACAAACAAGTTAGTTTATGCTAATATGTAATTAGTAAAGACTAACTTTTGAGAAGCGAGGTTTTGTAATGCAATTTTTTATGGGTATACACATTCTTTGGTTGAGCGTTTTGGTCGGTGTGGTTGGCATGGGCTTGGGTGGACTACTTAGTGCCATTTTAGGCAAAAAAAGCGAAAAAACAACCAGCGCATTGCTGGCATTGGCCGGCGGCGTAATGGTTGCCGTTGTGTTGCTGGAGCTCATTCCCGAGTCGTATGAATATGGCGGAGCTTGGACTGCCGTGCTGGGCTTGATTGCAGGCGCAGCCGCGGTTTGGCTTGCCAGCTTTTTGCTGGATAAATTCACCGCCAAACGCAAGGGCGTTGCACAACCGCTGCACGAAAACTATGAAGAATACTACCACATTAAACGACGCAAAAGCATGTTGCGCACAGGTCTAGTGATGATGTTCGCCTTGGCTATCCATAACATTCCCGAGGGCATGGCCATGGGTGCCGCTGGTTCCCCGCCCGACAGTTCGCTGGGCTTTATCTTGGCGGTTATGCTCTTGCTTCACAATATTCCCGAGGGCATGGCCATGGCCTCGCCGCTAATTTCGGGCGGATTTGGACGATTCAAAACCGTGTTGCTGACGCTGCTGACTGGTTTCACCACACTTTTCGGTACGCTCATCGGCATGTGGCTGGGCGGAATCAGCGATTTTGCACTGGCGTTTTCTCTGGCATTTGCAGGTGGCGCAATGTTGTATGTTGTGTTTGGCGAAATGCTGCCGCACGCCATCACCGCCACCAAAAGCCGCATGCCCACCGTTGTGATGATGGCAGGCATTGTGCTGGGCTTTTTGATTACGCTCATCCCCCATTAGCACCTGCAACGACTATAATTAACACGAAACCTCCACTTTCTGCGCGGCAGAGAGTGGAGGTTTGTTATTTTTTAAAATCGCCCACCGCGAAGCGGCTAGGTTTTTTTGGTTCTTTTTTTGCAAAAAAAGAACACTACTCGCTTACCACCGGCTGCGGGCGTTCAAAGCCGTGGAGGAAACCGCCAAGTTCCAGCGAAAGCACGTCGCCGCCAATGACCTGCCCGCGATCGATGATCAAGTTTGCTTGCACCACGCCGCGGCGACCTTCATAGCCCGGGTAATTGAGCACTTCGTAGGTCCAGCGTTTCACGCGTTGGCCTTGGAAGTCAGTCAAATCGAAATTTTGTGCAAGTTGAATTTCATTGTAGCGCGTGAAAACTTCATCAAATTCGGCGGGGATGATAATCTCGCTGACCTCAATGGGGTCGTCGCTGATTTCCCAGCCGAATTGCGCCAAAAACTCCTGGCGCTCTTGTGCAGTTGAAGCCGCCGTGCGCATGGCGTTGCCTGCTGCCATTTGGGTGCCGCCACGTGTGAGAAACAACAGCGCGACAATTGCCGCCACCCCCAACACCGCCAACACCACATTTTTGAGTTTCTTTGAGCGCACCGAATAAATAAACATCAAGCCCCACCCTTTCCGCATGTCATAGTGCATGATTATGCGGGCGAGGTGGGGTTTAGAAGTGCGTATTATGCTGTCACGATTGGTATATACACAAAATTCGTGTGCGGTGGAGTGTTATACTCGGCATGGCAGTGATACTCAACCTGTATATGCACATCGGGGTGTGGCCGATAGCCGTATTCTTGCGCTACGGCTGCCAAAATGCCGAAGTATTCCCACCCACCATGGTTTGCTCTGCCAAAGAATGCGGCGTCGGCTTGTTCGCTCACCCGCACGCGCAGCCAAAGGCCGCCCGGTTGTGTGAGCAAGTCGTATCGCTCATCTTGCTTGTCCGAGTAGGTTTCCTGCGCAAACATGATGCCGCAAGCTTGCGCCTCGTTGCCGTAATTGATGGAAATGGCGGCACTCCAGCCGGGGTTAATCAAGTCTTGTTTTGGCACTTCGATTAATTCTTCACGATAGCGTCTAAGCGTTGCTCCAATGTCCGGTTCATCGGTGTTGTTGCTTGCATAGCCCACACAACCGACCCAAATTACACTAGGTCGTTCGACGACTTCGCACTCCACGCCTTTGTGGGTAATGGTGCGCACAATAGTTTCTATGTTTGAGATGAGCTTTCTGGACATGACAAATCCTCCCTTGATATTCATTTGGATGGTGAGAGGATTAAACAGTTTGAGTTGGTTTTCGGGCGCATGAATTTGGGATGGTTTAAATCCATGAAACCGCGCAAAAGCACGTGAAAAACTTTCCGGGGTTTCGTAGCCATACTTTAATGCTAGGTCAATCACTCGGCTTTTCGCATCAATGAGTTCTTGGCCTGCAATCGATAATCGCCTGTTTTTGATATATTCCCTAACAGAGATTTGCGTGGCCACAAGAAACATCTTTTGCAGATAGCCACTGGAATAACTCACGTGGTTTGCCACATCGTCAACCGTGATATCTCCAAACAAATTATTTTCAATATAATTGATTGCCTGTTGCACATTGTTAATCCAACTCATCGTTTCAACCTCACAACACAAAGCATATCACATTTTTTCAACACTTGTCTTGACTTTTTGGGCTTTGATTTGTCCAAGCATAAATTTATCAAAAATTCCTGCGCATATCAAATACGCCAATATCGTCGTCAGTGCGATAGGCATAGCCGTTTTCGGCAAGAATGTCGGGTCGTTCCATGAGAATGCCCATACCCAATGCCACGCACTGCACCGGCTTTTCCGCCACATACACGGGCATGCCAAGCTCTTGCTGCAACATCACATCAAGATCACGCAGCAGCGCGCCACCGCCGGTGAGCATGATGCCTTGTTCAAAAATATCGCCCGCCATTTCCGGCGGTGTTTCCTCAAGGGTTTCGGCAATCACGTCCACAATGTCTTCCAGATGCTCGCGCATGGCAAGGAAAGCTTCAGTGGACGTCACCTCAAAGCGCATCGGCAAACGACTCAGATAATCCTGCCCACGCGCATAAATCGCAAGCTCAGCCGGACGAATGCGCGCACAGCCCACCCGCTTTTTGATTTCCTCAGCTGTGAGCTGACCCACCAGCACATTGCGCTCGCGCCGCAGATATCGCGCGATGGAATCTTCAAGCACATTGCCCGCCACGCGGCGACTCCGCGACACTGCAGTACTGCCCATGGTGAATACCCCAACGTCGGTGGTGCCGCCGCCGATGTCCACCACAATTTGGCCGCCAAGCGGGTTGATGTTCAGTCCTGCGCCTAGCGCTGCGGCAAGAGGTTCGTCAACTAGGCAAGCACGCCCTGCGCCGCAAGCCAAGGCAAGTTCAAGAATCGCGGCTTTCTCCAGTTCAGTTACGCCCGAAGGCATGCAAATCATCACCGACGGCTTGAACAAACGCCGCCCGCACAGTTTCTTCAAATAATGCGTGACGATGGTGTGCACCACGGTGAAGTCGCTGATCACGCCGTCGCGCATGGGGTGCACCACGCGCAAATTGCCGGGATTCGTACGTCCCAGCATTTTCACTGCGGCGTTGCCCAGCGCGAGAATATCCCCGGTTTTGGCATCAAGGGCGGCCACGGAGGCCTCTTGCATCACAATGCCGCGGCCCTTCACATACACTTGGATGGAAGTTGTGCCAAGGTCAACGCCAATTTGCAGCCCGGCTATTGTGCTCACCTCCTTGATTTACCTAGATTTACGCCGCTGTAGAAAATGCTTATTATCTGCTACACAAACAAAATGGGTGTCCTTCTGTATCAAGCAATGTGACGAAATGATCGCCGCCATACTGCGCCGCGGCTTTGGTCGCGCCAAGCCGGATGGCTTCAACCACAGCGGATTGTAAATCATCGACTTGGAAATTGAAGTGCATTTGTTTTTGTTGTTTGCCGGGGGTTTCCGGCCAAACCGGCGGTACATGCGGAATAAAGTCCGGCTCCCAAAACAGTATCGTCATGCCATTTTCGGCTTTGAGCGCCAAAGCACCAAATGCAGTTGTCTTTGCCCAACCCGTAAGGTCAGCGTAAAAATTGCGGGCGCGCTCGGCGTTTACACAGTCTATCGTCAAGTCGCCGATGGTTAAGTTAGTTATCATGTTTGCTCCTCGATTCCCAATTCACAGAAAGTTCCTTGGCATGGTGGAATCCTAACACATAATCATCCAATTAATTCCGAATTTATCGACTAGCGAAAACATGAGCGATGCATACTCGCACTCGCCGAGAGGTACATTGCACTTGATTGCATCAACCGTCAGCACATCGTACGCGTTTTGCACAAAATTCTCGCGACCCTTGCCCATGTCAAAAATAAACTGCATGTTGTTGCCAACTGCAACTTCGTCAGCATTCTCCATCAAGGAGATTGTCTGCCCACACACATTGATTTCAGCGTGTTCAATACCTCCATTTTCGAGCGTGCCATAAATTTGACCTGTTGTGCCGAAAGCGGTTTCATACAACTTCAACGCCTCGTGCGAGTTTTTGACATACACTTGCATCATTGACCTGTTCATATTCTTAACCTCCGTTAGCTTTTTTCGCAGAAAACTCCGTTTCATGTTCTTCTTCTCCGTTAGTTTTCTTCGCTTGCACTTCCGTGCGCAAAAAGGCCAGTTTAATCACCTGCGCAGCGCCGGCCTGTTCCAACATATGCGCACAAGCCTGCATGGTAGCACCCGTTGTGCAAATGTCATCACACAGCACCACGCGCCGCCCGGCAACTTGCTCGGGCGCAGTGACGGCATAAGCCCCCGCAACGTTTTGCGCACGCTGCGGGGCGGGTAAGTCATGCTGAACTTCGGTTTCTCGCGCTTTGCGCAACAGGGTTGCGTGCTCACAGCTCAACCAGCGTGCCGCAGATTTCGCCAGCAGCTCGCTTTGGTTGTAGCCGCGCTTCTTCACCTGCGCGGCAGTCATGGGCACGGCGCAAAACAGCAGATCAGCGCCGTCCAACTCGGCTTCACGCAGGGCATCGCCCATGGCATAGGCAATGCTGTGCGCCAGATTTCGCTTGCCCTCAAACTTCAGCCGCAGCAAAACCCTGCTGGCACGTGAATGATAAGTGAAACAGGCGATGATGCCCTCTGCGTTGTTATAGCGGCTCGCTTGCGCTTCTTCGGCGCAGTCAGGGCAGAGCATATCGGCGGGCGCGGTGACGCCCATGCACCACACGCAGCGGCGCGGGAAAAACGCCAGCCAAATGCGTTCGAAGAGTTGTGTGTTCATGCTGGTTTATCCGCTTGGTCACGCTGCTGCGTTTCTAAAATCGCGCGGTTCACAAAACCACTAAGGGTTTCGCCGCGCTGGACAGCATAAGCTCTTAGGGCTTCTTTTTCGCCCTTCTTCACTTTGATTTCTATGCGGTCGTAAGTTTTGCGATTGTATTCAGTGATTTGCTTCACCCGCTCTTCGCTTACCGGTGACATAAGAAATTCCTTTCTGCAAAATGCACAAACAGCGAGAATGTCGACATGCTATAATAGAGGTACATAAAAAGAGGAGAATTGCCATGAAACGTGACCTCGCAACCATCGACGCAGCAGGCCTCGTATACGAAAACATCAAGGTCATCCTAAAATGCATTACGCTTGAAGACATAGACTTCGGCGAAATGCATGTGCTGGCCTATATGGCAGAAGATTACCTAGAAAAAATGTGGGCCACAGTCTCCTCATTGAAAAAACCGGAATAGGACACAGTGAAGCGGCGGAGCCACCCGCAGGTGTGAGTTGGCCTGTAAGCCGGGTTCTGTCATTGAAGGCGTCATTTATCTTGTGCACGCATTGCTACGCACATCTTTGCCAGCCGTTGCAAGTTTGTTTGCGCAGGGCACGCCGTGCGATTTCACGCACGCTTGCTGTCGCTGTTGCTGCGGATAGGGTTTGCAGGGCCGCGCAGTTCCCCGCGCGCCGGTGAGCTCTTACCTCACCTTTCCACCCTTACCCCTTGCGGGGCGGTTTCTTTCTGTTGCACTTTCCCTAAGGTCACCCTCGGCGGCCGTTAGCCGTTATCCTTGCCCTGTGCAGCCCGGACTTTCCTCGCTAGCGCCAAAGCGCCACGCGCGACTGCCCAGCCAACTCACACACTTTATTCTACTCTATTTTGCCGCACCTGTCAAGCGTTATACGACATATAATGGTGAAAAAACCATCATTGGGAGGCCTTAATGACAACCAACACCACTTGGACAACTGTTAACGGCGTGGTCTTGCCCGGTTCAGGCACACGAACCTTCAATAACCCCTGCAATCCCTGCGCAACACCCTTTGGTATGTCGGCAATAGCGCCCGGTTTTGGCAACTGCGGATTCTTCGGCATGCCGGGGCTGCCCGGCTGTTTCAGCAACATGCAGTCAATGCCTTGCTGCTGCACGCAACGGTTTACATAAACTGCGGGAATTCATCACCTGCTGTGCGGCAAGTGAGCGGCTGGTCACTCAACATAACCTGCGCTGCCAGTCTAAGCAATCGCTCATCTTTGGCAGTGCGATCGTGATGCAAGCCTTTGAAGTACCACGTAGTGTCCGGCAATGCACCGGTGGCGGCATCCACAATGTTATCCGGCGAAATGTAGGCCGGGTCTGCTTTTGCTAGATAATCAGCAGACAGCGGGGTGTCATGCCCTGCGCTGGTTGCGCCCATGGATGTGGAGTGCAGGTCGATGATGCCATCGCCGTTGAGTGTTTCGCTGCACTCGAACAAGTCGGGCAGCTGCGTGTTGTACTCGTTGATGTTATACAGCTGCACGCCCTGCGCCTGCATAGCTTTGATGTTTCGCGCGGCATTCACCTGCGCTTTGTAGTAGCGATCGGTCTGTTCTTTCAGCGGCGCAAGGGCTGGGTCGCTAAGCCAACGCGCTTTCGCCTCAGCGTAATCCTCCTGCGGCAGCAGCGCCCACAGCATGGTTGCGCGGCTCAACATCCCGCCTACAGCACCTTCCAGGGCGACATCCAAGCTGCGGCGCACCGCCCGCTCGGGCATTAAACGCAGCACAAATGCGCCTGCCTTGCTTTTCTTGCGCAGCATGGCCAAGCGCTTTAGTTTGTCATAAAATCTAAAACGACCAAGGAAGATATCCCCCGCCACGGCAGAGCCATTGAATGCCGGCACGAAGTAAACCACTTTGTGCAGCTGCTTGTGCACAGCGGGATAATACTCCGCCAAAGCGTTCATTAGCGTGGCGCCTAGGCTCATGGGCATCAGATTAACTTTGTCTGTGTCGTGTTTGGCCAGCACATCCTGAATAAACTGATATAGCTCATCCACCACATCGGCGTGGTTGCCCATGGTATCATAGGCGAAATAATACATACGGTCGGCGCCTAAGCCCTCTGTGATGGCTTGCACGGGCACCATGCGGTGAACATAACCCATGTTTTCTTCGGGCAAATCTGCAAAGCTGGTGGGCGGCGTACCCGACCCACCCATGCGATGCAAGGCCGTTGCACGAAAATCCTTGCTGTGGCGGCCGTGGTTGTCGTACTGATAATGTCCATCAGCTAGGGCCTTGCGCAGTCCACGGCGAAGGCTGCGGCTCAATCCTGCATCGTGCCGAAACAGCAGGCTAAGCACCGCATGCGGTGCCACACGCCGCAACAACAGCTTGTAATCAATGCATTGGCCAAGCCCGCCAAAGCCGCCGCGCACGTGGCGGCCATTGGCATCAGCAACACGTTCACCTTGGGCGCAGTGCAAAAACACGTCGGACATGCCAGAGCCATGGACGATGATGGTGGGATAATTCATGCGAATGCCCTTTCCAACCTATTAGTGTATCCATTATAGCAAATCCCGCGAGAACTGTCAACAATTACTTGACCTTGTCGCGAGTTCATGGTATAATAGGTTATTATTGAAAAGACAAGCGAGGACAAGCTCATGGAAAAACGCTATGAATTCAAAGCAATTGAACCCCAAATGCAGCAGCTGTGGAACGACCACAACGTATACAAATTTAACAAAGCTGCGCCGGGCGAAGTGTACGCCATTGACACACCGCCGCCAACGGTTAGCGGCAGCTTGCACATCGGCCACCTGTTTAGCTATGTGCAAGCCGAAATGATTGCCCGTTTTCGCCGCATGCAGGGCTACAATGTCTTCTACCCATTTGGTTTTGACGACAACGGCCTGCCCACCGAACGCCTCGTTGAGCGCGAACAAGGCATTCGTGCAAGCGAGCTGCCACGCAGCGAATTCACGCAAAAATGCCAAGCCACTGCTGCAAAGTATGAAGACGAGTTCAAGGCGCTGTGGCAAAGCCTTGGCGTAAGTGCCGACTGGGAACTGTGCTACCAAACTGTAAGTCCTGCGGCCATGGCTACATCACAAAAACTGTTTCTGGATTTGGTGCAAAAGGGCATGGCCTATGCAAAAGAATCCCCCGTGCTGTGGTGTGTGGAGTGCCAAACCTCCATCGCCCAAGCCGAGCTAGACAGCACCGATGCCGCCAGCACGTTCAACACCATCCCCTTCATGGTGGAGGGCCAGCCGCTGTATATCGCCACAACCAGACCTGAGTTGCTTTACGGCTGTGTGTGCCTGTTCGTGCACCCGGAAGATGCGCGCTACACACATCTGATTGGCAAGCAAGCAACGGTGCCGCTATATGGCTACGACGTGCCCATTTTGACGGACGAAAAAGTGGCCATCGACAAAGGCACCGGCGCAGTCATGTGCTGCACCTTCGGTGACCAAACCGACGTGGAGTGGTTCCACACGCACAAGCTGCCCTACCGCCGCGTGATGATGCCCAACGGCCACATCGCCGACGACGTGCCGCACATCGCAGGCATGTATGTCACTAAAGCACGCAAGACGATTATTGCTCTACTGGATGAGCAAGGCCTGCTGGTGAACAGCGAGAACATCACCCATGCGGTGCAATCGCACGAACGTTGCGGCAAGCACGTGGAGATTATTCCCTCGCGTCAGTGGTACATCGACGTGATGACCGACCGCGATAAATTCTTGGAGCTGGGCGAGAAAATCAACTGGTACCCCGCCAACATGCAAAACCGCTACAAAGCTTGGGTCGAAAACCTTAAGTGGGACTGGTGCATTTCGCGCCAGCGCTACTTCGGCGTGCCCTTCCCGGTTTGGTACTGCCAAGACTGCAACGCTGCCGTGTTCGCCAAGGCCGAGCAACTGCCCGTGAACCCGCTTGAGACAGATTACGACGGCACATGTGCCTGCGGCTGCACGCAGTTCACGCCCGAAAGCGCGGTGCTCGACACCTGGGCAACAAGCTCCATCACTCCGCAAATTAACGAGCTGGCCGGCGGCCCGGTGCCCATGGCAGTGCGCCCGCATGGCCACGATATCATTCGCACATGGACGTTCTACACCATCGTGCGCAGTTTCTACCATACCGGCGATATTCCCTGGCGCGATGCGATGATCAATGGCCACGCACTGGCGAAAAAAGGCGAGAAAATCAGCAAGAGCAAAAACAACAGCGCCAACGACCCCGCTACGCTCATTGCCACGCATTCGGCTGACGTGCTGCGCTACTGGGCGGCCAACGCACGGCTGGGTACGGATGTTTTCTTCGATGCCGACGAGTTGCAAATTGCCCGCCGATTCATCACCAAACTGTGGAACGCCTGCAAGTTTGCCATTGGCCACTTGGAGGATTACGCAGGCGGCGACATCACCCAGCCAGTGGACAAATGGATGGTCGCCCGCGTGGACGAAGTGCTTGCCAAGGCCAAAAAGAGCCTATATGAGTACGAAATCGGCACGGCGCGACATGAGATTGACACCCTGTTCTGGCATGACCTGTGCGACAATTACATCGAAATCGTGAAAGATCGCTTATACTATCCTGAAAATCATGGCGATGCCGAGCGTAAATCCGGCCAAGCCGCGCTTTACTACGCCCTGTGTGAAATTCTGAAGATATACGCCATTTACGTGCCGCACGTCACGGAATATATTTATCAAGCGTTCTTCAAGCAGCACGAACAGGCTGAGTCGATTCACCTGCTTCAGTGGGCGCAACCTGCCGAGGTTGACCCGCAACTGCTCGCGTTTGGCGAGGCACTAAAAGAGCAAATTTCGGCCATGCGCAAAGTGCGCAGCGAGCAAAATCTGTCGCGCAAAGACCCCTTAGAAAGCTACACGATTGACGCAGGCGAGTTTGCGGCATGGTTTGAGGCGACGAAGAAAGACATCGCAGCTTGCGAGAATATTGGCGAGGTGAAATTCACATGAGCAGACCCACATTCCCAAAACGCGCGGTAGTTACCGGCGGCATGCCCTATGGCAACAAACAGCTGCACTTTGGTCACATTGGCGGCGTGTTTGCGCAGGCCGACATTTACGCCCGGTTTTTGCGAAACCGCATTGGCCATGATAACGTCGTGTTTGTGTCGGGCACAGATTGCTATGGCGCACTGATTGAACTTGGCCGCGACAAAGAAGGCTTTGCCGGCACGCTTGCTGAATATGTGCAGCGCAACCATGAGCACCAAAAAGCCACACTCGCGGCCTACGACATTTCGCTCAATCTTTACGCAGCCTCCGCACTGGGCGAGGCGGGCGAAATTCATGCACAACTCAGCGCTGAAGTGTTCAATCGCCTGCACGAAAACGGCGTGTTGGTGCGCGAAGATACCCTGCAATTTTACGATGAAGAAAAACAGTGCTTTCTCAATGGCCGCCAAGTGACCGGCCGCTGCCCCATTCAAGGCTGCAAAAGCAGCATTGCTTACGCCGACGAATGCGACTTGGGGCACCAGTATAACCCCACCGAGTTGATTGCGCCAGTGAGTGTGCTTTCGGGCAAGCCACCTGCGCGCCGCACGGTGACCAACTGGTTCTTCGATTTGCCGCGCTACATGAACTATATGCACGAACTCGTGGCACAATGGGAGCAAGACCCCGCTTGTCGCCCCGGACTAGTGAAAGTGGTGCAGGAGTTCCTGCGCAAGCCCGCGGTTTACGTAAAAACAGAACCCGGCGGGCCTTCCGAGCTGGTTGAATATGATGACCTTGCTGCCCGCGAACGCGGCGTGGCCGAGCTTGCCGCTCAGGGTTTGCGCTACCGCACGGGCAAAACTTTGGTGCCGTTTCGGCTTAGCGGCAACGTACCTTGGGGCATTCCCGTGCCAGAAAAAGATGGTCTGGCCGAGCTCACTTTTTGGGTTTGGCCCGAAAGCCTGTGGGCGCCCGTCAGCTTCACCAAAGCTGTGGTGGGCGAGCGCTGGGGCGAATTTTGGCAAAGCGATGACGCGAAAGTCTACCAGTTCATCGGCGAAGACAACATTTATTTCTACGCCATTGCCGAAATGGGCTTGTTCGCGGCGCTAAACTGGAACCTAACCGTGCCAACTATTGTACCCAACAAACACCTGCTGTTTGGTAAGAGTAAAGCCTCAAGTTCAAGCGAAATTAAGCCGCCCATGGCGCACGAGCTGCTTGAGCACTACACTGCCGAGCAACTGCGTCTGCATTTCATGAACGCCAGTTTGAGTGAGCGCTCCGTGGGCTTTGCGCCCAAGGCTTTCATGCCCGGGCAAGCCGAAAACGCCTTTGACCCCGTGCTCAACGAGGGCAATTTGGTCACGAATGTGTTCAATCGCCTTGCCAGATCATGCTTCTACACCGCGCAAAAGCATGGGTACACTACCCTGCCGGCGGGTGAAGTGTCGCCCGAAATCAAGCAACGCGGTGACGACACCATCCTCGAGTATGAGCGCATGATGGCGGAAATCAAGCTCGACGGCCTGTTTGAGCTGCTCAATGTGTATCTGCGCGACGCCAACAAGCACTGGGCTGCACACAGCAAAAGCGATGATCCCGCCGTGATTGCCCAGCTGCTGGTGGATTCATTCCATGCGCTACGGGTGGCAACGGCGCTACTGCAGCCCATGGTGCCGCAAGGCTGCGACATGCTGCGCGAATACCTCAACGTAGACGAACGCCTGTGGGATTGGCAGCATATTTTCGAGCTGCTCAATTATTTTATTGAAGATGGTCACGCCTTTAAGTTTCTTGAGCCGCGCGTGGATTTCTTCAAGAAGCACGAAAGCCAGCTGTAAGTTGTGCGCAAAGCACCGTCAGGTCATCCTCACGCATGCCACCAAGCTCGCGCAATTCAATGGCACGGGTGGCCAAGTAATCCGCAAGTTCCTGCATATCATCGCCATCCCAGCTTTGCAGGGTTTCGCAAATCCAAGCGTCATCGGTGCCCAACATACCGTCGCTCACCAACACAATAATATCCCCTGCCGCTAGCGTGCTGTGACGCTCGGCGGGGTTTATGTTGCCCAAAATACCCGCCGGCAAGGCCGAAAGCTCAATCGTTTGCACACGCCCGCCGCGCCGCATCCACGACACCGCGCCGCCAGCCTTGCAGAACTCCACCTGCCCGGTGAAGAGGTTCACGCCAACTGCATCCAGCGTAGCGAGGGATTCATCGCTGCTTTTGAGTAGCAGTGCCTGATTCACCATGCGCGTGGCCGCCGCAAAACCTAAGCCGCCGCGCGTTAGGGTGCCGAAAATCTCCGCGGCCAGTGCACTTTCGAGCCCTGCGCGGCTGCCGGTGCCCATGCCATCACTCACCAGCAGCACATGGCGACCTTGGTTGTCTGCAAAATTATCGTGATAATCGCCGCACAAACCGCCCGGCGTAGCACCATGCTGCGCCGCACCAATGCTCAAGCGAAACACCGCCTGCTGTGTCATCGTTAGCATAGCTGTACCCGCGCCAGGGCTGATTTCAGGCAGTGTGAAGGCAATGCCCGTGTGTGTTTTCAGCGCATGCACCAGTTGCCTGCGCGTGCTGTGGTCATCCTCAAGGGTGACTTCAGCGGTGAGCGTGTCGGTGTTGTTGCTGCCACGCACACAGGCAACCTCACGCGGCAAATAGCCATGTTCGCGCAGCACTTGTGCGGCTTTGTGCGCCGTGTCGTGCTGCATGGTATCTTGTTTGGCCAATTGTGCGGCAGTTTCGTCCAACAGTTGCCCCACAGCGGCATATTGTGCGGCGGCAGTGCGACGCAACTGCGCGTTGGCCTGAGCGCTGTGCTGTTGTGCCGCGTAGACATCATAGGCACGCACCAGCTGTGTGTGAAACGCCGCGCCGTTGCGACATGCAGCAGTCAACCCGCACTCGCGACGCAGATCGGCACATTGCTCAAGTGAAAACACGTGATTTTGCCCCAGCAGTTTCACTGCATTTAAGTAGAATTTTCGGGTCTCTAGGGCACGTTTTTCATAGCAATGGCTGTGCCGTGGGCAGCGTCTACACAACGCCTGCTCCACACTATCCACGATATTTTGCTCAAGCGGCGGCGCGGTTTCGGCTAAGCCTTGTGCCACTTCGGTTACATAATCACCCACGCGTTGCAGCGCCTGCGCCAAGTGGCTCACACGCTTGCTTGCATCGCCGGGCTGGATATGCTGCATCTGCGGCTGCGCGAACTGATCCGCCAGCTTGCTCAACCAACTAATTTGCTTGCGTGTGTTGCTGCTGAATACGCCAACGAGCAAACCGCCCAACGCAAAAGCCGTGAATACCGCCGCGCTGCCGCCCACCAGCAAAAAAGCCGTTCCCGCACACACGCCTGCAATTACGCCGCCTGCCTCACGCCAAACATAGGCCGCCGCCAGCACAAACAGCACAGCGAGTATGTAGGTAGGACGAAATTGCCCCCAAGTGAAGCTGCCCAGT
The DNA here is from genome assembly GCA_009784445.1 of Oscillospiraceae bacterium. GTDB lineage: Bacteria > Bacillota > Clostridia > Oscillospirales > Acutalibacteraceae > WRMQ01. The sequence goes on from WRBQ01000005.1 coordinate 35,731, forward strand.
GCGGTCAGCAGCATCACGGTGCACAGCGCTGCCGCCGCCCATTGCCGCCGAGTGAGCAGCCAACGTCCGTGCTGCCGCGTAACGCCTTGCAGCATGTGCATAAAATATGCCGTACAGGCCGCCAGCACAGCACCGCCCATGATCATTGACCACGCCAGCCAGTCTGCCGGTTGCGCAATCAACGCCACCACGCCGGAAAGCGCAGCGCAGACGCCCGCGCACAACGGCGCAGCCACACCACGCGGAAACTTCACCTGCCGCAGACCAAAATTACCCAAACCCGCCAAAGCAATGGCGGTCATTACCGTGAAGTTGTTTGGCCAAGCTAGCAGCAACAAGCTGCCACCCGCCATACCCAGCACGCCAGCAGCGAGAAACTTCACCGGCAACGCGGCAGTCAAGCCAAAGGCAAACGGTGCCGCAGCAACGAACACGCTACCCGCGAAGTTCGCTTGCACCAGCAACACACCCAGCAACGCAATCCCCAGTTGCTGAGCAAGGCGCGCCACCACTCGGCGAAGCTTGTCCGGCGATAGCGCGGGCAAGGTCAATTCCTGTGCAACATGGGTTTGTTTTTTTTCGGTAACCATGATGATTTACCCCCTCTTGAGACTCAGCCTTTATTATACTAAATCACAAGAGGAGTTTTTGTCGCTTTATGACAGTAATGCAATAAAAACAAACACCCCGCAAGCACATGGCTTGCGGGGTTTATTTTTTTGAGTGTTTATGATGGCTCGTTGATGATGATGTCCACGGTGGTAACAATGCGAGCGGCACCTGCGGTTGCACCAGGGATGCTGGCTTCAAGCCGAACCGCACCGGGCGTTGTGCCAATCTCCAAGTTCGCAGTTGAACCAGTGGCGATACCATTTACGGCACCGCTCAAAGAGGCAAAGCCTGCACCCACCACAATTCTCCATTGAATCTGAGACGCCGCAATTGTAGCTGGCGTAGCCGTCGCGGAAAAGCCTATGACAGTCGTAGCAGTGGTGACCGTTCTATTGCCGCCGATGATGCTGATGCTGCGCGCAACCGTGGTTGTGGTGGGTTGCGTGGCAACAGGCGGGCGTGTGGGAGACACAGCAGTGGTGCCGCCACCAATGGGCGCGGTGGTCCAAGTGGGCAGGTTTTGAGGGAACGTGAACGGCGGACGCGCTGTGGTAGTGGTGGTTGTCGTAGTCGTGGTGGTGTAATCCGGGCCGGGACCGGTTGTTGTAACAGTCGTGGTGGTAGGCATGGTGTTTTGTGCTGGTGTCGTGGTGCCCTCAAGAACATCTGTGGTTTCTGCGGGCGCAGTGGTGATTTGCAGTGGAGGAGCAGGCGCCACGGTGATGGCATTCACCAGCCGCACATGTTGTGCAGCCGTGCCCGCACCGGGGGCAAGACGAAGCGGCGGCTCGGTGTTAATGGGCGAGCCGTCTTGCTCCCAAGCCAAAATGGTATCTTCATGCATGGCAAGGTCGCGGTCAAGGTTCACATTTGTGCCATCTACGGAGCTGACCATGACGTTGTGCACGTTGTGCACGCCCAAAAAGCCCAGCATTGCCCGCAGGCTAACGCCACGGAACGTTTGCGTGACCGTGAAGCCCTGCGCGGTGGTCACCGGCATGCTCACTTCGGCCACGGGCAGCAAATCGGCATCTAGGTTGGTGAATTGCGTGATGCCCGCCACGCCACGGATTTCCACGCGCCAAGTGATTTGGCCTAAATCAACGCCAACTGTCTCATCCGTGGTGTAGTCGCCGTTGGTGGTGTAGTCGTACGGTAAATCGGGGCCATTTGTATTGCCGCAAGCAGCAATCAAAACCAGCACCACTACAGTGAGTAGCAGCGCAAGAGCTTGCAGGATACGATGCTTCTTCAAAAAACCATCTCCTTTTTCAAAAACACTTCTTTCCCAGTGTACATTCTATGATAGCACATTTTGCGCGAAAAAGCAAGAGTTATTTTTGGCCAACTTGGCATATATTTGTAAAAAATATGTGACGGAGAAGCCTTATGACCAATTCGCGCAAGCTCATCTTTAATACCGCGCTGCTCACAGCCGCCGCATTCATCATGCGCACGGTAGATGTTTCCTTCAACGTGTTCATCACCAACCGTATTGGCGCGGCGGGCATTGGGCTGTTTCAGCTCACGCTCACCGTCTATGCCATGGCGGTAACGTTTGGCTGCGCGGGCGTGCGCTTTGGCGCAACAAGGTTGAATGTCGACCTGCTTTCGCGTAATCCACAGGCCAGTTTGCGCCGCCCCATGCTCATGTGCTTGGGCTGGGCGCTGGGCGTGAGCACCGTAATCGCCATTGTGCTTTACACTGCAGCCCCCACGATTGCCGAGCATTGGTTACACGACATACGCACGCTGCCCAGTTTGCGCACACTGGCGTTTGGGCTGCCCATGGTGTCGCTGACGGCCGCGATGACGGGCTACTTCACTGCCGTGCGCACGGTATACAAAAGCGCTCTCGCGCAAGGCTTTGAGCAACTGGTAAAAATCAGCTTTGTGGTGTTCTTTTTGCAGCGCATGCTGCCACAGGGCTTGGAGTACGCAGCACTGGGCATCGTGTATGGCATGGTTATCGGCCAAGCGGCGGTGATGCTGCTGTCATTCCTATTGCTGCGGCAATCGCGATATATCAAGCGCAAAGGCGATGGCTCGCCGGTGCCGTTTCGCCATTTATTGCGCATTGCCGGACCCGAGGCAGCCGGTGCATGTGCGCGCAGCGTGCTGCTGACCACCGAGCACTTGCTCATTCCGCGCGGATTTGAGGCTAGCGGCCGCAGCAACGAAGAAGCCATGCGAATCTATGGCGTGGTGCAGGGCATGACCTTGCCCGTGCTGTTGTATCCATCGGCGGTGCTTAGTTCACTCAGCAGTTTGCTGGTGCCGGAGTTTTCACAGCTGCGTGTGCAACGCCAACAAGAGAAAATCAACGAAAGCGTCACGAAAGTGCTCAAGCTAGCGTTGATGTATGGCGTGTTTGCCGGCGGCATGTTCTACGCCTTTGCCTACCCGCTTAGCCATGTGATTTACGGCAACCATGATGCCGCAAAGTATCTGCAACTGCTTGCCCCGCTGGTGCCCATCATGTATCTGGACATGAGCGTGGATGGCATGCTCAAGGGCCTAGACCAACAAAAAGCCTCCATGATGTACAACATCATCGACTCGGCCATTTGCGTGGCACTGGTGTATATTTTGCTGCCACGCATCGCCATCAAAGGCTATATCATCGTGCTGTTTGTCAGCGAGCTGTATAATTTTTTCTTCAGCATTCGGCGTTTGCTCAAGGTTACCCAAGCGCCGCGGCCCACGCTTGCGCAAGTGATCAATCCCATTTTGTGCGTGGCCTGTGCAGCGGTGGTTCCCATCGGCATTTCACGCTTCATTTTCCCGCTGATGCTCACGAGCGTGCCGGGACTGGTGTTTGCCATTTTGCTTTCCATCGGCATTTACTTAGGCACCTTGCGTGCCACAGGCTGCGTTCGCAGCTTTTCCTTACGCCGCTTATAATCCGGCAATACCTGTTCCACAATCGCCCAAAATCGTGGGCTGTGATTCATTTCACGCAGGTGCGCTAGCTCGTGCACCACAACGTAGTCAATCACATCATCATCGCACAGCATCAGCCGCCACGAGAAGTTCAAACTACCGCGGCTGCTGCAACTGCCCCAGCGCGTTGTTGCACCGGTGACGCGCATAGTGTTGGGCGCAACGCTCATGATGCCCGCAAAGTGCTCTACCCTGCCCGGCAACAAGGCTTTGGCCTGCTTTCGACATTGTTTTTCCAACTCGGGTGTGAGCTGCACGGCGGTGGCTTGCCGCTGCTGCATCAACTGCTGTTTTTCGACAATCCACACCGCTTTGCTTTGCACAACACGCTCAATTTCACGCGTTGAACAACGCAACGGCGCGCGCACTTCTAGGCTGCCGTCCGGGCGAACGCAAAGGCCTATCGTCTTGCGGTTAGACCGCGTTAATGTGTAATGCATGGCAGCTCCAGGTGCATGAAAATCGGCGTGCCCACGCCAAACACGCGTGCTGCAACACGCACCAGCAGGCTGTGATTTTTACTGCGCACAAAACCCAGCTTGCTATATAGTCGCACGGCAGAGGCATTTTCCTCGGTGGTTTCGAGTGTATAGCTGCGATAGGGCAATGTGTCGCACAGGTGGTTAATGAGCTTGCCGCCCACCCCCTGCCCGCGCATGCTTTCGCAAACGGCTAGGTATTCGATTGCGGCTTCATCGTCGCCCTTGAGGTTGGGCTGCGAAACGTTCAATCCCAAATACACGCCGTATCCATATAGTCCCAGCTGCTGCACCAACAGCTTTCGGCAAGCTTTAGCGGCGCGACTGCCGCGCTTGCCCCAACCGCAAATGCCCACAGCACGATCTTCCTGCAGCGCAACGACAACCTGTGCGGGGTCTAGCATATGCTTGAACAAAATATGCAGCTTGGACTTATCTTTTGTGATGGACGCACCCATGTAGCGATACAAGCCCTCAACGAAAACCGTGAGGGCTTGGTCAAGCTGTGCTTCATTCAGCTCAGATAATTTGACAATTTTCATGGCGCTCCTTTATGACACATCGGCCATGGCCACCCATTTGTGGCCGTGATTGGCAATGTGCGCCTTGCGGCCAGCCAAGTTGTCGCCCTCCATCAGATCAAACATGTCGGCGGTTGCTTTGGCATCGGTGGGGCACACCTTCACCAAGCGGCGCGTGGCAGGATTCATCGTAGTTAAGCTCATCATGTCGGCGTCGTTTTCACCCAAGCCTTTGCTGCGCTGAATGGTGTAGCGCTTGCCTTCAAGTTCCTTGAACGCCTGTGCTTTTTCTTGTTCGTTGTAGGCGAACCACGTTTCGCTGCCGCTGTTGATTTCATACAGCGGCGACTCGGCGATGTACACCTTGCCCGCTTCAATGAGCGTGGGCATCAGACGATAAATCATCGTCAAAATCAGCGTGCGAATCTGAAAGCCGTCTACGTCTGCGTCGGTGCAGATGATCACTTTGCTCCAGTTGAGATTGTTCAAGTCAAAGCTCGACAGCTCTTTATGCGACTTGCCGGTGACCTCCACGCCACAGCCCAGCACCTTGATTAAATCCGTGATAATCTCATTTTTGAATATCTTGCCGTAATCGCTCTTGAGGCAGTTGAGAATCTTGCCGCGCACAGGAATGATAGCCTGAAACTCGCTGTCGCGCGCTTGTTTGCAGGCGCCCAATGCGCTGTCGCCTTCCACGATGTAAATCTCGCGCAGCTCGGTGTCTCGACTACGGCAGTCCACAAATTTTTGCACACGGTTGGTCAGACTATTGCCGCTTTGCAGCGTTTTTTTGATATTCACGCGCGTTTGCTCTGCCTTCACGCGCGAGCGCATGTTGATGATGATTTGGTCGGCAACTTTCTCAGCGTCAAGGGGATTTTCCAGAAAATACACTTCCATTTGGTGGCGAATGAACTCCGCCATGGCCTCTTGAATGAATTTATTGTTGATGGCCTTTTTGGTCTGATTTTCATATGAAGTGACCGAGCTGCGGCTGGAAATCACCAGCAACATGCAGTCCAAAATATCTTGGAATTTCACTTTCGGGTCGGTTTTGTTGTACTTGCCCTGCTGCTTTAGATAACCATCAATAAAGCCCACAAATGCGCTTTGCGCGGCTTTGTCGGGCGCGCCGCCGTGCTCCAAAAAGCTGGAGTTGTGGTAGTATTCCTTCAACGTTTTGCTTTTGGAAAACGCCACCGCCAATGTGATCTCTAGGCGGTAATCTGCGTGGTCGGCTCGATCGCGGCCTTGGCGCTGGGCTTCCCAATATTGCACATCGGTCAGTAGCGCATCACCGGCGATTTCCTTGATGTAATCGACAATGCCGTTTTCGTAGAAATACTCGATTTCCTCAAACTTGCCGGGTTCTGTTTCGTGGCGCAAAATGAAGCGCACGCTGCTGTTGACCACCGATTGCCGCCGCATCACATGTTCAAAAAAGCTCAGCGGAATATCAATTTCGGTGAAGACTTCTAGGTCAGGCTTCCAGTGAAAGCGCGAGCCGGTTTGCTTTTGTTTGGTTGGCTCTTTTTGCATGTCGCCCGCGATATTGCCTTTTTCAAAGTTCAAAGCATAGCGGTAGCCGTCGCGAAAAATCTCGGCGTTCATCCACTCGGAGGACTGTTGGGTGGCAGTGAGCCCAAGGCCGTTGAGCCCCAGCGAAAAGGTATAGCTTCCGCCGCTGTTGGTGTCATATTTTCCGCCGGCGTAGAGCTCGCAAAACGCAAGCTCCCAGTTAAAGCAGTTTTCGCGCTCGTTCCAGTCCACGGGACAACCACGGCCAAAGTCTTGCACGGCAATGCTGTGGTCGAGATAACGCGTCACAATCACGCGGTCGCCATGGCCTTCGCGGGCCTCGTCAACGCTGTTGCTCAAAATTTCAAACACGGAGTGCTGGCAGCCTTCAAGGCCGTCGCTGCCAAAAATCACGCCGGGGCGTTTGCGTACTTTGTCCGCCCCAACGAGTTTGGTCATGTCTGTGTTGGTGTAGTCTTTTTTGGTAGGCATGTTCTCCCTCAATATGTAGGGGCGGATGTTAATCCGCCCGCAACCATAATATTACGAATTCATTTCCGGCAGCGTTTCGCCTGCCATCACTTGCTTGAACTGCTCGCCCGAAATGGTTTCGAGCTTCAACAGCACGCGGGCAACTTCGTGCAATTGCGCCATGTTGGTGTTGAGAATGTCTTCAGCGTTTTTGTAACCGGTGCTGATGACTTTCTTGATTTCCAAGTCGATGTTTTCGGCCATGTGCTCGCTGTAGCTACGGGTTTGGCCGTAGTCACGTCCTAGGAAAACTTCGCTGTTGGTGGTGTAGGCAATGGGGCCAAGCTCCGCAGACATGCCGTAGCGCATGACCATGTCCTTGGCCAAGCGGGTGGCGCGTTCAATGTCGTTGCTGGCGCCAGTGGAGATATCGCCCAGCACCAGTGCTTCGGCCACGCGGCCGCCTAGCAGGCTGACGATGTCTTCTTCCATGTCCGTTTTGCAGATAAATTTTTTGTCGTCTTGCGGCAGATACATCGTGTAACCACCTGCCATGCCGCGTGAAATTATGCTGATTTGGTGCACGTCGTCTTGGCTTTCCAAGTAGTAGGACGTCACGGCATGGCCAGCTTCGTGGTAGGCAAGCAACTTGAGATCTTTCTCGGTTTTGTGCTGCGATTTCTTCTGCGTGCCGATGACCACCTTAAGCATAGCCGATTCAATTTCGTCGCGGGTGATGGCCTTGCGCTCGTGCCTTGCGGCAAGCAACGCAGCCTCGTTAAGCAGGTTTTCTAGGTCTGCGCCGGTGAAACCTGCGGTGGTTTGCGCAATTACTTTCAGGTCAACATCGGGTGCCAAAGGCTTGTTTCTAGCATGCACGCGCAGGATTGCTTCGCGGCCTTTCACGTCTGGCACAAGCACGGTCACTTGGCGATCGAAGCGGCCGGGTCTCAGCAAAGCCGGGTCAAGGATGTCCGGGCGGTTGGTGGCGGCGATGATAATCACGCCTTCGTTGGTGCCAAAGCCGTCCATTTCCACCAGCAGCTGGTTGAGCGTTTGCTCACGTTCATCGTGGCCGCCGCCCATGCCTGCGCCGCGCTGGCGACCCACGGCATCAATTTCGTCGATAAATACGATGGACGGTGCGGCTTTTTTCGCTTGCGTGAACATGTCTCGCACGCGTGACGCACCCACGCCCACATAGAGCTCCACAAAGTCGGAACCCGAAATGCTGAAGAAAGGCACATCGGCTTCGCCTGCCACGGCGCGGGCGATGAGCGTTTTGCCCGTGCCCGGCGGGCCCACCAGCAGCACGCCTTTAGGAATACGTGCGCCCAGCTCGCTGAATTTATCTGGGCTGCGCAAGAACTCCACAATTTCTTGCAGCTCTTCTTTTTCTTCTTCTGCGCCGGCCACGTCATCAAACTTGGTTTTGCGCTTGTCGTCTTTTTGCATCAAGCGCAGACGGGCTTTGCCAAAGTTCATATTGCTGCGGTTTTCGCCGCTAATCATGTTGCTGGTGCGGCGCATCATGGTGATGATGGAGAACACCAGTATTCCGCCAATGAGCACCATGGGCAACAAGTTCCACAGCATGGCGCTGGTGTTGCTGAGCAAAAAGTCATAGCCGATTTGATATTGCAGATCATTCACGCGGTCTTCATGCTGATTGTGCTCCCGCACCGAAGCATAAATATGCTCTCTAAACGTTACAGCATCAACCACGGTGGCACGGCCAAAGTTGCGCCGTTGATCTGACCTAGGACGTAGTTGTCCTTGATCGTTCACCTCCACTTGGTCGCGCCGCCAAAATTGCATGGCGCCGTTGCCAAAGTTGAGGGTAAAGTAGGCAATTTCCTCGCGGTCAAACAAGTTCGCTAGCTCGGAAGACTGCACTTCTTCGCCGCGGTTGCTGTTAAGCGCATGAATGGCGAAGCCAAAAATCGCAACAACCACTAGGCCAATGGCAATGAGTTTCATCAAATTGTTTTTGTTCACGTCAAACCCTTTCGCAATGTGTATTGTTAATTATTTTCGTCAGTTAATACCGCAATATGCGGCAGATGGCGATATTGTTGCGCATAATCCAGTCCATAGCCCACCACAAAGGCATCGGGAATTTGCCTGCCCACGTATTTTGCCTGCACGGGCACAACACGGCGGCTGGGCTTGTCCAACAGCGCACACAACTCCAAGCTACGCGGATTCTTCGACTTCATATGTTCAAGCATCACCGAAAGCGTGTTGCCGCTGTCCAGAATATCATCCACAACCAGCACATCGTAATCTTGCAGCGACGACGATAAATCTTGCAAAATCTCAAATGCGCCGGGCAATGTGCCATCGCGATAACTGGATGCCGTCACGAAATCCACCTCGCAGGGAATGGTGAGGGCACGGGCTAAGTCCGCCAAAAACACAAATGCACCCTTGAGCACACCAACCAATAGCAGCCGCTTGCCAGCGTAGTCACGCGAGATTTGCGCGCCAAGTTCTTGCACAATGTCTGCCAGTTCTTGCTGACTAATGAATATCTCCATCTTTAATCCACTCTTTCTCTCCCACGCGTGCTTTGCAACACATCACAGTCTATTGTATCACAGTTTTCAGCATTTGCCAAGCCATGTTTTTGTATGCCGCGTAACTTTTTTGTGAACTTGGGCGAGCGCAACTGTTTTTCCAGCTCTTGCATGCGCACTTGGGTCACATCACGGCCCGCCCGCTCTAGCATATTCCGCAGCGCGCGGTTTTTCAGCGGCGCGGGTGCCTGCAAAAAATCAATAGGCTGCAAGGCCTGCTCAACCAAATAATCTTCATCCTGCTCCAACGCAGCAAACATGCGGCGCATATGATCGGGACTCCAGCCAAGCTGTGGCAAAATTTCATGCCGCACATGATTGCGTCGATAGCGCAGGTCATCGTTGCTTTCGTCCATGCGATATTCTAGGTCATGTGCCACGCAGTATTCTTCCACCTGCGCACGTGTGCAGTCAATCAACGGCCGAATAATTTTCTCCCTCACCGGCGGAATGGAGCACAGCCCACGCAAGGTAGTTCCGCGCGCAATGTTGAGCAAAAACGTCTCCATGCGGTCGCTGAGCGTGTGCGCAAGGGCTAACTTATCGCCGCCAAGCTGCGAAAAAAATGCATAGCGCGCTTCGCGGCCAGCAGCTTCGGTGAACCGCTCAAACTGCGCTTGATGCACCCGCAGCGGCACCTGCCATTGCGCGCACAGGTTGCGGCAAAATTGCTCATCTGCCTGCGATTGCTCGCCCCGCAGGTTGTGGTTCACGTGTGCGGCGGTGAGGGTCAGCTGCCAAGCTTCCCGCAAGCTGCACAATACATGCACCAGCGCCACGCTGTCTGCACCGCCCGAAAGCCCGACAACCACGTGGTCGCCAGGCCGCAGCATGCTGTGCTGTTGAATTGTGTGCAGGGCTTGTTCGGTCATGTCATCATTATAGCACATTCTTGCGCACAAGTCAAGCTTGACAACGTCGACTTTTTGCTATATAATAGTATATAATTATGCGACAAGAGGGCTAATCATGTTTTGCAACAAGTGCGGCACGCAGTTGCCACAAAACAGCAAATTTTGCACAGCTTGCGGCGCGCAGTGCTTTGTCCCTGATACACCTCTGCCGCCACCTGCCGCTTCTACTCCCCCGCCTGCGCCCGAAAAAAGCTACATGCAAAAACTGAAAGACGGCATTGCACAAGCAAAACTTCCTCCGCAACCATCGGCAGCACCGCCCTATGAACTATTCACAAGCCCTGCGGTGCAAGAATTTGCGCAAAAAGCGATTGATAAGCGGCAGCGAGAATATTTGATTCGCCTTTGGCTATGCTTAATGGGTCTATGTGCTCTCCCGGGAGTGGTGATGGGTCCAGTTGGCATATTGATTGGTTTAGTGGTTGGCACAGTGTGGGGGGCAGTTATCGCACTAGTCAACCGAATACCAAAAATTACGGTGCATCATTATAGTATCGCTGGTCAAATCATGCCCGCAAATGTCCTGCAAACCGCAATAACGATGTCACATAAGTCCAGCACAGTATTGGATACTTCCGCGTTGTTCAACGTTCCAGTTATTTCCGTATTGCAGCCACAGCTCCTCTTAGGCAGACGCGCTGGAGACAACAAAAGATTTGTGGTTGTTTTTGCCACAACAGAATACATCGACGCAGAAAACACGCTAGTGCATCTTTGTGCCATTGGCCGCGAGAAATACACGCTCGAAAACGCAATCAACCGCATTGTGCAAAATTTGAAAGGAATGATCCCATGAAAGTAGTACTTACCCAAGACGTAAAGGGCCTTGGCAAAAAAGGCGACCTCGTTAACGCCGCCGACGGCCACGTACGCAACTTTTTGTTCCCGCGCAAGCTGGCCATTGAGGCCAACGCCCAAGCCATGACCGAGCTGAAAAACCGAGACGCCGCAGCCGCGCACAAGCTGGCGACCGAAACCGCAGCCGCCAAAGATGCCGCTGCTAAGCTCAACGAAAAAACAGTGAAGGTTGCTGCAAAAGCAGGTGAGCAAGGCCGCTTGTTTGGCAAAATCACGGCCAAAGAGGTCGCCGAAGCCCTGCAAGCGCAGTTCGGCGTTGCCGCAGACCGCCGCAAAATCACCATTGACGACATCAAAAACTGCGGCACCTATGAAGCAGAAATCAAGCTGCAACATGGTGTGAGTGCGAAGTTTTTTGTGCTGGTGACGGGAGAATAAGCAAACCCTCTTCCACCACCTCTATTGCTTCGTCAAGTGCGGTGAGGTAGTCCTGTGCGATACTCGCCAACACTTCAGCGCGCAGAGGGCATACGGGGTTTTCGATGAAGCATTCCAAAGGCACTTTGGCTTTTTGCAGTAGCACATGCAGGTTCAGAAATGCGGCTTGGTCGTAGTCCATGATATCTCTCCTTGCGCTGTTGATAGCTATATTATAACACAGGAACGTCCAACACGCAAGACGGAATGTCGCACAAAGAAGAGGGGACGTCCAACTCCCGCTTTGTGCAATCTTACTACTAAAGTAGAAGGGGCGATTTTTTGGCAGAGATAAGCGAAGAAAGAAAAAAGGCCATCGCAGACTACAAGCTTAATACTTATGATCGTCTTGAAATCAAAGTGAAAAAAGGCGAAAAGGCCGAATTAAAACAACACGCCGCCGAGCAAGGCGAAAGCCTCAACGGCTTTGTCAACCGTGCCATGGAAGAAACACGGCAGCGAGATAAACAACGCAACGCATAAAGGAGCACGCCATGTTCTGCACCAACTGCGGCAAACGCATCGAAGATGAGCACAAATTCTGCTTCTGCTGTGGCACCGCACGCTATGTTGAGCGACCGCAGGGCACTCCCCTGCCACAGTCAACCCCAATGCCGCCCATCGTGATGTGGCCGATGTTCATGTGGCCCGGTGGGCGCAGCGGGCAAGGCGGCAGCAACGGCTGCTATGGCGGCGGATACTACGGCGGCTATGGCTGCTAGGAAAGGGAAAAAGTATGATTGAGCAAGTGCCATTTGGTCCGTTAATGACCAAAGAAACACGCGAACAGCTCGAAAAACTGTGGCGAAAACAGCAGCTGCGATTGATAGCGCGTCGCTTGCCGTGGAGCATTCCTTTGCTTATGGTTATGATGGCTTTCGTCATTTGGTGGGGAAATGGACTTTGGATAATAATGGCTATCACAATTCCTCTTACTCTTCTGATGAGCTTCGGGCAAGGCCGCGAAGATCATCACACAAGCATTGTTGTGCCCCTGCACAGCATTAACAACATCGCCGACGTTCACGTGGTGTTGTCTGCCAGCAAAGGTTATCGTAAACTCGTGCCTGCCATTGGCAACTACCATGCTATCGCAGCATTTCAAGGCTTCAATGAAGCCTTCACGCTGGTGTGTGTTGCTGTGCAACCCATAGGCGACCAAGCAAAAATTTATATCTGCGCATATGGCTTGAATGCTTGGGGTTCACGCAAAAAAATAACCGAGAAATACGCCCACCGCATTGCCACAGAAATCGCCGCAAAATTGACATAACGGAGTTAACATATGCCACCCGAAAACCTGCAAATGCCCTTTAGCATGGAAGCCGAACAAGCCGTGCTGGGCAGCATATTGATCGATCCCGGTTGCTTGGCCACCGCACAGGTTGCCGTGCGGCCTGAATATTTCTTTTTGCCGCAACACCAAGCAATTTTCGCCGCCATGGTGGAAATTGAAACCTGCGGCGGCAAAATAGACCCGCTTGTGGTGCTTGAACACCTCAAGCGCGACCAAGTCTACGACGACGCCGGCGGACGCAACTATCTGCTACAAATGGCACAAAGTGTGCCTAGCACGCAAAACATCGAAAGCTATGCCAACATTGTGCGCGAGAAATACACCACGCGCCGCTTGATGTCCATTGCGCAAGAGATCATCGAAACCGCCGCTGCCGAAAGCGAAACCGCCGACACCCTTCTGGACAACGCTGAACAAAAGATTTACGAAATCCGCCAAGGCCGCGGCACCGATGGCCCTTCGCGTCTGCGCGATATTATTGTGAATGATGTCTACGACCATTTGGCCAAAATGTCATCACCGGACAAAGAACAGTTACAAGGCTTCAAAACCGGCTTCACCGAACTTGACAATTGCCTCACCGGCTTTAACCGTGCAGACTTGGTGCTCATTGGCGCACGCCCAGCCATGGGTAAGACCTCCGTTGCCCTGCGCATTGCCCAGCAGATTGCCACGCACAGCAACCGCAAAGTGCTGTTCTTCACTTTGGAGATGACCAAACAGCAGGTGGCCACGCGCGTGCTTTCCATGGAAGCTCTGGTTGCAGGCTATAAGTTCCGCACGGGCGATTTTTCGCAGGACGAATGGCGGAAAATCGGCGACGCAGTGGGCAGGCTCAACGACTGTGAGCTGTGGTTTGACGACACCTCCACCATCACCGTGCCGGAAATCAAGGCGCGTGCACGGCGGCTCAAAGGCGTGGACTGCATTGTCATCGACTACTTGGGGCTCATCCAAGGTGCCAAACGCACCGAAAACCGCGTGCAAGAAGTCAGCGAAATCACACGCGGCTTAAAAATGATGGCCAAAGATTTAAACATCCCCGTCATTTGTTGTGCGCAGCTTAGCCGTGCCACAGAAGGCCGTGGTAAATCTCACCGGCCACAGCTAAGCGACCTGCGCGAGTCCGGCTCCATTGAGCAAGATGCCGACGTGGTGCTGATGCTTTACCGCGAGGAATACTACAAAAACGAAAACGACGACTCCAACACCGTGGATCTGCCCGAGGCCAACACCATGGAAATCATCGTGGCCAAAAACCGCCACGGCTACACTAAGACCGTGGAGTTCATTTGGGATGGCGAACACACGTTGATTATGCCCAAAGAGGAAGACCGGGTTTGGGTGGAATAGAAATCGACTAAATTAGCGCTTTAGGAGGAAAACATGGACAAGCTCATACGCTGGGCAAAAGAAAATTGCTACGTGGCTGCGGCGGGGGTCGGCGCAACCTTTTTGATGGTTTTCATGTGGTTTGTGCACAACATGGTGCCGTTCGTTAGCGGTGAACGCGGCGTGCGCAGCATTTTGCACATGGATCTATTCCATCAATACGCACCGCTGTTTGGCGAGCTGCAAATGCGCCTGACCGGGGGCGGCAGCCTGCTATATTCTTGGTATAGTGGCCTAGGCGGCGGCTTTTTGGGCAACTTCTTCAACTATTTGTCCAGCCCCATTGGCATCATCGTGGTGCTGCTGTTTGGCCACCAGCGTGTGCCCGAGGCCATTGCTGTGATGATACTCGTCAAATGCGTAATGGCCGCTATGACTTTTGCCTACATGCTGAAGAAAATGTTCGGCCTCAATAATTTTTCCATTGCAGCATTTGGCATTTTGTATGCCTTTTGCGCTTGGATACTGGCCTACTATTGGAACGTGATGTGGCTGGATGCCCTTGCACTGCTGCCACTGATTGCCCTAGGCGTTCACTACTGCGTGGCCAAAGGCAAGTTTACACTATATACCGTCAGCTTGGCCATCGCCATGTTCAGCAGCTTTTACATGGGATTCATGCTGTGCATTTTCAGCGTGCTGTTCTTCTTTGTGCAATATTTCTCTAACTACAATCTCAACGCCACGCTACCCGAAAAAAGCGACACTCTACCCAAGCTGCAACGCTTGCGTCTGCCACGCGCGGCACTGGCGTTTGGCATGGGTTCAGTGCTAGCTGGCGGGCTGGCGGCCATTGCGCTGCTGCCCACATTCTTTGCGCTGCAATCATCCTCAGCCACCAGCGCAACCATGCCCGAAAACGCCAACCTGTTCTTCAACGCCTTTGACTTTTTGGCACAGCATTTCGCCAGCCTCAGCCCCACCATTCGCGGGCACGGCATGAACGCTATGCCCAATGTTTACAGCGGCGTGATTGCCTTGCTGCTGGCGCCGTTGTTCCTGCTTGCACCAAAGATTAAACTGCGCGAAAAAATTGCTTATAGTGCACTGATGGTGTTCATGTTCCTCAGCATGAATGTCAATATCCTCAACTGGTTGTGGCATGCAGGCAAGTTTCCCAACGACCTCCCCCACCGTTTTTCGTTTATCTATAGCTTCTTGCTGCTGTTCATCGCATTTCGTGCCTTCCAGCACATTCGCGATGTCTCCGCCAAAACGCTGCTGGGCGTGGGCGCAGCAACAGCCGCTTTTGTAATAATCGTCAGCCGTGTTGGTACACCTAATATTCAACGATACGTGATAACCTACGTGCCCGGTGGCAATAATGTATACGGCAATTTCTACATCACCATTGCCATCACGCTTGCGTTTTTGCTGGTATACGGCATTCTGCTGCTGGCGAACATGAAAGGCGACAAACGCTGGAAAGCCGGGCTTGCCGTGCTGCTGTTTTGCGCGGTAATCACCGAAGTGAGCGCGGCCAGCATTAACCAGTTCAATGTCCGGCAAGTTCGGGAAAGCTTCGTTTCGGGCGTTCCAGAATTCCAGCAAGTGCGTGATAACATTTTGGAATTTGACGACGAACTATTCTTCCGCATGGAACTGACCGACAGTCGCACACACATGTCACCAGCTTGGTATGGCTACCGCGGTATATCTACCTTCAGCTCCATGGCCAACGAGTATGTAGCCAACCTGCAAAACCGCCTAGGCATGGACTCAAACCACATCAACAGCTACATCTACAACCCCAACACGCCAGTCTTCAACGCCATGCACAACCTGCGCTGGCTCATTGAAAACCACGGCCACGATCACAATCACCCGCCGCGCGGCGACACTTTTGTGCACACGCTGAACCCCATGGTTTATCAACGACACCCGCAGCTGGACTTCGAGCGCTACACCGCGTTCGAGAATCGCTATCCCCTATCCGTGGCTTTTTGGGCACACAACAACTTGCGTGAGTGGGAAACCGTCTATATGAACAACCCCATTCACCTGCAACAAGACTTTTGGCGCCGTGCCAGCAATGTGCAGGCCGAGGTTTTCACGCCACTTGAGCTGCAAATTAACCACGGTTCAACAACTTCGCCCAACCTAGTGCCCGAAATTACTGGCGGCAACATGATTAGCTTCAGCGGCCGCCCACAGGGGCAAAATGCAGTGATTCCGCTACTGCTGCTGAGCGACGTGGACAGCAATGTGTACATCCACATGGATCGCAATTATATTCATGGCCTGCACATTATTCGCCCCGACGGCCGCCCCGAACGACGCCACCGCCGCAACACTGTCATCGACATTGGTGAAATTCGCGCAGGCGAACCGCTTGAGATCGAGCTGCATCTATCTGGACCTCACAACAACGCCACCGCAGGCACCTTCCGCCTAGATGCTTACGCCATCAACATGGATAATTTCCGCGCAGGCTACGATGTGTTAGCACGCGGCGCACTGCAACTCACCGAGTTCAGCGACACCCGTCTGGCCGGAACCATCAACGCGCCACAAGCCGGGCTAATGTTTACCTCCATTCCCTACGACCCCAGCTGGCGGGTGTTCCTCAACGGCGAGCGTGTGCCACTGCTAAGCACCGGCAACGGTGCCTATTTGGCCATTGATTTGCCCGCAGGTTTGCATACCGTGGAAATGCACTACCGCCCCCGCGGGCTTATGTTGGGTGCGGGCATTACCAGTGTTTCGCTGCTAGCGCTTGTGCTAGCTATTTTGCTGCAACTACGCGCCAAAGACAAAGCCAAACAGCAACCCCAACTAGAAGCATCCGTGCCGGTGTTTGCCACACAGGGGCTAACGGCCGAGGATTTCTCGCTAGACATTGCCCAACACGAACCACCAAGCGAAGTTATGCCTGCCCCACCGCCCGAAGAACCCGTGGAGCAAAACGCTGCTATCCAAAGCGCACAAGAAGAGCTGCGCGACATGCAACAAAAAGTAGAACGCATGCAGCGAAAATACGGCGCGGACGAAAAAAATACTTGACAATGCCTAAGTAGTATGTTATACTAGCATTCTGAACAGGCGATGCTTTGCATGGTGCCGGGCTGCGCAAGCAGCAGCAGATGAAATTTCACTCACATCTGCGGGACAGAAATGTTCCGTAGGTGTGTCTTTTTATACATCAGCGGAATAGCATGATGAATAGAAAGAGGTTTTATCATGAAGAAAACTCCGCAGAAAATGGCTATGACCACCGCACGCAACAGCATCCTCGTTAACACACTGCTTGCAGCATTCAAATTATTTGCAGGCATTTTTGGGCAGTCAGCCGCCATGGTTAGCGACGCCGTACATTCCATTGCCGATTTATTTAGCACCATAGTGGTAATTATCGGCATCAAGCTTGCGGGCAAAAAGGCCGATGCCAAGCATCCCTATGGCCACGAACGCTTTGAATGCGTGGCAGCGCTGCTGCTTGCGCTGCTGGTGTTCTCCGTGGGCGTGGGCATTGGTTGGGGCGGCGTGCAGCGCGTCCTTGCGGGCAACTATGACGACATCGCCGTGCCGGGTTTGTTGGCGTTGATTGCCGCTGTGGTGTCCATTGGCGTGAAGGAAGGCCTGTTTTGGTATGTGCGTGCCACAGCCAAGAAGATTGACTCCGGCGCATTGATGGCAGACGCTTGGCACAGCCGCGCCGACGGTCTATCGTCCATCGGCAGCTTTTTCGGCATATTGGGATCCATGCTCGGCTTCCCCATCATGGACAGCGTGGCAGCGATCATCATTTGCCTGTTTATTCTAAAAACCGCCGTGCAAATTGCTCTGGACGCCATTGGAAAAATGACCGACAAAGCCTGCGACGAAGAAATCCAGCAAGCCATGCGCGAGATTGTCTTAGCGCAACCACAAGTTTTGGGCATCGACAAACTGCATACGCGCCTGTTTGGCAACAAAATTTACGTAGACCTCGAAATCCGCGCAGATGCGGAGCTCTCGCTGACTGAAGCACATGATATTGCCCAGCAAGTGCACGACGAAATCGAAGCACAGTTCGAGAAAGTTAAACACTGCATGGTGCACGTGAACCCGGAATCATAGGCAAAAATAATGAAACCCCTTGACATTTCCCATTACGTATGATATAATGAGAGTGTCAGGGGGCTTAGCGCTAACGGCGCAGTAGCTTCCTCAACGTTGAGAAGAAGAATGCTAACCGCTAACCATTGCGACTGGGGCGGTTAGTTTTCTTTATCGGTTCTTTTAAGCTCAGTAAGCATGTACAAAATCAGCACTAGCATTACCAAATACTCCATAGACCTCACCCCCTCCCGTTGATAAACAACGTTCGGAGGAAACTAAACAGCACCGCAGCGCACGCCAACTTGATTCTACCACAAGATTCTCCATTTGTCAACAAAATTTCCCATTCATAACTCGGACATCCCCTGCATAAGCATGTAAAAATGCGTGAAGGGGGTGTTCGTTTTGGTTTTATCACTTGGCGCAAAGCCCTTTGACCAAGCCGCAGCGCATTTGCCCGCCTTTGTACGCGACATGCTCGCCTGCGTACCCGATGACTTACGCGCTCAAGTTACGGAGATCCGCATGCGCGCCGGTGCAGCACTTTCGCTCACCCTGCCAAGCGGGCCGCATTACATCACGGCATCGCAGCGTGTCACGCCCCTGTGGCGCAATGACTGCCTGCGCCTGACCGCCGAGCAACTGGCGCAAATTCTGCGCAACCTGTGCGAATTTTCCGTGCACAGCTACACCCAAGATATCGCACGGGGGTACATCACCCTGCCTGGCGGCCATCGTGCAGGACTATGCGGCACCGCTGTGCTTGAGCACGGGCAAGTGAGTGCCGTGCGTGAAATCTCCAGCGTGAATTTACGTGTGGCGCGAGAAGTTCCCGGTGCAGCGGCCGAGCTGTGCAACAAGATTTATGCGCAGGGGCAACTGCCCAGTGTACTCATTGCCGGGCCACCCGGCAGCGGCAAAACTACCCTGCTGCGTGATTTATCCCGCCGACTTTCGGATAACCACGGCCTGCGTGTGGCTGTGATTGATGAACGCGGCGAGCTGGCTGGTGTGCGCAACGGTATGCCCTGCTGCCACGTGGGCATGAACGCCGACGTGCTCAGCGGCTATCCCAAAGGCCAAGGAATCATTCTAGCCTTGCGCAGCCTTGCCCCGCAGGTGATCATCTGCGACGAACTGGGCGGCGAGGAGGATGTGGCGGCGTTGCAGGCGGGCATGCACGCGGGCGTGCACTTTGCCGCCACGGTGCACGCAGGCAGCTTAGAGGAAGCAATGGCTCGCCCGGTGGTGCAACCACTGCTACAGGCCTTTGACTGGATTGTACAGTGCACCATGCGTAATGCGCAATTCGCCGTTAGCGATTATTTGCAATTAAAGGAACGTGAGAAAACATGCTTAACTACATAGCCATGGCCCTAGTATTTCTGGCTTGCGCGGGCACAGGAGCACTCGTTTCCCGCACGATGATGCAGCGCGCCCGTCAGCTGGAACTGAGCCTGCAAATGATTGCCCAGCTGCGCGCCCAGCTGCAATATAACCGCCCGCCCGTGCAAACCATGATTGCCGACTTATGCCAACAAACGCATCACCCGGCGTTTTTGCCGCGCTGCTTGCATAGCATGAACACAGGCACAGATTTCCCGCAGGCTTGGCATGGCGCGTTGCAAACTCCCGGGCATGGCTTAAAAGACGACGACCGCAGGCATCTGCTTTCGCTGGGGCAATTGCTTGGCGCAAGCGACGCCGCCGGGCAACGCGAGGCCTTGCAGCTGCACGAAACCCTGCTCACCGCTCAGCTTGATCAAGCCCGCACCGTGCGCGACACCCGTGGCAAAGCAGCCTTCACGCTGGGCGTCCTTGCGGGGCTGACGGTGATGATTCTCTTTATGTAATGTGCCTGTAGGGGCGGCCATTGGCCGTCCGAGGAAAAAAACGGACGCGCAATGCGCGCCCCTACAATTAGGAGGAAATTATGGACTTAACGCTAATTATCCGCATCGCGTCGGTCGGGCTGATTGTGGCCATTTTGCAGCAAATTCTCGCCAAAATTGGCCGGGAAGAATACGGCATGCTCATCGTGCTTGCGGGCATTGTGGTGATTTTGATGATGCTCATTCCCGAGCTGTTGCGCCTGCTTGAAACCGTGCAGAGCGTGCTGCCGATATGATACAGCTGGGCGTTGCCGCCATTATCGCGGCCATTGCAGCGTTGATCGTGCGGCAAATTAAGCCGGAGTTCGCCATTTTTGTGCAGCTCGGCGGCATTCTTGCGGTGACCTTGTTGACGTTTAGCTCGCTGCAGCAACTCATCAGCGGTGTACAGGAAATCCTGCAATATGCCCCGCTGGGCACGGATAATCTGCTGGGCGGCAACAACGCCTTCACCATGCTGGTGCAGGCATTGGGCATTTGCATCACCACGCAAATTGCCGCCGATATTTGCCGCGACAGTGGGTCAAGCTCTTTGGCGAATATCGTAGAGCTGGGTGGCCGATTGCTGATTTTGGCATTGACACTGCCCATACTCATGAGCATTGCACAACTCGCTGTTGGATTAATACGAGGATAAAACAAATGTGGAAAAAAACACTGGTTACGTTATTGTTACTCATCGCCTTCGCCGTTTCCGCCCAAGCCTATACGCCAAACATGGACGCGCAGTTGCAGGCCAGCGGTGCCACACAGCTGGCCGACACCCTCCCGCCCGAAACCCGCGACCTCCTAGCTGACCTAGGCCTAGCCAACATGGATTTATACGGCCTGCTTAACGTTTCCCCGCGTGATATCATCAACCAACTATTGAATATGTTGCAGGGCAGTTTTGTGCGCGTGTTGCGCTCGGGCGCGCTTGCGCTGGGTGTGATTATGCTCATGGCCTACGCCTTTTCCATCCTGCCCGAGGACGAAAAAATGCGTCGCACCCTCGAAATCACCGGCAGCATGCTTGCGCTGATTTTGCTGCTGCCCGGCCTCGCGGATCTCATGCGGGCAGCAGCAGCGGTGGTGCAGTTGGGCGCAAATTTAAACCTTGCGCTCATTCCCATTTTGGCCGGCCTGCTCACAGCAAGCGGGCGGCCAAGCGCGGCGGTGAGCTACCATGGGCTAGCATTCATGGCAGCACAGGGCATGGCGCAGCTGACGCAGGGGGTGATTATCCCCACCACGGGCATTGTGCTGGGGCTGAGCCTCGTTGATGCCGCCGCGCAGGATGCACGGCTTTCCGCCGTGGCCAGCGCAATCAAGAAAACAGTGCTTGGCACCTTCGCTGTGCTGGCCAGCTTGTTCACCGCGCTGCTTTCCATCAAAAGTGTGATCACCAACACGGCCGATGCATTGGTCATTCGCGGCGTGCGTGTTTTAGCCAGCAGCATTCCCGTAGTTGGCGGCGCCATCAGCGAAGCTACCGGTGCAATACTCAGCAGCGTGAGTTTAGTCAAGGGCGCAGTGGGTGGCTTTGCGCTGATTGCCGCATTGCTGCTCTACGCCCCTGTGCTAACCGAGCTGCTGCTGTGGTCGGTGATGCTCAAAGGCTTGGCGGGCGCAGCAGAACTGTTCGGCCAAGGACGCGCAGGCGGCGTGTTCAAAAGTGCCGCAAATGCCGTGGCGATACTCAGCGCGTGTGTGCTGTTCAATGCCGCGCTGCTGGTGATTTCTACGGGCATTGTGCTAACGATGAGGAGTGTATAAATGGAAGTCTTTCGCACTTGGGCGCTGTCGATTGCACTAGCGGCGTTGGCCGGCGGCATTGTTCGCCTGCTTGCCCCCAAAGGCGCAGTGGAGAAATCTGTGCGGGTGGTGGTGGCAGTGTTTTTGCTCAGTGCGTTTTTGTCGCCAATCATCACACATGGCGGCGTATCAATGGACTGGGTGTTTCCGCAGCTGCAAGCGCCGCCAGTGAATCACGCGCTGCAGCAAGAAATGGCACGGCAAATGCAAGGCGCCATTGACGTGCAGCTGCGCAACGGCATGCGAGCAGTGCTGGATACCCGCGGTTTGGACGGGCAAATTTACCTAGGCACGTCTATTTTGTCCGACGGCAGCATAGATATCGTATTGGCGCGAGTGGAGATTCCGCAGGGCAGCAACACCACTGGTTTGGCCGCCGCGCTGCGTCACGAAGTTGGCTTTGATGTTGAAATTGTAATGAACTGATGGAGCAAACACGATGGAAAAAGTGGATACGATGCTGAAAAAGTGGAAAATCTCACGCTGGCAAGCGGCGTTGTTGCTGGCAGGTGTGCTTGGCCTACTGCTGTTAGCAGTCAGCGGACTGCCCTTTGGCGGCAGCCGCGCACCAGCAAATGTGAACCCCGCCAGCGAGTCAATTCGCGTAGATTTGGCGGACTTTGAACAGCAGCTAGAAAACCGCCTAGAAAAACTGCTGGGTTCAATCGCTGGCGCAGGCGATGTGCGCGTGATGCTTACCATTGATGCCGGAAATCAACCCATGTTTGCCACCCAAGGCAGCAGCGACACCCGCATTGTGCAAGATGGCGACCGCATTGAAGAGCACATCAACGTACGCACCGAGTATGTGGTCATTGGGCAAGGCGCAGGGCAGCAAGGCCTTGTGCTGCGCATGATTGAGCCGCAAGTGCGCGGCGTGGCCGTCATCGCGCAGGGCGGCGGAGATATTCTGGTGCGGCAAGCCATTGTGGAAGCCGTCACTGCCGTGCTGGGTATTGGTAGCAACATGGTATCTGTCGCACAGATGAGCGGGTAATATTTGTAGGGGCGATGCGAATCCGCCCACAATTATCACATATCACACAGGAGGAAACACACATGAAAAAACTTTTGCAAAAACGCCAGCTGGTGATGGTTACTTTGGTGCTTGCACTGGCGGCGGCGGTCTTCATCAATTGGTATTACAGCGATCCGTATCGCGCCGTTAACGCGCAGCCCGTCACCACCGCAGCAAACACTGACGCAGAAAGCGAAGGCAGCCTAGGCGATGCACAATTTGTGCATGGTTCAAATATTCAGCACCCCATGGGTGCCAGCGCACGGGAATACTTCGCCGGGGCAAGGCTTAACCGCAATGCCGCGCACGACGAAGCCCGCGCCGTGCTCAGCAGCGTGATTGCCGACAGTCAGTCCGACCCCACCGCCGTGGCACAGGCCAGTGAGTCCCTGCAAGTGCTGTCTAACGCCATTCGCCTGCAAAGTGAGTGCGAGGCGCTCATCACCGCACAAACTGGGCGCGAAGCACTGGTGGTTGTGGGTGATAATAGCGTGCGTGCCGTGGTGGGCGGCGGCGAACTGGATCGCCAAACAGTTACCCAAATCACAGAAATTCTGCTGCAAAAAACAGGCGTGTCGGCCGATAACATCCAAATCGTGGAACTCAATCGCTAACAAGCCGCATTGTTTACACATCCTTCATAAACTCTTTACCGTTTAGCCTTTGCATATTGCGCCATACTAGTTTATAATGAGTGCAGTATAAGAAGGAGTGGATTTTATGAAGTGGTTCAAACAGCAAGAATTGTGGCTTCGCGCAGTCATACTGGGCGGCGTGGCGTTAATCTTGGCGGCAATCATCGTATTGCTTAGCGTGTTTGTGATTGCCCCCAACGTGCGCTATTCTCAGGCAAGGCGGCTGATTGACACTGACCCTGCCGGTGCGCACGAAGCGTTGTATCACATGGGCGGCTTCCGCCGGGCTAGCGAAACAACGCAAGAAATTCAAGATGACATTTTCGCTGGTCGTACGGTAGAATACGTGCAGTTTGATGGCGCACAATGGCTGGTGCTGGAACAACGCGGTGACCGCATGCTGCTGCTGCGTGAAGAAGCCTTGCCGGCGCGTGCTTATCATGGCGCCTTTGTCGAGATCACCTGGGAAAACAGTGCCATGCGCGATTATCTCAATGGGCAGTGGCTCAACCGCATGCCGCATAGCTACCGTGACCGCATTGTGCAAACCGAGGTCTTCAACCGTGACTCTCGTTTTGGCATGGACGGCGGCGAAAACACGCAAGATTACGTCTTCCTGCTTTCCGTAGCTGAGGCAAGGCTATACTTTGCCAACGACCAAGCACGTATTGCCCGTGCAGGCAACATGAACGTGTTTTGGTGGCTGCGCTCACCAGGCTTGCAGGCAGATTTCGCCGCCACAGTTAGTGCAGGCGGCTCGCTGGGCATCACCGGCAGCATGGTACACGGTCCCATGTCGGCCAACCGCTATATACGCCCAGCAATTTGGGTGACAATGTAGTTAAAATAACAAGATTGTGGGTAAGCAACATGGACAGACGAAAAGGCTTGGCGATTGCAGCAGCCAGCGTGTTGCTGTTTGGGCTGATTTTCATGGCAGTGGGCGGCGGCGTGTTTGCCGGTCTTGCCCTGCCGGAAATCCGCGATTTTAACTTTGCGCGCAATGCAGATTATCCGGTGTACAGTGCCACGATCACTCATGCGGTGCGTTCAAGCACCATGGTTAATGGCGAGTGGCGTTATCGTGTGGTCTTTAGTTGCGATGACGGCATTCACCATGGACGATCTGCTCCGGTATACTCGCACCGAAGCGCCGAGGCCATGGTGGGCAACACGATTGACATCCGCGTCAGCGAAAACGGCCGTGCTGTGCCGGTGGATTTTCAAACATCGGCGCGTAGCACAGTGGGCTGGGTATTCCTGCCCGTGTTTGGCGGCATTGGCTTGGTGGCAATCCTCACCGCAGTCGGCTTAATGCTGGCGCGCGGCAAAATCGACAGCCGTTGGGAATAACCCACAAACAGAGCAGAGAAATCTGCTCTTTATTTTTTGCTTGCATTTTTGCGCAGGATGTGATATAATACTTTTGGTGTGCGGATGTGGCGGAATTGGCAGACGCGCTGGTCTTAGGAGCCAGTGGGCAACCGTCCGGGTTCAAGTCCCGGCATCCGCACCAGTGGCGAGTCGCCACAGACAAAACACCCGAAAACACAAAGGCTTTCGGGTGTTCGCTATATTAATCTTACACTGGTGTATCACAAAACATTGCTACTCCACATCAGCACAGCCAAAACCGCCAACAGCGCAGCAACGATAAAGTGGAATACTTTGCTCTTTGTCGGAACCTTGCATTTGAACATCGCAACCAGCGACAACACAAATGTCACCGCCGCCACAAGCAGTACAATCCAGTTTATCCGAATGTGCGGAGGCAATATGCCGGCGCTCAAAAATGGCACAACTGAAAATATACGAATAGCGAGAATAATGTCGTTAACGGCAAACGCCAAGCCGCAAAGAATCAGTCCTGCGTGCAAGCGAGTGAAGGCATTTGACTCTCGTTTGCGGCGCAATGCCCTAATCAGCAGAATAATCGACATGACGATAAAGAAAATAATGATGGCATACCACACTGCCATATACAACAGCGTGCCAACCATGCTTTGCCCAAATGTTGCCCGCGTTGCATCAAAGCCGTTGGGCAATTGTATACGCACAGGCACGCCGTCTTCCATCACAAAATAAATTTCATATGCCATGCGCGCGATGAATGCAGCCATGGGACCTTCAGCATTCACTATCCTAAACGTATAAGGTGCCACCTGCCGATAAGTGAGCGTTTGCCCTTGGGCAACCACTTCAATGGTGTTTTCGTCAATCGCGGTAATAAACATATTCGTGCCGAGAATTAACGCATTCATCGACTCCATGAAGTTACCATACGCACGGCGAAGCCCAACAAATTCTCCGGCAAGATCGCGCGCATCAGGCAGGCCTGCGGGGGAGGGCGGAACCGCATCCCAGCTGTTGCCCAAAATGACATCCATGACTCTGCCAATCAACGCTGCACCGCCATTTGCATTGCTGAATGCAATCACGGCAAAGCGCTCTTCGGGAATCATAATGAAATCCGTGTTAAAGCCCATGGTTCCGCCGCCGTGACCGATGCCGGACAGCACGCCATCGTAAGTTAAGAAGCCATGCGAAACAGCCCATGCAATTTCCGGATGGGGAATGGTTGGGCTAAGCATGGTATCTAAAGTCGCGTGGTCATCAAACAGCGGGCTTTGCTCGCCCGGTGCAGGCATTAATGCGATAGCGAACTGCGCTAAGTCTTCAGCCGTGCCCCGTGATGCACCGGCCGGGTACATGGGAATATAGCCCCAGTATGATTGAACCAAACCGTCGCCGCCGGGGACGTGTCCTCTTGCTTTGTTTTGGATAAATGCGCCGTCGCCCAGCCAATGCGACTGGTTTCGGGTGTTGGTCATGCCAAGCGGCTCAAAGATGTTCGCACGCTCATAGTCCACGAACTCCATGCCGCTGACGTTCACCACGATGTACGCCATCAAGGCAGAGCCGAAATTCGAGTAAGATGAAGCCGTGCCCGGCACATAAATTTGCGGTGCTTGGCCAAGCAACAAACCCTCACGCAAGGTATACATCGGGCTGTCCATTACATCTGCACTGCGCCACAGGTCAAACACTTGCTCGCCGAAGCCTGCCGAGTGGTTGAGCAACTGGCGCACGGTGAAGTTGTAGCGGAAATTCATCTGCTGCATGAAATCTGCGGGCAAATACTCGCTGACATCGTTGTCCAAGTCAATCAAGCCCTGCTCAACCAACTGCATCACAGACGTCCAGATGAACAGCTTGTTGATTGAACCGTGCTCGAAGACGGTGACTGCGGAATCCACAGGCGTTTGCTGATTTAAATCAGTGTATCCATAGCCCTGCGAGAACACAATTTCGCCGTCATACACGATGACAACTGCAAGCCCGGGCGTGAACTCGTGCATATATTGCGCAACAAGTTCTTCAATGCGATAGCCGACTTCAGACAACGGGATTCCCGTTGGAGTGTGCCCAGCGAGTGATCCGTTTTCCTCTTGCGCGTCGTTGTAAGCTTCGTATGCGTCGTCATCCTCGGGCAGTTCTGCAGTGATTGGCTCGATGCCAATTGGTTCATCATACTCGTTTTGCTCCGCGAGCACCCCCGCTACCGGAATCGCCGCCAGCAGCAGCATCGCCACGACCAATGCCCATGTCAATAATTTTTTCATTCATTCTCCTCCTTTTATAAAATTTCCAAATATAGTATAACACATCCAACGCAATTTGGCAAGAAAATATTGCGCTCGACTTTTGTAATTAAAGCTTGCAATTGGGCACGCCAATGTGCTATAATAGCTTTATCCTAGTAATTTGGTAATGAAGTAAAGGAGTCTTCCCATGAAAAAAATCATTTCTATTCTCGTCGCACTGCTCATGATCGTGGCCGGCGCCGTTGTGCTCACAGGCTGCGGCACTGAAACCGAAACACTGCCCCCCACCATCGTCGAAGACAACGACGCGCGTGCGTTCCACGTGGGCATCTTGTCCGGCGGACCAATCCCCGCCTTTGCATTGGGTCGCCCGGGCTTTGAAACTCGCCTGACTGAGTTAATGCAAGAAGCCGGGCACACTGTTCGCTTTACATACCAAAACTCGAATTTCGACAGCGCCACGGCGGTTTCCATCGCCACGACCTTTGCGGCACAGCGCGTGGATCTCATCTTCAGCATGGGCACCGGCGCTTCGCAGCAAGCCTTGCCGGTTGCCACCAGCGCAGAAATCCCCCTCGTGTTCGGCATCATCACCGACCCCGTTGGTGCAGGCCTAGTCACAGAAATGTCCACCGGCTCCTCCAGCGCACTGCCCATGGAGACCCAAGTTGACCTGCTTGAGGAATTGCTAGGTACTAGCCTAGACGCCAACAACCGCGTCGCATTCCTTTATACCACCGACGAAGATAACTCTGCGGCCTCGCTAGGCCGCCTGCAAGCGGTTGCGCCCGAAGGCACTATCGTGCCCTTCGGCATCCCCGCAAACGGCCTAGAGCACCTGACCCAACAGTTCATCAACATCGCAGCTGATTCCACTATCCGTGCCATCTACATCCCGCAAGACAACCAAATCACCGAGCAAATGCAAATGGTACAGAATCTCAACCGTGCCCAAAACCCGGGCCGCCGCCTACCCATCGTTGTGGCCGACCTTCCCATTGTTGAGGGCGGTGCAGTCGCTTCACATTCGGTGAGTTTCTCTGACAACGGCGCGCGCGCAGCAGAACTCGCCTTTGAGATTTTGATCAACGGCACATGGCCGCAGACTTTCTACCTGCCATCAGCAGACACCATGCCGTTGTACATCAATCTAACCGAAGCCGAGGCCATTGACTTTGAAGTTCCTGACCCCCTCGTGCAACGCGCAGATCAAACATTCTAGAGGACAACAATGACAACAGATTTATTTCTCACCAGTCTATACGGCAGCTTGGGGCAAGGCTTGTTATACGCCCCAGTTGCCATCGGCATCTACTTATCCCTGCGCATCATGAAAAAGCCGGATCTCACCATCGAGGGCACCTTTGCCTTCGGTGCCGTGCTTGCCATGACCATGCTGCACCACGGCGCGCATTTCATGGCTGCGCTGCTGATTGCACCGCTGGGCGGCGCGGTTGCAGGGCTTGCCACTGCAATCATTCACACCAAGCTGAAAATCGACGGCATCATCTCCGGCTTGCTGGTGACTATGGCGCTGTTTTCCGTCAACCTGTTTGTGATGGACAGCAGCACCATTTCCGCACCGCTTGACCGTTTTATCTTCGCGCCCGTTCGCACGTGGTTGCTGGGCTTTGGCATGCAGTCTTTCAATGCGCTATTGTGGTCGTATATCATCATCGGCGCAATTGTGCTCACGATGGTGGTTACGGCACTATATCTGCTATACAGCACCGCATTCGGGCTTTCCATTCGTGCCACTGGTGACAACGAACGCATGGCCTGCTCCAACGGCATCAATACCAACAGCCGCAAGCTGGCGGCACTCGTCATCGCCAATGCCATCACCGGGCTTGCCGGTGCCCTCGTGGCACAGCAACAAAGCGGTGCCAACGTCAACAGCGGCACCGGCGTGCTGATTATCGGCTTGGCCGCACTGGTGATGGGCGAAATCATCACACCCAAGCGTGCCAGCATGCTCACGCGCTTTTTGTTTATCTCGCTGGGTTCGATTATCTACTTTGCCTGCATCACCTTGGTCACGGCTTCCGGGCTACTGCACGCCAACTGGACGCGCCTACTCACTGCTGTGCTTGCCCTGCTGGCCTTGTGCGTACCCAAGCTGCGTGAGCTATTCGCAAAACACGTCTTACCCAAACTGCGCAAGGGGGTGGCAGCATGATTGAGCTGAAAAATATTTCACAAGTGTTCGACAACGGCGTGGAAACCAAGCAAGTGCTGCACGAGCTGAACTTAACCATCCCCGAGGGTCAGTTTGTCAGCATCATCGGCGGCAACGGCGCAGGCAAAAGCACGCTGTTCAACATCATCAACGGCAACTTGCGCCCCACCACGGGTACTATCTTGTTTGAGGACAAGGACATCGCCCGCAAAGGGCACGCCGCACGCGCCGCCCTCATCGCACGGGTATATCAAGACCCCAACTTCGGCGTTTGCCCGGAACTCACCATCGCCGAAAATATGGCACTGGCGAATTCCCGCGGCAAATGGCGCGGCCTGCAATGGGCCATTCGCAAAAAAGACCTCGTCTTCTTCAGGGAGAAACTCGCCGAGTTTGAGCTGGGCTTGGAAGACATGCTGCGCAAAAAAGCGTCGCTGCTTTCCGGCGGGCAACGGCAAGTGGTTACGCTGCTGATGGCCGCGTTGCAAAAACCTAAGCTGCTGCTGCTGGACGAACACACCGCAGCGCTTGACCCCCGCATTGCCCGGCAGGTGATGGAAATCACCAAAACCATGGTGGAGGAGCAAAACATCACCACCGTCATGATTTCACACAACATGAGCGACGCCATCGCCTATGGCGACCGGCTGATTATGCTCAACGGCGGCAAAATCATTCTGGATGTGTCGGGCGACGAAAAATGCGCGCTCACCCCGGCGCAACTGTTCGCCATGTTTGAATCATAAGCACTCAAGAAAAAACAAGACAGCGTATCGCTGTCTTGTTTTTTGTGTGGTTGTCGGCTAATCCAAGCCATCATTTGCAAACCGAAACAGCGACATATGCCCAGTGCCGCTACCGTTTGCCGTGGCGTTGCGAAGTGTTACAGCGTGACCAGAGCCGTTGACAATACGAATGGTGGTTCCTGCCGCGAAATACCCCACGCGCGTGAGTACGATTTGCCCTTCTTGCCCCATGTTGGTCGTACCGGCTACGGGCGAGCTACCATTGAGTTGGATATAGAACGTGTTGTCTCCGCGATCATTATCCAGCGATAGCACGCAGGTCAGCGAATACAGTCCGGGGTGAACAATGGTGAACGTGTCGGTGCCGTTGTATTCAATGCCCCGTGCAAGCCACTCGGCCGGTGTTTCGTTGAGCGTAGGGAAGGTAACAGCCTCGCCATTGGCAAGTGTTTGCAGACCCTTGACGTTTGTGTTTAAGAACGGCTGCAAAATCGGTTCCACTGCACCGGTTGGACCTTGCGAACCCGTTGCGCCTTGTATTCCGGGTTCGCCCGCAGGCCCTTGCGGCCCTGTTACGCCTTGCGTTCCGGGTTCGCCTGCAGGTCCTTGTGGCCCTGTTACGCCTTGTATTCCGGGTTCACCTGCAGGTCCTTGTGGTCCTGTAGCACCGGCAGCGCAACGGCAACATTGTGTGCAATATCCACACTGGCTGCAGCAGCCGCAATGGTCGCAGCCGCACATTGTTTGTCTCATGATAATGCCTCCCATTTATGCAAGTTTTTATGCATTGTATGCCGGGAGAAAAATAATTATGCCTCTACAGTCGTATCTTGACAAATTGTCTGCATTGTGCTATACTAGTTTAGCGAAGTGTACTAGATAACACATCAAAGGAGATTTCCATATGCGCAAACTTTTCACAGGCGTTTTGGCGCTGCTGATGGCAGCAAGCATGCTCCTAGCATTCACCGGCTGCGGCGGCAGCAATCTTGATCTCGTTGGCACTTGGGCTTGGAATGCCGACAGCAATGTCGTATATGTATTCAACGCCGATGGCACTGGTCACCGCGGTGGCACCAGCCAATTCGTTGACCCAAGTTGGAATCAGAGCTTCACGTGGTCAGTCAATAACAACGACGTGCTGCTTCTCAATTTTTCCGCGGCCGATATCGGCAACGAACGCTGGGATGCCACAATCACTGACGACATACTCAATCTTGTGTTGCGCAGCGATCGCACACAAGATTTCAGCTACATCCGCGTGCACTAATCTTCACGCAATAACAGCACCTCATGTGGGGTGCTGTTTAATTTTCCCTTGACAATAACCCCAATATGGTGTATAATAAAATAGAAAAATAATGATAACAGGAGACCACATCATATGAAGTATACACAATGGAACCATTTTATTGAAGGGCAATGGCAAGATATCGTCAATGTACGCGATTTTATCGGCCGCAACTTCACGCCTTGGCATGGCGACGAATCTTTTTTGGCCCCTGCAAGCGCAAAAACACTGCAAGTGTTTGACAAAGTGAAAGACCTGTTTGCACAAGAACGGGCAGCCGGTGGCGTGCTGAGCATTGACGCACATACTATTTCCGAAGTGGACGCACATGACGCAGGCTACATCGACAAAGAAGCCGAGCTCATCGTTGGCCTGCAGACTGATGCTCCCCTGCGCCGCGCCATTTTGCCACGCGGCGGCATCCGCATGGTGCACGCGTCGCTGAAAGAATACGACACCGAAATGCCCGCAGACGTTGACCGTATCTTCAAATACTGTAAAACCCACAACGACGGCGTGTTTGATGCCTACACCCCCGAAATGCTTGCCGCCCGCCGCAGTGGTGTCATCACCGGTTTGCCGGATGCCTATGGCCGTGGCCGCATTATCGGCGACTATCGCCGTGTGCCGCTTTACGGCGTGGATGCCCTCATCGCGCAAAAAAAAGCCGCCAAAAACAACTGCAAAGCTTCTGTGGTAGACGAAGATCTCATTCGCGCTCGCGAGGAAATCAGCGAGCAAGTACGCGCACTCGAATCTTTGAAGCGTATGGCGGCTAAGTACGGTTACGACATTTCTCGCCCCGCACAAACACTGCAAGAAGCCATTCAGTGGCTGTATTTCGCCTATCTCGCCGCCGTCAAAGACCAAAACGGTGCTGCCATGAGCTTGGGCCGCGTGTCGGTTTTCCTCGACATTTACGCCGAGCGCGACCTGCACAACGGTGTGATTACCGAAGAACAAGCGCAAGAGCTGTTTGACCAATTCATCATCAAGCTGCGCATGGTGCGCTTTTTGCGCACGAAAGACTACGATGCGTTGTTTAGCGGCGACCCCACTTGGGTTACCGAATGCTTGGGCGGCATGCACTGCGACGGTCGCCCCCTCGTAACGAAATCCACCTTCCGCTTCTTGCATTCGCTCACCAACCTTGGCCCCGCGCCCGAACCAAACATGACTGTGCTGTGGGCCAATGCACTGCCCGAAGGCTTCAAGAAATACTGCGCCCGCCTGTCGGCCGAAACTTCGTCCATCCAGTATGAAAACGATGACCTGATGCGCGAAAAATTCGGCGACGACTACGGCATTGCCTGCTGTGTGTCGCCCATGCGTCTGGGCAAACAAATGCAATTCTTTGGCGCACGCGCAAACTTGGGCAAAGCCCTGCTTTATGCCATCAATGGCGGCCGCGACGAAGTCAGCGGCGACCAAGTTGGCCCGCTGATGGCCCCCATCACCGGCGATGTGCTAAACTTTGAAGAAGTGTGGACGCTCTACGACCAAGTTTGCGAATGGCTGAGCACGTTGTACGTCAACACGCTCAACGTCATCCACTATATGCACGATAAATATTGCTACGAAAAGCTGCAACTGGCGCTGCACGATGAAGAAATCGTGCGCACCATGGCTTGTGGCATGGCCGGCATGAGCGTCGTCGCAGATAGCTTCAGTGCCATGAAACACGCCAAAGTGCATGTGATTCGCAACGAACAAGGCCTAGCGGTAGACTTCAAGATTGAAGGCGAGTACCCCGCATTCGGCAACCACGACCCACGCGCCGACGAAATCGCCAAAGATCTCGTGCGCAACTTCATGGCCAAACTGCGCCGCCAAAAAACCTATCGCAACGCAGTGCCCACGCAGTCAATCTTGACCATCACCTCAAACGTTGTGTATGGCAAAAAAACCGGTGCCACACCTGATGGCCGTGCCGCCGGCGAACCCTTCGCACCCGGCGCCAACCCCATGAGTGGCCGCGACACCAAAGGCCCCGTGGCCTCTATGGCAAGCGTGGCAGGCCTGCCGTTTGACGACAGCCAAGACGGCATTTCCTACACTTTCAGCATTATTCCCGCAGCGTTGGGCAAGTCGGCAGAGCAACGCACACAAAACATGGTGCAATTGCTGGATGGCTACTTTGGCGAAGGCGGGCATCACGTTAATGTTAACGTGCTTGACCGCGAGCAGCTCATCGACGCCATGGAAAAACCCGAACTCTATCCGCAACTCACCATTCGTGTGTCGGGCTATGCGGTCAACTTCATCAAGCTCACGCGTGAGCAGCAAACCGATGTCATCAACCGCACCTTCCACGCATTTGTATAATTTTAACCTGTAAGGGCGGATGTAAATCCGCCCATTATTATCAACCAAGGATGCACCATGACGCAAACCACTGGCAGGATTCACCACGTTGAAACTTTCGGCACCGTTGACGGCCCGGGGGTGCGCTATGTGCTATTTTTGCAGGGCTGCCCCTTGCGCTGCCTGTATTGCCACAACCCCGATGCCATGGATCCCCGCGTCGGCGAGGAATGGACAAGCTCCCACGCTGTGCAAGAGGTATTGCGCTATGCCAAGTTTATCCAAGGTGTCACGTTTTCAGGCGGCGAACCACTGCTGCAACCCGAGTTTGTGCACGAAGTGACACAGCGGCTCAAGGCACGCGGCCTGCATGTGGCTATCGACACTGCTGGCGCGCCCAATCTTGAGCGCTGCAAACCCGCCATTGATGCCGCCGACATGCTGCTGCTAGACATCAAAGCTGCATGCTCGGATTTGGCCAAAAAGCTCACCGGCCACAGCAACGAACGATCAATTGCTACTCTGGATTACTGCGAACAAATTGGCAAACGAGTTTGGTTGCGCCATGTGCTCGTGCCGGGTTACACCCTCGTTAGCCGCCAGTTGGAAATGCTCGCGCGGCTACTACAGCCCTACAAATGCATCGAACTCATCGAGCTTGCGCCCTTCCATCAATTGGGTGCGGAAAAATGGGCTGCAGCTGGCATGACTTACCACTTCAAGCACATGCCCCCCACCGACCCCGCGCAGGTGACCCAAGCCGTTGACTACCTAGAGGACATGGGATTTAAAGTACAGTGAGGGTTTCGCAATCCCCTCTCGACTAAGCATTGACACTAGCACTTCGCACTATTTTACAGCAAAAATGAAAGAGTCTGCGCGCGAGAATGCTCGCCGCAGGCGGGGTGATGAAATGAAAAAGATTCTTGCCATCGTTCTGGTTATCGCCATTGCAACAGCTGGGCTGGCCTTTCCCGCACAGGCGATTACCCGCCCGCAAACCCAACGCGCCGCCACGCGCTACCCAGTGATTCTCGTCAGTGGCGCAGGTTTTCGCGACCACATGCTGTTCGATCGTTTCATCGGCTACTGGGGACGCATTCCCGGTGCGTTGGAGCGCAACGGTGCCCGTGTGTTTTACGGCGGTACCGAGGCTTGGGGCAACGTGGAAGATAACGCCGCCATTTTGCAAGCCACCGTGCGCCGTGTTCTCAACGAAACCGGTGCTACTCGTGTGAATCTCATCGCGCACTCACGCGGCGGCATTGAAGCACGTTATATGATTTCCTCGCTGGGCATGGGCGGCCAAGTGGCTAGCCTCACCACCATCAGCACGCCACACCACGGCATGCGTGTGATGGACTTTGCTGAAACCACCACCGGCTGGTTATGGGGTGTTGTTGCCTTTTTTGTCAACCTTTGGTTCCGCATTGTGGGTGACCAAAACCCCGATTTCTTTAACTCGGCGCGCGCATTCACCACCACGTATATGACTGCCTTCAATCGTGCCAACCCCAACGATTCCCGCGTATACTATCAATCTTGGGCAGCGCAAATGCAAAACCCTTTCAGCGACATCATTTTCGTCATCCTCAACCCCATCGTTCACATTTTTGATGGGCCAAACGACGGCCTTGTGTCCGTTGAATCCGCCCAGTGGGGCAACTTCCGCGGCATTATTCGCGGCACAAACTTCCGCGGTATCTCCCACGCCGATGTTGTTGATGCACGCCGCATGAACTTCCGCCTATTCCCTAGCAATAACGGCACCAACGATATGCGTGACTTCTATATTGACCTCGTCGAAGACCTCCGCCTCCGCGGCTTTTAGTGCTTCGCATCTCTGCGGGAAGCAGTCGCTTCACGGCAACATCTGCAAATTACACGAAACCCCCACTCTCTGCGTGGCA
Source organism: Oscillospiraceae bacterium (assembly GCA_009784445.1). GTDB lineage: Bacteria > Bacillota > Clostridia > Oscillospirales > Acutalibacteraceae > WRMQ01. The sequence goes on from WRBQ01000005.1 coordinate 71,150, forward strand.
AAGAGTGGGGGTTTGCATGAGCTGGTGGGCTTTTTACATGATTTGCAGATTTATCGCGAAGCGAGGAGCCCCGCAAGGCATTTACCACGTGCCAGCAGCACGCGGAGATGAAATGGGAGCAATGTCACAGGACGACGACACAGCACTGGAAAGTTTGGCATCCCGATAATGAGCTTGTGCTGACCATAGGTGATTTAGCGCGCATTGCGCAGGCAGATCAACAAGTAACCAGCTAAAGTGCTTTATTCCCGAAAGCCTACTTCAACATGTCAAAATTGATAAAAAATATAATTAAAATTTAAAAAATATTGACAAAAAACAATCATATGCTATAATGCTGATGGAAACATTTTCCTGTTGGCAAAATAATGCTTAAAAGGGTGGTGATAAATGAGCGTTTCGCTATCTGCTGTTATCAAAGCATTCGATGTTGTGGCAAAATTTTGTAAAGGAGAACACTGATGAAAAAGATAGCTATAGCGTTGGTTTTATTGTTTATATTATTAGGTGCTTGTAGCACGCTTGAAAGTGAACATCCATACGGGGTAGCGAGAACAATGTTTTCTTATGAATACCTCACCTTTGAAGAAGTAGTATTGGAATTCGCTACCGATGTGGTAATTGCACAATTCATTGGACAAAGGCCCTTTGGTAATAATTTGACAGAGTTTGAATTTGCGGTGCAGGATAGGGTGCTCGGAAATGCCGCAGATAGAATTTTTATCTATGCGGAGCGTACACACGCTCATGTAACCGGAACTGAAAGGGAAGTAGCCTTTGAGCCAGGTGTTTTAAGCTTTGAAGCGGGAATTGATTATTTATTACCACTAATCAGAATAACTTCACCTTATGCCAACACACACGAAGATGGGTTTACATTTATCCGTAATTTTATTGTTATTAATCTTGACGCTCCCTCCGACAGCGTAATGTACAGTGAACCCTTGGCTCTGCATGCAACAGGATTGGATTTTAATGCAAGAACACTTGAATCAGAGCAAATTTTAACGTATGTTGCCGAATTAACAGCAGACAATTCCCCTGCAATAGAACCGATTCGTTCTGAATTATTACAAGATATTATTCATGAATCACCCTATATCTTGCTTGTAGAAATTAACGAACCACTTCGGTTATCTCGCCAGCAGGCAACAACTGACTGGATGAGAACAGATATTTACTATGTTACCGTTATTCAAAGCCTAAAAGGCGATTATACAACCAGTGAAGAAGGTGACTTTGTAGTAATATTTTTTGCGGATACAGTATCTCCTGGCGAGCAACACATAGTTGCGGTTAGACCAATAGATGAGGGGAATTATTGGCACAGATTCACTTCGCGCAACAGCTTGTTTTCAGTAGATCAAATGAATGAAATTCTTTCTCTTTTGAGTTACGATTAATTCAACGCCGCGAATCTAATGGAGCGATGCCGCTAGCATCGCTCCATTCAAATCTAGTGAGGATTTTCTATGCTCCCCTTTATTGAAATTTTCGGTTTACGGATATCTATGTTTGTGGAAGTTTAACACTTGGAGAACAGCACTCAGTCAGGGAAATGCCTTTTTCGGTTTTCTCATTGGTGCCGTGATTTGCGGTATTCATATTTGCAAAAATCCGGCGTTTGCCTGTTGGCAAACTATCTGGAGTTATGACGTACCTTGTGGCATCAGGCACCGTGTTTGGTCGGCTTGGGTGCTATTTTAATGGTTGTTGTTACGGTATTGTGCTTTCATTAGGGGCAAGATTTCCTTCTCAACTTGCCGAAACTGGTTTTGCAATCATCATTTTGTTACTATTTCTTATTGTCCGACTTGAGCGAAAAAAAACCAATATCATGTTCCCATTGTTTGTGATTTTATATTCCATTGGTCGTTTGGCCTTTGAATTCTTCCGTGAAGATACCGTTCGTGTGGGCTTAATCTCTATGTCGCAATGGGTTGCGGTTATGCTTATTGTTGGTTGCATTGTTTGGATAGTCAAAGTGCTTTCAAAAAGCGAAGCAAAAGAAGTAAGAAAAGATTTCAACTAAGTAATCTCGCAAGCGACTGCTTGACTATGCAGTCGCTTGCTCTTTTGGTGAAATTTTTAAAATTTTGGACAAACTCCCTTGACAAACGCTTTATTAAAAAAAAGAACACAAATCCGGCCGCTTGCGACGCGTGCGCTCAAGCTGCTGCTCGCGCCGCCATTGCTCTTGCAGGGCGTGGTTGCCGCTGAGCAATACATCAGGCACGGCGCGGCCCTCCCACACGGCAGGGCGGGTATAATGCGGTTGCTCCAGCAGACCATCCCAGTGGCTTTCGCCGATGAACGCCGCGTCGGCCTTAAGCACGCCCGGTTGCAGGCGAGTGATGGCGTCCGTCAGCACCAGCGCGGGCAGCTCGCCGCCAGTGAGTACGTAATCACCCACCGAGATTTCCTCGTCCACTAGGGCTTCAATCACACGCTCGTCCACGCCTTCGTAGTGCCCGCACAGCATGGCGATAGCAGGCAGTTGGGCGAGTTCTTTCACCCGCTGTTGGGTGAGCGGCTTGCCCTGCGGGGTCATGTAGATGAAATGCGGGCGGCAGCCCCAGTCGTCGCACAGGGCGCGAAAGCAGTCGGCGATGGGCTGGCATTGCATGACCATGCCCAGCCCGCCG
>WRBQ01000006.1 GCA_009784445.1 Oscillospiraceae bacterium
CTGCGAGAGTATGACGGAATTTACGTTCCTGTGGCCTTCTTCAGAACGGTGTTTGGCGCGGGCTCTGCTGCCACCATGAGCGGCGAATTGCACATCGGCACACATGCGCCGGATGACATGTTCTAGGAGAGCACCTATGAAACGAAAAATTACAGCCTTGGCTGTTGTGGTCGCATTGCTTGTGTTGCTGACCGCTTGCGGCTTTGGCACACAAGATGGCCTTGCCCTGACCAACATGGAATTTAATCTGGCCGACGCCACCGGCATGCAGGCGCATCACTTTCGGTTGGGCACAGTGGATTTAACCGCGGCGAATCTTAACATCATCCCCGGCCCGGTGGATGGCAGCATTGCAGTGCCGAATCGCACTGGGCCGCACCCTCTCGTTGTGCTGATTCACGGGGCTTCGCGCATGGCGCACGCAAACATTCACACCCACGTGCACACTGGTTTCGATTACCTAATAAAGCAGCTAGCCGCCGAGGGCTATGTTGCGCTGAGTATCAACGTCAACGCTAACTACGCCTTTGCCATTGGCGAGCCACTTTCGCAAGATGGCTTTGCGCTGGAAACCTTTGATGCGCACATGGACTATCTCGCACGAGCCAACGCCGGCGAAAGCGTGGGCCATGGCGTTGAGCTGACCAACATGGTCGATTTTACGCAAATCCACCTCATTGGCCATTCACGTGGGGGCGAAATTGCTGAAACCCTCATTCGTCGCGAACCTGAACGCTTTGCTTCCATCCTGCGTGTGGCTCCGGTTATATCACCGCGCTTGTTTGCGCCGGATGATGAACAGTTTAACCCGAATGATCCCTACGCACAAATTCCGCAGCCGGATGTGCCATTTGCAATTTTGTTGCCGGAATATGACGGCGATGTGAGCTCTTTAGAGGGACAGATTGTGTTTGATGAAATTGTTGCAGCAGCACAGCAGCAAAGCATGGGCAATGTCGTGTTTCTACGTGGTGCAAACCACAACTTCTTCAACCGAACCTTTGAAAACGACGACAGATACCAAGGCTCATTTGCCGACCCACAAGATCAATCCACTTGGCTAAGCCGCGCAGAACACGAAGATTTTTTGAAGCACTATGCAGCGGCATTTTTGGCAGTGGTCACCGGTCAACGCGAGTCCTGGGGCACCTTCAATCCAGACGAGCCGCAGCCCACAACGTTGTTTGGCTTTGCGGCCACGGCTTCCACCTATTTCCCCGGCATGCAGCAGTTGATTGCCGAACCAACGCATGATGCTGCGATGAACGCGATTGGCTCTGCTACGGCGGCATTTCACCAGCAAAGTTTTCCGACGCAATCCATTGGCCATGGCTTGTTTTATCACCCAGGTGTGTTGGGACGGGCAGACCCACGGCTGCCGCTTTACGCCCTAAGTTGGGGTGATCATAATGGAGCTGTGGAATTCCCCCTGCTGCTTTCCAACTTATCTGCAAGTAATGCAATATCGTTGTTCGTAGCAGTGGATTCATCTGATGAACGTAATACGCGGCGTGGCAAACAATCCTTTTCCGTTGCACTCACAGACAGTTCCGGTGCCGAGCAAAGCGTGGTGATTCCGCGCGGCACCCGTGCTTTGGATGTGCACCCGGGTCAACAGGATTATATTGAGGATTTCGGTGACATTTGGCTGGGCTTCACGCCACTTGGCGAGCTGCGTATTCCGCTGCACTATTTCGATGAAATCGACCTAAGCACGGTGACGCAATTGAACATTCACTTTGACCAAACCCGCAGCGGCGCCATCATGCTGGCAGGCGCCTGGCTGGTTTGATTATAGCATGACTTGGGAGAAAGGGGGTGGCGAATTTGAACTTTGATACACTAATGCGCATACAAACGTTGCTTGGCGGCGTGGTAATCGTTTCAGCCATTGCGATCGCATTCCATTCCATTCAATGGGCAAGAGGCGTTTAGCACAAACGCACATGAACAAGGAGGAATATAGATATGTTTACTCAACGTTGGCACTACCTGCTAGCATGGTGGGGCGTATTAATTATTGCGGTTATACTTTGGGGACTTACTTGGATTTTACTTTAAGGAGGCTGCACATGACACCTTTGCATAGTGGCATAGAGATACTTTGGAGTATGAGTTTAGGTTTTGGCTTTTACGCCATATTAGCCGCAGGCGCCATCACCTTGATTTCAGGCATCATTGTATTGCTGCGCAATCTATTCTCTTAAGCATAGCGCCACATAAGACATCCCCCCATGTTCATACGTTGAACCGGGGGGAGATTTTATGCATCGTTATTGGCGTTATCGGCGGCCACGCATTGGTCGTACGCGTATGCAGGGGTCGCGCAGGTTGTTGTGCCTGCTGCTGGTGGGCGCGATTATCACCGTTGGCGCGGGCGTCATCCTCGACCGCCGCGCTAGTCCGCAAATCCATGCACTGGCAGAAACCTTGGCGCGCCAACAAGCTGCCGAGGCCATCGCCTTTGCCGTGCAGCAAGCCCTAGCTCAGCAGGAAATCACCTACGACCGCCTAGTGCTCACCACTATTTCGCACGATGGCATTCGCACCATGCAAACCAATGCGCATGAGGTCAACCTGCTGCGCGGGCAAATCAACTCCGCCGTTGAACGCAGTGTGGAGCAGCGCCGTGGGCGCATCCGCATTCCGCTGGGTGCGCTGCTGGGCAGTGATCTTCTCGCCGGCCGCGGGCCAAACATCGGCATCCCGCTGCGCATGGCTGGCAGTGCCATTTCCGACATCCGCAGCGACTTCACCACCGCCGGTCTCAACCAGTCCATGCACCGCGTGATGATGGACTTAGAGGTCACCATTTCGGTCATCCTGCCCGGCGCAGCAGAAACTTTTACAGTGGAAATGACCGTTGCCCTAGCCGAAACGGTGATTGTTGGCCATGTGCCAGGCGGGGTACTGGTAGGCAGTTAAACAGTCAAACAGCACAGTTTTTTGTTGATTTTGCATTAAAAAAAGGATCATTAAGGCTCCTTGCATTTTCGTTTTTTGTTAAAGGGCTTGTTTTTTATTTTGAGAAATGATATAATAAGGGTTCTAGAGTCAACCCATCACAAACCTTCGCCAGCTACCAAACACGATATAACAAAAACTATGGTTCAGGAGATAACATATGCTCAAACGCGACACGGATGCAATCAATCAAGCAATGGCCCCCGGCGGTTGGATGCAACAGGATTTCCATAACACCGCCGCGCGCTTGGAATGGTGGAACGAAGCAACCTTCGGCTGCTTTGTGCACTGGGGCGTGTATGCCATCGCGGGTGGGGAATGGAATGGTCGCCAAAGCGGCTATGCCGAGCACTTGCAGCGTGTGATGTGCTTCACTAAGGCGGAGTACACCGAGTTGTTCGTTAACAACTTCAATCCCGTGAATTTTGATGCCGACGAGTGGATTGCCGCTGTAAAAGCCGCAGGCATGCGCTATTTTGTCATCACCGCTAAACACCACGACGGATTTGCTATGAATCCCTCGGATGTCTATCCCTACGACATCCGCATGACGCCCTTCGGGCGCGACCCCATTGAAGAACTGCGCGTTGCCTGCAAAAAAGAGGGCATCCGCTTTGGAATTTACTATTCCCATGCCTTTGACTGGGAACATCCCGATGCGCCAGGTAATGACTGGGAGTTCAAGAACGGCGGCGGAGACAAGCGACTGTTTGAGGGTCCAAACGGCCTGTGGTTCAATGAACATCCCGAGCTTGTGGAAAAAACCGCACGTGGTTATGTGGATGGCAAGAGCATCCCGCAGATTTTGGAGCTGATTGAAAATTACCAGCCTGACCTGCTTTGGTTTGACACCGCGCACAAGCTGCCCATCAGCGAAAACCTGCGCATTTTGCGTGCCATTCGCCAAGCTGACCCAAACGTTGTGGTCAACGGCAGGCTTGCGCCGGTGGACGGCATTCCGACGGCGGACTACATTAACACCGCTGACCGCGCGGCTGAATTTTTCTCAGAACCCGGCGCATGGGAGACCATCCCCACCACAAACGAGTCTTACGGCTACTCGAAGGTTGATAAATCGCACAAGCCACCGGAGCATTTCATCCGTCTGCTGGCTAAAGCTGCGGCACGCGGAGGACGTGTGCTGATGAACGTTGGCCCCACCGCTTTGGGCGAAATTGACGGCGTGGACCTCGACATTCTCAAAACCATTGGCGAGTGGATGCAGGTCAACGGCGAGAGTATCTACAGCACGCAACGAAGCCCCCTTTGCACGCAGCCTTTTGGCGAAACAACACTGAAGGGCAACAAACTCTACCTGCATGTGTTTGAGCCGGGCAGCGGCAGCATCACGCTAGGCGGCATGCTCAATCATGTGAAGAAAGCATATTTGCTGGCCGACCCCGCAAAAACGCCCCTGCCTATCCAACGCTTGAATACCTTCGACACAGAAATCGCTCTGCCAAGTGATCTGCCGGAGAGCTGCAACACCGTTGTTGTCGTCGAGTTCGAAGGCGAGCTGTTGCACGACAAAAGTCGCCTGTTAGCCCGACAAAATTATCTACGCGCGTTCGATGCCTCGCATATCAGCCCGGCGCTCAGTCATGGCGACGGCAAGTTCGGACGCGACCATATTTCTAACTTTACGCACACCGAGCAAACGGTCATCTGGAACGTGCGTCCTGCTGTGTTTGGGCAATACAAGCTCAACCTGCGCTATTCTACTCGCACGAAAGAGATCACCGGCGCGTATTCGATTTACGTCAACGGCCAGCAGCATGTGCGGCAAATCACATCGTCACCTTCACCCGAAGAATACACGACGCACGACTTCATAGTGGAGCTTAACGGCGAAGGCTTGCCCGGCACAGCAACCTTCGACATCGTGTTCCGGCCGGTGGACATCACCGGCGAGTTTGTGCACTTGTACGGCGTGGAGATGGAGCTCGTGCAGGAACAACAGGGCAGCGCAGGCAAAGAGATAGACGATACGGATACAGGGGATGCGTAATGCAATCGACATGTCTAACTTAACTGTCGTTTTTTCTTGATATTCTCTTCATGGCATCTTAAGCAAACAAACCCTATTCGCGTTCATGTCAAGCACAATCTCGCCATCCATTGCTGTTGCGTGGATGGCTTTGCCGTTTTCGTCTGTCACCTGCGCACTGCAAATGCCAAGATAGCGCACAGTGCAAACACCGCCGCGCCGCGCGTGAATCGTCATTTTCGTCAGCCTCATGTTCTGCCACGTGCAACCAACCACAAAGTTGCCGCGTGCCACCAAGCCTTCAAAGCTACCGCTTGGCCAGTCATGCGGCAACGCAGGCAGCGGTTCAATCACGTTGCTATTGCTTTGCAGCAGCATTTCGGCCACGCCTGCGGTGCCGCCGAAATTCCCGTCAATTTGGAACGGCGGATGAGTGCCCACAGATTTGGCAGTGTGCCGGTTTTTAGCAGCGTTTGATACAGCTTGTAGGCTCGCTGGCCATCACGTGCACGCGCCCATGCGTTGAGCCGGTGCGCCATGGCCCAGCCGGTGGATTCATCTCCGCGCTCGGTCAACGTGACGCGAGCGGCCTGCATCCACTCTGGCGTGTTGGGCTTGATGGTCTGCCCGGGGCTGAGTGCCACAAGATACGAAATATGGCGGTGGTGATATTCGCCGATGTCGCCGTAATATTCTTCTTCACGATATTCTTTCACTTGGCCGGACGCGCCCACAATCACGGGTTCTAGCTTGTCAATTTGCTGTTTGGCAAGGCGCACGGTGTCGTTGTCAATGCCCAGCAACTGCGCGGCCGCGATGCAGTCTTTGTGGTTTTCATACAGCATTTGTTGGTCAAACGCGCAACCAGTGGTGCGATAGTGTACGCCATCTTTGCGCTGCTCCGGCGACATCGATGGATGCACCAACAGACAGCCGTCTTGCTCGATAACGGTTCGGCTAAGAAAATCCGACATGCCGCAAAGCGCGGGGTATGTGATATCTTTGAGCACCGCTTCGTCACGCGTGTAATCGTAGTAATCCCAAAACAACTTCGTGATCAACCCGCCCTGCCCCGGCCCCGAGTGCCCCTCTGGCCACGGCATGGAAAGATGACACGGCCAGCTGCCTGTGCCAATTGCCCAACCGTTTTGGCCGGTACCGCTTTCTTTAGCGGGCACGGCGTATTTCGCGTTCGGGTGTTTTTCATAAATAAGCTTGAGATAATCGTCTGCAAACGCTTGCGCGCGCTTGCGAAACGCCAGATTCATGTCCGAGTACGATTCGAACATCTCGGCCAAGTTTGTGGTGAAGGCATGCCAATAGTTCATTTGGATATTGATGTTGTGCCAATAGCCGCCACTCCATGGGGTGGAGTAGTATTGATTCCACAACCCCTGCAAGTTGCCCGGCAGCGTGCCCTTGCGTGACGACGCAATTAGCAAATAGCGGCCATACTGAAAGTAAAGCTCTTCTAAATAACGGCTTGGTTTGTCGGCAATATATGCATTGAGCAGCTCGTCGGTAGGCAGATTGCTCGGTTGGCAGCCTAAGTTCAACTGCACGCGATTGAAAAACTGCTGATAATCTTGCACATGACGTTCGCGCACATTGTCATAGCCCAGCGCGAGGGCTTTTGCAAGCGTTTGTGAGATGCGTTCATGTGGGTGCGGATTGCCCACAAGTTTTTCTTGCGGCGGGCAATCGCGAAACACCTCTTCGCAAAGCCGATAGTTCGTGCCCAATGCCATCCAGATGATGGCTTCGTCAGCGTTTTCGAGCACAAGCTTGTTTCCATCGCAACACAGAGCACCGCCACTGTGCTGCACAATAATTTGGCCTTCGTATGAAATGCCGTAATGCTCCATTTCGCCGCTGAGGGTGATCGTTTGCCCACAGGCCGCAACCGTGCCGGATTCCCCCAGCCTGCCCGATTCGCCGAACGGTTGCAGATAGGGAATCTCGGGCCGCAGCGTGAACGAAATACAACCGGACTCCAAGGCAGTTAGTTTTACGGCCAGCACGGCATCCAGGTGTGACGTAAAATATTCCCGTCGATACAATAGTCGTAACACACATGCGCCGTGGCGTCGTTGAGCATTAGGTCGCGGGTATAGTTTGTGATGTCTTGTTCGGGGTGATGGAAATCAATAAGCACCTCTGCGAAGTTGTTAATGCCTTCCGGGTAAGGATTGGCTAAGCTGGCCTCGGTTACTTGCATGCGCTCAGTGTCTGTGCGACCAAAGATATTCACGCCGAAATGTCCGCTCGCTAGGGGCAGCGACCATGCCTCCCAATCGGGGTCTTTCGCTTTCGGGTCATCGGATTCGCGACCTCTGTTGGGCGCGGGGGCTTTGTACCATAGTTTGTATTGTTTTTGCATGTAAAATCCTCCGTGTTCAATTATCTCCCTTTATAACGTGTTGTATCGCTTAGAGTGATCTTGGCGGGATTTCGTAGCCGCGTCCTTCAATCGTTTGAATCGTTATTATACAACGATTCGCAAACGATTGCAAGAGAATTTTAAGAAATTTCAAAAAACAGCCCAAAATTAGCAAAAAAGCCCCTGCGAAGGGGCTTTTTTTATGCACCGGGATAGGGGTAGTTGCCGTTGGAGGTGTACACCGGCGGGGGCGGGTAGTTATAACTAGACTGGAAATGAGAGGGCGCTATGGATAAAGTTGTGCCAGTCTCGCCAATGTCGTCATCAGGTCGATAATATCCTGCGGCGTTGCAGGCCTGCGACAGGTTGCCGGGGTGAATGTAGCCTTGGTCCTCGCAAGATTCCGGCACCGAACAGGGGCGCGGCCGACATGGGCGCGGCATACACGCAGGCGGGCATACCGGTGGCGGGCACACGGGTCGGCACACCGGCGGACATGCAGGCGGCGGGCACGGCGGCTTTGGCCACGACGGAAAGCATGGTTTGGGACAAAAGGGCGGCGAAAAAGGTGGACAAAAAGGCGGGCGCGAATGCCAACAGCTAGGCGGAGGCGCTGGCGGCGCGGGGCGACACGGATTGCAGCAGGGTTGGCAGCAGTTAGGCCTGCTGCAGTCGCGCGGGGGTTCGGGACGACATCTATTGCAGCGGCAGCTACAGGAACCTCTGCAACCGCAGCGGGAGTTACATTTTGACATGAGCAGGATCCTTTCATCATTGCTTTGCAAAATCTTGCGTCAACCGACGCGTTGTCCTGTTCCATTGTATTCAAAACCAAAAAACTTGTTCCACCATCTGCGGTGGAGCTCCGTCGCTTCGCTGCCACCTGCGGTGGGGCTTGGTCGCTTCGCTGTGCTTTATCACAGTTACAAAAAGCCGCTTGCAGGGGTACAGGAAAACCACCCCGTGTGATGGAGTGGTTTAATACGCTCTGTGCGCTTATTTTTTCTTGTTACGCCGCACCAGCACAATCGGCACGATAATCGCAGCAAGCACCAGCACACATACACCGGCTGACACCGCATACAGCCAAAACGGCACGCCGCCGAAGAAAGTGTCTGTTGTTTGCACCACCGGCCGTGCAGCGGGGTAGGTTCCGCCCCACCAAACGCCAAAGGGCTGTGTCATGGCGATGCCGGTTTCGCTCACCAGTTGTGCCCGCACGTAGTTGTGTCCGATGTCGCCGCGAACATTGCGCAGGTTCAGCGTGTTGCCGGTGTAAATCACGCGGCCACTGGCAATCCACTCAATGCGATCGTAGTCTGTACCCGCAATGGTGATGCTATACTCATCCGTGGCGATGTTGCTGATGCGCGGGGTGGGTTGGTCGAGCAAGAACAACGTATCTGCTTCGCCACGAACCGGCGTAACACTGCCATCGGACATATAGGCATTCACGCCCTCCAGCCGCGCCACGCGGGTCACGGCATAGAATGCGCCGGTTTCCATGGCAACTCTGGTGGCATCTGCGGTCAGTTCCGGCATGAGCATGATGTTGAAGTTATAGCCAATTTCGTTGAGCGCATGGCTGTCGTCGTTGCTGAATCCCCATACCGGGCGACCATAGGGCATCAATTCCATGAGAATATTGTCCCAAAAAATGCGATCGTGTCGGGTTTCACGGTCGAGGCGATTAAAAATCTCCATGCCTAGTGCTGTATCAAACTCTAAAAACCAGTTCACATAGCGCTGAATGTGCTCGGGATTATTTGCGCCATCAAGTCCAACTTGACCTTCTTGTCTACCCTCGGTGTAGCGCCCCGGGTGGTTGAGAATAGCCACGCCGCCCAATTCTTGCGTGCGCCGCAGCACGCTCGGCACGGTGTCGCGCCAGCTGTTGTTGAACGGCGCCCAAAATGTGTTCACATGGTCAACGCGTGACTGCTCGTTGGTGTTGGGCAGGCCAATCATGCCGTTTGGCTGCTGACGACGCAGCTGGCCATTGTTGAAATCCCCCGGAAACGGCCCTGCGAAGGTGCCGGCAGTGATTTGCGCAAATTCTTCAGCTGTCACCGTTGCCCGGCGACTGAAAAACGTTTCGAAGCTGGTGAAGCGGTGGCGCAAGCCCACACCGCCTAGTATATCCCACGTTTCCACCGGCGCATCGTGGTCGGTGATGGCCAAAATATCAAAGCCCTTGTTGTAGTGCACCAAAATGGTGTCGACCTGTGTCGCCCGGCCGTCGGAGTTGTTTGTGTGCACATGCAGCGCGGCTTTGTATTGCCCGAAGCTATCCCAGTCCACATCGGCATAGGGGTTGAGAATGGTGAACGGCCCCACGTCATCCATGGCCACGACCTGCATCGGGATAGTAAGTAACAACGCAAGCGCGAGCAAGATAACCAAAAGCTTTTTCATCACTGACCTCCTAAAATTTTTCTATTGCCATTATACTATACAAAAGCGGCGCAGTCAAGCAAAACATGAAAAAAGCCCCTCCTCGGAGGGACTTTAGCAGGTTAGGCTTTAGCCCAGTTGCTGCGCAATGCCTTCAAACTTTGCGCGTGCTTGCTGAATCTTCTGCGGCTCAGCGGCCACGGTGGGATACCAGCCGCGCTCGTGCATAGCGGTGAACACTTGCGATTGCCCGCTTTGCTCTTCGCTGTGGATTTTCAGCATGTCGCGTTTAAGCTTAGGGCAAGCGCATTCGCCGGCGGACTGATTAAATTCAGCGGCAGCCTGTTTTTGCGAGGCCAAAATGTCGGCCAAAATTTCTTGGTCTTGCAGTTTCTTCATGGTAAATTCTCCTACTTCCTATTTCAAGTGGCCCATTAGCGTGTTAAAGTGTTGTTCATGACGGTCAGCCAACATTTGCGCCTGCTCTTTGATGGCAGGGTCTTTGGCTGAACTGGCAAAATTGCGAAATTTTTTCACCAAAACTTGCTCATGGTTCATGGCGTCCTCAATGGCGGTGAGTTCTTTGGTTGTTAGTGGCATAATTCATTCTCCTTCGTTGTAAATTTGTCGCAAAGACATTCTTAGCTTGTGCCGCAGGGTTGACAATATGCCTGCCATGTGCTATACTATTTGTCTACCATTTTTTGCATGGAGTGTGTATTATGAAAAAAGATTTTTTGCTGCTTCGGCACCACAGCACAGAAGAATTAACGGCTCTGCTAGACCTAGCTGCTGAGCTCAAAGCAAAAACCAAGGCCGGGCAGCCTCATCCCCTGCTGGCCGGCAAAACACTGGCGATGATTTTCGAAAAGTCCTCCACCCGCACGCGCATTTCGTTTGAGGTGGGCATGCACCAGTTGGGCGGCAAAGCGCTGTATCTCAACAGCGGCGACCTGCAAATGGGCCGCGGTGAATCCATCGCCGACACTGCGCGGGTGCTGTCGCGTTATGTCGACGGCATCATGGCGCGGGTTTACGCGCAGTCCACCGTGGATGATCTGGCCAAATGGGCAGATATCCCTGTAATCAACGGGCTGAGCGACCTCGCGCATCCCTGCCAAATCATGGCCGACCTGCTCACCATTCGCGAGCACAAGGGCAGCCTTGCGGGCAAAACCTTGTGCTATGTGGGCGACGGCAACAACGTGGCCAACTCGCTCATTTGGGGCTGCATTAAACTAGGCATGCGTGTGCGCATGGCTTGCCCCACAGGCTATGACCCCGACGAAACCACCATGGCTTGGGCATACGAAAACGGCGACTTCGCTTGCTCACCGGATATGCTTGCCATGGCCAGCGGCGCAGACGTGCTCTACACCGATGTGTGGGCCAGCATGGGCCAAGAAGAAGAACAAGCCGCACGTGAGGCCATTTTCGCAGGCTTTCAAATCAACCAGGCCGTGGTGAATGCCGCTGCCCGCGACTGCATCGTCATGCACGACTTGCCCGCCAAAAAGGGCCAGGAAATCAGCGAGGAAGTGTTTGAAGCACACGCCAATGTGATTTTCGACCAAGCGGAGAATCGCCTGCATGCGCAAAAGGCGATTTTGGTGCACTTGATGCAATGATGACTCAACTGATTGTTACCGACCTTGACCGCACCCTACTGCGCAGCGACAAAAGCATCTCGCCTTTCACAGCGCAGGTGCTCAGCCGTTGCCGTGCAGCGGGGATTAAACTTGTGTTCGCCACCGCGCGAGCCAAGCGAACCGCGCTGCACTTCGCGCAAAATATTGCGGTCGATGCACGGATTTTACACAATGGCGCAGTGGTTTACATCGACAAAACACTCGTGTTGCACCATGGCATTGCTTCGCATGACACGAACGAAATCCTGCGTGCCATCAGCCGAGATTACCCACAGGCAACGCTAGCGGTTGAAATTGACGACACGCTGTACGCCAATTTTGATATTTCGGCGGTTTGGAGCTACACGCCGGTCGTGTGGCGTGATTTTACTGACCTGCCGGACAAACCTGCTGATAAAATCCTCGTTGGCATTTCAGCAACAGAGGACATCGCGTGCTATGAGAAGTATCTGCCGGAGAATATTTACATACAGGCCAGCGAAGAAACAGTGGGCATGATCATGAACCGCGCCGCTACCAAATGGAATGCGATTCGCCATTTAGCGAAGCATTGGGGGATTCCCACAGCGAACATCGTTGCCTTTGGCGATGACTGGAATGATATCGACATGCTGCGCCATTGCGGCATGGGCGTTGCCGTGGCCAATGCGCTGCCACAAGTCAAAGCTGCAGCGAATGCCATTTGTGCAAGCAACGACGAAGACGGCGTGGCGCAGTGGCTGCAACAACATGTTCTTCAGGAGGACACAGCATGACAAAAGCGCAAGCACAAAAGATTGACACGCTCATCGCTGCCCTGCCGCAGGATGAGCGTGGGTTATACCGTGAGATTGCCGAGCAAGCCGTAGCGTTGGGTTATGCGCCCGCGCCAGTGAAAAACGTGCATGGCTTAACAGGTGCGATGGCGTTCACCAAAGCCAAGGTTGGCAAGCGGCTATGCAAAATTAGCCCACCAAGCGAAAACCTCGGTAACGGCAAAGCGCTGTATGGCAAGGGCAAAACGATATTGGCGTTGGCATTTTATGCAACGCCGCTTTATTCTGCGCTGTTTCGCAATGCCATTGAGCAAGAGCTTGCCACGGTGCCGGCAAATAAGCGAGGTTGCTCGGCTTGCCAAGCATGCAACGGCGGCTACACCTATGTATCTTCAGACGACAGGATAACCGGCAGCTGCCAATGGAAGCTCGTTGAACTGCCGCCAATCAGTCACGCGCATGTTGATGAAATCAAAGCGATGATGAAAACACAAGACGAGTTTTGGTTGGGAGGTAACACACCATGACCTGGCGTGAAAAACTCAACAATGGCGAGATTTACTTCTGCGACGAACCCGGCTTTGCGGACGAACAAGTCATCTGCCTAGACAAGCTGTATGACATCAACCAAACTCGCCCCAGCGAAACAAAAAAACGCGCCGCGCTGCTGAAAGATTTCTTCGGCGGCGTGGGCGAGAATCTCTATATCGAGCTGCCGTTGCACGCCAATTGGGGGCGCAATACCTACTGGGGCAACAACTGCTATGCCAACTTCAACCTCACCCTGGTTGATGACGGCGACATCTTCATCGGCGACAACGTGCTCATTGCGCCAAACGTGGTGATTGCCACCGCCGGGCATCCCGTTGACCCCGACTTGCGCCGCAAAACCGCGCAGTTTTCCAAAACCGTGCGCATCGGCAACAACGTGTGGATTGGCGCAAACAGCTCCATCATGCCCGGGGTGACAATCGGCGACAACAGTGTCATCGGCGCCGGCAGCGTGGTCACGCGGGATATCCCTGCCAATGTGGTGGCGGTGGGTTTGCCCTGCCGGGTGATGCGGGAGATTGGGGTGGAATTTTGAGTTGGAAACACGTTCCCGGCAGCGAAACCTTCAAAACAGTCAAGCCGCTTGCCAAAGGCTGGTCGGGTGCCAAAAAATTTATCGTCACCACCGCCGATGACCAGCAACTGCTCCTGCGCTTATCGAGCATTGACGGACACGATTCAAGCAAAGCAGAGTTTGAAAAGATGGCGCGTGTTGCGACCTGCGGCGTTCCATCGCCCACGCCGATTGACTTCGGCGTTTGCCGCAAAGGCAAGCAGGTCTATTCACTGGTCACTTGGCTTGAGGGTAATGATGTCGGCTCGCTTTTACCAACCCTGCCCGAAGCCGAGCAATATCAGCTTGGCAAACAAGCGGGAGCTTTGTTGCGCGCAATTCACCAAATCCCCGCGCAGCCGGACGAAGAGGACTGGTCTATCTGGTTCGAGCGCAGAATGCAGGAAAAGCTTGACATCTACTTTGCGCATGAGCAGCACCTAGCCGATGCCGCCCCCTGTGTGGACTACTTGCTACAAAATAAGGCGTTGCTTCAAAACAGGCCGCAAGTGTTCTATCATGGCGATCTAAACCCCACAAACGTCATTCGCATGACGGACGGCAGTGTTGCCGCCATCGACTACAACGCCCCTTATAACCGTCTCCGCATTGATCCTGTGCTTGAGTTCTGCACCATTCCGTGGGAGCAAAACCCTAACGCGCACTACTACACCGGCATGCTCGACGGCTACTATGAAGGCTTTAGCGAAAAAGACTTTGTTGCAGAACTTGCCGTGCTGGCCTACTATTTCGCCTATGAAGCCGTGTGGGGCATGGCCGATTCCCACCCAAATGGCTTCATGAAAAAAGAATGCCGCAAGCATCTGGAAAACGTCCTGCGATGGTACGACAATATGCGCACCCCCATACCATCTTGGTATTTGCAAAACTTAAACACACGAGGTGCACCATGAAAAACAAAACCCTCCTCAAAGCCATTCTCATTCCCATCTGCGCAATTGCCCTCGTAGCACTGCTGCTGGGCGGCACATGGCTGTTTGTGCTGCCACGCCTTGGCGCACAAAGCGACCAAGACTTCGCCCGGCAGATCAACGCCCAAAGCCTGTGGCAAAACAGCATGGACGACCGCATCCCCATCACCGAGCTCTACCACGTGATGGCGCGGCACATGCTGCTAGACGATGACCAAGCTCGTCTGCTGCTGATTGTCTACGACGGCGCACTGGCTAACGTGGCCGGCACCCGCGCGGTGCAATACCCCGACGCGCCGCTGGGTAGCTTCGCCGCGCTGGGCAACCTGTGGCTAGGCTATGTTGGCGGCGCAACACCGGGCGATCAAACCACCGACACTTCCCCTGCCTTTGCCAGCCTATTCACCGGCACTTGGGGGCTGCAAAACGGCGTGCTCAACAATAGCGGCACACTTTCGCCTGAGATTCCCACCATCCTGCGGCGCATGCATGAACATGGCCTGCAAGCACGGTTCTCGTATTCCTGGCGGTCACACGGCACGGTCAATTTCCGCCACGAGCTGGAGCAGTTTCGCACGCTGTTTGACTTCGCACGCAGCGATGCAGGCACAGTCGCAAGCATGCTTGATGCCATCGAAAGCGGCTATCACGCTGTGCTGGGCAGCTTGGAAGCCGTGGACACTTGGGGCCACATCACCGGCTTCAACTACAACAACCCGTTTTATCGCAGAGCCTTCGCACGCAGCGAAGCAGATGCCGCGCGACTCATTACAGCGGTGCAAGCGCGCACAAATGCCTATGGCGAAGACTGGCTGATTATCCTGCTCAGCGACCACGGCGGCATCGGCACCGACCACGGCGGCAGCACGCTGATGGAAAACACGATTTGGTTTGCCAGCAACCAGCGGATATTTTGACGTTTAACCCCGCAGCATAAGCGTTTTCCGCCTGTGTAAAGATATTCGCCTTGTCGGTTTTCTGCGACGTTGTGGAAAATCGACAAGCAAAATCACTTTACAAGCAAAAAAATCACCGGATGCGAAAAAAAGTGAAAAAGGGCTTGCAATTGCCACGAAGATGTGCTATAATATTTTATTGTATGAGTGTTATATAAGGAGGTGAACGACACATGGCAAACATTAAATCGGCAAAAAAACGCGTGAAAGTCAGCGAAAAACGCACCGCACAAAACAAAGCGCACAAATCCGCGCTGAAAACCGCCCTGAAAAAAGCGCACAACGCGCAAGGCGATGACCAAGCTGCAATGGTGCAACAGGCTATCCAAAAGGTAGACCAAGCTGCAGCCAAAGGCCTCATTCACAAAAACAACGCTGCCCGCAAGAAATCCAAACTGGCCAAGCTTGCGCAACAAGCGTAACCATAACCCCACGCTCCGCTAAGGGGCGTTTGGTTTGCTTGTGTGGCTCAATGGCAGAGCAGCTCATTCGTAATGAGCAGGTTGTCGGTTCGATTCCGACCACAAGCTCCAGCGGGCAGTGCCCGCGGACAAATCGCGCGCTTGCTTTCGTGAGTGCGTGACTTTTTATTCCCGCGATAACGTCGCATCTTTCAATGCTTCGCTGTGTCCTATGCCAGCCTGTGCTAGCATAGGGCGTTTTTGTTTATTCTCACGCTTTCATGAAAGCGTGATTTTTCATCTAAACCAGCCTCGCGTAAACTCCCCGGTGCAGGCTTCGCTGCGCGCCCAAGCTGTAATTACCTGTGCACATTCTTCTTTGCTCTCTGTCGTAAAACTCATCAGCGCAACATCCGTTTTCGGCAGCTTGTCTCGCGCATCCGCCAGCCAAAGCGGCCGCGAATTATACACTTCGGCACAATCGCCACGCATGCGCACTGGGAATTTAATGCCCTTGCGATCAGTAATTGCTGCGGGCAGGTGGTGCCTAATCAGCATCAGCCGCAATCGTCCATATACCATCGCGCCAACCGGGATTTCACTATGCAGATTCCTCAAACCAGCTGCTGTTATCTCGCTGGAAACCACAGCCCCGGCCACGCCTAAATCAGCCATGGCAGCCAAGCTTGCACTGTTGCACAAGTTCATGCCCTCGCCCGCCACGGGAGTCAACCCCGCCTGTTGCGCCAGTGCCACGCCATCTAGGGTGTGCGCCATCGCCACGCGAACACCAGCGGCTTTTGCAGCTTGCAGCTGCTGCAATACCGCCTCGTGCGCACCAAATATTCCTGCCGGAACGGTCACTTGCGCACCCAAAGCACGCAAAATCTCCGGCGCTGTTTCACAGGGCAAAAAGACTGTCGCACCCACAGGCAAGCTCTCTGGTATCTGTTCGTGCGAGTTAAATCGCAACCATAATGCCGGGTTCTCTGGCCGCGCACGCCTTGCTGTTGAGATTGCGCAGCATGCTTGCGGCACAGCTTCAACCTGCGCCAGTGCATGCTCCAGCTGGCATAACGCCTCGCGTCGCAACGCATTGATTGCACGCACCGGCAGCCATGCGTCTTCATCCAATTCAACTGAAATTTCCCGCGCAGTGAATACCGTTCCGCCCAGTTTTGCCAGCTGTTGACGCACTGCTTCTTTGCCTAACCTACCCGGCGTTGGTGTTTCACCCAGCACGGTTACGCTGCGCCCGCGCGCCGTCATCGTCAACTGAATCGGCTGCCCAACAGCGCAAACCACATGCATGTCGACCGGCACACACGCCATCTCTTTTTCATATAGACGACGCATTTTTTTCAGCAATTCGGCTGATGCCAAGTCTTCTTTTTGTCTTGCACCGAACATGCTTTGGTCTCTTTGGTTCTGATAATAGCCCTGCGTGAAGCCACTGCGGCTAAAGGCTTGGCGCAGTTCATCTTCGCTCACTGGCGACTGCGTGCCATCTAGCTTGCTGCGAAATGCGCTCACCGCTGCGGCCACGTATTCCGGGCGTTTTTGCCGCCCTTCAATCTTCAACGAAGTCAGTTTGCTAAGCGGCGGCTTGCTCACTTCACACAGCAGCGACAGATCTTTTAGACTCAACGAGGGTGTGAACGGCAGTCGGCATGGCTGCGCACAATTTCCGCGGTTTCCACTGCGCCCGCCCAGCGCGGCACTCATCAAACACTGGCCCGACACACTCACGCACAGCGCCCCATGCACAAAGGCCTCCAGCTCAATGGGCGCTTCTTTCGCCAATGCTGCGATCTCCACTTTCGTGCACTCACGGGGAATCACCACCCGACTGCAACCGAGCTCTTTTAGCAGCTCCATGCCCCATGTTGTCTGCACCGAACACTGCGTTGAAGCGTGCAGTTTCACGTTGGGCAACTGCTCTTTCAGCAGCTTCATCAAGCCAAGGTCTTGCACAATCAGCGCATCTGCACCGGCTTCAATGGCTTGTTGGGCAAGCAAAAGCGCCTGCGGCAGCTCGCTGTCGGCCAACATGGTGTTGAGTGTAACATACATCTTCACGCCCCGAATTTTGCATGCGTGCCCGGCTTGCAGCAGCTCTTCGGGGCTAAAATTTTGCGCGCTGCTGCGTGCGTTGCATGCCTCGCCGCCAAGATATATCGCATCTGCCCCGCAGCGCAACGCCGCAAGTAATGCCTCCGGCGAGCCTGCCGGTACGAGAAGTTCTGGTTTGCTCATGATTCCTCCTTCAACAGCGCGCCATAGAACTCCGTCACGCGCGCCTTGCGCTGCATCAGTTCGTCAAATCGTCGCAAATATTCGTAGGGATATTTCAGCCCAAACACGCGCTCTAGGTCGTCTGAGTTGGGATGTTTAAGCTTGGTCACAGCGCCAGCGCCACAGGCCAGAATCGTGTGGGATTCCTCCATCATATCCACGTTGTAGCGGCAGCCATGCCCCGGCAATGTCCAGCCAATGTTCTCCAAGTTACCCAAGCTGCGGCTCTGGCGATACATATAATACGGCGCATATTCCGGCGGCATGTTGTAAAGAAAATCGCTTGTCGGCAGCTGCTCAAGCTGTGCTGCACGCTTGATAGCAATCACATGCACCGTGATATTCTCGGGTTTCAGGGCAATCACCTGCTCAAGCGACTGTGTAAAGCCCTCAGGCTTGTCGCCCGGCAAACCGGCGATTAAATCCATGTTCACGCAGGCAAAATCGTGCGCCCGCACTAGGTCATAAGCCTCCAGCACATCTTGTGCACTGTGTTGCCGCCCGGCCAGCTGCAGCACGTAGTCGTGCATGCTTTGCGGGTTCACGCTAATGCGATTCACGCCGTGTTCGCGTAGCACGCGCAACTTTTCCGACGTGATGGTATCCACCCGCCCGGCCTCCACAGTGAATTCGCCAGTGATGTTGAAATTGGCATGCAAAGTCTCGCAAAGCCTGTAAAGTTGCTGACTTGTCAAACTCGTGGGCGTGCCGCCGCCGATGTACACGCTAGCTAACTTAAGCCCTAGATTTCGCGCTATTTCGCCTGTAAAGGCAATTTCTTTACACAATGCGTCAATGTAACTTGGAATCAGCTTTTGCGCGCTGGCACGATCAATGCTCTGCGACACAAAGGAGCAATAGCTGCAACGGCTCGGGCAAAACGGAATGGAGATATACAAGCTGAAGCTGCGTGGCCGCGTCAGCGCAATAATCGGCTCTTCGGCCTTGGCGATAGTGCTTGCCAACTGCGTTTTTTCGTCGCTCACCCAAAATTCATTGCGAAAATGTTGCTGCGCTGCAATTGCCCCTTCATCGCGCCGCAGCCGAAGCATCAGCTTGCTTGGCCGCATGCCGGTGAGCAACCCCCACGGCGGCGTGTAGCCCGTTGCGCGGCGCAGCAGAGTGAAAAGCATTTTCGCCATGACCAGCTCGTTGTTTTGCCCAAGCGGACGAGTGAGCGTGAAACAGCGCCTGCCCTTCCGCAGCTGCACGGTGATTTGCGCATCAATGCGTGTGATGACCGCAAGGCTTGGCGAAATCACCCGCAAACGCCCGTGCGTGGAGGTACTTTTATGCAGCACACGAAGCGATGCCTTCGGGCAGAAAGCACGGCACAGGTTTGCCATTTCATGGTGAAAGGGATGTTTGACAATGTGTAAAATCATGCCTATATTATAACACAGAAAATAAAATTTGCAAACCCCTTGAAATTTTGCTGCAAATAGTGTATAATAGAACTTGGAAAGTATTTGTGAAGGGAGAGCCCGCCATGACAACCAACGACACCATCCAATTCAGCATCCGGCAAGAATATGAAGAAGAAATGCGGCAAATCCTGCGACTGGTGCATCAGTCGCTGGAGGAAAAAGGCTACAATCCCATCAGCCAAATGGTGGGCTACATTCTGTCTGAAGACCCCACCTATATCACCACGCACAACAACGCCCGCAGCCTCATTCGCCGCATTGACCGCGACGAGCTGCTGCAAGTGCTGGTGAAAGAGTATTTGAAGAAAGAAGAGGCCTAAGCTATGCCAACCGCCACCAAAGCCAAAACCCAAGACGGACCTTTTTGGATGTACAAAGGGCATCCTCTTGTGCGTTGCGGCGACACCATTTATTACGGCTCACTGGCCGACCATTACGTGGTGATGATGAAAATCGTAACCAACAAAAAACACGGCGAGTTCGAAATGGCCGACAAAGTTAACGTTTGGCTCATGTCCACCGACGAAGAGCTAAGCCCCATGGAACGCATTCAACAACGCTGCGAACGCCGTGGTCTCTACAACGCCATTGACATCGCCTCCATCTGGCTTGAGCGCGCGCTGAAAAAGGCTGCTTAGCGCGAAGTGTTGCGCTCGCCGCGCGGGCATTGCTTTTTTGCAAAAAAAGTAATCAAAAAACTAGACTGTAATAGAAACCCACTTTCTGCGGGACAGAGAGTGGTTTTTTTACATGATTTGCAGATTTATCGCGAAGCGGGGGTGCTCCACCGCAGGTGGTTTTTCAAAAAAGAACTTAGCTTGGCGGCTTCATTGTCAACGCAATACGCTGCTTTTGCAAATCAATCGACATCACCCACACGGTCACGACCTGCCCCACCTTCAGCACCTCGCTGGGGTGCTTGATGAAGCGGTTGGTAATGCGCGACACATGCACCAAGCCATCTTGGTGCACGCCGATGTCCACAAACGCACCAAAGTCAATGACATTGCGCACCGTACCCAGCAGCTCCATACCGGGCGCAATGTCTTCCATCTTCAGCACGTCGGTGCGTAGCATGGGCGGCGGCAGCTCGTCGCGCGGGTCGCGGCCGGGCTTAGCCAGCTCTTTGATGATATCTTGCAAGGTGGGCACACCGCAATCAAGTTTTTGTGCCAGCTGCTCAATGTCCACGGCCTGCGTTTTTTCGGCAACTTCAGTGGCCTTGCAGTTGAGCTCCGCCAGCAACGCCTTGGCAATGGCATAGCTTTCAGGGTGCACGCCGGTGTTGTCAAAGGCGTTTTTGCTCTCGGGCACACGCAGGAAGCCCGCGCATTGCTCAAAGGCTTTCGCACCCAACTTGGGCACTTTTTTCAGCGCGGCACGGCTGATGAACGCGCCGTTTTCCTCGCGGTAGTTTACAATGCTTTTCGCCAGCCCCGCATTCACGCCGGCAATGTGACTCAACAGCGGCGCGCTGGCTGTGTTCACGTCTGCACCCACGGCATTCACGCAATCTTCCACCACGCCGCCCAGCGCGGTCTCCAGCTCTTTTTTGGGCATGTCGTGCTGATATTGCCCCACGCCGATGGCCTTGGGCTCAATCTTCACCAGCTCCGCCAGGGGATCTTGCAGGCGGCGGGCGATGCTCACCGCGCTGCGAATGCTCACGTCAAACTGCGGAAATTCTTCTGCTGCAAGTTTGCTAGCAGAGTACACACTTGCCCCCGCCTCATTCACAATCATGTATGCCAGAGGCTCGCCCGCTTCGCGGACTATCTCGGCGGCAAAAGCCTCGGTTTCACGGCTGGCGGTTCCGTTGCCAATGGCGACAATCTCAATGCCGTGCTTGCGAATCATGCCCAGTATCAGCATTTTCGCGCTGGCATATTGCCCCTGCGACTGCGTGACGTAAATCACATTGGTGTCCAGCACACGGCCGGTGGCATCCACCACCGCAACCTTGCAGCCAGTGCGATAGCCCGGGTCCAGCCCTAGCGCAACCTTGCCCTTGACTGGCGGTTGCAGCAACAGCTCGCGCAAGTTAACGGCGAAATTGCGAATGGCCGCCGCATTGGCTTTTTCAGTGAGTATAGCGCGCATCTCCCGCTCAATGGACGGAAAAATCAGCCGGTCATAGGCATCAATACCCGCCGCGCGCACAAATTCGCTGCAAGGAGCATCGCCATGCACGCTTTCGCTGGCCACTACAAAATAGCCCTTGGCCTGCTCAAGCACCACGCTCACGCGCAAAAACTCCTCGCGCTCGCCGCGGTTGACCGCCAGCACGCGGTGGTCGGCGATTTTTTTAATAGACTCCGAAAAATCATAGTAATCTGCATACACGCTGTCTTCATCTTTGGCGGCTTTGGCGTGCAGTTCACCCACCGCGTTGCACAAATTGCGCAACCGGCGGCGTATGTTAGCGTCATCGCTAATCATTTCGGCGATGATATCGCTCGCGCCTTGCAGGGCATCTTCAACCGTGGGCACTTCTTCAGTGATGTAATCAGCTGCGAGGATTTCAGGCGTAGCACTCCCCTGCTCTTGCACAAAAATGGCAAGCGCAAGTGGCTCAAGACCCTTATCTTTGGCGATACTGGCACGTGTGCGCCGCTTGGGCTTGAAGGGGCGATAAATATCTTCAATTTCCGCAAGGGTCACGGCTTTGGCGAGCGCTGCCTCAATTTCCGGCGTAAGTTTTTCCTGCGCCTCAATGGCCGCGTGCACTTCTTCGCGCCGCTTTTGCAGGTTGCGCAAATAGCCCAAACGCTCGTCTAGGTCACGCAACACTTGGTCGTCCAATTCGCCGTGCTGTTCTTTACGATAGCGCGCGATGAAAGGTATCGTGTTGCCCTCATCGATGAGCGCAATCACGTTTTCCACCTGCCACACCTGCAGGCCAAATTCCGTGCAAAGTTGTTGAATAATCGTCATGTCTTGTCCTCTCTTTTCTCGCTACTTTATGAAAAAACGGTGGGGTGCGCGCCCCTCATTCGTCAAACCAAATCACGTCGAACTGCATGAGATTGCCGCTCCAAGCAAGTTGCGACAGCCGTTCATATTCTTCCTCTGTTATTTCACGCTCCACACCGTGCGTATCTCGATGCCAACGAGTCCAGCCATCTTCTTTGTGCGTAAACAACACTTCATCTGTAAGCTGCGTCAGCTCTGTCGCATGTGCTTCAAGCCGATAAGTGCCCAGCAATCGCGTGTTTTGCCCATCGCGAATAGCATTCCCCATGTGTATCGTCCCGTCTGCCCAAATGTGCAGCCCAAAGCGGTGGTCACTGCCAATGCCCAAGTTATATGCTACACCATCGCGTTGTGTGAACAAACCCACTAAGTTTTCCCACTCGCTAATCATCACCAATTCCAACACGCCATCGCCATTGATGTCCGCTAACGCAAAACCTGCAGCAGGCGAAGGAAAATGACCTGGGCTATCCAAAATCGCCCAATAAGCCTGCGGCACACCCAGCCACTCACGCGGGGCAGCGGTGGTTGCCTCCGTGGTCGTGGTAATATGCTCCGTCGTTTCAGGCGGCACCCACGTGTCCACCACAGGAAACGTCGCCATGCGTCCACAACCCGCAAGCAGCAACAACGCCAATACCAGCCCAATCAAACGCTTGCGCATCGCCATCACCCTACTCCTCCAGCATTCGTTTTAGTGCATCTTGCCAAATTGGCAGAATATCATAGTCCGCGTCAATCAACGCTTGGGGCGATAATCGCGAATTTTTCGGCCGTGCAGCCTCTGTGGGAAATTCACTGCTGGGTATCTCATTCACCACACAGTCACTGCGCGACAAACTAAAAATTTCCCGGGCAAAATCGGCCCAGCTGCACTGCCCTGCATTGCTTGCATGATAAATTCCCGCCTTGGGATTGGCCGCCATGTCACACAACAGCCGCGCCAAATCCACGGTGTAGGTCGGCGCACCAACTTGGTCTGCCACCACGTTCAGGCTCGCCCGCTCGCTGGCAAGGCGCAGCATGGTCTTCACGAAATTTGCGCCGTGCTGGCCAAATACCCAGCTGGTGCGCACGATCATATGCCCCTCGCACAGCTCACGCACAGCTTGCTCGCCCGCGAGTTTGCTGCGACCATACACATTGCAGGGCGCGGGGGTATCATCAACTTGCCAAGGCGCATCGCCGCTGCCATCGAAGACATAATCCGTACTCACATAGAGCATCCAAGCACCGTGTTCAGCGCAATACTCCGCCACATGGCGCGTGCCGTTTTCGTTCACGGCAAAGGCGGTTTCGGGCTCGCTTTCGGCGCGGTCAACGGCGGTGTAGGCCGCGCAGTGGATCACAACTTCCGGCTTGATTTCTGCAAGCGCAGCGTGGGTGGCGGCTCTGTCCGTCAAGTCAAAGTCGGCGATATCCACGCCAGTGGCTTGCCAATTTCGCTTGGCAGCTTCAAGGCAAACATCGCAGCCAAGCTGCCCCTGCGCGCCGGTGATGAGCATGTTCATGCGGCCACCTCGTCAAACCACGTTATGTCATTAAACTGCATCGGGTTTTCAGTCCAATAGCGCTGCATAATTTCATTATGCTCGTCCTCGGTAAGCTGACGCCCCACATTCCCTTCCTCGTCAAACATTAGCATCGGAAAAGCAGCAGGGTACAATCGTATATATGAGATTACAGTCAGTTCAGTCGCATTCGGCTCAAGTCGATTACTGGAATGTGTAAAAGTAACCGTCCCGCCCATGCCAAAAACAGTGCCATCTTGCGCAATAGTAAAGCCCACAGTCCCGCCGCGAACCGCCAACGAATACGCTTGGTCGTCACGCTGGGTAAATAACCGATATGCCCCACCATTGCCATCAACTATTACTAATTCCAGCACGCCGTCATCATTAATGTCCACCAAGGCAAAACCTGCTGCCGCAGGACTCGCATAGGGAGCATGAGAAGCATAGCTATCCAAAATCGCCCAATAGGCCTGCGGCACACCCGGCCACTCGCGTGGTTCGACGGTGGTGGGTTCTTCGGTTGTGGTGGGCATTTCCGTGGTGGTGATGTATTCGGTGGTTTCGGTCGTGGGTTCGTCATACTCCACCGCAGGCGCAGCACAAGCCGCAAGCAACAGCAACACCAGCACAAGCACGATAATCTTCCTCATGCAATGTCCTCCCAAGCCTTCGCATTCGCATCTTTATCCGAAAGAATCGGCGCAGCAACATCCCAGTCAATGCCAAACGCGGGGTCATCCCAGCGCACCGTCACATCATGCGCAGCCGAGTAAAACGCATCCACTTTGTAGGCTACTTCCACCTCGTCGCACAGCGTCACAAAGCCGTGCAAACAGCCGCGCGGCACAAACAGCTGCTTGTGATTTTCCGCGCTCAGCTCAACAGCCACCCACTGCAAATACGTCGGCGAGTCGCGGCGCACATCCACCGCAACGTCAAGAATACGCCCGCGTGTACAACTCACCAGCTTGGCTTGCTCGCAGGGCGCAGCTTGCATATGCAGCCCGCGTAGCGTGCCCGCTTTGGCCGACCACGAGCGGTTATCCTGCACAAATTTCGTTGTAATCCCCAGCTGCGCAAGTGTTTGCTCGTTGTAGCTTTCGCAAAACCAGCCGCGGGCATCATTAAACACGCGCGGTGTCAGCACCACCACGCCCGGGATTTTCGTCGCCAAACAATCCATAACATAACTCCTTCTTGCTAATATTTTATCATACCAGCGCGTGAATGTCAATATACATGAAACAGTACAACTAAGGAGGAACACACATGTCCATCAACAAACGCCAACTGCTGCAAATGGCGCAGCAACTGAAAAAAAACCAAGGTGCCCAAGATGAATCCCAAGCGCTTGAGAAGCTAGCCGAAACCGGTCTGTCGCAGCAGCAACAAGCGCAATTGCAAGAACTCGTGCGCGACAAAGACCGCCTGCAACAAATCATCAGCTCGCCCAAAGCGCAAGCCCTCATGAAACGTTTAGGTATGGACGGTAGTGATTCGTGAGTAGTGGTTAGTGATTATTTCGGCTGCATTCACTAACCACTAACCACTAATTACTAACCACTAGAGGTCACCATGAACTTCGACAACATCGATTTTGACCAAATCAGCAGCATGCTCGGCAGCATGAGCGACGACGACCTGCAAAATCTACAAGATGCTGCACAATCGCTGTTTGCGTCCTATGGGCAAACGGGTGGCGAAAGCATGCATCAACAGGAGGATTCACATGACACTTTTGATTCTGGGCAGCATTCTGCTGGCAACATGTTCACGCCGGAAATGCTGGCTCGTCTTTCAGCTATGATGCAGCGCATGCACACGCGTGACCCCCGCACAGACTTGATTATGGCACTCAAGCCGCATCTTAGCCGCCAGCGCCAGCAGCGCGCCGACCAAGCCGCGCAAATGATGAAAATGTTCGCCCTGCTACCCGAATTGCAACACGTGATGAAATGAGTGGTCAGTGAGTAGTGGATAGTATCTAACCCAAAACTAATCACTATACACTAATCACTATACACTACAAAAAGGAGGCAAGCCCATGGCGCATCCGCGTAACCGTCAAGAATTCATGGCGCAGCAGCAGCAGGCGCTTGCCGCCGCACGGGACATGCAGCGACGCAGCAAGTTCAATGATTACGGCAAGTCGTGCCCGCCGTCGTGTTCACCACCCTGCCCAACGCCCTGTGCGTCGCCTTGCCCGCCACGCAGGCCAGTTACTTGCCCCCCTCCAGCCAGAAATCAACCCGCCGCAAACAATAAACAGCAGTGTTGCAAATCTGCATGCGCAACTTGTGCGAACAAAGCGCCACCGCCCCCCTGCCCGCCCAAACCCACACCCAAGCCCAAGATTGATAACGGCTTGGGCGGCTTGTTTTCGTTGCTCGGCGGTATGGGCGGCACCAGCAATTCG
Source organism: Oscillospiraceae bacterium (assembly GCA_009784445.1). GTDB lineage: Bacteria > Bacillota > Clostridia > Oscillospirales > Acutalibacteraceae > WRMQ01. The sequence goes on from WRBQ01000006.1 coordinate 26,149, forward strand.
AATGCTGGCTGCAAGGGCCCGGGCTGCCATCGCGCGCACGAAGACGGCGAAAGCGGCGACGCCGGCCTAGTTATCCTGCTGATGTCGCTGCTGCAAAAAGAGCAGGCCGACCCCGGACTGCTGATGGCATTGATGTATATTCTCATGTAAGTATTGCGTTTTACCTCCAAGTGTGGTATAATAACACGAGGAGGAATGATTATGAATTTTGCACCCGATTTAGCCGGATACCTGTTTTGCAACCTGACAAAAAAAAGCGACAACGAAGTCTACCGCATCTCCTTCATTCTCAAAGAAGATGTTGACCCCGCACGGTTCCAACAAGCCATCGAGGACGTGCGCCCGCGCTTTCCATCGTTTTTTGTGCGTCTGCACCGCGGATTTATGCGCGACACCCTTGTGCCGGTGGGCGATGTAAAGGTCGAAACCGAGCAAGGCCACCCCTGCCGCAAAATGCCCATTGACAAAAACGGCACGTTCATCCGCTTTCTATATAACGGTCCGCGTTTGGCCTTGGAACTATCGCACACAATATCTGACGGCGGAGGCGTGCTGATTTTCATGCAAACGCTGCTAGCTCGCTATCTTGAGCTAGGCGGTGTGCTCATTAATCATGCCGAAACCGGGCTGCCACAGCTGGACGAGCCCCCCAAGCCCGAAGAACTGCGCGACGACTACCGCCACTTTGCCCGCAAGGTCAAAGGCAAGGTGCCCAATCCGCCCCCTACATGGAAATATACGCCCAAAAAGCACCTTGATTTCCTGCAGATACAGCACGGTCGCTTCCCCGTGGCACAACTGCTGAGTCTTGCCAAAGCGCAGGGCGTCACCGCCACCGAATACCTCACCGCGGCCTATATGCTGGCGTTTTATCGCACACAACCCGCAGCGCGCAGCACAAAAAAGTCACTAACAATCACCGTGCCGCTTTCTGCCCGCAAGGTGTTTGGCAGCACTAGCCTGCGCAACTTTGCTCTGGTCACCGACATCAACTTCAGACCCGCCGACAAGGCCGGCGAATGGTCGCTCGAAGATATTATAGCAGCCATCAAAGGGCAGCTTGCCGCCGCCGCCACCGAAGAAGAAATGCGCAAAAATCTGTGGAAAATGGCCGCACTGGGCAGTTTACCTATCATTAAAATTGTGCCCAACGCAGTGTTGCGGCCGTTCATCAATCTGGGCTACCGCATTGTGAGCCGCGAAACCAGTTGCCTGAGCAATCTGGGCAAGCTTGAACTGCCTGCTTGCATGCAGCCGCACGTGCGCACCGCTGAAATCACCGTGAGCAACCCGCCAGCGGGGCGCATTCAATTCGTCACCTTCAGCTTTGGTGAGTACATGGAAGTTTTCCAAAGCAGCGCCACCAAAGAAACCATTGTGCAGCTGGAGTTCTTCAAGATTATGCAAGAGCAAGGCGTTGACGTAAAATATGGCGACTATGCCGACATTTTGAACCGATGAAGTTATATATCGTAGGTACACCCATTGGCAATTTGGGCGACATGTCGCCACGTGCGGTGCAAACGCTGCAACACTGCGATTTCATTGCCGCAGAGGATACCCGTGTGACGGCCAGGCTGCTGCATCACTTTGGCATTGCCACGCCCATGGTCAGCTACCACGAGCACAATGCACGCACCAGTGGAGCTGCTATTTTGCAGCGTCTGCAAGGGGGTAAAGTCGCCGCCCTTGTCACCGACGCCGGCATGCCCGCCATCTCCGACCCCGGACAGCAGCTCATCGACGCCTGCCACCAAGCCGGCATCCCGGTTGAAAGCGTGCCCGGCCCCACCGCTTTTGCTACGGCGCTTGCTCTCAGCGGTATGCCTAGCGGACGCTTCACCTTTGAGGGTTTTCTTAGCACAACCAAGCGCAACCGCCGCGAGCATCTGGCTGCCCTCGCGAACGAAACCCGCACCATGATATTCTACGAAGCTCCGCACAAGCTGCCCCACACCCTGCGTGACCTCGCCGAGCACTTCGGCGACCGTCCCCTAGCCATTGTGCGCGAGCTCACCAAGCTGCACGAGCAGGTGATTCGCAGCACCTGCGCCCAAGCGGCCCTCGATTACCCCGAAGCCACGCTCAAGGGCGAAATCGTGCTGGTGCTTGCGGGCGCAGAGCCTGTAAAGCCCGAGACCTTGTCGCTTGATCAAGCCGTCGCGTTGGCGCGTGACTATGCTGACAAGGGCGCAACCTTGCCAGAGGCCGCCAAGCGTGCCGCGCGGGAAAGTGGTTGCCGCCGCAACGAAATCTATGCACAGCTGACGAAAGAGTACTAGAGTTGAGCGTAGTTCCAAGTCAATGTCGTGAATCCTGTTTCTTATCAGCACCATAGAAAGAGCGTCTAAATATGATTCAATCCATCCTAGATTATCCTGTGCTTTACATCGTCATCGTTGTGCTCATTGTGCTGTGCCTGTTTGCGTGGACAAGAGCCATGCGCGCCTCGGCACGACGCAACGCCAGCCGCGATGCCACTATCGCCCAGCTGAAAGAATATCATGCGTTGCGGCGCGAATTCGCCAACCCCACGCTCGAGCAAATGGCCGTCGCAGAGCCAACGAAGCTCATCGCAGGGCTTTGCGCCAATGTGCAGCACCAGTTGGAGGAAGCTGAAGACGCAGATGACCTGTTCGCCACATTGCCCGAGCCCGCACAGGTTGCCTATGCGCTGGGCTATGTGCTGGAGGATGGCAGCGAGCAACTCAGCAATTTTTTCCGCCGCAACGGACCTCCCCTTACCGACATTGCGCAACAAGCTGCGCAAGACCTATTGCCTGCAGAATTCGCCGAGCTGTTCGCCGCGCTGCATGCCATCCACAACGGCACCGCCACCGATCATGCCAGCGATATCCCCGTGCTGGACGACCGCGCCCGCGCAGCGATGCAACAGGCATCGTTTTGGCAAGCTGCACATAAATATTTTATAGAAAATGCGGCCGTCTTTGCGATTAACTCTTGACTTTTTTTGCCTTTTCGGGTACAATAAACTTATTGTTCTTTATTTTTGACAGAAAGGGACCAAAAGCCCATGCCAAAAAAATCAAAAAACCTCGAACCCACGCCCAACTATGAACAAGAGGAACTCCTGCGCCGCCGCGAGGAAATTCTCAACCGCGCCAAGCAACAAGAGGACACTGAGCAAGCCGTAATGAAAGCCTTGGTTGAACAAGACGAAGAACCCGGCATTTTGGCGCAGTTGGCTGCGCAAGGCACACAATTGGAGCTTTGGTACCTGCGCTACATGATTGTGGAGCGCATTGGCCGCCAGATTTTGCTCAACAATGGCTACGCGCAACACGACCTTCAAGCATGGCTGTCGCCATATGCCCTGCACGACGAAAAAAGTTATGTGCGCCGCACGGCCATCAAGCACCTCACAGATATCGGTACGCTCACCCAGTCCGCCACTGGCGACACCGAGCAGATGGTGCGCAAAAAAGCCATTGAGCAGCTGCTGAAATTCATCCCCAAAGCAGATGCTCTGGCTGCACTGAATCAGGTTGCCGCCAATGATCCCATTCCCGACCTGCGCCTGCTTGCTGTGTGCAATATCATGGACCAGGATGTCATTACGCAAGTGGCAAAAAGCGATGAGGAATCTACCATTCGCCAAGCCGCCACACGCAAGCTCACCAGCCAAGAAACCCTTGCTTGGATAGCCATTCACGACCAAGCCTTGCCGGTGCGCACCACCGCCGCCGAATTGATGACCGACATTTCTGCACTGGTAAAAGCTGCAGCTGCACTGCAACCGGCGCCCACGCCAGCAATTGAAGAACCCACAGAAGAAATCGCCGAAGAATAACTACCACAGAAAAAACCGCCTGCTGATTGCGGGCGGTTTTTGTATGTTTGAGCAAGATTATGCACATTTGTGGCTTGTATTTTCAGCAAAGTTATGATATAATAGGCGTAGAATGGTGGCTTTTGATGTGTTGTGATTAGTGCGCAGCGAAGCGACTAGCTCACCGCAGGTGTGTTATAATGAGTCAGAAGAAGTGGAAACAGGAGGTAAGCAAATGCAAAAAGGCAAGAAAATCGCCATCATCGCCGTGTGCGCGGTGCTTGTATTGGCTATCGCAGGCGGTGTTCTATTGTTCGCCACCACCCCACGCCATGCCGTGGATTTCGATAACCTCACCCCGCAAAATATCCGCAACCTGCATCGTCAACAGACCAACAGCGCTCGCCAAACGCAAATTCCACGCAGGCTTGGCACCCTAGTTGGCAATGTGCAAAGCGACACCGTCATCTTCAACGGAACTCAGGCAAGTGCAATGTCTGAAGGTGAAACAGCTTTCGTTCACCGCCAATTTTTGCTCACCGACCGCGAGACCCACGCGCAACTGCACGAAATTGATCTCAACATTCAACGCGAAATGATGCTGCATGCGCTCACCATGCTTGCGCTGGTGCACAACCTGCAAGAGGTGCGGTTCGTGGTGGAATTTACTGAGTCACCTGAGGGCAACACTGTCGCGCAATACCTTGCCCAGCAAAGCGGCAACTACATTGGCCGGGGTGGCTATGCCTTTCGCTTTTGCGCGGACATCGCCAGCCGCATCATCGGTCGCGACATTCGCACGGTGGCAGACGACCTAGATAGCTTCACCGCCTTCATGCACGACATTGTGGCTGTTGACTTTGACCAGTTGCAGCACGCACAGCGCCCACGCATTCGCCCCGAAACTCGCTAACAACCTTCCCCTTTTCAATCACTAGCCTAGCCAGCAATGGCTAGGCTTTTTTGCTTCTTGTAGGGATGGAAATATTTTCCTGCTTCGATTTCTACATACCTTGGACAAGCTATATTTGCAAAAGCTGCTATAATAGAAGCATTACGACCAAGACGAAGAGAGAAGGAATATGCCTTACCACGCCCGCATTGTTGATGAAAGCCAAGCCATGAACATCGTTGGACCAAACGTCCGCAAACTTCGCCTCAAAAACGGCTGGAGTCAGCAGCAGCTTTCAAACAAGTTGGAACTACTGCCCGTATATATTTGCCGGGGTTCAATTTCACGTTTAGAAGAACAGCGCCGCACCATCACCGACTATGAAGCCGCTGGCCTTGCCAAAGTGCTTGGCATCACCATCGCAGAACTTTATACTTTGGAATAAACAAACGCCCTGCTATTTGCAGGGCGTTTTATTTTTCTTGTTATGTAGGACTAAACGCGCCGCCGTCGCCCCATTGCCAGCTGCCGCCGCCAGTACCAAGTTCAAAATGCAGCTTGGCAATGCCTAGGTCAACCCAGCTGTGGCTGTTATCCAATGTAAGATGGGCTTTACCGTCTCGGTAACTGAACAGCCACGGCTGCTTGTTCACCGCCGAGGGCGCACGCTCCACCGCATGCAAGCCAGCCACGAACCAGTCGGGCACAGCATCATCTGCGTCAGCCATCATATCCCCAGCGCGTTTGCTGCGGCGGTGCGTGATGGTCTGAATCAACCGTTCACGCGTGTTGTCGTCCGGCGCACAATGACCCAGCGTAATGGTGCAATATAGCTGTTCATCGTCGGCGATATCAAAGGGGCAGTCTGCCCGGCGAAAGCTGCCGCCTACCCAGCATGTGCCCAAGCCCATCGCCACCGCTTGCAACATAAACATCTCGCCGAAGTAGCCCATTTTTTCCTCGGCAATGGGACAACCGCGCTTGGCAATTAACCCAGCATAGTGCTGCACGCCGGTGAGCAAACCATAGCTTTTGCGAAAACCCGCAAAGGCTGCACCGTTGTTGAACACAAGTTCAATGCGCAGGTTGCCCGCCGCGCCGTATTGCTCAGCAAAGGCCTGCAACTTTTCCTGCATTTCCGGCGCAATGGCTTGGTCAAGATAGTTGCGGCGTGACCGACGTACATTTGCGGCTTGTTGCAATGTCATGTTTTTCTCCTTTTACGGAACTATAATAGAGCACAGCGAAGCGACCGAGCCCCACCGCAGGTGGCTACCAATTTACCGTCCAGCTGCGCCAGAAGGGGTCGAAGAAACCACGCGGGCCAATGACGAAGTATAGGAACGTGTTCACCCAGCCCATGAAGGTGCCAAACCCGCGCGACAGTGCGCTTGGCGGCGCAGACGGCACATACGGCTGACGCAGCCCCACGGCAACCAGCGCATCATGCAGGGCGCGATAGGTCGCTTGTGTTTGCGCTGGCTCAACATGCGTGTTGGCGAACATCGCGTCTGCGGTGGCCACGGCTTCTTCCAGCTGCGTGCGCTGCTCGGCGGTCAAATTTCGGTCAGGGTCATTAAGAATCTCCAGCAAGTCCTGCTGAATCCAATAGTGGATTCGTGTGTTACGGCCATAGTTAAACTGCGGCCACTCGGGCATGCTGAACACATCCACGTGCTCGGCGTCGGTGGCCAAACGGGTAATCAAGCGAATAATCACATCCACTTGCGCGGTGGCTTCGTGGTTTTGCTCTTTAAATAGCCAGGTATGATCCGGCAGCAGTGCAGTGGACATATCCACCACCCCGCAAGGCGAAATGTAGCGCGGGTCCACGCCGGCAATATACTCGGCACTCAGGGTTTGCCCAAAGGGGGCAGCCGTTACGCCAAGTCCGGCCGACGCCACGGGAATGAGACCATCGCCATTTTTGCTGTAGCTATGGCCAATGGGCAACGCAATGGCATAATCAAACTCAGCAATTACATACACCCGGCCACCTTGGTCGATAATCGACAGAATGTTGTTGGGCGCATTCACCTGCGCCTGATGATAAGCGTCCATGATCGCGCGAATTTCGTCGTGGCTTTCTTCCATCAACCAAAGCTCACGCACTTGTGCATATTGTGCGCTGGGCACCAGTGCCAAAAAGTTCGTGTGGAACGAAAGCACCTCGCCAATCAGCGTATCAATCGCGGTGTTCAGTATCGCCATCAGCAGCGGCTTGGACACAAAGCGCAGTGCTATGTTCATCAGCGTACCCATCACACTGTCGCCCAAAATCTCAGGGAATAGGTCGTGATACAGATTCACGTTATCAAAGCGCAGGTTGCGGGTATAAAGGTCTCCCGCCAAATTGCTGCCGTCCATCGCGCCCACGGTAAGCACCACGTTGCTCAGCTGGCTGTGCACGTTGGGGAAGTACTCAATCAAGCCGTTGAACAGCGTGCCACCCAACGAAATCGGCACTAGGTTCACACGCTCCGCGCCGTGGCGGTCGCGCACAAACTGAATGAACTCATACAGCTCATCTACAATGTCACGATGATGCCCAAAGGAGTTGTAAGTGAAAAAGTACACGTTTTCTTCGCCCATATGCTCAGCCATGCCGCGAATGGGCAGCGTGGAATACACACGGTCGCGCTCGGCTTGGCTAAGCTCTGCCAAGCTCACGGGATATCTCACCGTGCGGAAATCATGCAGCAAGCGGCCGTATTCATCCGTGTGCAACAGCTCAGCGGAATCCAGCAGCGCACTGTGCAACGCGCGTGAAAGGCCTAAGTCCATTTGCAACAGCAAACTAGACAACAGCGGAAACAGCAACTGACGAATCAGCGCGCTTTCATCAAATTCCACAAAAGGCTCGCGGTGCGGATACACACGCACATCGTCTTCATACAAAAACACGTCCGCCTGCATCATCCCGTGAATCAATATCACCGGGTAGGGCGAAAGCTCCCAAGTCAGTTCATCTTGCGGGGCAAACGCCGCAGCGTGCAACCCAAACAGCCCGGCTAGCATGGCCAGCACCAGCAAAAGCGAAAGCAAGCGTTTCATGAGCAAACCTCTTTTCATTTAGCGTGTACTTTCATTATAAGGGCTGCGGCATGTTTTGTCAAGTGGGAAGTATATAAAATTGGCACAACGCGGTGAAAAAATGCTTGACAAGCCATGCAAAATCGGGTATACTAGAATTACCCATTATGAAAGTGAGGTTCCCCCATGTGCACATTGAAGAAAGTATTGAAAATCGTCGCAATCGTCGCCGCCGTGGCAGCCGTAGCAGCGGGTGTTTTTCTGCTGGTGAAAAAACTCAAAGAGAAAAAAGACGCCGAAGCCGATGAATCCGAAAGCCTCGAAAGCTTCGTATCCTGCTCCTGCCTAGACGACGAACCCATCCTCGTTGAAGACCCAGCCTAAGCCCTACAAGTTAAAAATTACCCTGTCCGATTGAGACAGGGTGTTTTTTGCACCTGCGGTGGGGCTCGGTCGCTTCGCTGTGCTCTATCCAAGCACGATAAAAATCACCCTACCCAGTTAAAGCAGGGTGTTTGTTTTACAGTTTTAATCCCAGCACCAGCGTAAACGGCAATCGCCTCACCTTGTGAAAGCCGTATTTTTTGTAAAAACTGCGGCCCTTTTTGTTCGCCGGGCTCACACCAAGCATCACGGCAGGCACACCCATGTCGCGCAGCTGCGTGGTGAGGGCATCCATCAGCCGATGACCCACGCCCATGCGCTGGTAGGCATCCAGAATATCAATGTGCAAATGCGCAGGGTAGCGCTTGCAGAACAGGCGCGGCATTTTTGCGGCCGCCACGCACTCAAAGCGCTGCACAAAGCGTAAAGCCTTGCTGCGCGGCGCATAGTCCCGCAGATACTCCTTGCGATACGCCCAGTATTCCGGCGCACACAGGATGTAACCCACGGCTTCATCCTGCTCATTGGCCGCCACAAAGCAGTGTTGCGGTTGCCGCTCAATGTAGTAATCGCAGTAGGTGGTCAGCAGTTTGGTGTGCTGAGGCCCCGGTTCTGTGTCATTAGGAAAATCCGCTGTTTGCATGCAAACAATGCGCACATTGTCGCGGTCTTTGTCTTGGTATGGTCGAATGGTAATCATAATTACTCTCTTGCCTCAACAAACACGCTGTTGCCCTCAGCGTCCACGGCATAGGTGAAAATCAGCTCACCAATGCGGGCAAACATCAGGCCACGCACAAATCTCTCGCGGTCGGTGTTTAGTATCACCAGCAGCATTTCTTCTTCTGTCAGGTCATTGCCGTGCATTTGGCGCACTTGTGCAAACATTTCCTCAATGCTCTCCTCGCCTTCCATTTGACGAAAATCATCCAGTTCTGCGTCAACGTCGGCTTGGGTGATGGTAATGCCTTCTTGCGCTGCAATGGCAAACACCACTAGATCTTCTCGGGCCCAGCTTTCACCTTGTGGCCCCAAATCTTGATAGATATTCGCTGCCGCGGGCAGGTTGCCAATAAATTCAACATGATCATCAATCACTACGTGGAACGCCTGCACCGCAGCCAATGAGCGAATTTGGTTAAACATCATGTTCAAAAATTCTTGCTTGTCGGTGGTTGCACCTTCCGAAACCATCCAAACTTGCTCTTCAGTTAACTCGGCGGGGGGCGCAAAAATCTCATGCACCACCGTGGTAAACACAGCATTGCGGCCTGCAACGCCAAATTCATCTTCTTCATTTTCCTGCGCTTCAGGGAAAGTCACACGAATTTCAACAGTTTGGCCAATTACCTGCCCCACCAACTGCTCTTCAAAGCCATCCATCATGAAGCCGCTGCCGATGACTAATTCAAACTCTTCAGTGCTCATTTCTGGCACTTCTCCAACACCTTCAACATAAACATCAAAGCCAAGGATAGTGTAATCTCCCCGTTGCACTACGGTGCGGTCAGTTTCCTCTGCAAATTGTGCGCGCACCATCAATGACATTTGCTCATCGTCAAATGCTTCAAAGTCAACCACCACGCCGCGCCAATCACCAAGGGTGATGTAATGATCAAAATCCACGCCGGCAAAGGGGTCAAAGTCATTTTCACCTAGCAGAGGGGGCGGTGGAATAATTTCCTGCGTACCGTTTTGCGGTGTATCGTTTCGGTTGTTAAATGGCAGCCCCTGCGCAACCAACAGATATACAACACCGCTAATGAGCAGCGCCAAAACCACCGCTAGGGCCACGGCGATAATCACGATTTTTTTGCGCGATAAGGTTACGGAATTGGTGTCTTTCTTTTGGGGAGTTTTTTTCTGTTGAGCCATGTGCGCACACCTTCGTTTCTATATTATGTCATCTCATAGTATAGCACACAGCGACACACAAAAGCAATAGATAATATGTGAACTTTATCATTGCCTGAATCTTGCGTTGCGCAAAGGCAGCCTTCTCTCAAAAAACCGTGTTTCACGTGAAACAATTTTTGCATCCCCGGCATGACCCGCCTCCCCAGTGCATATACATGCCATAAACACAATCCAAACCAAGGGGGAACAACACAATGGAACTGGCGCACAACACCCAAAACGTCGGCCGCGCACAAAGCGTGTTTGACGCAAAACTTGAACAGCCCATCGACGGCATCATCACCCTGCCCGAATATTGCCCCGACATTCACCGCATGTTGCGCTGCAGCATGGAGCCCGCTGTGCACAGCGTGCAAACCAATGGCGAGCGCGTGACTGTGGAGGGCAACGCCCGCGTGACAGTGCTCTATGCCGCAGAAGACGGCAGCCTGCAAAGCGTGGAGCAAAACACGCCCTTCAGCCGCATGATCGACATACCGGACCTGGCCGAAGGCGATGCCATCACCGTGGTAGTGAAGCCCGATTTTGCCAACGCACGCGCCACTAGCCAACGCCGCTTTGATACCAACGGCATGCTGGGCGTGCTGCTGCGTGCCGCCCGCGTGCAAGAAGACGCCGTGCTCACAGACATCATCGGCGGCGGCATACAAGCGCTGCGTGACACTCTGGGCGCCTCTTCACTAGAAAGCCTAGCGTCCACACACTTCCCGCTAAGCGAAGTCATTGAAATCGACCAAGGCGCCCCGCCGGTGGATCAAATTCTGCTGCGCCATGCGGCCGTTGTGCCCGGCGAAGTTAAGGCCATTCAAAACAAGTTGCTGGCCAAAGGCAACCTTGAAACCCGCGTGGTCTATCGCAGCCGTGGCGTTGACGAACCCGTGCAGGTGCTGCATGTGATGCCCTTTAGCCAAATCATCGAAGCGCCGGGTGTCAGTGAGTCCACCGAAAACACCCTGCGCCTGCGCGTGAACGCCCTAGATATCACCCCCAAGGCCGACAGCACCGGCGCAGCTCGCCTGCTGGACATCAACGCCCGCGTTGGCGCTGAAACACGCGGTTATGCGCCCGTTGAACTCAGTGTCATCCGTGATGCCTACTCCACCCAAGGCGGTGCACGGCCAGATATGCGTCTGCTGGAAACCCACCGCCTGGTGGAAAGTTTCCGCGACACCCTCATCGCGCAGGACACCTATGAATTGGGTGCCCAGCGCGTGCTGCTGGTGAACCACGAAATCCTCACGCCTGAAGTCACCGTAAAGCCTGACGGCCTGCACACCAGCGGAAAAATCAAGCTGCACGTGGTGTATGTTGACCAAAACGGCAATGCCGAAACCGCCGAAAAAGAACTGGCTTATACTTTCACCCGTGCGCTCAAAGGCGACGAAACCTACAAGGCAGACGTAGACGTGCAGCTGCTGAACCTGCAAGAAACCCTCAGTGGCGGCAGCCTTGAGGTGCGTGCAGAACTGGCCATGGCAGGTGAAATCTTTGCCACCAACAGCCGCAACGTGGTGGGTGCTGTGAAGCACGATGAAGCCGACACCATTGCGCCGCGTGCACCGCTCACCATCTACTTTGCCAGCCACGGTGAGCCACTGTGGGACATCGCCAAGCGCTACCGCACCACCATGGATGCCGTGCGCCAAGAAAACGAAATCACCGGCGAAAGCGCAAGCGGCGGGCAAATGTTGCTCATTCCATCCGTTTAAGAGAAAGAAGGGAGAATCATTATGGACCAGCGCAACATTTACGCAGACATTGCCCAGCGCACCCAGGGCGACATCTACATCGGCGTGGTGGGGCCCGTGCGCACCGGCAAATCCACGTTCATCAAACAATTTATGGATACACTCGTCATCCCCCACATCTCTGTGGCCGCCAAACGCGAACGCGCCATGGATGAACTGCCCCAGGCCGCCAGTGGCCGAACCATCATGACCACCGAGCCCAAGTTTATTCCCGAAGAGGCCGTGGAAATTGAACTGCCGCAAAACGCCAAGTTCCGCGTGCGCATGATTGACTGCGTGGGCTACATTGTGCCCAGCAGCCTGGGCTACATTGAAGACGACCAGCCACGCATGGTGCAAACCCCATGGTATGACGAAGAAATTCCCTTCAACATGGCCGCGGAAATTGGCACGCGTAAGGTCATAGCGGAGCACAGCACCATTGGCCTTGTGGTCACGACTGATGGCAGCATCAGCGAGATACCGCGTGAGGAATACGCCGAAGCCGAAGAGCGCGTCATCAGCGAGCTGCAGGAGCTGAACAAACCCTTTGTGGTTGTGCTCAACAGTGCCACGCCGCAAGCCCCGGCCACCGTGAATATGGCGCGCGCCATGAGCGAACGCTACAGCGTGCCGGTGCTGCCGGTGAACGCGCAAGAACTCGGCCAAGACGAAATCCGCAACCTCATTTCGCAAGTGCTCATGGAGTTCCCCATCCGTGAAGTCGGCGTAAACCTACCCGGTTGGATCACTACCCTTGATTCCGAGCACTGGCTGCGCCGCAGCCTATACACCGCAGTGCGCGGCGCAACCACCGGTCTGCGCGTGATGCGTGATGTAAGCAGCTTCGTGGAGCGTTTGCAAGGCGCCGAGCATGTAATTCATGCCGTGTTGGGCGCACTGAGCCTCAACGAAGGCGGCGCAAGGGTTGATCTCAATGTACTGCCGGAGCTATTCTACCGCGTGCTTGCCGAAAGCACAGGCCTTGAGATCAACGACGAGCAAGACCTGCTGCGCCAACTCACCGACCTTTCGCGCACCAAGGCCAGCTACGACCGCATTAAGCATGCGCTTGACGAAGTGGAGGCCACCGGCTATGGCATCGTTATGCCCACGCTTGAAGAACTCACCTTGGAAGAACCCGAACTCATGCGTCAAGGCGGACGTTACGGCGTGCGGCTACGCGCCAGTGCCCCCAGCCTGCACATCATGAAGGCCAACATCAACACCGAGGTCGCGCCCATTGTGGGCAGCGAAAGCCAAAGCGAAGACCTTGTGATGTATCTGCTCAACGAGTTTGAAGAAAACCCTGCACAAATTTGGGATAGCAATATCTTTGGCAAAACCCTGCACGACCTAGTAAACGAAGGCCTGCACAACAAGCTATATAAAATGCCCAACGAAGCACGCGGCAAATTTCAGGAGACCATCGAGAAAGTCATCAACGAAGGCTGCTCGGGCCTCATCTGCATCATTTTGTAGTGAATAGTGGTTAGTGGTCAGTGATTAGTGTCTAAGAGTTAACCCCCAGCGCAGAAGAAACTTTCATCTGCACTGGGGGAACGATTTTATTCACTAATCACTATTCACTAACCACTAATCACTATACACTAATACTCCATGCGGGCGCGGTGGCGTGCCCAGCCTTCGCGAATATCCTCCATAAACTCGCTCCAGCTGTGTTCGCCACGAATGTGGTAGCGCAAACCTTCACCCACCACTTGGTCACGGAACTCATCGCCGGGGGCAAGCATGCTCCAAGTTACGGTGTTGTTCACCTGTTCGTTTTGCAGCCAGTGCACGGCGTCAGCCATCAAGGGGTTTTGCATTTGCACGCTACTCACCACGGTGTCAAACGGCGCAATCACGCCCAAACGATTGGTGAGGAAATCCATGCCGCGTTCGTGGGTCACCAGCCAAGTCAAAAATTGCTCGGCAGCGTCGATGTGCTCTTGGTCTGCACGGCCATTGATTGCGGCAAATTTTACCGTTTCAAAGGCTAGGCCTTGGCGGGATGCACTTTCCATGCGCATGAAGGCAGGCATGAAGGCGACTTCGTTGGCGTTCACCGTTTGGTTGGCCACACCGCTCAAGTAGCCCACAAAGCCGCTGCCGCCCATGATCATGGCTACACGGCCGGTGCCAAACTCTGCTGCCGCATCGGCATAGCTGCGACCCTCAAGGCCTTCGTGCTCGGTCATGTGCTCATGGTGCAGGCGATAGAAATCGCGCAGGCCTTCGTGATAGCGCAGGTGCAGTTCGTCAATGTGTTCGCCGGTTACGTCCATGTTGCGGCTGTTGATTTCCTGCCCGTGTGGAATCGCCATCAGACGTGTGCCCCACATATGGGACTCCCCTTCGCGCAGCGCAGGCGCGGCAAATACGGCGTCGATATCAAGGGCTTCACGGTGTGCATGCATGTCGCGCACCAAGGCTTCCAATTCGGCGTGGGTGGTGATGTCCGCCACGCTGTTGAACTCGGTGCTGCGGTCATCCAAAGCAAAATACGCGGTCATGATGCTCTCATTGTAGATGATGCCAAAGGCCTCCACGCCAAGCGGAATGGCCACGACGTTGTGGTGGCTGTTTTCGTCGTCTTCCACCAGCACGCGTAGTGCCAAGTTGCGGTCAATGAGGTGCCCATAGGCCGTGGTTTCACTTAGGTTGTGGGCGTGCTCGTGCCAAGCGTGATACTCACGCGGGTTGTGGAAGAAAAACAGAGCTGGTTTGTTTTCTTCTCGCTCCAATGCGTCTCTGAGTTCCTCCAAGGCAACCGTGCCCGCAGCCGGGCGATGCACGTTGAGCGTTACGCCGGTGGCGTTGCGATACTCCACCGCCAAGGCATCCCACATGGTGGCGTGAGCGGCGTGCGGTTGAAAGATGTTAAGCACAATGCCGGTATCTTGCGCAGGCGGAGGCTCGTTTGGCTCGTTGGGTTCGTGCCGGCAAGCGACGAAAAAGCCGCTGATTATCGCAGCGCAAAGTCCCAGCGCCAGCAGAGGTTTGCGAAGGTTTCTGTTCGATTTCATGCAAAAAATTCCTTTCTCTGTGCCGTTTCACTATCCAGTATGCCCCACGGTTGAAAGGGTTATGCAAATGCATGAAAAAAGGACGCAGAATTTTCTACGTCCACTGGTTATTAAAGGTAGTGTAAGCAGATTACATGCACCCCTAGATGTCTTTGTCTTCTTCGATTGCGCCCTTTTCATCCGTTTCTTTGCTCATCTGCCGCTGGGTTTTCACCAAGTTGTAGTATATCCCCCGCTGCTGCATTAGCTCACGGTGCGAGCCAAGTTCGGCAATTTCGCCGCCGTCAATCACAGCAAGACGATTGGCGTGGCGCAGCGTGCTCAGCCGGTGCGCAATGGCAATGGTCACACGGCCTTTCACGAGGCGCTCAAGCGCCTGCTGCACCTTGCCCTCGGTTTCGGGGTCAAGTGCGCTGGTGGCTTCGTCCAAAATGAGTATCTTGGGGTTGCGCAGCACCGCGCGCGCAATGGCCACGCGTTGGCGTTCGCCGCCGCTGAGGGTATGCCCATCTTCGCCTACTAGGGTGTTGTAGCCATCGGGCAGCTTGATGATGAACTCGTGCGCATTGGCAGTTTGTGCAGCACGAATCACCCCTTCGGGCGTGGCATCGGTGCTACCATAAGCAATGTTTTCGTACACCGTGCCAGCGAACAAATAAGTTTCTTGAAACACCACGCCGATATGCTTGTGCAGCCAAGCGCTGTCAAAGTCGCGCAGGTCATGACCATTTGCGGTAATTCGCCCGCCATCGGGGTCATACATGCGCATAGCCAAGTTAATCAGCGTGCTTTTGCCCGCGCCGCTTGGCCCCACCAAACCCAGCATTTCACCGGGCTGCACGGTGAGGTTGATATTTTTCAATACTGGCTCATAAGGCACATAGCCAAAGCGCAAGTTTTCGAACACCAGCGGCCCTTCCACCGGCACTTCAACGGGTTCTTCGGCCTCGGTCATGGTATGTTCTTCGTCAAGAATTTCGTAGATTTTCAGCAGGCTGTTGGTGGCCTCGGCCAGCCGCCGGGGGAAGAATGACATCCAGCGCAGTGGCTCGAACAAAAACGCCATCAGCAGCGTGAACATCACTAGCTGCGGCAGGCGCATGTCACCTTGCAACACCAGCCGTCCTCCCACAAACATTACCACCAGCTCGCCGATCATCATCGCTAAGCGCGTGGTGGGGTTAAGCAGTGCCCAAAACACTTCCACCCCAGTGGAGGCTTTTTTCAGCCGCCAGCTGGTTTTCTTAAATTTCTCAATTTCGCGTTCTTCAGTGCCGAATGTTTTCACCACGCGAATGCCCTTAATGATGTCGTGCAGCAGGCTGCGCTCGCGCGAGGAGCTGCGCCACATGTGGTCTAATTTCAAGCCAAGGCGGCGCCAAAACTGCCGGTACATCACCAGCGTAATGGGTATAGCAATCACAGTCATTAGCGCCAAACCTGGTTGCAGCACAAACAGCATGATGCTGACGATGACAATCATCATCAGTTTTTCAAGCGTGGCGCGGCCAAAGCCGTCGATAAAGCCGCGCACGGTTTCGGTGTCGTGCGTCACGCGTTTCATCAGATCGCCGGCGGTTCGTTTGCTCATGCTGGTGAGCGAAAGCTGCTGTACTTTGTCATAGGTTTTGCGGCGCAGAAAATCGCTGTGACGCACGCTGGTGCGGTTGATAGCCAGCAAACTTGCGCTCATAAAAAACTGGCTGGATAGATAAAGCACGGCCATCGCAGCCCCCGCAATCAACACCGATTGCCCTGGTGTCCAATTGAACGGCAACGCTTGGGCCGCGTAATCTGGATCAAGCACAAATTCAATCAGCCACCCAATCACCAGCGGCACCGACGCACGTGCCAAGTTAAACAGCAGCATGAACACATTGGCCTTAACGATGGCGGGCTTGAGCCTAGGGAAATCGCGAATCGCGCGCAACCAAATGCTTTTCACGTCCGCACAAAACAGGCAGATGCTCAAGCCCGGTATCAAATGGCGGTTGCATTTTTCGCAACGTTGCAGCATTTTGTAGTCAATGTTCAAACGCTTGCCGGTTTGCAGGTAGTGGTTCACCACTTTGCAAAACTCGCCGATTTCGCCCACTTGGCTCATGCTAAAGCGACATACATGCACGTTATGCTCATTGCCTAGGTCGGGGAGTTTTAGCTCCAAGCGGCCACAGCCTACATCACCAAATTGCACCAGCTCCGCCACGCCCTTCAATGAACGCCGAAAGACTTCCACGCCGTCAATGTCGGCATAGATCACATCGCTTTCCCACGTTAGCACGCCGCGGCACAGTTTGCCCGCAGCGTCCAGGTCAAAGGCTACAGTCGTCATGTTTATTCCTCAATATAAATAAGGCTCAAGCAGGCGCAAGGCTTTCTTTTTTACCACGCGTAAATCTTCAATCAAATAGCGGTTGCCATCCACGTCGGTGAGCACAATGGTGCTGCTGCCGGGCAACTGCCGCAAGTTCTTGGTGATATCCTTAACCGCAGCGTTCTTCTTGTGTTCGCCGATGGACAGGTCAAAGTAATAGCTGCCCATTTTCTCTTTGATGCTGTGCACGGCTGTGATTACCGGCGTGTAGTAGCGCAACTCCAGCTCAGCGGCCACCAGCGCAGCCTGTTCTTCCTCCAACTGGGTAATATCCTCCAGCACAGCTAATTCTTTGTCTTCCATGTCTGCCACGCAGATGAACCTGCCGGGGTCAGTCAGCGGCAGGGCACGGCGCAGCTGCACGCGCGCATGAGTTTCACCACCCAGCTCAAGCGACAAAAAATCCTGCGCGTTGCGAAAAAACCGCACATCGCCGGGCTGCGTGAACTCCAAGTTTAACGTATCCATAAGCTTCTCCTATCTGTAGGGGCGGCCATCGGCCGTCCGTTTTTTGGCGGACGCGCAATGCGCGCCCCTACCCTACGTGCATGGCCGCCAAAGCCTTGCTTTGCACTTGATATAGCTCGTAAAACGCGCCGCGCTTCTTCAGCAGCTCACGGAAGGTGCCGAATTCTTTGAGCTCGCCTTCTTCAATCACCGCAAGCATGTCGGCATCACGCAGGGTGCTAAGGCGGTGCGCAATGGCAATGGTCGTGCGGCCCTCTTTGAGCTGTTGCAAGCTTTGTTGAATGCTGCGTTCAGTGGCGGTGTCCATAGCAGCAGTGGCTTCGTCCAAAATGAGAATTTTCGGGTTTTGCATAATCGCCCGGGCAATGCTCACGCGTTGACGTTCGCCGCCGCTGAGCGCCTGCCCGCTGGCTCCCACGCGAGTTTCGTAGCCATCCGGCAGTTTCATGATAAAATCATGCGCAGCGCTTGCTTTGGCAGCGGCGATGACCTCGCGCATGTCGGCCTGCGGCTTGGCATAGCGAATGTTATCCGCAATGGTGCCCGAAAACAGATAGATGTCCTGACTCACTAGGCCAATGTTGCGGCGCAGCACGTCAAGCGGCAGGTCTTTCACGTCCACGCCGTCGATGATGATCGCCCCAGCTTTGGCGTCATACAGCCGCGAAATCAGGTTGGCGATGGTGCTTTTGCCCGCGCCGGTTTTGCCCACAATGCCCAGCATCTGCCCGGCACTCACGCTTAAATTCACACGCTTGATAATCGGTCTTGCCGGTTCGTACTCAAACTCCAGTTCGCGCAATTCAATATCGCCGCGCAGTTTTTGCACATCCACGGGATTCTCCGGCGGCAGAATTTCGTCGTCGCTGTCCAGAATCTCAAACACACGGCTGGCGGCATCGGCGCAGCGTGCCCACCAGTTGCTCACCCACGAGAAATACTCCAAGGGGCCTTGTATCATCATCAACCAAGCCACAAAGGCCATCAGCTCACCCAACCCCATCGTGCCGTTTTGCACGTTTCGCCCACCCATCACCAGCACGGCGGTGATAAGCAAAAACACCGCGCTCATCGCAAAGGGGAACACCGTGGCCTCCTTGGCGGTAAGCTCTTTTTCGGCGTCGCGCAGCGATTCACTCATTTCGCTGAATCGGCCAAGCTCTTCTTGCTCGCGCGCAAAGGCTTTAATCACCCGCTGGCCGTTGATGTTGTCGCTCACCAAGGAATTCAAGCGAGCATTCGACGCCCAAATGCGATGATACAACCGACGAAACAGCCGCGTGGCAATGGGCACCACAATGCCCATTACGGGTATCACGCCCAGCACCAGCAGCGTCATCGACCAGCTAATGCGGAACATCATCACCATCAGCGTGGCAAACATAAAAATGTTGCGAATGGTGAAGGGCACGCCATCCACAAAAAACCAGTGGATGCTCATGCTGTCACGCGTCATGCGTTCCATCAAGCTGCCGGTTTGCTTGCTGCTATAAAAGCCCACGCTCAGCCGCTGCATGGCCTCAAAAATCTTCAGTTTCAGTTTATACATCACGCCCGGGAACAGATAGGCATTCACCAAATCCGAACCTGCGCTAAACACCATGTCCAGCACCCGCATCAGCACCACAATCAGCACCAGCTGAGTCAGCTGCACAAAGAACTCCGGCGCAGCGGGCAGAATTGCGCCATCCTGCGTGGCGGGCACCAGCACGTTGTCAAACAAACGCTGAATGCTAAACAGCGGCAGCAGCACCTGCAGCACCGCACTGGCCGCAAGCATCGCAAGCATGGCCACAATGGCCACGATGTTGTTGTTGAAGTAGGTAAGCAAGCGGCGGGCGATGGCACTGCGCTTCACGCACTGCGGGCACACGCGGCGCTTGTTGGGATACTTCGTGCTACACTTGGGGCAGTACATCGTCTCATCGTTTTCTTCTATATAGGGCGTCATGTCGCGTTGGTCACGCATGGCATTGAAACAATCGGCCAGTTTTTGCATGCTGCCCGCATACCCCAGCGAAAACCGCGTGAGTGCAAAATCATGCTCGCCCATTTGCGCAATCAGCCGCCCGGTGGTCACATATTGCTCCACCTTAAGCTTGGTGATGTTACCAGCCGGAATCGTCTCCAGCTTGTCCAAGGTATACTTCAACTCTTTTTGCTTTTTTCGGCGTTTGCCGAGCACCGTTTCTTCCTGCCCAAACGCAAGATAAAGCCCCTGTTCGTCAAACGCGATCCACGCGTTGCAAAAGAGGCCTTCGTTGTTCATGTCGCCCTGCGCACAGCAAATAAAGCCGTCGCAGCGCAGCTGTTGTGCTTGCAACAGGTCTATCACACCCGGCGGAAATTTGCCGGGCAATTGCTTGGGCTGTTTGCGTTTTTTGGGCATAACATTTCTCCCTATACTCTTTCTATATCATACCACAAAAGAATGCGCTCGTCAAGCGCAAATTTTGCTTGACAAAGCCACGCGTGCTGTGATACACTATAGCTGGAAGACGCAAATTGAAGGGAGAAACAAACATGAAACGAACACTGGCCATTTTGCTGGCTGCAATGCTTGGCATGGGCACGCTGGGTATTAGTATGATATCTGCAAGTGCTGCCCCTGCGGCTGAATTGACGTTCAACGCTGTGCGCCACGGATTTTCTATTGATGCTGTCTGTTGGACTGACGCTCCTCGCATTTCTGCGCCCATACGCAACATGAGAGAGCTTCAAGCACGCATGAGAAATTATCGCGGCGAGGCGATATGGTGGAATGTGAATGGGCAGCTAACATTCTTCAACGACCATGTATTTGGACATTACGACGCAACATTTTTTGAAAATAATTTTTTGCTGATTGTACAGCTTGATGACAACATCAGCACAGTACACGCAGTTGACGCTGTACGTTCAGACGGCCGCGTCGAAATCACACGTAATATGGATGAGGCAAACGACATGAATAAGGATTATTACATCCTCATTGAAGTATGCAACAGCTACATTCCATCGCAGTTTTACTTGTTCTTAGATGGAGTGCATGTGGCAACATCACAAACGCCAGCCGCATTCCCATGGCTCAACGTGCTGGGCGCGGTTGCTGTTATCGTGCTGGCAATCATCAGCGGCTTCGCTGTCTTCTTTTTTGTGCGAACTTTGTTTTTCGTATAACTTCATTGCCCAAAATCTTCACGGCAGAGCATTGCGCTCTGCCATTTTTACATAATGTGAAAAATTTTGCTTGACAAGCCCGCCTGTATATGCTATAATAATCAGGTTGGACGCGTAGCTCAGTTGGTTAGAGCGCTCGCCTCACACGCGAGAGGTCCCCAGTTCGAGTCTGGGCGTGTCCACCACCCCTGCGGCTTCGCTGTGCCCTATGCCAGTCTATGCTAGCATAGGGCATCTTTTTTTATTCAATGCTTACAAACCATTGCACAAAAAAAATGCAAGCCCTTCAACCTCACTAGTATAGTGGGGTTGAAGGATACGAACTCCCCATATAACGAAATAACCACCTAAGCCCGAGAAACTCACTTGAGAAACTCGGGCTTTTTTGCGTTAAAAAACGAAATAGAAAGACCAGCTATAAAAAGTCAATAGAGACTTGCAAAAAAGATGAGATCATCTTTTGTATTACGGTATAGAACTAGACTATCTGCTATAGTTCAACGTGAAGCATAGCAAGGCAGACAAAGAGATAAAAGGAACATATATGTGCTAATCATTTGGTGGTGTTTCACGAAACATCTCCCCTATTGCTTCTGCATAGATACACTTTATTGTTTGGCGGCGATAAGGCAGTTGTTTTAGCAAAAGCTGAGCTTGGACCCCTGAGTTAATTTCCAAGATTGCCAGTTCGTTTTTTTCTAGGCAGGCAATATCAAAGTGCGTTATGAGATTTTTTAGGTTGGCTAGTGAAATGTTTTTTTAATTCTCGTGATTACCTTGCAGCGGTTATTGCTAATATTAGGGTCCTTCGTACGAGCGTCTACACGCGCAATATTGGTGAAACTAAACCAAGCGTCTTCGTGTACACGGCATCTGATGAGCACGGTGGCACTTACGCCACAGTCCATGTCACCTAAACACAATACGTTTTTCCACTTGTGCCAGCTTTTGCCGTCAATAGAATACCGTGCGTTACAAAGCTCACTGGGTAAGTCATCTTCCAAAAACACCTGCATAGCTTTGTGGGGGCCTTTGTTGGCAACATTGATGGTGTAAGTTAGTTCATCGCACGGACTGGCTGTGTGGACGCTAGCTTTTTGTTCAATACAAATATCGGCCAATGCTTCGGCGGGGCAGGAACAAGAGCAGGGCGGCTTTGGCGACGGCCCCGGGCATGGTGATTTCGGCTTGGGACACGACGAGCATGGCACAACAATATTTGCGGTGCTATAGTTATTATCCAAGACGAGATCAGGCGTTGGGCTACTAACAAACGCCGTATTCCCTATTGTGCCGAATTCATCTATTGTGCCGCGAATCAGATAGACTCTATTTTCGTCTGGTGCTAGCAGGCCCACGCTATGGCGACCAATCCATGGTTGCCAAGTGATACCATCGTCATCAGAAAAAGAAACATCGATAAGCCCTGTGGGCACGTCATCAAACAAGCTAACGTTCTGCGCATGATCGGGGCCGTGATTTTGCAATGTGATGGTATAAATGATTTCGTCGCCAAGTTGGGCATCTTTTTTTGAAGCTGATTTGGTAATGCTAAGATCCGCTGCAGAGTTGACGGGCGTTAGCTGGGTGGCTTTGTTGTTGCTCAAATCGGGGTCGGGCGTAACACTGCTGACGGTAGCCATGTTGGTGAGCACGCCCCCTACGACTGCTGTTGATATCGTGCTGTGCAACAACAGCGCAAATGTATCACTGGCTGCAAGAGAAGCAACATTGTAGCTATCGTTCCAAGCATGCCATGTTGCGCCATCGTCATCGGAGTATTGCACATTTGTGAGTGCTGTTGGCAGTTCGTCAGTGATTACCACACCATGCGCGTCGGAGGGCCCGGCGTTACTTACTGTGAGGGTATATATCAGCACATCGCCAGCCATCACGGAAGTTCGATCGCTTTCTTTATGAATGCTTAGATCTGCCAAATGGGCCACGGGCATGCGAACTCTGGCAATGTTATCGCTCTGTTCGGGGTCTGGTGTGTTGCTGGACACGGAGGCTGTATTATGAATGACATCACCGGCACCGGGCATAACAATCCCGCGGATGAGCACGGTATACTCGTCGCCACTGACCAATGTGCCAATGGTATAGGGGCTGATCCATGCGTTCCAAGTTAGGCCACCGTCAACAGAAAATTCTGGTGTGACAAGATGGACGGAGTCGGTGAGCACAACCTGTTCGGCATCACTGGGCCCAGCGTTGGCAATGGTCAACGTGTAGGACAGTTGCTCACCTGCGATGGCTACAGCTGCATTCGCATGTTTTTTGATGGATAAATTTGCAGATTCCTCCACAATTGAGTTGGCTGTGGAAGTGTTGTTGGTCAAGTCAGAATCGGGCGTAGTGCTTGCAACATTGACGGTGTTGCTAATGGTATCTGTCGTGTGTTGGTTTATTGTGCCGCGTGCAAGAACTACAATAGTCGCACCAGCAGCTACATCGCCAATCATGTAATTTCCCATCCATGGCTGCCAGCTGTTGCCTGCATCCAGTGAAAATTCAGCATTGTTTAGCTCGACGGGCATGGTGTCTTCAATTTCCACGTCGCGTGCATAGGATGGGCCCTTGTTTTGCACGGTGATGGTATAATTAAGCTGAGCACCGGCTTGCACGGAGCTTGAAGTTGCGGTTTTCACAACAGCCATGTCGGCGCTCGCTTGAGTGTAAGTGATTTCGGTGAACTGGTTGTTTGTGAGGTTGGGATCAGGAGTGGGGCTTAATACAGTGGCCGTGTTGATAACATTGCCAGTGATTGCAGCGCTAACCATGCCGCGAATGAGCACTGTAATGGTTTCGTCCGCAGCCAACACACCAGAGGGGTTCGCAATGGAGCAAGTGTCATTCCAAAGCACCCATGTGCTGCCGTTGTCTAATGAGAATTCAGGCGCCAGTATGCTGGATGGAACGGCATCAGCCAATACAACTCTGCGTGCATTGGATGGGCCGGTGTTGGTCACATTAAACGTATAGGCAAGCATTTGGCCAGCCTCAACGGGATCGGGGTCACCCGTTTTGGTGACGGAAATATCAGCCGAAAGGGTGATGGGAGTGATGACATTATCACTGTTGTTTTTCATATTGGGGTCTGGGGTGTCGCTGCGAACAGAGGCTGTGTTGCGAATAGTTGGTGTGACTGCGGGGTCAGCAGCTGCATTCACCAAGCCACGAATGAGCACCATTGCTGTTGTACCATTACTGATTGTGCCAAGTGTACAGGGGCTTTCCCAGGATTCCCATGTTGCACCATTGTTAAGTGAAACTTCGGGCTGAAGCACCAGCTCAGATATATCATCGACCAATACAACATTTTCGGCATCATTTGGCCCCAAATTTTCAATGGCGATGGCGTAAGTCAGTTCTTCGCCAGCGTTGATCGTAGCAGAAGTTGCCGTTTTGGTCAACACGAGGTCAGCAGCGGTTTCCACGGGCGTATAGATGGTGATGCTGTTGTTTTGTGGAACATGGTCGGGCGTGTCGCTGCTTACGTTGGCGGTGTTGGTAATTATGCCATCACCTAATGAGTTAACTGTGCCTTGGATGAGCAGTATGAAATCGTCATCGGCATCCAATGCGGCAAGCATATAAGTGCCGAGCCATGGCTGCCATGTGGCACCACTGTCGTCAGAAAACTCCATGTTAATGAGTTCTGCGGGCGCAATGTCTGTAACTACTATATTTTCCGCATCATCTGGGCCATCGTTTTCCACTATAATAGTATAGACGAGCACTTGACTCAAATCCACCACGTCCGGAGTTGCGGCTTTACGTATGGATAAATCAGCAGCATTGTCCACGGCTGTCGTTTCGTTATCTTCATTGTTCGACATATCAGGGTCAGGCGTGTCGCTGGTCACAGTCACTTCATTGCTTAGCACTCCCGTTGCAGACGAGTCAATCGTGCTGCGCAGCCACAACTCAACGTTATCGCCTGCCATCAGCATTGGCACTGTGAGTGTGCCGTTCCAGTTAGACCATGTAACGCCGCCATCAATCGAGAACATAACGTTGGTCATCACACTGGGTGGGTTGTCGGAAATCACAACATTTTGGGCATTTGAAGGGCCTAAGTTGCCTACGGTAACCGTATGAGTGAGCACTTCGCCCGCTTCAACGGGGTTTGGACTGCCGGATTTAGTTACAACAAGGTCGGCCGAAGTGACAGCAGGCGTAACGCTAGTGGAAATATTATTGCTTTCGTCGGGGTCAGGCGTGTCACTTTCAAGGCTAGCAACGTTGGTGATATTTCCTCTCACATCCGGCGGCACATCGCCGCGCATCAAAATACGCATCACAGCACCACTTGTTAATGTGCCAATATTGTAGGGACTTACCCATGCGTTCCATGTGTCTCCGTCATCCAACGAGAATTTCGCGTTTATAATACTTGCAGGCATATCATCTGTGAGCAAAACATTTTCCGCTGACGACGGCCCGGCATTGGATATCAATAGTGTGTAATAGATGCTGTCGCCTGCTATAGCCTGTGCAGAGTCTGCTATTTTCAAAATAGAAATGTCTGCACTGTCTATCACGTCATTTGTAGCGGTGTCGGTGTTGTTTGTTAAATCGGGGTCATACGTTGCGCTGCTGACTGAGGCCATATTGCTGAAACTGCTAGAGGCTGCCATCAGATTGACCATACCTTTCAACAGTACCACTTGGCTGTTATCTGCGTCCATAGTGGGCAAACTGAAGCTACCCGACCAATCGTTCCAAGTCATTCCACCATCAAGGCTATAGCTTGCAAAACGCAACATCGGCGGCATATTATCTACCAAAAGAGGGGTTTGGGCGGAACTTGGACCATTGTTGGTAACAGTGATTGTATACGTTATGATATCACCCGGTACCACCTCGTTTTTGTCGGCTATTATGGTAATTTCTAAATCCGCCACGGGCGCAATGGCAAGAATATAGTCCTCTACTTCGCCATCGCTTGCCGATCCCACACTGGCGCTATCTTGACCTATAGCGTCTGCTCCGGCGACCAGTTCATCCGTCGTTAGACGCAGTCTAACAAATGTATTACCTTGCGTGGGTGTCACCCCTTGCGGCAAGGTGAAGCTAAGCGTCACCATTTGTGTGCCGGGTGTGCTGGGAATATCTAAAACTTGTGCAGCTTCGTTTGGTTCGAATAATCCGTTTTGATTAAAGTCTATCCAGCCGTATAAGTTGGCGGACAAACCAGAGTTGTTAGTGACGGTTACTTCCAAGTCATAGTTTGTGGCACCAATAATCAGCACGGGAAGTGGTGTAGTCACACCATCGTCTTGTATACCGGCATTCAAGTCATCGCCAGTGGCATCGCCATTTTCATGTGCATCGTTTTCTGCGGTGGCTTGTGTGCCCAAAAATAGCTCGTTGATGAGCTGGTGGCGTGGTCCATTGTTATCCAGCAATGTGTTGTAATTGCCGGAGCCATTGCCGGGTCCAAGGTCGGGCGCATCACCAAAGTCCAGCAAAATTTCAGCATTTTGACACATGCAACCATCGTTAAACGAGGCAAAGTACGTATAAGAAAACAGTTCTGCTGTGGCAACAATGTCATCAATCGTATAGCGATACACGCCGCCGTCGTTGTTTTCCACAGCGTAGATGTTGTTGTTTTTGTCCATGCCAACTGCGCCAAACGAGGCGTTGGGCCTAGGACCCGTAGTGGTCATGTTTATCACATGCGCATTAGCAAGATTAAGACGCTGCATTACGCCATTAGGCGCAACACCATAGAGAAATCCGTTATTATCTGCTACCCAGTCGCTTACATTCATGGTACCGTTAATCGTGGCAGTGCCATAATTTGTTGTTTGTGCTGTGTAGCCATTGAGTGGATTGACCAAGCGCATGTAAGTTGGTGAACTAGGCCGCAGGTCAACGGTATAAAACCGTGCGGCGTTGTTCAGCAGAAGATAGAAAAAGCCATTATTGTCAATGCACCCGCTATTATAGCCGTTTATAGGTAAACCAGAGGGACGACCAAGCGAGATAACGTTGCGATCAGCATCCACTTGTACGATTTCATTGATAGTAATATCGTAGCCATAGATGAAGTTATCCAGCGGGTTATAGCCAATGGCATTGACATAAGCATCCGGCGGATTTAACAACCCAATCAGGTCAGCTTTACCGGTGACAACATTAATGTTGACCCATTGGGTTGGATTTCCTTCAAACTGAATCAGATTAGTGATACAAGGCAGTGGTGTTGGCATTATATCCGCCTCCATTCGTAATATCTAGTTCATGTTATGCTAGCCGGTGCTTGTTTCGTGAAATCTAAAGGAGATGACCTTTAGCAAAACAGCCCCACTCCCTGCTCTTTTTTCGCAGGTAGTGGGGCTGTTTTATACGTATATTCTAACCTTGATAATATATTCTAACGCCGCCCATAAATGTATCTGCCACTTCTTCGCCAGCGATAAACAGGTTGCCGATTTCTTTGCCATTGATGAACCACCGCGCAACCACAGCCATGATATTCGGATTCCTTGGCTGATCCAAGGCTGCATCATCAGCCATTAAGAAAGAAATACCTACTATATTGATGGGGAAAGTTTAGCGGTTGTGCAATATCCACATACCAGTTATATCCTCTTGGCAGGTTGGGAGGCGCCGACTGCACACTTGCATCAAACGCATTGTCGTAAGGGATATTCGCAGCCGCAAGCGTTACGTTTTTCTATACATTTGGCGGTATATTATTCACACTGCTGACCATTCCCACCAATTTTCGTTGTAGATATAACTTGCTGTTGCCATAATAACCACTCCTTGCATATGTTATTTTACATTGTATGATGCACGATTATTTTTTAATGTTTTCTGCGAAGAAAACTTAGGAATAATTTAGGAATAATTGACGTGATATTTGGCATGAATAAACCAGTTTTGCATACTTATAGTGGGAAAATATAATGCAGAGAGGATTTTAAGTATGGATTATATGCGGCAGTGCGACAAATGCAACAATATGTTTGCTGGCAAATGCAGGTGCGAGCGTTTTGATCCCAAGCCGAGGATATGCGAGCGTTACTGCAACTGCGACCAATGCGGCGGCAAGATAGGACCGACTGGGCCTACAGGAGCCACTGGACCTCAAGGACCTGCAGGCAAAGATGGAGGCGGTACAGGCGGCGGTGCAACTGGGCCAACCGGCAGGGCCGGTACAACTGGCCCGACCGGGGCAGATGGTGCGACCGGGCCAACGGGTGCAACTGGGCAAGATGGTGCGGGCATTGCGCTTTCAATGTCAGTGGAAACTTACGCCGATCTAGCTTCACTCGGTTTAGGTGAAGAAGACAAAGGCAAAGCCGTTTATGTTGAGACGGACGGCAAGCTGTATATTTGGAGTGGAACGTCGTTCCCTGTGGAAGAGGACGGCATTGAGTTTCAGGGTCCCACTGGCCCCACCGGGCCAATTGGTCCACAAGGTCCACAGGGACTACAAGGCGTCGCAGGTGCAACGGGTGCAACTGGGCACGACGGTGTTGACGGTGCAGCAGGCCCAGTTGGCCCCACAGGTGTCACCGGGCAAGATGGCAATAACGGTGTTACCGGACCACAGGGTCCGCAAGGCTTGCAGGGCGTTGCAGGAGCAACCGGACCAACGGGTGCAACTGGGCAAGATGGTGCGGGCATTGCGCTTTCAATGTCAGTGGAAACTTACGCCGATCTAGCTTCACTCGGTTTAGGTGAAGAAGACAAAGGCAAAGCTGTTTATGTTGAGACGGACGGCAAGCTGTATATTTGGGGCGGCACGTCATTCCCTGCCGAGGAAGACGGCATTGAGTTCCGCGGAACCACAGGCCCGCCCGGTGAACAGGGGACACAAGGCGTAACCGGTGCAACTGGTGCAACTGGCCAAGATGGCAATGATGGCGCAACCGGCCCGCAGGGGATACAAGGGATTCCAGGCGTTGATGGAGCCACCGGCGCAACAGGCCAAGACGGCAGCCGTGGCGTAACTGGTGCTACCGGCCAGGATGGTAATGACGGCACAACCGGCCCGCAGGGGATACAGGGGATTCCAGGCGTTGATGGAGCCACCGGCGCAACAGGCCCACAAGGATTACAAGGGATTGCAGGCGCAACAGGGCAGGATGGCAATGATGGTGCAACCGGTGCCACAGGTTCAACAGGCTCCACCGGGCAAGATGGCAGCGTGGCCAACATCGTTGTGGATGGCTACACAATTGTGGGGGCAGGCACCACGCTCAGTCCATTTTCGGTTGATGTGACTGAATTGATTTCATCCGCGCCCGAAAATGTTCTTTCGGTTGATGATGGCAAACTGCTGGTGGATTTGACTGCTATTCTCGACCGCTTGGATGCGCTGGAAAGCTCGTCGGAACCCATCACCGACCGTAATATAGAATTTAGCATTGGCCCGGTGGCGCTGGCAAATCCCAGCACTGTGGTGCTTGACGCTGAGGATTTTACCGGCACGGTGATGTCGTGGACACCCTCGCTCATTGGCAGTGCTTTTGCTTATGATACCATTTACAGTGCCGTGTTTGAGCTCACACCCAACAAAGGGTATAAATTCCCCACAGGCCTCACCGCTGCCGATTTTACGATTGACGGCGGCACCGCCACGGCCTACAACGCAACAACCCAGCGGTTAACCGTGCAATTCCCCGCCACTGCGCCCGCACCTGGCCCCGACCCCGGTGACGGCTGGGAAATCACCTACACTTGGCTGGGCAGCCTTGGGGCTGCACTTAACCCGGAAAGTAATGGCATCACCTACATGAGCGCTTGGACCGGCTGGCAAGCAGATTACGCCGATATACTCAACGACGATATTTGGGATATTTTAGATCCGGCACAGTTCCCGTTTGAATGCTATGCCAAGTTTGCTACCAAATCAGAATGGCAACTCACGCCTTGGTATGAATTTTCAACACCACCCTACACCGCCGCCGATACGATGTACAATTGGCAAATCGATGGCCAAGATGGTAAAATCATTCTGTATGGTGACAACGTGTGCGGTGAAGATGTGCTGCTGAAAATTATCTACACGCCGATTGATTAATGCTGAAAAAGAGGTGAGCCAATGGCCAGCAATCTACTGCCTTATCCGATGCCACCGGATGGTGCTCTGCCCACGGTGAACCTCGCCGCCCTGCAAGGGCACGTGCTTGGCGCAACCTTAGAGGGCAACACCGCATGGTTCATCGATTCAGGTGCAGCCACGCGCCGCACAGTGCTCACCACACCCGACAAAATTGTCAACCGTGCAATCAATGCTGCTGACTCCACTGCACAACTGGCCTTTTCATCCACGGCGAACTTCAGCGAACGCTTCAATACGGTGATTGGCCGCGAAGGCACCGCAGACAAAGCGGCGTTTGAACGCTTGGGCTCAAACCTCATCAATGCTTTGGCGGGTTTGCAACAACTTAGCACTGACTTAGTGACCTTGCCCAACTGGAATAGCGAAGAGTATATTCTAACCTTCATCACCGGCGCAGGCGACCAAGTGGAAGTCAACCTTCCGCTTGAGTCGCTCGCGCAGGGTCTCGACTATGACGCTAGCACGAAAGAGATTATCCTCATCAAGCAAGATAGTTCAGAAATTCGGGTGAGCGTGGCAGATTTAGTTACTTTTTATGAGGGGCTCGACAGTGCTACCGTAAGCACGAAAGTGACTATCGACAACAAAATCATCGCCTCCATTGTGCTGCACAGCATTGAAGAAAAGCATCTGAGCACGGATCTGTTAGAAACACTGGGGAACTCTGCGGCAATTTCTACACAGCAGGGCAATGCGTTGCAACGCGTGGCCGATGGCCTGTTTGTGCCAAATGTGACCGCCACGCAAATTTCGCAGCAAGCGTATAATGTGCTAGAGCAAAAACCAGATGGGCTTTATGTGCCCGACACCGGTGGTGGAGGCAGCGATAACTTTGTGGGTGTTGTGCTTGCGGTGCCCGAAACCCAAACCGCCAAACTCATTTCACCCATCGGCACGATGCGCCCGGCAGCCTATTTGGCCGGTCAGCTATATGCAATATTGTTCACCAATGGGCACACCGCACCCGCGCTGCAGCTTTCTTTTGGTGAACTGCAGCTGAAAGATGTGGCCTTTAACAATAATTTGACATTTCCCACAGATTTAATTTTGGCCGGCAGTATGCATTTGTTTGTATACAACGGCACAAATTTCAGCTACGTGGGACGGCATTATGATATGCCCAACGAGGGGATTTTCACCACCGACACTTTGCCGGATTATCTACAATATGGCACGCTGAGCAATCTTGCCCTCACGCCCATTTCAGCCGGCGAGCATCTCACGCTTGACTCCGTTGTGCTGGACAAAGATGGGCGTTTGGCCAAAGTGAAGGGCATTGATAGTAATCTCGTTACGGTATTTACAATTAAAGAAGCCGCCATGGAAGAACTGCGTGTAGATGAAATATCCATTCGCTATAGCGACAATAAAAAAATACAAGCAGTTGCCTTTGCTAACCATGTACGCAACAACTCCATTGGGAAAGTGAGTAACCAGCCAGGCGATTTAGCCTTTACGGAGCTGATGCTCGACAACGACCAAGGTAATCACCGCATTGTGTCAGTGCTGAAAACCGATGGCACACCTGCCTGGCAGCTACGCATTGACAAAGCCGCCATCACCAATATAAACCAAGTTGATGACAACGATGATTTGCTCAACCGTGGGCAAATTTATGAACTGTTGAAAGAAGCCGAAGGAACGGGCTTGAGAATTCCAATTTATTTAGACTTGGAATCGCAATTGCCTGCCATAACCGACCAAACGCCCGATGGTGCTTACTACATCGTAAGCGAAATGGATATTACGGCACCGGGCCGTGAAGGTCGGGTTTGGGTGAATTTAAGTATATCGGCAACGAAATATCAAATGGTGATTAATAAAGGCAAAGATGCAGACAACGACTGGATCTTGATTGATCAAAACAACGCTTATACATTCAACACGCAAAAAATCGTCACGGATTTAGCCAATGTGGATATACAAACCGACACCGGTTTACCTGTGAGCATTGATGCTCTGCTGCAAGTAGACAGCAAAATTTCTAATTCGTTTCGTGGCCGTGTGCGCGATGAAGACGCATTCCCTGTGGATGCCTTGGCCGGCCACTGGGTGATGATTGATGACTGCAACCACAAAAGCCCCGGAAACCCCGGTCTTGCGGTATTCGATGGAACCAACTGGATTGTGTGTGCATTTGAAGCAGGTGCAGGGCAGTTGGAGGTTATTCCTGAACCGGATGCTGATGGCCAGCTTTATTTGCGCAGCCGCGATTTTGGCCAGCCCGGCCGCTGGGTGCAATACACTGCAATTGATGGCACCACGCACACAATTACCTCCAACGTCAAAAACCTCAGCGATCCCGATGACGCCGTGTGGATACCCGCGCAAGGTGAGCTGATATACATTGCTGACGAGCAAAATTTCACCATTGGCGATGGTGTAGGCCGCCTAAACGCACTGCCACTGATGTTTGTGAAAGAGGCACAGTTGGAATTCACACCCGAAAACATAGCTAATCGTGCCATGCCGAATGGCTATGTACCTTTGGACGGCAATGCGAAAGTGCCGCTAAGCTACCTACCAGAGTCGGTAGCAGACAGCGTGAGCGAAACCGTCGTAGAAAACATTGTGTATGAGGTGCAGCAACTGCTGCAAACAACGATTAACACTGAAATTGTTAACCGTCAGATAGATACCACGGAATTGCAGGATGAAATCACCGGCCACACAACAAATGGGGGTATTCATGTTACCCCACTGGAAAAGCAAGGCTGGAACGCAAAGCTGGATCAAAGCAGTCTGCAGCCGCTCAATAATCACTTGCAAGACAGTGACATTCATGTTACACTATCAGATAAGTTGCGCTGGGACGGCAACATGGCGGCCATTTTGGTTAATACTATGCAAGAAATGCTGAACATTGACCCAGCAACGCTCAAACTGGGTGATATTTGCTTTGTACGCCTGACTAATCCCGGCGTAACTCCCGCGCAGTACGACAAGTATGTGTGGTATGGCATTGACGGCTGGCAAAAAGAGCAAGGTGCTGCCACGGTTATCGACCTTGACTGGGCAAGCATCATCAACAAGCCTGCCGCCAGTGCCATGGAAATCGACAGTGCAATCACGCAATCACACAAGCACGTTAACCAATTGGTGCTTAACAATATCGGCCAAAATGCAGCAGGAAATCTCACCTACAATGGTGTGCCCATTGGTGCGACAATTTTCTTTCTGCAAGACGAAAGCCTGCTGCCGGCCATTGGGCAAACCGATGCGCTATATGTTATCTATCAAGACCGCCGACTGACAAATTTTCCGTCCATTTCGGTGTGGAAGGGTTCCGGTTACGAAATTCTGGGGCGTGGTTTGGGCGACAGCTCCATCGTTGTGGGCGACATGGTTATTCAGCAAAAAGAACTGTTCGGTGTGGTGGGAGGCAGCGAGTTTATGCTCACATTAGCACCGAGCTTGCAATTTGCCTTCATGCCCATGGAGGTGCTGAAAATGGTACCGGGCGCAACGAATCAAACTATGCCGTATTCGAACTTCAGCAATCCATATTTATTCACCTATCACCACGATTTGATGAAAATTCAAAGCGGCGTGTATATCGGTGCTTATGAACTGACCATGGAGCTTTATGCAGCAGCAGGGCTGCGCAACTACTTTAGCAAAACGATTGACATCACGAATTATCATAGCGTTACGGAGATGTATTAGTATGGCTGATCGTATTTATCGATTCCTCGCCAACACAAATATTTACACTGGTGTAGCTACACAAAATGCCGCTGTGGGTGGCGGTAACAATCATATTTTTTTGTGCGACAATACCAACGTGCCCGGAGCAACGTATACCTATCCCACAGGAGAATCCACATTCGCCAATGTGCGCAATGCGGTGAATACGCTTTATCAAGGCGACCCACTGCTAGCCGGGCAGGTAATTGCCATGGGCTATGGTTTTCAAAAATGGGTGGTGCCCAAAAGCGGCAAGTCAACCATCACAGTGCGCGGCGGTTGCGGGGGGTCTTCGGGCACCGCAAGCTCGGTGATTAACTATACTGGTACCAGCGGGCTATCCACGTTGGGCGCCACACTTTCGGGCGGCGGGCTTGGCGGGCGCGGGGCGAAGTTGGTTGGCGAAGTAAATTTGAACGCAGGCGATGTACTTTATTTGCTAGTGGGTAATCGTGGCAGTTGCGCTACGCAAGGCGTTGGCGGCAACTGGGGCATGCCCGGCGGTGGCGCAAGCGTGGTTGCGCGTGAGAATCCCAACGGCGCATTCACCATTCTTGGCCGCCGCGTGGAGATTCTTATGGTGGCGGCGGGTGGCGGTGGCACTACCAGCTGCCGCGCGGGATATAACGGCGGTGACGGCAATCCAGCACAGGGCGTGAACACCAACGCCGGTGTCACTACCAGCCTTGCAGCAGCAGGCGGCGGCGGGCTAACAGGCGCTTCTTCACTGGTTTATACAACTGCATCAAGTTACCCTTTCGCCCTTCAGGGGCTCGCTGTGCTTTCGGGCACGCCTTCCATGACGGCCAATGCTTCAACCCTTCATGCCCCCAGCTGGGGCGGTGGTGGCTGCGGATGGTATTCCGGTGGTGGCGGCGGCGGTTATTCGGGCGGAAACAGTGGCACAGGCACTGCTGCAACCAGCGGCAACCAAGGTTACGGTGGTACGTCATACACCAATCCAAATCTTGTGTCGGCGATGTTCCGCGGACATGAATATGACCGCAATCTTTCGCCATGGACTTTGCCGGGCGAAATCACCCTTACACTGCCCAGCAAAGATGCGGCAGAGTGGTTTTTAGCACGCGACAGCCAAGGCAACAAGGGCTGGGAGTCTGCCCAGCGGCAATGGGCGCTCATCCCCAACCAAGGTGAACTGACGCCGATGGATTTTTCCACTTATGGTGCAGTGCCATCGATAGACGGGTTTGCGGGATTGCAGCCAAGCAATGTAATATTTTATTGCAGCTCGCCCTACACAAGCAAACAGCTGATCATCGAAGGCTTAGCACGCTACCAAGTCATCGAAAGCAATTTCGAGTTAGATATGACTGCTGTGGATTCTGTTACTAGCTGGCAAGTCAACGGCAACACCGGTGCCGCCACCATCAAAGTCGCGTTGTCTGTTGATCACGGGCTGACATATAATATATTGGGTACCGGTTACATGTGGCAGAAAATTGACATTAGCAACCGTGATTTGTTTTTCACACAGGGTATTGTATTGGGTGACCTCAACACCATCCCCATCGCCAAATGGAAAGAGCTGGGTGCCACCAACCTGCGGCTGGCGTTTATCATCCAGCAAACAGCACAAACGGCAAGCCCCGTGCTACAGAGCATCACCTTGGTATGCAATTTGCTGGGCGGCTGGAGGAAAGCTCGACATGGCAACGACTACGATTATGAATACATTGCGCCGCAAACATGCAAGGTCACCATCAATACTGGTGGGGACTACAAAGTGAATTATTTGGATAGAGTGCAGGGCTGATAACGAAATCATGTGCTATTCTCTCTACCATGTGGCCCAGTAAAATTGTTCTATGGCGTCCTCCCAAGTGATTGCACGCGGGAGGATGGGTCGTCTGTCAAGCGATTTTCATTAAACTTGTGTTCGCTCATGGTGTTATTTCTTATGCGTAAACTGCGCCAAAATCAAGGTAAAACGGGAATTGCCCCACTGTGACCCACTTATGGCTGTAGTGCGTTTGATAGCCATCCCAACTGCCGGTGACCCAGCAGCGATAATGGTCAAGTCGCAGACCTAGATCAATACCAATAGTGTCGGTCAAAGTGTTGCTGCCATACCACACAGCTTCTGTAACCGGCTGCAAATTGCGGGTGGCCAGAGCGGGCAATTCTTTCACCCGTGCTTTGCGCATAAACGAATGCGAAAACATGTCCCAAATGTCTTTTTCAGCCATCGATAATCTGAAGTCCCAGCTGGCATTGAGCCCGGCGCCGTTGTTGTAGATATTGAAGTCTGAAATTTGCGTGGTTGTGCTTTCGCTCACGGTATAGCTTGGGCTAAAGCTGGGGTTTTTCGAGATATCTACACCAACGCTGAATGAACTGCCGGTGGTATAGGTGGTTTGCTTGTTGATATTTTTCGGGTCGGTGGAAAGTGTGGTGAGTTTGTTGGTTTTGGGCAACATTTGCATGTTGACTGCGGACTGGAAATAGCCTCTGTCGTAGGTGTCGTTGGCTTGCAATTGCCCGGGGCTGCAGCCAGCACCAAGGCTGCGAATGCGCAGATACTTATATTGTGGGTTATACGAGGCAATCAAGCTGATTTCCATCACCACAGAATTAACGGTCACCTGGCTGTCGGTGAGATTGCGTGTGTGCTCAATGGCCAAGTAAATCAGCTTATATTGATGCAGCGGCAACGAACCTAGCGTGCTGTTTTCCACAAGATTCGATTGATACAAGCATGCATGGTCGCAGTCCAGCACATCGGCAATTCTGCAGGCTTGTTTGCTTGCGCTTAGTTCTTCAAACATCACTTGCGGTTTATCATCTTTGTTCACACAAGCGCATTGGTTGCCTTGTGTGTCTTGGTTTTCGCGGGCTGCGCCTTCCTCTTGTGCGATGCCAAATGCATGCACGGCATAAAAATTTGGGTAGGGCTTGATAACCACACATGCAGCGCTCAAACCAAAGCCCAGCGTTTGTGAAAGCATTTCCGGCTCGTTTGCGTTGAACAAAATGAGCGCATTGTCGCTTTCCAGTTTTTCTTTGAGCTGTTGGTGATTTTCTTTGTCGCTTAAATCAAACAACAGCGCGTTGGCGGACTCCAACTTGCTTTGCAGCGCATCGGTTAGTTTGTCCACCCAATGGGTGTTTTTGTTTTCCATAAATAAGAGAACTCCTTTCATACTTATTAACAGCATATGAAATTGTTTTAAAAAAGTACCTCACTGGGTGAATGGTGTAGTTGGCTTTGACGTTGAAGTCTACCTAACAGATTCCAACAACGACGGAAGTTTTACCGTCACATTTCCCGACTTGCCCGGCTGCATCAGCGAGGACAAAAATTTGTTGACGCAATGGGTGGGCTATCTCGCCGACAAAGGCAAGGAAATTCCCGCCGCCACGTCACCGGCAAAAATCAAAGCCAGCGATGGCGAGTTCGTCAGCTTGGTGCGTAGACACCCGCGCCGTGCGTCGCACGGTGAGCATACCTCGTTGGATGGACGACGAGGTCGCACGCGGCGGCATCAGCTTGTCGCGCGTGCTGCAAGACGCACTTTCCGACAGGTTCTTTCGCGCACAGAGCTTTGGCTGGAGCTACCATACACCGATAATGCCCGCCGAGGGTTAATCAGGTGCTAGACCTTGCAGGGTGCGCAGGGCGTTTGTCAAATCTTTGTTTTCTTCGGCTAGTTCCTCGGTACCACGCGTAATCTTGATAAAATTTTCAGCTTTTGCCTTGATAGTATACGCCCAGTAGCTGGCGCCGATGGGGCCGGTGAATTGCAGGATGCGCCCGATGAAACATCTTCTCTGCGACTTCGGCTCAATGAACTCAACACCCACTTGATTGAACTGGTGGCGACTAACACAGCCGGGGGCATTGATGACACCGACAACGATGCC
>WRBQ01000007.1 GCA_009784445.1 Oscillospiraceae bacterium
CAAAGATTTTTGCTGCTTGCGGTTTTGTCTTCGCGCATCACTTTCAGCTGTAGCTCTAGCATGCGGCGGATGAGGTTTGCCTCGGCGGCGCCGCCCACGGCAAAGCGCCCCTTCATGTGGAACTCATGGTCCACGGCAGGGTAGGTGCCGGCATAGGCTTTTTTGTTCAACGTGGACATCACGTAGCCGTCGCGCACGTCAAGCTTTTTGCGCATCATGGTGCGCTCGGCCATTTGCGGCAGCAGATTATCCCAGTAAAACCGGGCATAGGCTTGCTCAAACATGTCGCCGTGTGCAATGTCAAGCTTGATGCGCTTGCCAAAGAAGTCGCAGGCTGGCCGCGCGGGAAATTCTTCTTGGGTATAGCCGCCAATGAAGTTAACCTGCCCGTTGTTCACGTCGTAGTGTCCGCAGGTGATTTTGACGGCTTGGCCTTGCTCGAGATCTTTGGGCAGAATCCACAGCAGGCTGTCGCCGCTGAATTTTTTAGGTTGGTAGTGCGGTGGGATAATCATGTTGCCGCGGCTTTCAAAGGCATATAGCAGCATGTCGTTGAGGTTAACTTTCATGGGATTCACTCTCTTTCGCTAATTTTCTGCGCTCGGCCAGTTCGGCCTGCACTTGGTTAAACATGGGGCCTTGCAGCTTGTATAAGAAATAGGGGATGGTGCCCAGCAGCACGGCAATGGCGGGAAAAATCGTGTAGAACGCAAACAGGGCATCACGCGTGTGCGGAGCTTGTGTGACGCTCATATCCTCTGCGGCAGACACAAAGCCAGCACGCGCCATGAGCACACCGGCAATCAGCGGCGCCAAGTGATTGATGGCTTTGCTGAACATGCCGCCCACCACAAAGGTGGTGGCTTCGGCGCGTTCGCCGGTTTTCCACTCGGTGTAGTCAAAGGTATTGATGTTGCAGATGTCATCGGCAATGCCTTGCACGCCGCTGGGGATGGATGACAGCGTGAACAAGGCAACGAGCACGATCAGCCCCGGTGTTGAAGTGTAGCCCAACGCGCCGGTGATGAAAAACACGCCAAGTTTGCAGCCGGCATTGAGCAGTCGGCTGAAGATAGACACCGTGCGTGGCGCAAAACGCTTGAGAAAAAACGGAGCAAATATGGTTGCTAAAAAAGTTGGCACGCCGCTTGCAGTCCATACCACGGTTTGCCACCAGAAATCGCCCACGCTGTAGATGAAGAAGAACGGTGCGGCCACCCAGCTGACGCCTGCAAGCAGGTTGGGAATGTTGGAGGTCCACAGCAGCAGGAAATACTTGTTTTTGAAGAAGGTGCGCACGTTTTCAAAGAATTTATCGCTGCGTTTTGGGGCAAACACGCGCTCTTTGAGGTGTTTAGAAAACAGCGCAGGCACCATGCCCAGCACCGCAAAAAAGATGGCAATCACCGTGAAAAACGTGCTGGCGCGCAGCATGGCCGGTTGATAGTCGTTGCCCTCTGCTAGGAGGCTAAAGGCTAAGGGAATCAGCCCCGGCAGCGCGCCGGTGAGCAAGCCCGAAATATTGCCAAAGGTGATGTAGTTGCTGCGTTCGTCTTGCAGCGGGCTCATCACCACGCGCATGGTTTGGAAAGAGATGTTCACGAATGTGGAGAACACTTCGTAGATGAAATAAGCCAAAAAGCAAAATATAATCTTTGCGGCAATGCTGTTGACTGGCGGGTTGATGAACATCAGCACCGAGGCCATGGCGAAAAACGGCACCATGGGTGCAAGCCATCGGGTGAACTTGCCGCGGTTGGGGCGGCTGGGATCAAGCTTGCCGCGGTCAATGATGGTGGCCACCACGGGGTCGCTGAATAAATCCCAGATGCCCGAAGCAGACATGATGAAGCCTGCTTGCGTGGCGGGAATGCCGATGGAGGTGTAGAACAACATGCGCTGGCCGCCGGGCACAGCACCAATGCTGCCCAGCCCAAATTGCGTGAGCGCAAAGGAGACATACTCTTTCACGCTTAGGCGGCCTTCTTCGTGCTCACGCTGGCGCACTTGCACGAGTATATCCCGGGCTTTACCCATGAGCCTGCTCCTTCGTCATTGAATGTAGCCGGTGTGTTTGCGCTGCTTGTTTTTGGCGTGCAGCTTCACCCCAAAGGCTTTAAAGCGGCCTGCGATGTTCAGCTGCGCCACGCACCATAAGGCAAATGCCGGGCGTTTGACTTTCGCCGCAGGCGTGGCAACCGGCGTGAAGTCCTCGCCAATTTGCAGCACAAGGCCGGGTTCGGAGAAATCTCCCGGGCGGTTTTGGCACAGGTTTTGCATCCATGTGCCGTCAAGCGTAACAGCGTTGCTGCGCACTTGCACTTGCCCTGTTATGTCGATCCAGTTATCATGCAGCAGGTCTTTGGCAAGGATGGTTTTACCTGCAATGTTTTCATCAAATTGCAGTGTGAGCGACTTGAAATGCCCGAACACGCCGATGGCGCCGCTGTTTGCACCAAGCTGCCAGTGCACATCTGCTTGCGGCGCGAAATAGCCGCGTTGTGGGGTGACGCGACCGAGCGACGCGATGCTCATGGCACCGTTGGGGTTGCGGCAGGCCACGAGATAGGGTGGGGCTTCGTCACAAGCTTTGATCACAGGGGCGTTCACGTTGCGGGCAACCACAAGGGGAGCGCTTTGCACGAAAGCTTCTTCGCTTTGGTGCAACGCCTTTTCCCAGGTTTCGTCGGGCGTGAACTTCCAGCGGTCTTCGCCTTGCTCGGGTGATATCGTGCTGTTGCCCAAGTCTGCACGGAAGGCGGGCGCGAAATCCTCTTGCCAGCGCACGGCACGCAGCACTTCGTCGTGTTGCTGCCGAGCTGGACGCGTGGCGGGGAAGTCACCCTCGCCGCCGAAGGCCCAGTTGGGGCCGCTGTTGATGGCGGTATCGCCAATGTCAAAGCGCATCACGCCAAAGGCTAGGCCCAGCGCAGTGCTGAGATAAATTTCATCTTCGGCATTGATTAGGCCTAGGCAACCGGGCTTGATTTTCACTGGGTGCGTCAGCAATGCCGCCACGCGTGAAAGCGTGGTGGGAACGGAAAGCGCAAAAGCCACGTCATACAGCCGCAGCACATCGGAATAAGCTAGGCGATGGCGGTGAATAGCCAAGCCAAAGCGGTTTTCTGCGCCCTTGGGGTGATAAGCCCGGCGGTTGTAGGCGTGCTCCATGATAAGCTCGGGATGAACTTCGGCTTTGAGTTTGCTGAGCAACTTGCGGTGTTTGTCGCTCATGTCATAGTCACCCCAGTCCACTTTCCAGTAGTCCACGCCGGCGAACTTGCTCCACTGCATGCGTGTGCGGAAGAAGTCAACAAAGCTGCTGCCATGGCCTTCCACGTCTGGGTGAGGGGAAACCGTGGGGCTAATCCAAATGCCAAGGCCTTTCCAGCCAAGGGCTTTGACTTTGTCTGTCAGCGTTTTCAGGCGCTCGGGCGGTGTTGCGCCATAGCCCGGGAATTTCTCTTCGCTCAGCTGGCACGAGCCGATGTAGGGCTTGAACCACACCTCTTCAGGCAGCGTGCTGCCTTGGCTGCTGCGTACATCCCAGCCGTCGTCCAACAGCAGGTATAAGTCTTTGCGCACTTCGGGGTAATGCTTGACGGCGATGCCATCTTTCCCAAAGAGAAGCTCATCGCAAAGCACATCACGTGTTTGTAGGTTTGGTATACCCCCATTTGCGGGGAACCAGTACATCAAGTGCCAAGTGCAAAAGTAGTTTGCGTTCATGCCATACCCTCCATTATAGTGCTTAATGCTTAGTGAATTGTGTTCTTACCGCTCAATAACTTAGCACTAAGCACTAACATTCCAGCGCTCGGCATCTTGTTCGTCGTCGTGTAATGTGATATCCGGTGCAGCTTTGCGCAGTGCACTTTTGATGTAAATTTGCTTGCCGGTACCGCGTAACAGTGCAAGGCATTGCTGCAAGAAATCCGCCCAGTCGTGCTGTTTATCTAAGCCTTTGTAGTTGTTGAGCTTGCCGATTTTATAGGTGACCACGCTGTCGTCTTGCAAGGTGCGTTCGATCAATGCCAAACTTTCAGTGGGTTCAATGGTGGGCTCAAAGCTGGCAAAGGTGCGGATGCCCGCCTGACGCAGGGCTTTGAGCACGGCTAGGCGTTCTTCAGGCGGTGCTGCGCCTGGTTCCCATTCGCGTGATTTCGCTTCGTCTAGGAACGTCAGCGTGCTGCCCACCATCATGCGCTGGCCGAACTCACGAAACACGTCCAAGTCGCGCAGTATGCGTTCGCCCCCTTTGCTCAAAATGGCAACGGGGGCTTTGTAGTAGTCGAGCAATTGTAGAGCGGCGCGTGTGGTGGCGTTGTTGTCGGTGGTGTCGCCATATACATCGCCGATGAATGATAGCAGAATCTGCTTGGTGTAGGGCTGCTTTTTCAAGTCTTGATCAAGCAGATTCAGCACATTGCGCCGTGGAGCGGGCGTGCCGAAGTACGCGCTCGGCGTGCGTTGCAGCGCATGCGGCGCATAACAGTATTGGCAGCGGTGTGAGCAGCCCAGATACAAGTTTGCGGCATGGGGGCTATACTCACGTGCGGCACCGCTTGGGGTATAGATGATAGGCATATTCGTTCCTCACGGTTTGATGAAATAGCCATAATGTTTTTTGTAACTATCGTGTGTGGTGTAGTAGCGGTGTTCGCACACGCCCAGCTTGCCCAGCATATCAAAGAAAAAACTCACCGCGTGGCGGTTGAACAGGCCCGGCGCATGGGGATATAAGTCTTGCAGGCCAAACAGGGCAAGGCAATCGTTGGGCACGCGGGTATAAACACTGCAAATGGCGGTGTAGAGTATCACCGTGCCGGGTTGCACGGCCGGGTTTTGCAGCAGCTTGCGGCACAACGCAAAGGGAATGCCGTAGGTGTCGCAGTCGATGACATTGAAGGCAGCAAGATCGAGCGACTCAATTGCCTGGTGGGCGTCGGCGTTGAGGTTTGCGCCTTTTTCGGGCAGAATCTCCACGCCGTAATATCGTGCTGAGGGAATGTTTTGCCACAGCACGTTTTGCCCGGCGAATAGGTCAAGCACGCGTAGCTCGGGCAGGTGCTGGGTGGCTTGGCGGCGCAGAAAAACCTTGTTGGCAAAGCTTTTGTTATCAGTCTGTGTTCGCACGCACCTGCACCCCCTTCATGTTGCGCATGGCGGCAATGGCGGGCGCCACTTGGTCGTGTGTGTTCACTTGCACGCTCACGAGATAGTGCACCTGTTCAATGGCGCACAGCGGCTTTTTCTCTAGCTTGTGCACAGTTTGGGTGAACTTGTCTGTATCCAGACCATAGTCGCCAAAATCGTAGTTGTTCAAAGCCTCAATTTCCGCAAACAGGATGGCGTCGTCAAAGCCGGTTTCTAGGCAAAGCGCGTTGTGGGCAATGACATAGGCACGCTGCTCGTCTTCGCATAAGTGGTCAAGCCGCAGACAGGGGAGTTCTGTCATGCCCAGCAGCTTTGCGGCCTCAATGCGACCGTTGCCCTCGAGGATGGTGTTTTGCGGCCCGGCGATGGCTAAGGGATCGTTGAAGCCGAACTCGCGGATAGAGTTTGCGATATGTTCAATTTGCTGTTTGGTGTGGGTTTTGCTGTTGCGCGGAAAACTGTTGAGTTGCGCAATGGGCATATATTCAACTTGTAAATTCATCATAACCTCCCCCTAAACCAGCCGCGCTTTGGGCGTGAGCTTGAAGTCGGTCAGGAGTTTCTCTAGCTGCTTGTTGCAGTCGGTGAGGATGGCGTAGTGCTCGTTTTCTTTCACCACCACTTTTGGGGTGGTGCCGTCAGCACAAATGCCGGTGACCATGCGAATGTAGCGCTCGGGTTTTTGGTTCCACTGCACCCAGGCGCGGTCGCGCAGGATTTTCACTTGCACGTACTGGCGGATGAGTTCGGCGTCGGCCATGGTTTTGCGGTAGCGCGTGCTTTGCACCAAAATGTTGTAAATATGCTGCCAGGCGCTGCGTTCTTCGTCAGTTAGGTCATGCGGGGGTTCAATGAGCTTGTTGATGTCACGTTGCGACATGCTATCACCTTTCAAAAATGGGCTGGGAACATTTAACAACGCTCCCGCCCTTTTTAACATAGCATGGATTTTAAGGTTTGTCAAGTGCTTTTTTCGCAATGGCAACGGCTTCAATGGCATCTTTGGCGTAGTAGTCTGCACCCATGCGCTGCGCGATTTCGGGCGTGAGCACCGCACCGCCCACCACAACGACAGTGCCGGGGCTTGCATGTTTGATGGCCTGGATGGTTTTCTCCATGGCGGCAAGGGTGGTGGTCATCAGTGCACTGAGTCCCACGAGTTTTGCCTTGTGCTGCACGGCTTGTTCGGCCACATGTGCGGCGGGCACATCTTTGCCTAGGTCGATGACGCGATAGCCGTAGTTCTCCAGCACCACTTTCACGATGTTCTTGCCAATGTCGTGGATATCGCCTTCCACCGTGGCCAGCAGAATGGTTTCGCTGGTGTCGCTATCTTTGGCGGGTAGATTTTGCTTGACGGTGTCGAACGCGGCTTTGGCGGCCTGTGCGCTGCGCAGCAGCTGCGGCAGGAATATCGCGCCGCTTTCGTACTGCTTGCCCACAGCATCTAAAATGGGCAGCAGAATCTCGTTAACAATAATCATTGGCTCGTGTTCGCGCAGCAGTTGCTGGGCGGCGGCACGGGCTTCGTCTTGCAAGCCGTTGTGGATGAAATGCGCGATGCCACTAGTGGACGAATCTTGCACGGCTTGGTGAAAACGCTGAAGATAGGCCGCACTGTTGATGTCAATATTCTTGAGCTGGTGAAAGCATGCTATGGTGTCCAGCATGCTAGCGTTGTTGGGATTGAGGATGGGTAGGTCAAGGCCGTTGGCCAATGCAAGGGCAAGAAACGTCTGGTTGAGCTTTTCGCGCGCGGGTAAGCCGAAAGACACATTAGACACACCCAGCGTGGTCTTGAGCCCAAGCTGCTCTTTCACCAGCCGGATGGCGTGCAGGGTTTCGTAGGCGATGCTTTGCTCGGCACCTGCGGCAAGCGCTAGGCAGTCGATGAACACATCCTGCCGGGGAATGCCGTGCGCCAAAGCGGCCGCGAGGATTTTCTCGGCAATGGCTAAGCGCTGCTGCGCAGTGGGCGGAATGCCGTTTTCGTCAAGCGTGAGCCCAATGACCGCCGCACCGTATTTCTTCACCAGCGGCAAAATTTCACGCAGGGATTTTTCTTCGCCGTTCACGGAGTTCACAATGGCTTTGCCGCGGCAGGCGCGCAGCCCGGCTTCGATGGCGGCGGGGCTTGTGCTGTCGATTTGCAGGGGCGCATGCACCATGCTTTGAATGTGCGTGACCACACTAGCCATGGTGGCGGGTTCGTCCACGCCGGGCATGCCCACGTTAACGTCCAGAATATCTGCGCCGGCTTCCACTTGCTCAATGGCTTGTTCGGCAATGTAGTCCAAGTCGTCATCCAGCAGTGCTTGTTGAAACGCTTTTTTCCCCGTGGGATTGATGCGCTCGCCAGT
Organism: Oscillospiraceae bacterium; assembly: GCA_009784445.1. Classification (GTDB taxonomy): domain Bacteria; phylum Bacillota; class Clostridia; order Oscillospirales; family Acutalibacteraceae; genus WRMQ01. The sequence continues at coordinate 7,518 of WRBQ01000007.1, forward strand.
CACGCGTACGCGGTCTAGCAGCACCGTTTTGGTGGCAGAACACAGCGCCGCGGGGATTTCAACTGGCGGCTTTTGGCTACGCTTGAGTATTGATATTGCTTGAATGAATGCAGGCGTGGTGCCACAGCAGCCGCCAATGCCCGCCACGCCCAGTGTAGCAATCTCTGCCATTTGTGCGGCGAACACTTCGGGCGTTACATCAAACACGGTTTGGCCGTTTTCGATTTTGGGCAGCCCTGCGTTAGGCTTGATGACCACAGGCAGGTCAGTCCATTGCAGCAGCTGTGCAGCCATGGCCTTCATTTGCGCAGGCCCAACCGAACAGTTCAGTCCGATAAAATCTACGCCCAGCCCGCCTAGCGTCAGCGCCATGCTGGGGATGTCAACCCCGGTGAAGGTACGCAGGTTTTCTTCGAATGACATGGTGCAGAACACCGGCAGGTCGCAATTTTCTTTGGCGGCAAGCACTGCACAGCGGGCCTCGCCCAGTTCTGTCATTGTTTCAATATAAATGGCATCCACACCGGCTTGTGCGCCCGCCAGAACTTGTCGTTTAAACATCGCATAAGCATCATCAAAGCTCAGCATGCCCATGGGTTCTAGCAGCTGGCCGGTGGGGGAGATATCTAGTGCAACATAGCTTTGATGGTTGCCGATTGCCTCTTTTGCAGCTTGCACGGCGGCGGCAATGTCCTCGTCTGTTTTGTGATGAAAGGTGTTGGTGAGGATGACATTTGCGCCTGCGGCAAGGTAGGCTTGGTGCACGGCACGGGCGTCGTGGCCGCTTTGCAGCATGGTGCCCATGGCGCCGTCGAGCACGAGCAGATTGTCTCTGGCAAATTCTTTCAGTGTCATGCAAAGCTCCGTTCAATTAAATCACAGATTAGGTCAACTTTTTTCATGGGTGTGATGAAATAAAAGCCGTCGGCGTGGTCGTAAACCTCACGCATCACCTGCTGGCAAAACGCAATGGAAATCTCACGTGTTTGCGGCGGCGCTTTGTCTTGCAAGGCGTCAACAACGTCTTGGGGCACATCAATGCCGGCCACTTCGTTGTTGAGAAACACCGCGTTTTTGTAGCTAACTACCGGTAAAATCCCGGCGAAAAGCTTGCAGTCCAGCTCTTGCTTGGCCAGCTTGAAATTCTCAATGGACTGCGTGGAAAACAGCGGTTGTGTGTATAAAAAGCTTGCACCGGCGGCAACTTTATCTTTAGCGCGGGCAAGTTCTTTGCTAAACTGCGGCGCGTTCACATTCAGCGCACCGCCAATGGCGAATTCGCGCCCGGCAAACACTTCGCGGTTGAGATTGGCGATGTAGCCTATCAGCTGCTTTGAATTAAAATTAAACACGCCGGGGTTGCGGTAGTTTTCGGCATGCACAACGGGGTCGCCAGTGATGGCGAGCACCTTGTCAATGCCATAAAATCCTGCGCCCAGCAGCGCAGCCTTGATGGCGATGAAGTTTTTGTCGCGGCAGGTGAGATGCGGCAGCACGTCAATGCCGGTGTCGCGTTTGATCAGCGCCGCGGTGAGGAAACTGTCCGCACGGGTTTTGGCCATGGGGGAATCCGCCACGGTGATGGTGTTCACGCCCGCAAGCTTGAGCTGTTGCGCCGCTTGCAAGATGAAATCCGTGTCGCAGTCCATGGGCGGATCAAGTTCCACAGCAATGGGTTTGCGCGCCAAGTTAAGCTGCGGTGTGGAGATATCTGCGGGCGTGGCGATTTTCACAGGCTGCGTGCTTGCACCCATGGCAATGGCCTTGATGTGCTCGGGTGTGGTGCCACAGCAGCCGCCCAAAATGCTTGCGCCGGCTTGCTTGATCTCGAGGAGCTTTTCGGCGAAGTACTGCGCGTTGTTGTGATACACCGTGCGGCCGTTGACCACGGTGGAATAGCCACTGTTGGGCATGGCAGCCAAAGGCTTGGCAAGTGGCGGCAGCTGCCGCACGAGTTCCAGCATATGCGCCGGGCCGCACACGCAGTTGAGCCCCACGGCACTGACGTAGGGACTTGCGGCGGCTTGTGTCATCAAGGGCTTATAGGCTTGCCCGCTGGGGGTGAAGCCATCGCGCGAAACAGCGAAAGATACAATCACGGTTGCGTCTTTCACTTGGGCATGAATAGCCTGCAGTGCGGGCAGCAGCGGTTCGAAAGTCGCTTGTGTTTCAAACAAAAACTGCGTTGCGCCCAACTTGATGAACTGCTCGGCCACGGCAAGGTATTGTTCGCTGTCGACCTTTGGGCCGATGCTGGCGAAGACCTGCGCGCTTGTGCCCGCGGCCTGTTTAGCCAAGGCAAAGCCCCGGGCGATGACTTCATTATCCGTTGTGGCAAATGTGTTGGTTTTAATGGCATTTGCGCCCGCTGCGATGTACGTCCGGTGAATATTTAGGGCAGCATCTGGTTTGTTTAGGTTGGCGCATTCGCAGGGTTCGTGGTCATTGGTCTGTGCGATGTAATAGGTGCCAAACGCGCCGTCAAACAGCAAGTTCATTCAGGCACCCGCTTTCTTCCACCGTGCGCATGGCAAGGATAGTACGTTCAATTAGCTCGTCCACTGTCCAGCCAAGCATCTCTGCGCCACGTTCGATCACCTCGCGTGAGCAACCCGCCGCAAAGTTGAGCGTCTTGTATTTTTTGCGCACGGATTTCAGCTCCAGATCCATCACGCTTTTGGATGGCCGCATGCGTGCCACCGCGCCAATGAGACCCGTCAGCTCATCTACGGCATACAGCACTTTTTCCATGGTGTGTTCAGGCTTGATGTTCACCGTGAGCATGTAACCATGACTGGCCGTTGCGTGAATGAGTGCTTCGTCCAGACCGTGCCCGCGCATGATGCGCTGTTGGGCTGTGCAGTGCTCGTCCGGGTATAGCTCAAAGTCAAGGTCATGCAGCAGCCCAACCTGTGCCCAGAAGTCCGCTTCGTCGGCAAAGCCTAGCTCATGGGCAAAGTAGCGCATTACGCCCTCAACGGTCAGCGCGTGTGCCAAGTGAAATTCACCTTGGTTGTATTGGCGCAGCAGCGCCCATGCTTCGGTTCTGGTCATGGATAGCCTCCTTGAGTTGTTTTAATGCCTGCGCCAGCACAGCACGCGGGCAAGCAATGTTGATGCGCGCAAAGCCTGCGCCCTCTGGTCCGAACATCGTGCCGCTGTCTAGCCACAGTTTGGCTTTGTTGACGATTAAGTCGTCAAGCTGCGGCTGTGTTCGTCCCAGTGCGCTGCAATCCAGCCAAACGAGGTAGGTGCCCTGCGGCTCAACGAGCTTGATTTGCGGCAAATGCTGCTGCAAAAAATCACGCACAAAAATCAAGTTGCCTTGCAGATAAACCCGCAGTTGTGCCAGCCAGTCTGCGCCGTGTTCGTAGGCGCTTTGCGCAGCGGCCAAGCCCATGGTGTTTAGCTGGCTGTAGCCCGTGCAGTCAATGCCTTGCTTGAATCGCTTGCGCAGCTGCGGATTGGCAATGAAGATGTTTGACACTTGCAGCCCGGCCAAGTTAAATGTTTTGCTGGGTGCGGTGCAAAGAATGGTATTATTCAGCAGTTTGTCATCCCAGCTGCCGAATATATGATGCTTGTGGCCGGGGTAGACGAAGTCACAATGGATTTCGTCGCTGAGCACAAGACAGTTGTGCCGCAGGCAGATTTCGCCTAAGTGGCGCAGTTCGTCGGCTGTCCACACACGCCCCACGGGGTTGTGCGGGCTGCACAGAATGAACAGTTTTACGCTGTGTGCAATCAACTTGCGTTCAAAATCGTCAAAGTTGATATGATACTTGCTATTTTCGTAGACCAGTGCGTTATTCACCACTTGGCGGCCGCAGTCTTCAATGCAGCCGAAGAAAGGGTAGTACACCGGCTGTTGAATCAGCACGCCGTCGCCCGGCTGGGTGAAGCTGTTGATGGCCGCCGCAACGGCGAACATCACGCCCGGTGTTTTCACCAGCCACTGGGGCTGCAGGTTGAAATCAAAGCCGCGCAAAAACCAGTCGTGCAGGGCGTTGAAGTAATCCTGCTTGGTTTCGGTGTAGCCAAAAATGCCGTGCTGTGCGCAGCGAACAAGTGCATTTAAGACTTCCTGCGGTGCTTGAAAGTCCATGTCGGCCACCCAAAGGGGCAGCAAATCATCGGGCATGCCGCGCTCTTTCGCAAAGTCGTACTTGAGCGAGTTTGTGCCGCGGCGGTCGATGATTTCGTCAAAGTGATAGGTCATGCCAATGCTCTTTCTAAGTCTGAAAGTAAATCTTGCACGTGCTCCACGCCCACCGAAATGCGCAACAGCGTTTCATCAATGCCGCGTGCACGGCGTTCATGGTCGGGTACATCGCCGTGGGTTTGGGTGAGGGGATAAGTGATGAGCGTTTCGGTGCCGCCCAAGCTTTCGGCAAAGTAAATGAGCTGCACGCGGTTGAGCACACTGTGCGCGGTTTGTTCGCTGTCTACCGCAAAGGAAATCATCGCGCCCATGCCGGGGTAATACACCCGCTTAACTTTGGGCTGCTTGCTCAACCATGCCGTAATTTCACGTGCATTGGCTTGGGCTTTTTCCATGCGCAGGGCGAGAGTTTTCACCCCGCGTGTGACCAAAAATGCATCAAAGGGCGCAAGAATTGCCCCAGTGGTTTTTTGCAACAGCCGCAGTTTATCGCCAAGCGCTTGCGTGGCGGTGACGATGAAGCCCGCTAGGGTATCATTGTGCCCGGCGAGATATTTCGTGCCGCTGTGCACCACAATGTCTGCACCCAACTCGAGCGGGCGCAGCAGGCAGGGCGTGAGGAATGTGTTGTCCACGATCATGAGAATATCTCGCCCAGCTAGGAGCTGTTTCACGGCAGCGATGTCGGTGAGCTTCATCATGGGGTTCGTTGGCGTTTCAATAAAAACTGCCCGGGTGTTATCGTTCAGGCAAGCTTCAATGGCTGCTAGGTTTGAGGTGTCAGCATAGCGCACAGTCACGCCGTGCTTCTTCGAAAGCGTGTTGAATAGGCGAATAGCCCCACCATATAAATCATCGCTGGCAATCAGCTCATCGCCGGGCGAAAACAGTTCCATCAGTGTGGAGATCGCACCCATGCCGCTGGCAAAGCCAAGCCCCATGTAGCCGCCTTCCAGCGCGGCAATGAGGTCTTCAGCGTGTTCACGCGTGGGGTTTTGCACGCGGGAGTAACTGTAGCCGGTGTCTTGGCCCATGACGGGGTGCGCAAAGGTTGCACATTGATAAATCGGCACGGCAATGGCACCGGTGCTGCTTTTGCTGCGCGCGCCGTGCACACAGGCGGTTTCAATGTTCATGCGGAATCCTCTTCTATAAATAGTACATGTAGCCTTCGCTGCCGTGTTCTTCGGCGCGGGCAATCAGCGTGTCCAGCGTAATACTGCGCAATGATTCGTGCAGTGCGGCATCAAGGGGGGTGAATAGCTGTGTTTGCAGTGCGTGCTCAATGTCGGGGGCTTTGTCTGCCACGGCGGAACCCGCCGGCTCAAACAGCGCAACCTCAACAGCGGCAAGAATGTCATGCGCAGTGATATCTTGCGCTGGCCGTGCAAGGCGATAGCCGCCTTGCGCGCCTTTGCTGGAAACCACAACGCCGCCGCGCTTGAGCAAAGAAAACACTTGCTCAAGATAGATTTTTGAAATGCCTAGGGTTTCAGATAGCGAAATGACGGTGACGGTTTCGGTGGCACGGGGCTGGCCCATGCATACCAGCGCCGCCAATGCATAGCGCGATTTTGCGGAAATTTTCATGTGGTTTACTCCGAGTTGTAGCTATATTTCTAAGGGCATTATAACACAATTGCGGGCGCGTTGCAAGAAAAACACGTGATTTGGCAAAGTTGTTGAATATTTGTTAATTTCCTGCTTGACATTCTGTGAAGTGTGTGCTATACTTGAATTTATCCGAAGAGGTACATTTTAATAGTTTGAAGGAGGAGACTCAACGCATGGACACAGTGAAAAGACACGGCAGACGCTGGCTGGGCATTTTGCTTAGCGTGGCAATGCTGGTTACGATGGTGGTTGTTGCCAGCGTAACCGCAACCGGCGCAAATTTCACGCAAAGCCAAACCATCACCGGCATTGCACCGGTGGACATTCCGCAAATTACATTCATGGCACCGGAAACTATCTGGTTGCAAACGGCTACTACGCAGACTGGCACAACTAGAACAATCGACCGCGTTTCCAACATCTTGCCTGGTTTTCAGGTTGGTGCTGAAAATGATGCACGGCTTTTGTTCAGCAGCCCCGATTCCCGCGTGCGGCTGGTGAGCATCATTAACAACGACTTGCAGCAGGCAACGAACTTGCCCTCTTCTGCAATGTTCAACTACTCGCCCGGCACAGGCACAAACAACCACAATGTGGTTGCAAACATGAATGGCCAACAATTTACGTCATTGATTGCTTCGCTGGCCTCCATGGGCACCCGCTTAACCACTTGGACAGCTACCTATGAAATTGATGGATTCCCCGGGCAATTTGTTGCACAGGCCTACTCCATCGTTTGGGCACCCAGCACGTACATGGCGGGTTCGGTTGGTGCGATTGACGGTGCTGGTCAAATTCACACTGCAATCGGTGTGCTTGGTATACACTCTGACCTGTTTAACTCAGGCAACCGCAATGCAACCCATACATTTTTCAATGATATTCGCACAACAACGGCAAGCGACCCCGGAAACTCTACCATGTGGTTTCGTGATAACTACCTTTCCCCCGGCGGGAATCATGGCAACCATGGCAACCACTTTTATGCTGGTGTTCTTGACGGCAATGTGATTTTTGGCCGACAAAACCAAAATTTATCAAATGGTGCTAACTTAGCGTTTGGATTCACCAGCCGCCTTCATGTCGGCAATATGGTGATAGACACACGCATGGACGGCCAGGATATTCCCGGTTTTGCACTCACCTATTTTAAAGGTCACCGTATCGGTGGTGGTGCGGTCAGATTGGCATTTGGGCAAGGCTTTGCCGGCGATCACGGCGGCTTTACTCATGCTCAACTGGTGGCACGTGGTGACCGTTTTGGCGGCGCTTACGGTATGATGAACCACCCAGATTCAGTGAGTAACCCCAACATGGGGGGGGTAGACAGTCGTGTAGAAGGCACAATTCAGTTCAACACATCCCGCTTGTGGCGCGAAGGCAACCCAGCTGCGCCGCTCAATGCCCTGTTGACGCAAGGAAATGTGGTGCCGTTTTCGGCGTGGCACTGGGTTCGTCTTGATGGTGGTACTCATTCGTATGAATCCAGAAACGCTGCGATTGCGCATAACTTGCAAATTGGCGTGAACTGGATTGACAAAACCGCCCTGCGCAACCAAGTGGTGGCTGCCAGCACGCAATTGCCCGCAAGGCCTGCAACAGGCCCATGGGCAGCAGCACAATTCCAAATTGCTGACGCCGCCACAGTTAACGCACACCGCCTTGCGCTGCAAGCAGCGACTGAAGCGCTTGGCACCCCCAACAGCACCACAACCCTTGTGCCATCCATCCCCGGCATTGTGGCCCAAGGCACAAACGTCACCGCCACGGTGCAGTATATGATTCGTTTGCCGGGCGGCGCTCTGCGCCCCGCAACTGCCACAGAAGTGAACTTCACTGATTTCCGTGCGCCCGGATTGGCGAACAACGAAGCACGCATCACCGTGCCCGCAGGCGTGGGCAACAACGTCACAATCGCGCCGCTGAACTTGGGTAGCGGTTTCCAACTTTCGGGTATCATCGCGCTGGGCGCAGGTGCAACCTCGCCCGCCATTCCCGCAAATCTCGCTGGCTTCAGCTGGAGCGACACACTCACCGCTAACGCCACGTATATCCTCGTTTACGACGCAGTGGATTATCTGCCGACCTTCACCATTGAACTTGAACAAGCTGGCGACGATGTTGGCGGCGACACCGACTTGACCGTGATGGACACCGATCTGTTCACCTCTTTGGTAGACACTGGTGCCCTAGATATTCCCTCCGGTCAACAGCTCATGGGCTGGGAAACTGAAGTCAATGGTGCCACCGTTTTTATCCCTTATGACACCGACCTGACCATCGGTCAAGTGCTTGCCATGGTTTCTCACGCCGCAGGCGGTGATGGTGTAATCACCTTCAACGCCGTGGTGGCATTGCCGGGCGACGTCATCATTGTGTATCGCCCCAACTGCACTGGCGTGTTGGCGCACGGCGACTTTGTGCGCGGCGAAGTGCCTGCCATCAACAGCGGCACGCAAGGCGAAGACTACACCACATCGACTCCCGCGGCAACCTTTGTTCGCCCGGGCCATCACTTCCTTGGTTGGAGCCGTTTGCCCGTGGCCAATGCTGCAAACCCTGTGATTCCCGCAGGCGAAGACCTTGAGCTTGCTGAAAACGAAGCAGCCATCGTCAACCTGTTTGCCCAGTGGGCACCCATGGACTTTGAACTGGTGTTTGCCGGCGTATCGCACATATACAACGTAGGTCAAACAATCGCAGTGGCTGCACCCACCGTGCCAACAGGCCAGCAATTCCTTGGCTGGGCATGTGTAAGCGCCCCCGGCGTTGTAATTTGGCCGGCGGCTCCCGCAACCATGCCCAATCTGCAGCTGGCGATTGCTGGACTGACAGTGATGTCAGGCGGCGCAGCTGACGACTTTGATTTCACCGCCGCGTTGACGGCCGTGTTTGCCACCAATGAATATCAAGTGATGTTCCTTGATGCTTATGGCCTCACCGGAATGCAAGTTGTGCTGCTGGCGAACCCCATCACTGGCGTTTTGCACGGCGCTACACTTGCAACAGGGGATGTTTTGGCAGACCCAGTTGATCCAACCGGCGCACGTGAATTCCGCGGCTGGTCCACCACTCGCGTGGATGAAGCAGACGCAACTGCAGTTTTGGTTGACCCCGCAACAGCAGCCATCACCAACCACACCAGATTCTATGCCGTGTGGGATTATGCAGCCTTCACCGTCACATGGCAATACAACGGCACTGTGGTGCGCACAGACAACGATGTAGCAGCGGGCGATGTGCTTACCCCGCCGCTGGTTGGCCCAACAGGCGAACAATATGCTCCCGATTGGTGGAGTGTTGCTGGCGAAGGCACGCTGATTTTTGATGGTGCCAATTTGCGCTTCCTCGCCGGTGCAGGCAATGCAACGCTAAGCGCGACATCCGGTGACGAAACCCCCGCGCCGTTGCGCATCACCATTAACCCCAATGGCGGCACCATGGCAAGCGGCCAAACTGCTCCGCTGACCTTGGCCGCGCTGCCCGGTGGCTCCGTGAACTTGGATGTAACCCTGCGTGGCCGCACATTGGTTGGCTGGATGAACGGCACAACTGACCTAGGCCCAATCACCACGTTTGAAGTGAACGAAGATAACCTGACCCTCATTGCACAGTGGAACGATGACGAAAACATTGCCACTGCCACGCGCGTGTTCCCAAGCTTTTTTATCATGGATGAAAACGGTGCTGAAGTTGAGCTGGAATATGGCGTTGATTTGCCCGCAGATGGTTTTGCGTTTGACTTCCCGTTTGGCGCAGGCTTCCCCACCGAAGCCGGCGGCAACGACCAATGGAGCTTTGTAAATTGGGTTGGTCAAGACGGCTCAATTGTCACATCTACTTGTGATGTAAACTTTGTGACCGGTGAAGAAATCCGCGCGTTCTATGTGCGTAACTTCCAAGTGATGTTTGACCCCAATGATGGCGAGTTCACCACCACTACAGATGCAACCATCACACGTTGGGTAACCTATGGCACGATCTATGGCGATATGCCTGAAGTGCAGCGTGAAAATTGGATATTTGTTGGCTGGTATGATACCGCAGACGAAACCGGCGGCACGCGCTACCAAGCCAACAGCTTGGTGGAAAATCTGAGCGGCGGTGCAGTTCGTCAATTTGCTGGTGGAACCTGGGAAGTCCCCAATCTAACCCCTGCACAAGATACAACCAATGCTGTGGATCAAGTGCTGTTTGCCCGCTGGGTACGTGTGCACGAGTGCGAGCCATGTGGTTGTGATGTTTGCCAATGTGACGAAGGCGATCGTGGCCCATGCGGCAACCTCATCGGTGGCCCATGCCAATGTGATGAAGGCGACCGTGGCCCCTGTGGCAACCTCATCGGCGGCCCATGCCAATGCGACGAAGGCGACCGCGGCCCATGCGGCAACCTCATCGGTGGCGGCTGTCAATGTGATGAAGGCGACCGCGGCCCCTGTGGCAACCTCATCGGCGGCCCATGCCAATGCGAAGAAGGCGACCGCGGCCCCTGTGGCAACCTCATTGGCGACGGCTGCGATTGTTGCACCTGTCCCGAAAATTGCAATTGCGAAGTAGCCGGCTGCGGCGACGATTGCGACTGCGAAAACGGTGGCCGTCCTTGGTGGCAAGTGTTGCTTGCAATCCTCGGTGGCGTGGCAATCGGTGTGATGATTCCGCTGCTGATGTTCCTTGGCGGCAGAGCAATGGGTCACATCTTTTGCTGGTTCCTTTTCGGCTGCTAATCCCTAAAATCAAATGCACCTCTCTTCGGAGGGGTGCTTTCTTCTTGACACAGGCCATGCACTGTGCTATACTGGTTTAGTAAGAGGGGAGCTTTTATGCCAATTACACTTGCCCAACACAGTGGATTTTGCTTTGGCGTGCAGCGCGCGGTTGATGCGATCGAGCAACTGCTTGCGCAAGGCAAGCCTGTGGCGTTGCTGGGGCAGCTCATTCACAACAAGCAGGTTACCGAGGATTTACGCAGCCGTGGCGCAGTGGTAATCGGTTCAGCGGGGGAGTGCCCGCCTGGCCACACATTGGTCATTCGCGCGCATGGTATTACCCGGCAGGTGATGGATGAAATTCACGCCTTGGGTTTAGATTACTGCGACGCTACCTGCCCCTTTGTGAAGAAAATTCATGCCATTGTGGCCAGGGCGCAAGACCTAGTTGTTATTGTTGGCGATGAGCAACACCCCGAGGTTTTGGGCATTCATAGTTATGCAATGGGGGACTGCGCAGTTGTGGCTAGCGCGCAGCAACTGGAAGATTTTTTTCGAAATTTCCACAACTTGTCAGAACAAAGCCCCGTTTTGGTTGTCCAAACCACTTTTTTGGCACAAGAATGGAAAAAATGCAAAGAAATTATGAAAAAACACTGTACAAATGCGAAAATATATGATACAATATGTGATGCGACGCAGTTTAGGCAGGATTCTGCCGCACGGTTGGCGCAGCGGTGTGATGCAATGATTGTCGTGGGTGATAATCAAAGCTCCAACGCGCGAAAACTAGTGGCTGTGGCCGAGGCGCACGGGCCGGCATATTTGGTGGAAGATAGTCACCAAGTGCTGGGTCTGCAATGCGAGCTTACTGGCTTGCGGCACATCGGCGTCACGGCTGGCGCGTCAACCCCTGGGCGTACAATAAAGGAGGCACTGCAAACCATGTCCGAACTGACCAATGAAAACGTGATTGAACAAGAAAATTATCCGGGCGACGATGACTTTGGCGCACAGCTGGAGGCTTCGCTGCAAAGCATGAGCACCGACCAAAAAGTCAAAGGCATTATCACGGCACTTAATCCGTCTGAAATCCAAGTAGACATTGGCCGCAAGCAAACCGGCTACGTGGTGGCAGACGAGTACAGTAGCGATCCAAGCGCCGATCATATGCAAGATTTGAAGGTGGGCGATGAGCTTGACCTGATTATCCTGAAAACCAACGATGCCGAAGGCACCGTGCAGCTGAGCAAACGCAAGTTTGACTCGGTAGCCGCATGGTATGGCATTGAAGCCGCTGAAGAAAGCGGTGAAGTGCTTGAAGGCAAGGTGATTGACGTGGTGCGCGGTGGCGTGCTGGTGATGACCGGCGGCATGCGTGTGTTTGTGCCTGCCAGCCAAACGGGTGTTCCGCGTGAACATCCCCTTGAAGACCTCAAAGGGCAAACCGTGCAGTACCGCGTGATTGAAGTGAACAAACAACGCCGTCGTGCAGTTGGCTCGGTAAAAGCCGTGACCCAAGCGGCCCGGCGCGAAGCGCTGGCGAACTTTTGGGCAACTGCCGAAGTTGGCCAAGTGCTGCAAGGCACCGTGCGCTCCATCATGAGCTACGGCGCGTTTGTGGATGTTGGCGGTGTGGACGGCATGGTGCATATCTCCGAGATGTCTTGGAGCCGCATCAAAGACCCAAACGAAGTATTCAGCGTGGGTGATGCCGTTGAAGTATACATCAAAGCCTTAGACGAAGAAAAACGCAAAATTTCGTTGGGCTATCGCAAAACAGAAGATAATCCTTGGCAAATCCTGCGCGTTAAACATCCTGAGGGCAGTGTGGTAGACGCCACCATCGTCAGCTTCACGCCATTCGGCGCGTTTGCACGGGTGCTGCCCGGTGTGGACGGTCTCATTCACATTTCGCAAATTGCCAACGAACGCGTGGAATCTCCGCAAGATGTGTTGGAAATTGGTCAAGTGGTGCAAGCACAAATCGTGGGTATCGACTTCGACCGCCGCCGCGTAAGCCTTTCCATGCGTGCGCTGCTGGCGGAAGAGCCTGTGGCTGAAGTTTACGAAGAAGTGAACATGGAAGACGAAGTTGTGGCCAGCTTTGGCAGCGACAGTGAAACTGTTATCTCCAACGCCATTTCGTTTGACGAAGAATAACGTCGCTTCGCTGTGCAATAAATCGCGTTACATTAAGTCGCAACGCTGTGCGTCTATTATGCCAAACACATAACCCGCCACCACGGCGGGTTTTTTCATGTTATCATGTCCCAGTGCATATATAATGATGAATTACATATTGCGCATGACGAATGATTTGGAGGCCGCTATGCAAATGACCGTCTTAGTTCACAACATGCACACCAGCCGCATGGAACGCCACATTCTAGACACCCGCGACCCCATGCCTCACGCCAACCCCACCCTGCGCGTGGGCGAATTCCGTGGCAGCTCGCGCTCCACTTTGCTTTGGACCAACACCGCCACCATGGAGGCCTGGGTGGCGTTTCGCAACCTGTGGGCGCGGCCGATTGTGGTGCCGTTTTGTTTTCGCCGCATTGGCGAGGGCGGGCACGCGCAGCAAAGCCAGCACTACGCTGGCACCGCCTTTGACGTTGGACAGAACCTTCCTGCTGCTACGCGCAATCAAATGCGCAGTCTGGCTATCAGTAGCCGCATTTGGGGGCATGTTGATCCCGCGCATCTCACGCCTACTTGGGTGCACATGGACAGACGAACTTTTCCCCCGGCATGCAGCGCGGGTTATCCCTTGCAGCGGCGTGGCAGCATGGGCAACTATGTCTGCATTGTGCAAGACGCCCTCAATACCGTGCAAAACGCAGGCCTAAATGTCGACGGTTTGTTTGGACCCATCACTAACGCTGCCGTTGAGCGCTTTCAAGCTGACCAACGCCTCGCAGTGGATGGCATTGTGGGCTGCAACACTTGGCGAGCACTTACCAGCCGTGCCGTGGGTGCCGGTGCGCGCGGCTTCATGGCGTGATGCACGCTGAATTGCAGGTGTGCCCGCATAGCAGCTGATATCAAAACGCTCTCTCATCCGAGGGGGCGTTTTTGCGTGTGTCTCATAAGTACGAAACAGCGAAGCGACGCAACCGCACCGCAGGTGCGGAAATTTAACAATTACACACCTTGACAAGCATGGACAACTTTTGCTATAATAGTAAGTACTATATAAATAATGGGGAGGTAGTACCATGCAACAGCTTGCCGAAAAATTCGCCAAAGAGGGCCTGACGTTTGACGACGTGTTGCTTGTGCCAGCCGAAAGCAATTTGGTGCCCAATCAAGCGCAGCTGCAAACGCGCCTAAGCAGCCGCATTGCGCTGAACATGCCCATCATCACCGCCGCCATGGACACCGTGACCGAAGCCCGCATGGCCATTGCCATCGCGCGTGAGGGCGGCATCGGCGTCATTCACAAAAGCATGAGCATTGACGAACAAGCCAATCAGGTTGACATGGTTAAGCGCAGTGAAAACGGCGTAATCGTCAACCCCTTTTCGCTCGGTCCAACCAACACCGTGGCCGAGGCGGATGCCCTGATGGGCAAATATAAAATTTCGGGCGTGCCGGTGGTGGTGCAGGGCAAGCTGGTGGGTATTCTTACCAACCGCGACCTGCGCTTTCTGGAAGACTACACCGTGCTCATCGAAAGCGTGATGACCAGCGAAAACCTCGTAACATCGCCCGTGGGTACCACGCTTGAACAAGCCAAGCAAATTCTCATGCGCCACAAAATTGAAAAACTTCCCCTAGTGGACGATCTGGGTAATCTGCGTGGACTGATCACCATCAAAGACATTGAGAAAGCCACCAAGTTTCCCAATTCTGCCCGTGACGAACGCGGCCGCTTGCTGTGTGCCGCTGCATTGGGCGCCACCGATGACGTACTAGAGCGTGCCGCCGCTCTTGCTGAAAAAGGCGTGGATGCCTTTGTGCTCGATAGCGCGCATGGGCATAGCCTAAACGTGCTGCAAGCCATCAGCAAAGTGAAGGCCGCGTATCCGCACATCACCTTGGTGGGCGGCAATGTTGCCACCGCAGACGGCACCAAGGCGCTCATCGCAGCCGGTGCGGATGCAGTGAAAGTTGGCATTGGCCCCGGGAGCATCTGTACCACGCGTGTGGTGGCGGGCATTGGTGTGCCGCAAATCACCGCCATTTATGACAGCGCGAACGCCGCTGCGCCCTTTGGCGTGCCGATTATCGCAGATGGCGGCATTAAATATTCCGGCGAGATTGTGAAGGCCATTGCTGCGGGCGCAAGCTGCGTGATGGTCGGCTCTCTCGTTGCCGGTTGTGAGGAATCCCCCGGTGAAACCGAGGTGTACCAAGGCCGCCAATTCAAGGTGTATCGCGGCATGGGTTCGGTGGGTGCCATGGCGCAGTCGCAAGGCAGCGGCGATCGCTACTTCCAGGCCGAAACCCGCAAGCTGGTGCCCGAGGGCATCGAGGGCCGCGTGCCCTACAAAGGCCCTGTGTCCGACACGATTTATCAGCTGCTGGGCGGCTTGCGTGCTGGCATGGGCTACACCGGCTGCAAAACCATTGCCGAGTTGCACAGCCAAGCCAAGTTTGTGCGCATCACCAACGCTGGGCTGATTGAAAGCCACCCACATGGCGTGCAAATCACCAAAGAGGCCCCCAACTATTCAGCGGGGTGAGTTCTAATGAAAGAATGAGAAACGCATGAATTACAGCTTATTTGCTGGTATTTTAAGTACCTTGTTCGGTGCTTTAGGGTTACTGATAACATTATTGAACTTCAAGCGTAATCAGGTTGCAACTGTGAATGCATGGTATGCAACTTTTCGCGCTCCTGAATTTGTAAAGGCGAGGCGTGTCGTTCGCGATCTTGATCCAAACTATGATCCAAGAGCTTTGAACGCTCCTGAAAAAGATGACATCGCTTTTTTAATCATAGCATATATGGAAGCGGGTATGTTGCTGAGAAGAAGGCAATTGCCCTTTCGGATTTTTGAACGCCATCATGGACATATGGTAATATCTTTTTACGAAAAATTATTGCCTTATATTGCGATTAGAAGAACTGATGGAGAGAAAAATCCAGATTATGCTGACGAATTTGAATATTTATACCAGCGCATAAAGCGAAAGAAAAAATGAAACCAAGCTCTTTCGCGCCCAACAAGATGAATAACATGCAATATACAACCCACACCCCCCACCAAACCGAAGAACTCGGCGCCCAGCTGGCACGGCAACTTGCCCCCGGCGCGGTGGTGGCGTTGTTCGGCGACCTCGGCGCAGGCAAAACAGCCTTTGTGCGCGGGCTTGCGCAGGGTCTTGGCATGAGCGACGACGACATCACCAGCCCAACTTATGCCCTTGTGCACGAGCACCCGCAGCTTGTGCACTTCGACATGTATCGCGTCACCAACGCCGATGACCTCGAGAGCACCGGCTGGTATGACTACCTCGACGGCACGCGCGTGCTGGCCATCGAGTGGAGCGAAAACATCGCCGACGAGCTGCCGCCCAACGCCATTCGCGTGCACATTGCGGCCATCAACAACAACGAACGGAGAATCACCATTGCTCACCCTGGGGATTGACTGCTCGGCAGGATTTTTGTCCGCCGCCGTGGCGCAAAACATGCGACTTGTTGATGAAACTTTGTTGCACAGCGGCCAAAAGCACAGCGAAACCCTCCTCACCGTCATCGATGAGCTGTTGGGTAGCTGCGGCCTCGCCATCGCCCAAGTTGACCGCGTTTGCGTCACCCACGGGCCTGGTAGCTTCACCGGCCTGCGCATCGGTGCAGCCACGGCCAAGGGCCTCGCCATCGCACGCAACATCCCCTGTGCGGGCGTCAGCACCCTTGCAGCCATCGCCGCCGGTGCTAGTGACTTGCCCGGCACCCTGTGCTGCGCCATGGACGCCCGCCGCTTGCAGGTTTACAATGCGCAATTCGCAATGCGCAATTCGCAATTGACCCGTCTGTGTGACGACCAAGCCATCGCTATCGCTGAACTTGAACAACAGCTGCCCGCGGATTCGCCCGTATGGTTTTGCGGCGACGGTGCGCAGCTGTGCTACGATAACATGGCAAAGCATGCGAACTGGCAGTTAGCACCCGAGCCTGTGCGTGTACAGCGGGCATGGGGTGCCATCCTCGCTGCGCGTGATGAAGATTACGCCTGTGCTACGCAGCTGCAGCTCAATTACCTGCGTCCCAGCCAAGCCGAACGCGAGCGAAATATTATAATCTAAACCACTTTACTTTTGCGGACTAGTGTGTTATAATAAATATGAAAAAGTTTACAGGAGGAATTACCATGAAAAAGCTAACCATTTTGCTCACCCTGCTTGCTGCCATCGCACTTGTGCTGGCTGCTTGCGGCACGCCACAACCATCGGCCGAAACCACAACCACTACCCAGCACACCACCACCGCTGAAGCCGCTCCCGTCCACCAAGTGCGGCTGCATATCCCCCCAACGGGCGATGAGATTTACTCCACCTACATCTACGCTGAATATGACGGCACACCGGAGGACGTCGTGCGCCTGCTGGTGCAACACGGCGTGCTGCCCGATGGCACCTATCTGCTGGGCGTTACTCTGCATGATGACCGCACTGCCACCCTCGACATGAACGAGGGCTTCCTGCAAGGGCAAAGCCAAGAAGAGGCATTGCGCCAAGTTGATGGCTTAGGCTTCACGTTTGCCGAATTTCTTGGCGGTCTGGTAGGGATTAACTTCACAGCCGCCGGCCAACCCATTGATTAGCGTGTAGCCTCCGGCTGCAACCACTATATACCAAAGGAGGATTCCCATGAACATCACCACCGTTGCCCGCAAGTGCACCGCAGGCCCAACTTTTCAGGCGCACGCCGAGAAAAAACTCGCCAAGCTCGCCCGCCTGCTTGGGCCGGAAAGCGACCAAGCAGACGTGAAAATCACCGCTACCGCTCAAAAAAACGGCATGACCGTTGAGGTTACCGTGCGCTTTGGCGGCATGGTGCTGCGTGCCGAAGAAGGCGCACAGCAAATCAACGATGCTCTCGACAGCTGCGTGGATGTCCTCGTGCGGCAGCTGCGCAAAAACAAAACCCGGCTTGAAAAACGCAACACCGTCAACAAGTTCGACTTCAGCAACATCGCTGATGAAGCCGAAGAAGACTACGATGTGGTGCGCCAAAAGCGCGTGTGTTGCAAACCCGTGGACGTGGACGAAGCCATCCTGCAAATGAACCTCACCGGCCACCAATTCTACCTGTTCCTCAACGCTGAAACTGATCATTTCAACGTCGTCTATCGCCGCAACGACGGCGGCTATGGCCTGCTCGTCCCCGAACGCGAGTGATGCAGCGCAAGTGTTCTTTTTTGCAAAAAAAAACCGCCCTGAAGAGGGCGGTTTTGTCATGCTATACGTTTTCGATAAAATTAATCAAGTCCGTCACCGTGCAGATTTCTTCCAAGTCTTCCTCGCGAAACGTCACATCAAATGCCGATTCCAAGCTCTGCGCCAAGTCGTAAATATCCAGACTATCGGCGTCAAGTTCCTCCAAGCTGGATTTTTCGGTCACTTGCTCGGGTTCTAAGTCAAATTGCGAGCAAATAATCTGCCGAATACGTTCAAACACCATCGGCGGCTCCTCCTTTTTCAATGCTTATGCCTATAGTTTATCGCTTTGCGGGCAAAAAGTCAAGTCTTTTTTGTTGCTAAATTGTGATATTTTCTTACAAAGTAATTATCGCGTCGTCAATCCATCCATCCAGTTAATATTCGCTGCAACACTTGCACGGCGGCAAGCTTCCTCCCACACATCGCCCAGCGGCAGCAGTTTTAGCTCTTCTTGCAGTGCAAGCAAGCGCGTGAAATCACGTGTATCCTGCAATGCCTTCAGTTGCTCATGCGGCATCAACAGCGCCTGCAGCAAGGCTTTGCGTACATTGCGCAGGCCAATCACCCACGCCGCCACCCGGTGGATGCTCGCGTCAAAGTAGTCTAAAGCAATCAGTGTGTGGTCAAGCGCGTTGCAGCGCACCAATTCGGTGCAGATGTCACGCAGCTCGTCGTTGAGCACGGGCACGTGGTCGCTATCCCAGCGCACGCCGCGGGTGAGGTGCAGCGCGATGTTCTCGCTAAACAGCAGCATAGCCGAAATCTTGTCTGCCACCTGTTCTGTGGGGTGAAAATGCCCGTTGTCTAGCAAACACACGCAGTTGTTGTGGGCGGCGTAGTTCAGGTAAAACTCATGCGAACCCACCGTGCAGCTTTCAAGGCCAATGCCAAACACTTTCGACTCCACGGTGTCAATCACGCCCTCAAGCCGCTCAGCGAGAATTTCATCTAGCGAATCCTTCAAGCGCTGGCGCGGGCCAAAGCGATCGGCAGGTGTGTCCTTAAAGCCGTCGGGAATCCAAATGTTGTTCACGCAGGGTTGGTTCAGCTCGGCGGCGAACCAAGCGGCAATGCGACGCATGGCTTTGCAGTGGTCAATCCAAAACTTGCGCACCTGCGCATCGGGGTGCGAAAGCGTGAGGCCATCGGCAGCAAGCTCATGCGCAAACAGCGTGGGATTGATATCCACTCCCAGCCCTCTTTTTTTCGCATACTCCAACCACGCTGCAAAATGCTCGGGCGCAAGCTTGTCCCGCGCCACGTGCTCGTCCGTCACTGCGTACATCGCGTGCAGGTTAATCTTGTGCTTGCCGGGGCAGCGCGCGAGTACGGCATCAAAGTCGTCCATGAGTTCCTGCGCATTTGTTGCCCTGCCGGGGAAGTTACCCGTGGCTGCAATGCCGCCGCTAGGCGTGTGTGTTTGCTCAAAGCCACGCACATCGTCGCCCTGCCAGCAATGCACGCTAATGGGCAACGCCAGCAGCATGGCAATTGCGGCTTCGCAATCCAAGCCGTGTGTTGCATAGATTTCTTTTGCAGATTCATAACGGGTCATGGCAATCCTCCTCTATTCTCGTATATTATATCATGCCTGTGCTGTATTTGCAAATATTTTTCAAAAAAGGGTCCGCAAAGCTTGCCTTTACGCGCGTTATATAGTATAATTGAGGGTAACTGTATGAAAGCGAGATTTTTATATGACTTTGCCTGTTATTCGCGTGAAATTGCTGCGCGAAGGCGCGGTGTTGCCAGCCTTTGGCTCAGCCTATGCCGCCGGCGCGGATCTTTCCGCCTGCTTGGATGCCCCTATGACCATCGCACCCGGCGAAACCCGCATGATTCCCACCGGGCTTGCGGTAGAAATTCCGCAGTACTTTGCGGGGCTTATCTACGCCCGCAGCGGGCTTGCTGCCAAGCGCGGGCTTGCCCCAGCCAACAAGGTTGGCGTGGTGGACGCTGACTATCGCGGTGAAGTGATGGTTGCGCTGCACAACCACTCTGCCACAGCGCAGGAAATCGCCCCTGGTGAGCGCGTGGCGCAGCTGGTGGTTACGCCCTTTTTACCCGTAAACTACCAAGCCGCTGATGCACTGGACGAAACCGTGCGCGGCGCAGGCGGTTTTGGTTCGACCGGGAGTTAATATGCAAAACATCGCCAATGAAATTGCTGATCTGCTTGGCTGCCCAGCGGAACTTATTCCCGCGGCGGCAGGCGGCAGCGCGATTTATCGTCGCTATCAAATGCTGCAACGGCAAGGGCAGGGGAGCTTCACCCCCGTGGTGATCTACCCCACAAAGCAGCTGCTGGAAAACATGCAGCGTAATCTAACTGCAGCCAACGCAGAAACTTGTGTGGAATATGCACGCGCCATGTTGCCCGCCGCACAGGCAATCGACCCACTGCAACTGCTGCAACAACGCATGAACGCTTTGGTGCAATCAGTGGAGTCCGTGGAAAAACTGCTGGGCGAGTTCTTGCCTGCACGCCCTGCGGACGACAAAAACCGCCTGTGCCAAAGTTGCCGCAATCACGCGCGCAACGGCGTGCTCATTGCCCAGTGTCCCACGCAAAATCCATGGGAGCTACCGCTGTTTGTGCCCATGGGTGGCAGTGGCCTGTGCCCCGCACCAGTTGAGCAAGCGGCAGTGTTGCAGTTTTGGCAGCAGCATGTTCAAGCCGTGCCCGTGGTGGCAGGTTATGACATTTGGGAGCTGCTGGTGGCACAGCCGCCCATGCAGGTGTTCGAGGCCGAGCGCCTTGCGCTGCAGCAATTCGCCTTTGCACCAGATCTCGTGCGCCAAGCTCACCGCGACGATGCAGACACCATCCGCGCTCTGGCCAGCCACCTGCAAGGCGCCAAAGCTTGGTATTTCTACTGGCACGCGTAGTGGTTAGTGAATAGTGATTAGTGGTTAGCGGGCAGAATTTATGCCGCCAGCAACCTGTCACTATTCACTAATCACTAACCACTAATCACTAATCGGGGGTATACACATGAAACAAGAACAATTACTCACTCAACTGCACGGCTGGTATGGCGACTGGTTTGCAGATGACGCCACCATGCAACAGGGACGCATGAACCAAAACCTGCATCCCTATGACAACCTGTTTTCGTCGGTGCAAATCAACAAGCTCACGCTGAAAAATCGCCTAGTCATGGCGCCCATCGGCAATATCCAAATGTGCGAAGAAACCGGGCGGCCCAACGAAAAAATGATTGCTTACTTCGCCGAACGTGCCAAAGGCGGGGTGGGACTGATCACCACCGGGCTGATTCCCGTCACCCACAACATCGACAACACCCTCACCGAAAAAGGCGACTTGAGCTACTTCCCCCGCATTGACCGCAGCCGCACCGTGTGTGCCGGCTGGCGTGATTTGGCGCAACGCTGCCAGTCACACGGCGCACGGGTATTCGTGCAGCTTTCGGCCGGGCTTGGGCGCGTGGGCAACCCCCAGTGCATGCTCAACAAGTATAAATTCCCGCAGTCGGCCTCGCTTAACCCGAACTTTTACATCCCGCAAGTGCCCAGCCTGCCGCTGACCAACGGGCAAATTCGCCGCATGGTTAAAGCCATGGGGCAAGCTGCTGCTGATGCCAAAGCTTGTGGGCTTGACGGCGTGTATATCCACGGCCACGAGGGTTATCTCATCGAGCAGCTGGCGAATACGGCTTTTAACCGCCGCAAGCTCGGGCGTTATGCCGACTGGCAACGCTTTGGGCTAGATATTGTGGAAGAAATCCGCAGCCGCTGTGGTGATGATTACCCCATCATGTTTCGCATTAACTCGTCACTTGCGCTGAACGAAACCTACGGCGACGTGATGAAATCCACCCACATGAAGAAATTCCGCAAGGGTCGCACCATGGAAGAAACGCATGAGTATCTGCACAATTTGGTGCGTGCCGGCGTGGATGCCGTGGACGTTGACCTAGGCTGCTATGAAAACTGGTGGCTGCCGCACCCGCCCGAGGGCATGCCACCCGGCTGCTTTTTGGCGGTGGCGCAAGCCTGCCGTGAATACTTCACCAAACACGAGGTCACCAGCCGCGCCGGGCTACCTGTGCCGGTGGTGGCCGTGGGCAAATTGGGCTATCCCGACCTTGCCGAGCACGCCCTGCAAAGCGGCCAGTGCGACATGGTGATGATCGGCCGCCCTCTGCTGGCAGATCCCGAATGGCCCAACAAAGTGCGTGCCGGGCGTGTGGGCGACATTACCCCTTGCATCGGCTGCCAAGAAGGCTGCATCAACGAGTTCGTCAACGGCGGGCACCCGCAGTGCGCGGTCAATCCTCGCACTGCCTTTGAGGAGATGTTGCCCGCGCAGTTGCCTAAGACTGACCGGCCGCAAAAGATTGCAGTGGTCGGCGGCGGCCCTGCTGGTGTGACGGCAGCTGTCATCGCCGCACAGCGCGGGCACAGCGTCACCCTGTTTGAGCAAAACGATCGCCTAGGTGGCAAGCTGGAAGTCGCCAGCGTGCCCGGCATCAAGTTTGACCTGCAAAATTATCTTGCTTGGCTGCGCAACCACGCCACCAAAGCAGCAGGGGAGTACGACCTTACCCTCAAGCTTAACACTGAAGCTACGGCTGAAACCCTCAAAGACTTCGACCGCGTGGTGCTTGCCGCCGGTGCGCGGGACATCAATATCGGCCTGCCCGGACGCGACCGTGCCAATATCCATCAAGCCGCCGAGGTATTGCAACACCCGGTTAAGCTGCAAAACGCAAGCCGCGTGGTGGTCATCGGCGGTGGCGCAGTGGGCTGCGAAGTTGCCTACTGGCTGGCCAAAGAGCACAACAAACAGGTCACCGTGGTGGAAATGCAAGAGGCCTTCATGAAACAGGCTTGCACCGCTAACCGCGGCTACCTGTTGCACTATTTGGCCGAGGCAGGGGTCACGCTGCTCAACTGCACACAGCTGCTCAGCTATCAACCCAATGGCATCACCCTGCGCCAAAATCAGCACAAAAGCGTGCCCAACCCCTATGTCACGTGGACGCCCCAGCTGCCCGAAAACGTGCCTAATCCCATGGCAAAACCTGTGCGCGAAGATCTCGTGGACGTGTTTTTGCCCTGCGATGCGGTGGTCATCGCCGCAGGCAGCCGTGCAGCCGATGCGTTATATCAAAAGCTGCAACGTGAGCTGCCCGGCATGGTCATTGACCACATTGGCGATGGCTTTGCGCCGGGTCTCGTATTACAAGCCGTGCGCAGTGGCTATGCAGTGGGCAGCACGTTATAGAGAATTTACTTCGCAAAGGAATCTCCATGAACGCAACCCGCCTCATCCGCACGTGCTACCTGTCTTATTTCAGCCATGCGGTCATCAATCTGCTGCCATCGCTGTTGTTTGCGCTGTTCACGCGCAACTACGGCCTTAGCTTTGAACAGCTGGGACGCCTTGTTTTCATCAACTTTGGCACGCGCTTTGTGGTTGATATCCTCGGTATTGTGCTCGCGGACCGCGTTGGCTATCGCAAGTGCTTGGTGGCGGCGCATGGCTTTGCTGCGCTGGGCCTGCTAATGCTGGGCGGGCTGCCGCAGCTGCTGCCGGTTGCAAGTGTCTACACCGGGCTAATGCTCACCATGGTGGTGTTTGCGGCGGGCGGCGGACTCATCCAAGTGCTCGTCAATCCCATCGTCAACGAAGCCTCGGGGCAGCTGGACGAAAGCGCACTGATTTTGCTGCACTCCACCTATCCTTGGGGCTGCGTTATGGCGATTCTCGGCACCACCGTTGCGCTGCATTTCACGCCTGAGCAAGTATGGTATCTCATCCCCTTTGCGTGGATGGCCACGCCGCTTTACACGCTTTACCGCTTTGCCACCACACCCATGATTGAACCACGTATGCGTGAAACCCCGGGCATTCCGTTGCGGCAGTTGCTGCGCACGCGCGGGTTCTGGACAACCGCTTTGCTCATGCCCTTTGTTGGCATGACTGAGGCCAGCATGGGCCAGTGGAGCTCCGTGTTCATCGAAAAAGCCTTGGGTTTCCCCAAAATCGTGGGCGATCTCATCGGCCCTTGCGTGGCGGCTATCATCAAAGCGATTATCCGCATGACCTACCCAAAATGGGCGCACAAATTCCCGCGTGAAAAACTGCTGCGTATTGGCTCTTTTGGCACCATGCTGTGCTTTGTGGGCGCAGCGTTGTTGCCGCACCCGGTGCTGGGGCTTGCCGCTATCACCTGCACAGGTTTTACCATCGCAATGTTGTGGCCGGGTGTGCTGCAGCGTGCTGCACAGCGATTCCCTAGTGGCGGCACGGCCTTGTTTGGTTCGCTTTCGCTGGGTGGCGACATGGGCTGTGCCATCGGCCCGTGGATCATCGGCGCAGTGGCCGGACCCGACCCAGAGGACGTCACTCGCCTGCGCGGCGGCATGCTTGCGGGCGCATTATTCCCACTGGCTTATTTTATCACCCTGCTGATTGACCAGCATAGGAATAAACCGTTGAAGAAATCGTTGAAGGAGAAAGACCATGTTAACTAGGCTTACCGTGTTCATCGTCAAATTTAAGCGTCTTGTTATTACCATTGTGGCTGTCGTGGCCCTTATCGCCATCGTTGTGCTCAGCCATGGCGTGCGCAGTTGGATTGACAACTTCTCTGCGCAGGCAGCACGCGTCACAACCTCCGATTCCGCACTGCTGGAGGAGTCCGTGCGGCGTGTGGCGCAGCTTGCGACCTTGTCGCTGCGCTACACCGAAGCCGGCGTGGAGGAAGACCAGCGCACCATCGAGCTGTTTGGCCAAACCACCGCAATCCCCGGCACCACCCGCCGTATGATTGTGCGCTGGCAAGGCGACATCTTGTTTGGCATCAACGCTGAGGAAATTAGCATAAATATCGTTGAGCTTGACGAAGGCGGCCGCGAAGTGCGGGTTACCCTGCCTGAGGCTGTGATTATGAGCCACGCCATTGACCATGGTTCGGTTCAAGTGCTTGATGAAACCACCGGCATCTTCGCGCGTCACAATTTGGGCGACTTGTCTAGGTTCTTGGACGCCCGCCACCGCTACATCAATACCCGTGCCGAAACCCTTGCCATGCTCGAAACCGCACAGGCCAACGCGCAAGATTCCATCTACCACTTCCTGCGCCTTGTGCTGGATGATGACATCTACACCATCGCGTTTGTCTAGGAGAATAAATATTATGTTAGCACACAAAGGCACCGTTACGCTTGAAACCGAAAGACTCATTTTGCGCCGGTTTTGTGTGGAAGATGCCAGCGCAATGTTCAACAACTGGGCGAGTGATAGCGAGGTCAACAAATACTTAACTTGGCCAACGCACACGAGCGTTTCTGCCTCCCAAGCAGTCATCGAATCATGGCTGCCGTTATATGAAAAACCCAGCCACTACAGCTGGGCAATTGAGCTGAAAGAAATTGGCCAGCCCATTGGCAGCATCGCCGCCGTTGAGTTGCGCGATGCCACTAAAATGGTGCACATCGGCTACTGCATTGGGCAACCGTGGTGGCGGCAGGGCTATATGACTGAAGCGTTGCGGGAGCTGATTCGCTTTTTCTTTGAGGAAGTGGGCATGAATCGTATTGAATCTTGCCACGACCCGCGCAACCCCAACTCGGGCAAAGTGATGCTAAAATGCGGCCTGCAAGTTGAAGGCACCATGCGGCAAAACGACAGAAACAACCAAGGCATTTGCGATACCATTCGCTATGCCATGCTGGCAGAGGATTATTTTGCGTAGAGGAGTGCAATATGTCCGACTGGAAACCGAATTTATATCTCGCATTTGAAAAAGAGCGTACACAACCATCGATTGACTTGGTGACGCGAATTGAACACGAAACCCCCGCGCGAATTATCGACGTTGGCTGTGGGCCGGGCAACAGCACTAACGTGTTGCGGGGGCGATGGCCGCAGGCGGAAATCCTCGGCTTGGATAGCTCGCAGGCCATGATTGAAAAAGCACAAAGGACCTACCCGGACATGAACTGGCTTTGCGCGGATGCCGCAGGCGATTTGTCAGCTTTTGGGAGATTCGACATTGTGTTTTCCAACGCCACCATCCAATGGATTCCTAACCAAGAAAAGCTGTTGGCAAATCTGTTTAATCTGTTGCAGCCGGGCGGAGTGCTGGCGGTGCAAGTGCCCAACACCAGCCACATGTCTATCAACATTGAACTGCAAAAACTTACTTCCACAGCCAAGTGGCAACCGCATTTCGTTGCTGTTTCTAGTAGTTATTCGGCACATGATGAACACTTTTATTATGACATTTTGAGTGAATTAACAGATAGTATTGACCTATGGGTGACGAACTATTGCCATGTGATGGGCAGCCACGCGGACATCGTAAAATGGTACAGCGGCTCGGGGCTGAGGCTCTATCTGGATTGTTTGACTGACGAAAATATTCGCAATGAATTTTTGCAAGAATACGAGCAACAGCTGCGCCAATATTACCATACACAAAAAGATGGGAAAATCCTCTTTCCTTTCACCAGAGTATTTTTTATCGCAAAGAAAGGGCAAACACCATGAACAAAATCCGCGTAACCATTTGGCATGAGTTTTTCCACGAGCACACCAACGACGACGTCGCCGCGATGTACCCCGACGGCATGCACGAGTGCCTTGCCGCCGCCCTGCAAGCCGACGACCTGGAAATCCGCACCGCATGGCTGATGCAAGACGAAGACCACGGTCTGAGCGACGACGTGCTCAATTCCACCGATGTCATGCTGTGGTGGGGTCACGCCCTGCACGACAACGTGCGCGACGACATTGCCGAAAAAGTGGTGCAACGCGTGCTCAACGGCATGGGATTCATCGCCCTGCATTCCGCGCACATGGCCAAGCCCTTTTGCAAGCTCATGGGTCAGCCCTGCAAGCTGCGCTGGCGTTGCGCTAACGAAAAAGCCATCGTATGGAACGTGCATCCCACCCACCCCATCACACAAGGCGTGCCGCTGCATTTTGAGCTTGAACGCGAGGAAATGTACGGCGAAGTCTTCCAAATTCCGCAGCCCGACGACCTGCTGTTCATCACTTGGTTTGCCGGCGGCAACGTTTTCCGCGGCGGCTGCACCTTCACCCGCGGGCTGGGTAAAATCTTCTACTTCCACCCCGGCCACGAAGACTGCCCGTCTTTCCACAACCCAAACGTCATCAAAGTCATCGCCAACAGCATCCGCTGGGCAGCGCCCGGCACGTTAATTGATCTCGAAGGCAACAAATCGCAAAAAATGCTGGTAGGTGGCGACGTATGAACGAAACGCTGCAAACGATTCACGCGCGTTATACGTGCCGTGCTTACACGAATCAAGTTCCATCGCACGAAGATTTAATAGCCATCGCAAACGCGGCACTCACTTCACCCAGTGCCATGAACCGCCAGCCCTGGCACTTCATCTTGGTGAAAAACCCGCAGCTTATCGCCGATTTAGAAGCCGCAGGCCTCGCCAAAATCAAAGCCGACCCCGACCAAAACGCCTGGGAGCGCCTGCGCGCACGCGGCGGCACGTTATTCTACGGCGCGCCATGCATGCTGGTCATTGCCAGCCAAAACTCAGCGGTAGATTGCGGCATCGCCACGCAAACCGCGGCACTCGCAGCGGCCTCGCTGGGTATCAACAGCTGTATTTGTGGGCTTGCAGGCATGTGCTACAACGATGAACTCGCTGCCCGCGTCGGCATCCCCGAGGGCTACACCCATGGGCTAACGCTGCTGCTTGGCTACGCTGAAAAAAACGGCACCCCACGTGAAATTGATCCCACGAAGCTTAACATAGTTGAATAAAACAAACCCCCACCACGTGGAAAGTACGAAGGTGGGGGTTTGTATAAATGGATTGACGTAATCGCGAAGCGGGGAGCCGCACCGCAGGTGCTAGCCGTTGAATTCGATGATGTTGGCCCAGCGCAGCAGCAGTTCGCGTTCGGCTGGCACGCGTTTCACCAGTTGCGACGCAGCCACGATGGCCAGCCACTTGTTCACGTATTTTTGCTCGGTGCCGTTTTTTTGGCAGAATAGTTGCAGATAAACTTCGGCCATTTCGGCTTGCCCGGCTAGAACCAAGCGCAGATAGGTGCGCGCAGCGTCGGCGGAGGCACTGCCTTGCGTGGCGTGCGACCAATCTACCACTACTACGCGGTCATCGGGGGTGATGATTACGTTGCCGGGCGTGAAATCGCCATGGCAAAGCTTGTTGCGCTTGGGCAAGCCCTGCAACCGGTTGTGCAGCTCGTAGCGCACGGCGGAATCAAGGCCCGACTGATTGATTTTGTCGTGGAATTTATCGCTCAGGTGGCGCAAGCGATCAGCTTTGTAGCTGTGCATGTCCATCTGAATATCCACCAGCCGCTCCATGTATTGCGCGGCGTTTTTCGGGTTTTCATCCAGCATGTTTGCCAGAGTGCAACCCTCCACGTGGTCCATCACGATAGCCCATTTGCCTTGCACTTTGCACACTTCGTGCAGCGCAGGCACGGGGAACCCCGCGGCCTGCACAATGGCGTGGTTGTGTGCCTCGTTGAGCACGTCGGCCGCCAAAAACTCTTCGTTCATCACCTTAATCACGCGGTCGCCGTCGCGATAAATGGTCTTGTTGGGGCGCTGGGCAATCATGTTAGACAGGTTCATGAGCAGTCCTTTCTTGTTCTTTTTTGCAAAAAAGAACCAAAAAACCTATGCCGCTTCGCGGTGAGTTTTAATGTTAGTTGAAGAAACAAGCTCCTGCCTCCCCCTTGGGGAAGGTGCCCCGCAGGGGGTGGTGGTGGTAAAACTTACGCGCCGTGATAAGCCTTCCAATATAGCTCTTTCAGCTCTTCCACCAGCGGGTAGCGCGGGTTGGCGCCGGTGCATTGGTCGTCAAATGCCTGCATGGCCATTTCGTCTAGACTGGCAGCAAAATCTTCTTCAGTGATGTCATAAGCCTTCACGCTGGATTTGATGTCACAAGCTTTTTTAAGCTCGTCAATGGCAGCGATCAGCGCGTTCACTTTGTCCATGTCGGTTTTGCCCTTCAAGCAAAGATGGTCAGCCACTTGGGCGTAGCGTGCGATGGCTTGCGGGTATTCATACTGCGAAAATGCGCCCATGCGGGTCGGCACTTCCACGGCGTTGTAGCGAATTACTTCGTTAATCAGCAGCGCGTTAGCAATGCCGTGCGGCAGGTGATGAAAGCTGCCCAGCTTGTGCGCCATGCTGTGGCAAATGCCAAGGAATGCGTTGGCAAAGCTCATGCCAGCCATAGTGGCAGCATTGGCCACTTTTTCGCGAGCCTCAGGGTCGGCAGCGCCATTTGCATAGGCACGGGGCAGGTACTCAAACAGGATTTTCAGCGCGCCCAGCGCAAGCGGGTCGGTGTAATCCGTGGCGCAAATGCTCGCGTAGGCCTCTAGGGCGTGCGTCACTGCGTCAATGCCCGAAGCAGCCGTCAGACCTTTCGGTGCATGCATCATCAGGTCAGCGTCCACAATGGCCATGTCGGGCATCAGTTCGTAGTCCGCCAAGGGGTACTTAATGCCGCTGCTTTCGTCAGTGATTACCGCAAAGGGTGTCACTTCCGAGCCCGTGCCGGCGGTGGTGGGAATAGCGATGAAGTAGGCTTTTTCGCCCATTTTCGGGAATCCGCACACGCGCTTGCGAATGTCCATAAAGCGCATGGCAAGATCTAGGAAGTCGGTTTCGGGGTATTCATACAGCACCCACATGATTTTCGCCGCGTCCATGGGCGAGCCGCCGCCTAGCGCGATAATCACGTCGGGTTCAAAGGCTTTCATCAGCTTCGCACCCTCGCGTGCGCAGTGCAGGGTGGGGTCGGGTTCAACGTCAAAGAAGGTGGTGTGGGTAATGCCCATGGCATCTAGCTGGTCGGTCACCGCTTTAGTGTAACCATTTTTATACAGGAAATTATCGGTGACGATCATTGCGCGTTTTTTGCCCAGCACGTTTTTCAGTTCATCCAGTGCCACGGGCAGGCAGCCGCGTTTGATATACACTTTATCGGGGCTTCTGAACCAAAGCATGTTTTGTTTCCTTTCGGCCACAGATTTAATGTTGAGCAGTTCTTTCACGCCCACGTTGCCGCTAATGGAGTTGCCGCCCCACGAGCCGCAGCCCAGTGTGAGCGAAGGTTGCAGCCGGAAGTTATATAAATCGCCAATGCCGCCATGCGACGACGGTGTGTTCACTACCACGCGGCAGGTTTTCATCGCCGCAGTGTAGTGCTCAAGTTTTTCTTTTTGGTTGGCGGTGTCGATGTAAATGCTTGCCGTGTGACCCAAGCCGCCGTCTTGCACTAGGCGAGCCGCTTTGGCCGTGGCATCCGCGAAGTCTTTCGCGCGATACATCGCCAGCACAGGGCTGAGTTTTTCGTGGGCAAATTCCTCGCTGGGCTCCACGCTTTCCACTTCGCCAATGAGGATTTTCGTGCCCGCGGGTGCCTTCACACCGGCCAGCTCTGCGATGGTCACGGCAGATTTACCCACGATATTGGCATTGAGCGCGCCGTTGACCAAAATGGTTTTGCGCACTTTGTCCGTCTCGGCAGGGTTGAGGAAATAGCAGCCGCGTGCAGCAAACTCTTTTTTCACTTTGTCATACACACTGCTGAGCACGATGGCGGCTTGTTCGCTGGCGCAAATCACGCCGTTGTCAAACACCTTGGAGTGAATAATCGAGTTCACTGCCATGATGATGTCCGCGCTGTCGTCAATGACGGCGGGCACATTGCCGGCGCCCACGCCAATGGCAGGTTTGCCGCTGCTGTATGCCGCTTTGACCATGCCGGGGCCGCCGGTGGCCAAAATGGCATCGGCTTCGCGCATCACGTAGTTTGAAAGCTCCAAGCTGGGTTGGTCAATCCAGCCGAACAGTCCTTCAGGTGCACCGGCCTTCACGGCGGCATCGAGGACTACTTTTGCAGCTGCGATGGTGCTGCCCTTGGCGCGCGGGTGCGGGCTGATGATGATGCCGTTGCGGGTTTTCAGACACAGCAGTGTTTTGAAAATCGCCGTGCTAGTTGGGTTGGTGGTGGGAATCACCGCGGCAATCACACCGAGGGGCTCAGCATAGCGACGCATGCCGCCAGAGGCATCTTCGTCAATCAACCCGCAGGTTTTGGTGTTTTTATAAGCGTTGTACACATATTCGGCGGCATATTGGTTTTTGATGACTTTGTCTTCAAACACGCCCATGCCGGTTTCTTCCACGGCCATTTTGGCCAAGGGAATGCGTGCTTGGCCCGCAGCAGCGGCGGCAGCTTGAAAAATTTTATCCACCTGTTCTTGCGAATATGTGGCATATTGTTGTTGTGCGGCACGCACGCGGTCAAATACGTCGGACAAGGCTTGTACGTTGTCTACCATGGTATGGTATTCCTCCATCTTTCACAATGTAATCCTTATTAGTTTAACACATTTAAGCGCCAAAGTCAACAGCCGAGGCGCGAAAAAAAAAATTCTGCAAACTTGTGCGCTTTGGACAAAACTCGACTTATTTTTTTGTGCAAGGTAACGCTTTGCGCCTTTGTTTCATATACTGTTATGCTGAATATGATGAAGGAGGGCTATGCCATGCACATTGTGTTTGTTGCGCTGGAGGCCATGGTGCTCACCGCCGCGCTTGAAATAGACGCCTTTGCTGCTGCCTTTGCCTACGGCAGCAACAAAATTAAAATTCCTGCCCGTTCGCTGTGTTTAATCAATGTTGTTTGCTCGGGCGTTTTGACGCTCACGCTGCTGTTGGGCAGTCTCATTAGCGGGTGGCTGCCTGTGGGGCTAGCGGCCGGCATGGGTTTCGCCATTCTATTTTTGCTGGGGTTTTACAAACTATCCAGCAGCGTGGTGCGCATGATTGTGCAGCGCAACCGCGACTTTTGCCGCGAGTTCAACTTCAACGCTTTTGATCTGAAGTTTATCCTGCACTTGTGCGCCAACCCCCAAGCGGCCGATATTGACGGCTCACGCGTGCTCACCATGGGTGAGGCAGCAGCCTTGGCCATTGCGCTTTCCCTCGATGGCCTTGCGGTGGGTTTCGGTGCCGCCATGAGCCAAGTGAACAAGCCCGCAGTGATTATCTGCTCGCTGGTGATGGGTTTTGTGGCGCTTTGGCTGGGCAGTCGTTTGGGCAATGGTGTGGCGAAAAAGTTGCCGTTTAATCTTAGCTGGCTGGGTGGCGCGCTGCTGATGATTCTTGCGGTGGTGGGGTTGTTTTAGGTGGCAAAAAAACTGGCGGGGAGCATAGCTCCCCGCGTTTGGTTTATCATGTTTCAGATATGTCTTGTTCATCGTTCGCCACAACAACTAGCTTTGCAAGTTCGGCGAATGTTTGGTCGCGCAAATTCTTGTCTTCGATTTTGTACGTGAGCATGTTGGCGAAAAAGGCTTGGTTGCTTTTTGATAACTGCCGGTGAAACGCAATGGAAGATTTCACCGTTTCGGTGTACATGCGGATGAGCACTGCACCCACAAAATTCACCAAAACACCGCTGATGGTGCCAACGATCATCGGTGTTGCATCGCCATCACGCAGCACAAATAGGCTCACAGCGATAATGATTGTACCGACCACGATTGCGATAACACCGATCGGGAACATCGCGCGGTAGTGTCCCAAGTTAATGTCGTAATAGCGTTTTAATTCGCGACGGTGGTTGTTAAACAGTTTTTCGGCACGCAACTCCATGTCGCCGCCGGTCCATTCAGCAAGTTCCAGCTCCTCTTCCAATCGTAGACGCCGTTCTTGGGTTCTGAAAAACGCTAGGGGAATAAGAGTCAATAGCAGAGAGAGTAAAGTACTGGCAAATAAAGATGAAAATGCAAAAGTGATTAAGAAAAAAGGTCTAAATACTTCAGTTCGAATGGTTGCGATGATTGTTAATAAAGCAAGCAAGAAAAAAAGACAACAGAGTAGAGTGAAAACTTTCCTTCTTGTTTTGAGTCGATCTAGTATTGTTTTTGCTTGATTCATTTCATTTTTCAACGCTTTAATGTGCTCGTCACGCCTTTTTTCGTCCATCTACTTCTTCCCTTTCTTCGCCGCCATCTCCGCCAAATAAACATCATACCCGCCCTTTTTGTCATACCACTGCCCCGGCGTGGGGTTGATGATACGCGTGGCCAAGGTCTGTGTGAGCTGGTGGTCGTAGCTGGTGAAGAACACGCTTTCGGGGAACCGCTGCAAGCCCTCGTTGAGCGACTGAATGCTTTCAAGGTCTAGGTGATTGGTGGGTTCGTCCAGCAGCAGCACGTTGGAACCGCTCAGCATCATTTTAATGAGCATCATGCGCACGCGCTCGCCGCCCGACAGCACCTTGGCCTTTTTCACGCCCTCTTCGCCGCTAAACAGCAGCCGACCCAGCCAGCCGCGCACATCGCTCTCGAATACGAGATCGCTATAGCGGCGCACCCAGTCCACCAGGCTGTCTTCCACACCGTCGAAGTACTGCCCGTTGTCGCTGGGGAAGTAGCTTTGGCTGGTGGTCACGCCCCACTTGATTGTGCCCTCGTCCGGCTCAATTTCGCCTGCGAGAATCTTAAACAACGTAGTTTTAGCAATGGCATCGCTGCCCACAAAGGCCACTTTTTCACGCGGTAAAATCGTAAACGAGATGTTATCGAGCACTTTGCGGCCGGCCACGCTATGGCTGAGGTTGGTGATGATTAGTAGCTCGTTGCCCACTGCGCGCTCGGGCTTGAAGTCCACATAGGGGAATCGCCGCGTGCTCACGGGCATTTCCTCTGGCTTGATTTTTTCGAGGAGTTTTTTGCGGCTGGTGGCTTGCTTGGATTTACTCGCGTTGGCACTAAAGCGCGCAATAAAGTCTTGCAGCTCTTTAATTTTCTCTTCGGCTTTTTTGTTTTGCTCGCGCAGCTGCCGCTGTGCAATTTGCGTGTAGCTGTACCAGAAATCATAGTTGCCCATGAACATGGTGATTTTGCCGAAGTCGATGTCTACCGTGTGGGTGCACACATGGTTGAGGAAGTGACGGTCGTGGCTGACCACAATGATGGTGCTATTGAGTTCCTGCAAAAAATCTTCCAGCCAGTGAATGGCCTCGATGTCTAGGTGGTTGGTGGGTTCGTCCATCAGCAAAATGTCCGGGTTGCCGAACAATGCCTTGGCCAGCAGCACCTTCACCTTGATGTCATTGGGCACATCGGCCATGTTCATGTGGTGGAATTCGTTGGTCACGCTCAGGCCATTCAGCAGAATTTCGGCGTCGCTTTCGGCGCTCCAGCCCTCAAGCTCTGCATAGGTTTCCCACAGCTCGCTGGAGCGAATGCCGTCTTCGTCGGTCATGTTTTCGCCTTTGGCGTCAAGCTCTGCCAGTTCGTCCATGACGGATACTAGAGGCTTGTTGCCCAGCAGCACGGTGCGCAGCACGGTTTGGTCGTCATACTTAAAGTGGTCTTGTTCCAGCACGCTCAGGCGCTCGCCGGGGGTCATGTGTACGTCACCCTTGGTGGGTTCAATTTCGCCGCTCAGAATGCGCAAGAACGTGCTTTTGCCTGCGCCGTTTGCGCCAATTAGGCCATAGCAGTTACCGCGCGTGAACTGGATGTCCACGTGCTGAAACAGGGTGCGCCCGCCGAACTGCAGGCTGATGTTGTCGGTTTGAATCATGGGGAAACTCCTTTATGTTAACCATTGAAATTGCGTTAAATCTACATTGCCATCTGCTGTAAACCCCACGCCCTCGGCCTCCAGCAGGCCACACTGCACGTCTTGGCCACCGAAGGCAAAGGCACTGCTGCACTGGCCAAAGCGGTTCACCACGCGGTGGCAGGGAATGTTATCGTCAGGGCAACCGGCCAATGCCCAGCCCACCTGCCTTGCCATGCGAGGATTTCCCGCCAGCCGGGCAATTTGCCCATAGGTCGCAACTTTGCCTTGCGGAATTTGCTTGACGATTTCATACACTGCGTTAAAAAACATGGTATACTCCTTGCACTTAGCTCATCTATTATACAATACAACGCACACAAGGTCAAGCTTCTTTTGCAAGAAAAACAAAAAGCCCTTGCAATGCGCGCAAAGTTATGGTATAGTAGAGAGAGTATCCCAAAAAAACGAGAAAAGAGGAAAAACACATGAAGAAACTACTTGCATTGCTGCTGGCGCTAACGATGGCTGTTTCGTTTGGCGTTGCGGCAATGGCGCAATCCGCCAACAACATCAGCCCTTTGTGCAGCTGCATCAGCAACAACAATGACAATGATGGCTGCAACGACAACGGTGACAGCGGCAACAATGGCAACGACATCAACGTCAACGACAACGACGACAACCTGCAACAACAAGGCATCGAACTATTCATGGAAACATACGAAGCAATCCGCTCGCTGAATTTTTCGGCAACCGTAGACGTTGCTGCTGTGATGGACTTGCTTGGCGGTGACGACGCAGACCTCGGCCTACTTGGCGGCTTGTTCGACAACGTTGCTGAAGTGAGCATTGCTGTTTCCGAAGGCAATATTGCGCTTGACACACACGTAGGCTGGGGCGGTATACTGGGTCACTTTTTGGGCGACGCTTGGTGGGCGCGCGCGCTGAGCTGGACGTTCAACCTGTTCATGAACAACAACGTGCGCGTGGTGCTGAACAACGATGGCCGCGTGTTCTTGGTTGGCCGCCTGTTCACATTCAACATTGGCACCGCGATGTTTGATTTGGACATCCCCGCGCTGCTGGAAGGCTTCACAGAAATGCTGCCCGACCTCGACAGTCTGCTGAACATTGACTTTGCAAACCCAGATGAAGAACTCGTGGAAACTCTAGCGAATCTGCTGGGCATGGATGCCGACGAAGTGCTTGAAAACATGGACGTTCTGGCGGAAATGTTGGCTGATTTTCTTGGTGTGACCGTGGAAGAAGTGATGGATGACTTGGCCGCGATCGCTTTTGACACGCTGTTTGACGTGCAAGAAGTTGATGGCGCAGTTGTGGTTGGTCTCGGCACCGGTGATGACGCGCTTGCTGCGTTCACCTATGTTGATGGCGTGCTCACTAGCGTTGCCGTTGGTGAAATGGACGTTGCTTTCGGCAGCTTCACCCCTGATGTGGCCGATGATGCCTTTAGCGTGCGCGGCCTGCGCATTAGCCTTGACTGGCTGGCGAATCTGGTCATGGGCTGGTTCTTCTAGCCTTTCTCAAAAAAACAACGCAAACCCCTTGCATTAGCGAGGGGTTTTTGTTATACTATAGTCTAAGCTTATTTGCAAGGAGAACCCATGAACATATTAGTCCTCGCCGGGGGGCACAGTCCCGAGCGCGATGTATCATTAGCCAGCGGCGCCAAGGTGGTGCAAGCGCTGCGCAGCCGCGGCCATCAAGTGCTGCTGCTGGACCCCTATAAGTCCATCGACCTGCACGGCAGCTTTGCCACGCTTTATGCCGCTTATGCGCAAGAAAGTTACGCACACACCATCCCCGCCACGGCACCGGATTTAGCCGCACTCAAAGCCGAGTTTGGCAATGGCGACGACATGCTTGGCCGCAACGTACTTGCCGCCTGCAAACTGGCCGATGTCGTCTTTCTTGCGCTGCATGGCTCGCTGGGCGAAAACGGGCAGCTGCAAGCCACCCTTGACCTACACGCCGTGCGCTACACCGGCAGCGGACATCTGGGCTGTGCTTTGGCCATGGACAAAGGCATCGCCAAAACCATCATGCAGGCCGCAGGGGTGCAAACGCCGTTGTGTGCCGCGTTTGACGCAAGCAATTTGCCGCTGGTGGTGAAGCCCGCAAACGGTGGCAGCAGCATCGGTTGCAGCATTGTGCGCACAGCCGGTGAAATGGCGCAGGCCATGGCAAATGCCCTTGCCCAAGAAGACAACATCGTCATTGAGCGTTTTATCGAAGGCCGTGAGTTTAGTGTGGGCGTTTTGGACGGCCAAGTGCTGCCCGTCATTGAGATTATTCCCCACGAGGGCTGGTTCGACTATGCGAACAAATACCAGGGCACAACCAACGAAATTTGCCCGGCGGATATCCCCGATGAACTGGCCGAGCGCATGCAGGCTGCGGCGCTCACGGCACACAAGGCCCTGCGGCTGGGCAGCTACTCCCGCGTGGATTTTATGACCGATGCGCAGGGCGAGATCTACTGCCTAGAGGCAAACACGTTGCCGGGGCTAGCACCCGCTAGTCTGCTGCCGCAAGAGGCCGCCGCTGCGGGCATCAGCTACGAAGACCTGTGCGAAAAAATCGTTGCCACCTGCGGTGGAGCCCTGTCGCTTCGCTGTGTCCTATGACAGCCTCATAAAAATCCTCATACGCACGTAGCGCGGCTAAATTTTTTTGGTTCTTTAAAAAAAAAGAACAAGAAAAGGAGAACCACATGGAACAAATGACACTACACGAAATCGCCCAAGCCGTGAACGGCCAGTTGCTGCACGGCGATGAAAATATGGCCATCACCAACGTGAGCACCGACAGCCGCCAAGCAGGGCAGGGCACGCTGTTTATCGCTTTGATTGGTGAGCGCTTTGATGCCCACGACTTTGTGCAGGGATTTTTTGATGCACAGGGTAGCGCGGCCATTGTCAGTCGCGAGCTGCCCATTGCGCAGCCGCAAATTGTTGTGGAGGACACTCGTCTTGCGCTGGGACATTTGGCCGCGGCCTACCGCGCGAAATTTACGCTGCCGCTTGTTGGCATCACCGGCAGCGCGGGCAAAACCACCACCCGCAAGATGATCCAATGCGTGCTGGGCACGGCAGGGCCGGTTTGTGCCACGCAGGGCAACTTGAATAACGACATCGGCATGCCCAAAACGCTGCTGACCTTGGCTAAATGCCACCGCTTTGCCGTGATTGAAATGGGCATGAACCATGCTGGTGAAATCCGCTACATGACCAAGATTGCCAAGCCGGACATTGCCGTCATCACCAACATTGGCACCGCACACATCGGCAACCTAGGCAGCCAGCAAGCCATTTTGCGCGCCAAGATGGAAATCTTCGAAGGCTTGGGCGAAGAGGGCACCGCACTGCTCAACGGTGACGACCCGCGTCTGTGGGCGCTGCGTGGTAAGTTGCCCTTCCGCACGCTATACTACGGCATCCATAACGATGAGTGCGACGTGCAGGCGCAGGACGTGCACTGCGGTGCGCAGGGGAGCACATTCAGTGTGCGCGACGCGGGCTTCGTGGTGCCTGTGGCGGGTGAACATCATGTGTATAACGCCTTGGTGGCCATTGCCATTGGGTTGGGCTATGGCCTGCCCATACAAAGCCTGCAAGAGGGCGTGCGCAGCTTTAAAGCGGGTGAAATGCGCCAAACGGTGATCGAAACCGGCGGTGTTCGCGTGATTGAAGATTGTTACAACGCCAGCGCGGAAAGCATGCTGGCTTCGCTTTCGGTGCTGGCCAAAAGTGACTTCGGTGGCCGCAAGGTGGCCATCTTGGGTAACATGGGCGAGCTGGGCGACTTTGCCGAAAGCGAACACCGCCGAGTTGGCGATCACGCTGTTGCCTGTGGTGTTGATCTAGTGATTACCGTGGGCGACCACGCCGCGCTCATCGCCGAGCAAGCCCGAGCGGGCGGTGTGGCGACCATGGTATTTGATGATAAAGAGCAAGCCCTGCCGGAAATTCTAGCCGCACTGCGCCAGCGTGACACCGTGCTGGTGAAGGCCAGCCGGTCGGCCAAGTTTGAGGAAATATCACAAGCCATTCAGAATAGATAAAACACCGGGGGGTGATTTTATGCAAGTGTTAGAGAAAACGCAAGAACAACTCGCCATGCAGCCGCAAACGCTGCTGACAAACCTGCCGTTACCCGAAGTGTTGGAACAGTTCGCGCAGCAAAACAGCCTGTTGGACAAGGCTTGCTTCGCTGTAGTGGGTGACCTGAACCTAACCGGAAAATACGGCCAAGGTGCGCTGCTGTTTATGCAAAACGGCCTGTGGGTCTATGACTCGGTTGCTCGCATTGAGCCTGAGTACTTTGCTTATGCCGATTTGCATGACGTGAAGGTTAGGCGGATGTATGGCAACGCGCTATTTCAGGCGCGTGATGAAAAGGGCAAGCGGCTGAACTTGCTTCGGTTTACTTATGCTGCCGCTGAGGCTGCCGAGGCCGGTGCGCAGTTTGTGCAAAGCTGCGTGGACGACGGTTTCTCGCCTGCGCTGATTGAAGCGGTGCAAGCGGGCTTTGACCGCCGCCGTGCGTTTTGCATGCGCTGCGGCCGTCAGCTGCGCAAACCGGATGCCCCATGCCTGAACTGCGAAAACAAAACGCAGACCTTTGGCAAGTTCGGCAAGTACATACTGGAGCAAAAGTGGCTGCTGATATTTTGCTTGGCGCTTTCGGTGGTCACCACGGCCATGGCACTGGTGCCGCCGCTGGTAACGGGGCACATGATTGACACCGTGCTGCACTATGGCCAGCTGGACATGCTGCTGTGGATGGTGCTATTGCTGCTGGGCGTGCATTTGGTGCAGTTTAGCGTGGGTGCGGTGCGCAGCTATTTTTTGCGCCGCGCAGGCAGCCGCATGGTGGTGGAATTGCGCAAGGATATCTACGCCAAAACGCAGTTTTTGCCCATGCGATTTTTCGACAAAACCTCAACCGGTTCGGTTATCAACCGCATTCATGGTGACACCAGTGTGCTGCAGCAGTTCATCCTGCGCATCACCCAAGAGGCCGTGGTGCAACTATTTTTGATGATTGGGCTGATGGTGATTATGTTTTCGCTTAACTGGCGGCTTGCAGCGGTAAGTTTGCTGCCGGTGCCGCTTGTGGTCATCGGCGGGCGCATTTTCGGCAAGAAGATTGCTCCGCGCTATCGCAGGCTGTGGCGGCGCGGCTCTGCTATTTTTGCCTTGCTGGCCGACACCGTGCCCGGCGTGCGGGTGATCAAAGCCTTCACCAACGAGGACCGCGCCATTGATAAATTCGCTCGCTACAACGAGGAATGGTACAAAGAAGACATGGTGGCCGGCAAAATCGCCAGCATTTTTCCTAATGTTATGACCTTTTTGGTCACCTGTGGGTCGCTGGTGATTTGGCTCATTGGCGGCCGCTGGGTGATTGACGGCGCAGGCGCAGAAGACGCGCTTTCGATTGGCATGCTGGTAATATTCATCACCTATGCCGGGCAATTCTATAACCCCGTGAACTTTTTTGCAAACCTCAACGACGGCTATCAAAATGCATTGGCCTCAGTAGAGAAAATTCTTGATATTCTCGAGGCTGAACCCGAGCGCGACTTTGGCAAGGGCGACCCCATGCCCGACCATTTGCAGGGCCGCATTGAATTTCGCAACGTGAACTTCTCGTTTGACCGCTCCAAGAAGACGCTGAGCAACGTGAATCTAGTGATTGAACCGGGCGATATCGTGGGCATTGTGGGCACTACCGGCAGCGGCAAAAGCACGCTGATCAACCTCATCATGCGCTACTACGACGACTACGAGGGCGAAATCTTGGTGGACGGCCGCGACCTGAAGGAAGTGGATATGGCGTTTTATCGGTCGCAAATAGGCTATGTGCAGCAAGAACCGCTGATGTTCCGCGCCAGCATCTTCAACAACATTGCCTATGGAGCGGGCGATGTGCACCCAGAAAGCGTGCTATATGCTGCTGAAGTTGCCAATGCACACGGCTTCATCGCGCAACTGCCCGATGCCTACGACACGCTGCTGGGCGAGCGCGGCACGGGACTCAGCGGCGGCGAAAAACAGCGCATTAGTATTGCGCGCGCCGTGCTGAAAAACCCCAGTATTCTCATTTTTGACGAAGCCACCGCCGCCGTAGACAGCGAAACCGAGCACTTGATTCAAGATGCCATTGAGCGATTGATTCGCGGGCGCACCACGCTAATGATTGCCCACCGGCTTTCCACGTTGCGCAAGGCCAATAAGATCATCGTGGTAGACAAGGGTGAGATCATCGAGTTTGGCAGCCCTGCTGAGCTGCTTGCGCTGCAAGGTAAATACTACAAGCTGGTGCAGATTCAATCGATGGCGGAAGAAGCTGAAAAGCAACGCGCAGAAGAAAATTTTTAGTCGCTTCGCTGCCACCTGCGGTGGGGCTTGGTCGCTTCGCTGTGCATTATTCGATCTAGATAAAGAGGAGATTATGGCTATACGCTACATCGATGGGCCTGAAGCCCGCATTACCGACCACGACGGCCTGCTGGTTGACGTGGAGTTTCACCACGGCGAAACCTTCACCGCGCTTGAGCCGCGGCGGTTGTTTCCCACCACGGGGCTGCAGAAATATATTACCTTGCTGGATGATGAAGGTAAAGAAGTTGCCATTGTGCGCGACATCAACACGCTGCTGCCTGAGTCACGCGAGGTGCTGGAAAACAGCCTGCATGAGTATTACATGATACCCAAGGTGCAGCGGCTGATTAAAATGACCGACAAGTTCAAAATTTGGATGTGGACCGCCGAAACTGACCGCGGCACCTACACCTTTGAAATTCGCGACCACAACAACACCGTCAAGCCTTTGTATGACGGCCGTGTATTGATTAAAGACGCCAATGACAACCGCTATGAAATCCCGAACATTGCGCTGCTGGACAAACGAAGCCAGCGCATGATATTGCCTAATCTGTAAGGAGAAAGTATATGAAACTCATTATTGCTATCGTGAACAACGACGACAGTGCCGTGGTGGCCTCGGCGCTGACCTTGGAGAAATTCAGCGTGACCAAGCTTTCCACCAGCGGTGGATTTTTGATGGTGGGCAACACCACGCTGCTCATTGGCGCAGAAGAAAACGATGTGCCACGGGTGAAAGAAATCATCAACGAAAACTCCCGCAAGCGTGACCACACCGCGCCGTCGGTTAGTTCGTTTGGGCGCGGCACCAACAAGCATGAGCTAAGCGAAGATGCCACCGTGCAGGTGGGCGGCGCCATTGTGTTTGTGTTGAGCGTGGATAGCATGGATAAATACTAACTACAACGAGGAATTTTATGTTCACAAATAACTTGCAATTGCGTTATGCCAACGAGCTGCACAACTATGACGTGTATCCCAAGGTGGTTCAGGCGGGTAAAATCAGCAGCATCACCATTGCGCCGCGTGGGCATCATGCCGCGTTTACGCACGAAAGCTATCGCCTTTCGCTGCACCCGTGGGATGAAGGCTCGCCATGGTATTACCCCGATTATAACAACGAATTCTCCTTTGATGTGAAGCCGGATGAAGACGGCTGCATTCGCTTTTCGTTCGAGTTTTTTGGCTGCCAGCAGTTTTATGTTCGCTTGAAGAATGAGAAGTTCAACCTGCAATTGAGCGTGTTTTGCGTGGACGATGACCTAGCTGGCCGCTATCCATTCCGTGGTGATTTGCACTTGCACAGCAATTACTCGGATGGCAGGCAAGCGCCGGCCATTGTGGCAGCGAACTACCGCAAAACGGGCTATGACTTTTTGGCCATCACCGACCACCACCGCTATGCGCCTTCGCTGGAGGCCATTGAAGTCTATAAAGACGTGCCCATTGAGCTGTGCTTGGTGCCCGGCGAAGAAGTACATGCCCCGCAAGACGAAACGCACCTCAACGACATGCACATCCTCAACTTTGGTGGGCTGCACAGCGTGAATGACATGATGGAAGATGCGGACGAGCACTTTGCCACGATTGATGCTTACATGGCCACGCTTGACATTCCCGCATGTTTTGTGGGCATGGAGCGCTACTACTATGCCAGCTGCCACTGGATTTTTAGCGAGATTCGCAAAGCGGGCGGGCTGGGCATTTTTTGCCACCCATACTGGCTTTCTGATGTGCTGCAAATTCCGCCGCGGCTGGTGAACAAACTGATGCAGCATTTGCCCTTTGATGCCTTTGAGGTGCTGGGCGGCGAAAGCAACATGGAGCAAAACAACTTCCAAACCGTGCAGTATTACGAAGACAAAGCCCGCGGGCGCAACTATGCCATTGTGGGCAGCACCGACAGTCACAACAGCGTCAATAGCCGTGACTCGCACCTGTGCTGCACCATGGTGTTTGCGCAGGCCAACGAGCGTGAATCGCTCATTGATGCCATTCGCGATGACTACAGCGTGGCGGTGGACACCATGGATGAAACGCCGCGTTTGGTGGGCGACATGCGGCTGGTGCGCTATGGTTGCTTTTTGCTCAAAGAGTTCTTTCCGCTGCACGACGAGCTATGCTTTGAGGAAGGCCGAGCCATGCATGACTACGCTTGTGGTGTGCCCGGCGCGAAAGAGACTTTGGAGTTTTTGAGCGGGCGCATGGCCAAACAGCGAGAGAAATATTTTGGGTTTTAGAGGAGGCGGACATGAAAAAATTTGCGGTATTGTTGCTTGTGCTTGCGCTGCTGTTTGCGGGGACGTTGGTTGTCCATGCGGATGACTGGGCTGCGCCGGTTTCGTTTACAGTGCGTTCGCAAGATGGAACGCGGCAGTTTGATTTTGCGCTAATATCAGAATCATTGGTAGAATACCCGTGGCATGCGATGAGCGCGGAAATTATCCTGCTTGAAGGAGAGGAAGTAGTGCTTTGGAGCAATGATTTCCGCACGCAAGCCTACGAAGACCAGTTTGTGTTTTCGGCAAACTTGAACACATTTGCTTTCTTCAGCCCGGTGGGAGAAAATGATGTTGCGCTTGAGCTTTGGACAGATGGTCAGCTTGTTCGAACATACATGGTTGACGAGCTTGTGCAAGACATGAGCATGGTGATGGGAACTATATCGCGCATGTGGTGGGAAGATACCCAAGCGCGCGTATTTGACCCCGCGACCAATCTGCTCACTGTAGTGACAGTAGACGGCATCACGCACACATTTGCATTGGGCGAAGCGCCAGCACAATCTGTGTTATCATGGCAAGTGTTGCTTGTTATCATCATTGGGGTGAT
The DNA here is from genome assembly GCA_009784445.1 of Oscillospiraceae bacterium. GTDB lineage: Bacteria > Bacillota > Clostridia > Oscillospirales > Acutalibacteraceae > WRMQ01. The sequence continues at coordinate 51,238 of WRBQ01000007.1, forward strand.
TGTGCTGGGCGTGGCGGTATTAAAAATCGTGCTGCTGCGCAAAAAAGAGGGTGCCCATGATTAAGAAATACGACAAGCAACTGAAAATGCACCGCTCGGCGGGCTTGGCACTGCCGAACATCGCGCCGCCTGCGGGCTTTCATATGCGCGGCATGCGCGAGGGCGAGCAAACTTGCTGGAGCCAAATTTGCCTAGGCGAGTTCGACATCACCGAGCCGTCCCTTGACTGGTTCATGAAGAAGATGCATGACCAGCCCATGAGCGAAATATTCTTCATTTGCAATGAGGCGGATATACCGGTTGGCACCGCCACCGCGCAGATGCTGCAGGGCGAGCCGTTTTTGCACTACATTGCGGTGCACAAAGATTGGCGGGGCAGGGGCCTTGCCAAGCCGCTAATGAGCCATGTGCTTGCACGTCATGCCGAGCTTGGCCGCGCGGGGTGCTATCTGACCACGGATGATTTTCGGCTGCCGGCGATCAATAGCTACTTGCAGTTTGGCTGGCAGCCGGTGATGTGGAGCGACGACGCGCAACAACGTTGGGAGGATATTTATGCAAAATTGGGCGGGTGAAATTCGCAGTTTGATGCAAGCGGATTACCTTTGGCTGGAGGAGTTTTTGTATCAGGCGATTTACGTTGCGCCGGGCGAAGAATGGCCACCGCGCGAGGTGATTTTTGAGCCGGAGATTTATGTGTACATCAAAGACTTTGGCAGCTTGCCTGCGGACTGCGGCACCCTAGCTGAACTGGATGGCGAAATCGTGGGCATGGCTTGGGCGCGGATTATTCCTGCGTATGGCAACATTGATGACAACACGCCGGAGCTTGCGATATCTGTGCTGCCTGCGCACCGCGGGCAGGGCATTGGTGCGGCACTGATGGAGAAATTGTTTGACCAGTTGCGTGGGCGTGGCTATGCCAGAACATCACTTTCGGTGCAAAAGAACAACCCAGCAGTGCGGTTTTATCGGCGGCTGGGCTATGTGGAGACTGCCGAAAAGCTTGACCATGCCGGGCATGAAGATTATATTATGGTGAAAGAATTGGGGAAGAGTGTATGAATAACAGTTGGGTGTATGATTTCCCGGTGGGCAAGGGGCTGATTATTGAACAAGACGGCGCGATTTGCGGGCTGCATTTCATCAGCCGGCTAGAGGCTGAGGGCAGGGGATTCGACACGGTTGAGTGTGAAACGCCGCTAATTGCCCGCGCGGCACAGCAGCTGCGTGAATACTTTGCAGGGCAGCGGCGTGAATTCGACTTGCCGCTAAAGCTGCATGGCACGGCGTTTCAGCAACAATGCTGGCAGGCGCTGCTGGCCATACCCTATGGCGAAACGCGCAGCTACAAACAACAGGCCGAGTTCATCGGCAACCCCAAGGCCTGCCGAGCGGTGGGCCTTGCGAACAACCGTAACCCCGTGAGTATTATCGTGCCATGCCACCGCGTTGTGGGGCACAACGGTTCGCTGGTGGGCTACGGTGGCGGGCTTGACGTGAAGCGGTTTTTGCTGGAGCTGGAATCGAATGCTTAATTCGTAATGCTTAATTGGGCGACAGGTATTATGGCTCGGGCGGATTTGTATCCGCCCCTACGGGAATGCGGCCAAGGCCGGGCAACTCTTATCACACAAACAAGGAGGATGCACCATGGAACACGAACGACTAACCAAACGCAACCTGTGGAGCTATACCATCACCGGGGTGGGGCGCGACACTGCGGCACAGCTGTGGTCGGGCAACTTGCTGAACTTCATCATGTTCACCCGAAGCTTGACGGCGCAGCAGTTCGGCGTCATCAACGCGCTGATGGTGGCGGCAAGGGTGTTCGATGGATTCACCGACCCCATCATGGGCAACATCATCGAAATCACGCGCACGCGCTGGGGCAAGTTCAAGCCGTGGATTGCCATTGGCATGGTGCTGACCGCTGCGGTGGTCATCGTCACCTTTCGCACCACGTTGCAAGACTGGCAGTTCGTCACCTTCATCGGCATCATGTTGTTTGTGTACAGCAAGGTCTTCACCTTCAACGATGTGGGCTACTGGGGCATGCTGCCGTCGCTAGCGAGTGAAAAAAGCGATCGCGACAAGCTTAGCGCACGCGCTATGCTGTTTGCGGGCATTGGCGGTGGCATTGCCACGATTCTCATTCCCATGCTCACGGCGGGTGATTTGGCGCTGGGCGGCAATGCTTTGCAGGCCTACGCCCGGCTGGCCATTGTGTTTAGCGTGGCGGCCATAGCCTTTCAGCTGACGACCCTGATTGGCGTGAAAGAAAAACCGCTGCCGCCCAAAGGCGAGGCGACCGTCAACCGCATTGGGCTGCGCACGATTTTCCACACCATTCGCCGCAATGATCAACTGTGCTGGCTGATGATACTTTTTTTGTTGGCCACCACGGGTGGCAATATCGTTGCCAGCATGTTGGGCACAAACTTCATCTTTTTCCGTTTTGGTTATCAGGGCATTCTCAGCACGATTTTCATGACCTTGGGTGCCGTGGGCGCCGGTGTGGTTATGCTGTTCTACGACCGTGTATCGGCACGGTTCACGCGGGCACAGCTGATGAAAATCGCCACGGCGAGCATTTTGATCGGCAACGCGTTTATGTTGTTCACAGGCGTGTTGCCCATTGGTGTGTGGCAGCTGCAATTTGCGCTGATGACCTTCGGCAACTTGTTCGCCTTTGGCGCGTTTAGTGTATACGGTCTAGTGGTGATGGTGTGCATTGCCAACACGGTTGAATATAATGAATGGAGAACAGGCGCGCGCGCGGAGGGGATTATCTTCAGCATTCGGCCGTTTATCATTAAGCTTGGCCACGGCTTTGTGCAGCTGATTGTGTGGCTGGTGTTTGCGGCCAGTGGTGTGTTGCAGCACACCAACGCCATCGCGGGCTATGAACAGCAGACTTCCATGGGCTATATCACTACAGATGTGCGCATGCAAAACATCACACAAGTGATTAACCAAGTGCCCACCGGCCGCACCTTGGCGCTGCTGGCGGCCATGACAATCATCCCCAGCGTGCTGGCAATTGCGTCTTATTGGCTGTTTAAGCGAAAATTTACGCTCACTGAGGCGAAATATGAGCAGATTTTGAGTGATCTTGCCCAAAGAAACAGCCAGACAATTGGTTGATTTTCACAAAATGAATATACTGCCATAAAATGCTCTTGACTTTTCTATGAACATAATGTAAAATAGAGAAGGCTACATGTAACTTTTTGGCAGAATGTTTTAACTTACTACTTTGGAGGAGAAAGTATGAAACTGTTACGCAAATTACCGAAGCGCACCCTAGCCGTTGTATTGAGCATCGTGCTGGTGGTGGTTTCACTGCCGCTGATTGGCAGGCAACTGAGAGCGGAGGCGGTTAACCAACCGCTGGACAACGTGATGATTCGTCAGTTGGCTCACGCCATGAGCGAGCCTGACCCTGATAATCCGGGGCAGCGACGCATTTTGCCCGAAATTGAGGCCATGACTTGGCAGTTTAACGGGGTGAATACCTTTAACGCTTGGGGCACCCCCGGTTGGGTTGGCTATTCAGGTGCTAACAACTTGATACCTGTAGTCAACACCACCATGTTTGTTGACAACGCGCCAAACGCCATGTGGAATGTGATTGAGATTTATCGTAATATCATGCATCACAGCTTTGACCGCACCATTCCGGTTGTTGAGTATACCACGTTGCCGAACATCGGTGCGCACATCATGCCGCCAAGCTTGAATGCGGCGATTCGTGACCGAATTTTTGGCATGTATCCAAACTTTGCTGACAGCAATGTGCTGTTTGAGTTGTTTGGCGAAAGTGGTGGCGGCGAAGGCAATGCCGGCACGCACTATGTTGGCGGCGCAATTAGCGGCGGCGACAGGCTTCACGATGCCTCTATGTTCGTGGGGCGTTACAACACGCCGTTTATTGACCAAACTGAAGATGCATTTGGTGGTGCGCTAGTTGGCGGCACCGCAGTGGGCAATTTTGCTAGCCGCAGCATCGATCGCGGCTGGTTTGGCGGCAGCACCTCGCATTCACAGCGCCACGCCATTTATGGGCAAGCAAGACTGATTGGCCGTGTGACGCGCACAAATTTGGAAATGTATCGCTCCTTCCCCACCATTGAGTCGATGCCGGACACTAGCCACTTGGTGCGTGAAATGACCACGCACATGATTAATATAAGCACACGCCACCACACACCCTTTAACCGTTTTACGCAACACATCTGGTTGCCCAACGGGCACATCCCCCATGGCATGCGCGGTGGCAGCGGTAACAACGAAATAGACGGTGGCCATATTCGCTGGGGCAATCTTCACGCTGCGGCGATGGAACAAGGGCAAAACCATGCCTTCATGGTTTATGATTTTAATCCCGTAGACACAGGCGCGGCACGTCAATCGTTGCTTGATTACCGCGCAGCAATTAGCCGCTCTGGCCAGCTTGGCGTATGGGTTGATTATGAATACCTGCGCACGCTGAACCGTTCGCAGTTGCTGCAAAGGCAAGCTCAACTGGTTAGTTCGCTAAGCGCGTTGCCCGGCCAATTTGCGCAAGAAGGCGGCATTCTTGTTCCCGTAATGGAACACTTTAATTTGCCCTTGCTTACGTTTGGGCAAGACGTGCTTGATATCGTTAATGACCTGCTGTCTGTATTCTTGACGGCTTCGGTTGACTATGCCGCATGGTTCTTCAGCCCGCTGTCGAGCCCCGCACCTGGTGTGATTTTCAATAATCAAACGCCTGCTGCGCGCAATGTGTTTGACAGCGATGCAGCCACGCAAATGAGCAATCCGGGTTATGACCCGCGCGAAGATTTCACCAACTTGGGTTTCACCTTGGCAGACCTGCAAGCGTTGTATCGCGAAGCGGCTTTCCGTCGCGACCGCTTGATTTCCATGTATAACGAAACCCCTCGCACAGACTTCGATAACTTGGTGTTTGCAACAGCTTTCTTGATTGCTAACCCCTTTACTCTAGACTTGCCCCGCGCGGTGGCGTGGACAACTCGCCTGAACAGCATTATCCAGCGCTGGGAAATTTGGGATATGCGCGATGCTATGGTGAATTTCATTGAACTAAGTGCCAATTATAGCGAAGGACGCAACCCGAACCTTGGCGAAGATCCCTTTGATGATCCGTTCGATGATAGCGTTTATACCTATTGCTTTGATACGATTTTGGCTTGGCGCGACACCGCAATTGGCCAGCGTGGATTCATGAGCACCAAGGCTGCGATGAGCTTTGCTGACTATGTTGAAGCAATTGTTGGCTTCGACTATCAAACCGGCACGGTTGCTTGGTATCACAACAACCGTTTGGTTGAATTGGTGGCTGAAATTGGCTACCGCGAAACACACTATTTTAGTGAGGGTCGTTGGTATTCTTTCCGCGATTTCTTCTTGCCGTTGCTGGCGCAATCGCCCTTTACGCATCGTTCGCCGCAGTGGATTATGAACACGTTGCACAACACCACGGCGCACCCCAACGCGCCGAGGCCGTCGTTCTTAGGTGTGGTGCAAAACCTTGAAGCTTATTTGGCGATGTCAGATGCAGCTGCGGCTTATTTCGCAGCGCGCGATGGAATCACTGATGCAGAAGCCAGAACTCGCGGTGGATCGTGGTATTCGATCTTCGGCGGTTTTGAAGAAGTGATTCACGATTTGATTGACCAAATGGAACATGCGCTGGCCGTAAATATTGCGCTGTATACCCGTGCGGCCATGGATATTTTGGAAGAGCTTCGCGAAGGCGGAGACATTAGCTTGATTGAACACCCAAGCTTGAGCGTGTATCGCCCAGGCCATGGTAACTATTATCTGTTTAGCTGGGCAACGCTGGACGAACTGATGAGACTGGTGAACGGGCTGGGCATTGTTGAGGCCACCGCCCCCAATGCAAACTACCGCGACCCATTCTTGTTCCTGAATAACGTGAGGGGCGACACCTCGCAAATTATGCTGCCTGATTATCCCAATTCAGAAGCCATTTCGGATTATCTGTTCCTGCGTGAACATGTGTGGAACCTGCATAATACCTTCATGAACAACCCGGTGTATTTCCACCGCGAGGCCGATTTGCCCGCACCCCAGCGGCTGGCCAATGTGGACAGAGATATCCGCACAAACCATTACTATAACTACCCCAATCCCAACCCCGGCAAAGAAGGTCTTGAGCACCTGATTTCCGGCTTGGACGCGCTGCTGACGGGCAACTTGGCGCCGTTTGTGCAGGCCGCAAATGCCCTTGGTCTTGATTTGCCTGATGATTTGATGGGCATTGATTTAGATAGAGACCCGCTGAATGTGGGTAGCATTGTGCAAGACATTGTGAGCGAAGTGCTGTTTAGCAACGCAACCGTGAACATGCTCATTGAGTTGCTTTATGGCTTGCTGCTGGATGAATTTGAGCATATTTGGGCAACTGAAGTGTTGCCATTGGCCGGCCGCGGCCGCATTGCGCTTGACCCCATTGAAACCGGCGTTTTGGGCGTTGTTGCAACGATCGTTGGTCTTAACCTGCGCATGGCTGCGCTTTGGGAAGTGCTTAACGTGCATGTGTACGTGGGCGGTTCATTGCGCATGAACGGCTTGTCTTCGCTACGCCTGTATCCCGACCTGCTTTCGCGCGCCATTGACCCAGTTCTATTTGCACAGCCGCGCGAAATGCTGGCTCGCTACAGCAACTTGGGCACCGGCATGGGCAGCCAAGGTGGCGCAAACTCACGCTTCTTCTTCACGAATACGGACATCCGTGGCATTTATCCCACACACGCTTGGACTCCCGTTGGCTCGCCGCACATGTTTGATGCCGACGGCAACATGTTGCTGGATTGGGGCATTGACAGCCTAACCGGTGCTGCGCGTGAAGAACGCTTCCGTATGGCGATAAGCAATGCGCTCAGCGGCGTGCTGCCGATTTTGCAAGTGCTACTGCTTGACCGTGCACATGACCTGCATTATAATGGCCCTGCGCTGTTTGTGCGTGGTGGGCGTGCACACACCAACGTGTTTGGCATCAACGTGCCTGTTTTCGGCTATGGTACGCTTGGTTTGGTGTTTAGAGGTGCAACCTCCAACGGTCTTGACCTATATCGTAACCTGCTGGTGCCAATTTTTGAACTGCTGCTTGGCGAAGAAGATTTGGCAGCTGCCGGCTTACACACGAACTTGAGCTATGTGGCGGGCAACTTTGGCGCCACTCCCGTGGGCATGCCGCCCGGCCAAGTGAGCTTGGGTCGCGCTGACCTGACCCTAGCTACCCGCCAAATTCTCAATGGTATTCTTGACCCCGTGAATGCGCTGCTGGATATGATTGGCAACGCACCCTTGGGCACGCTGGCTGACCTGTTGCCCAACTTGGCATTCGCCTTTAGTGCACAGCGCATTGAGCCACTGTTGCAAGGCTTGGAGCTGGTGATTGATGCGTACCTGAACGAAAGCCGCAGTAACATGGGCGTAAGCATGAACATTCTTGTTACGTCGGTTGATATTAACCTAACCGGCATGATTGCAGACATGCTTGGCGACATGCTGCCCACCGAATATCTGGACCTGAGCGACATGTTGCTGGGTGCGGTTGACATGGGCATGTTGCGTAGCACAGACGCTTTGTTTGAAGCGTTGGGCTTTAATGACATTGACTTGCCGGCACTGTCGCAGTTTGCCAGCATGGGCACAATGCTAGCCAGCAACCACGCCAACGCTGCCCTGCAAATTCCCACTCTACGTGCGCCTGGCAACCATCGTTGGTATATTAGCGCCAACCGTGCCGACGTGTTGAATGTGCTACTGCAATGGCTGTTTGGTAGCGGACTGATTGCGGAAATTCTAGACGAAAACGACCCGATGCTTGTGCACCTGTTGCAGGGCACCGCAGAAGAAATGGTCGCTGCTTTGGCGCAGTTTGCTGCACCAATTCAATACGATGCCCCAGATGTCGTGTTTGGCACACCCGTAGCGATTGCATACGACCCCTTCCCCAGCTGGTGGGCACGCGACGGTGCAACTGGCGCCGAACAAGATGCACGCTTCCTCGTGAATCATGCCGACATCGTGCTGGGCCATGTGTGGACGATGCTTACCGGCCAGCCCTCTTTGTCGGCGGGCATTAACGAACTGCTGGTGAACCTGCTTGACCCCGCTAACCTCTTTGTTACACTTGCAGACACCGTGATTGACCTGCTGGAAGATTTGCTTGATGGCGACATGGCCGACGCATTTGATGTGCTGATGCCGCTGATTGCCCAACTTGTGCTCATTGACGGCGAAGGTCTTGACCTAGATGCTATGGCTGACGCCGTGGTGAACTTCCCGGTGGCGGCCACCGCAGCGGCGATTGATGACATGGAAGACTTCGTGGAAGCCATGGCTAACTTCATTGCCCCGCTGATGCCCGTACTTGATATCTTGTTGTTTGGCTCGAGATTCGACTTGATTGATGTTGGCACAGTTGCCGAACCTCGTGGGCTGATTGCAGCCTATGGCGGCTATGGCTTTGCTGACGCGTTGGTTTATATCTACAACGTTCTCGGCTTGCCACTGGGCTTGGCCCCTGTGATTGCACCGCCTGTAACAGCTAGCAACGAAGTGAAGATGAACGCCATTCTGATGCCCATCGTGGACATTGTGAATGCTGTGCTGGATGCTCCGGTGAGCTCCGCGCTTACGCTGCTGCCGAACCTCATTTTCTTCATGGCAGAAGCCGAAGTTGGCTATAGCCCGCTGCAACAGGTGCTGGACGCACTGCTGCACCCGGTGTATGTGCTGCTGGATACCCTGCGCCCGCTGGTGAATGTTGCTGGAGTGGCTGAATTGGGTGCGCTTGACATTGCTGAAGGCGTGTATTTCACCAACGCCGGACGCCTGATGGTGGATCCCCTTGCGTTTGCAGACAATGTGCTGGGCGAGCTGCTGGAAGAACTGCTGGGCGAGCCGCTGAATATGTCGCTGATGAACCTGATGCAAGGTGAACTGTCGGCTTGTGGCAATTACTTTGTGGCAGACCAAGCTGCGGTGCTGTTTGCACTGCTCAGCCAAGCTGGTGCACTGGATTGGCTGGAAGAAAGCGGCTTTGCAGGCCTGACTGCGCTGATTCAAAATGAGCGCTTTGAGGGGCCTGAGCTGATTGACTACACCGCCGCCCCGGGGGCAGCTGCTGCGGCCACACCGCCCAGCTGGCTAACAACCGATCACACCCAATTCTTGGCAGACAACGTGGATGCCGTGCTGAACTGGTTGTGGCGTGAGTTCCTGTACAATCAATCCGGCGTGCTGCAGTTTATCGAAGACACCGTAAACAACGTGTTAGATGACATGTTGCCCGACGATTTCCCGAGCATCGTCATTGCTGGTTTGTCAGTTGAAGAAACACTGCACGCCACGGTGCATGAGCTGTTTGGTTATGCGCAACCCATGTTTGATGCGTTGGCAGTGGTTATGATCTTGCTGCGCGACATTTTGTTGGGCATTGACCTGCCCAGCTTGGAGAATTTGCTGGGCGATGATACTGCACCGCCAATGGGCGCAACAATTTTCGACCTGCTTGCAGAAATATTGTTTGTGCATGACACCTACAATGATGTAGTTATTCCGTTGTGCTTGGAGACACTGCTGTTTGATCCGTTCGTGGCATACCAAGCCAACCCCGCGGACTTTGAAGTGTACGACGAAGCCAGTGCGATTCGTGTGCTTGGCGATTTGTTCGGCGGTTTCATGCCGTTGCTGAACATCTTCTTGGCCGAAAACAACGCTCTGGTGCTGTATATGGGCGACGACGGCACTGATTTCATCATCAACGCAACCAACCCGAACCTTGATCCCGATGGTGCGGTTTGGCGTGTGTTCGGTTACGATGGCTATCGCACGGCACTGCTGCCGATTTTGATGGCCTTGGGCGGTAGCGTGCCCGGTTTTGTTAGCACGCTGATGCCGTATGACGATTTCCGCGCTGCAACGCACAGCGAACAACTGCAAGCGCTGATGGAACCCATCGCTTTCCTGATGAACGCCATGCTGCAAAACCCGGTTGACATACTGCTGCGCGTGCTGCCGAACTTGGCCTTCTTTATCAGTGATGCAGGCGACGGTGATTCGCTGTTGCTGCAAGCTATCGAACGCCTGCTGTGGCCGGTGCTGGTGCTGCTGCAACAAGCCGATGTACCGCTGCTCAACGACGCGCTTGACGCAATCACCGACTTCTTGAGCATTGGCACGCTGCTAAATGCTTTGATTGAAGAATTTGGCTTTGCACTGGAAGATTTCATTGTGGGCGATATCACGCGCTTTGCCCTGATGGACTATGACGGCGACGTGGATGTGCTTGCACAACTGGTGTATCTGGATGCACTGGGGCTGCCGTATGCAATGCTCGTGGATGTTGACATTGCACAACTGCTGGTGAATATTCTGGTGGCATTGGATGTGCTGGACGACTTAGAAGATTTTGCCGGCCTTCTGAACCTCCTAAACATGCCAGGGCGGGAAAGGCCGGCAGGCGCGGACTTGATTGA